>NZ_FTMI01000002.1:0-869000 GCF_900155925.1 Cellulosimicrobium funkei
GCGCGAGGTCGTGCTGGACAACGTCAATCCCACGATCGTGCCGCGCACCACGACCGCGCGCGCCCGCACCCCGCGCGAGAAGTCCGCCTGACCCCACCGACGACGCGCCCCCGGGCCCGCCCGGGTAGAGCCCGGGTCCGCCGAGATAGAGCCCGGGTCAGCTCAGGGGAAGCCCGGGTTCATCCCGGTGGAGCCGCGGACCCACGCGCGCACTCCGCGGTCGCGCGGCGACGTCACGCCGTCCGCAGCCAGTCGCGCGCCGCGGCGACGAGGAGCGCGACGCCCAGGTCGAGCGTCGGCTCGGGGACGGGCGCGAAGTACGGGGAGTGGTTCGGGGCGACGCCGTCGGGCAGGTTGCCCATGCCCGTCGCGGTGGACAGGTCGAACCCGGCGAACAGCGCGGGGTCGAACCCGCCGAGGTTCCAGTAGACGAGCGGCACGCCGGCGGCGGTCGCGAGGTCGCCGACGTCCTCGGAGCCAGGCAGCGGCGGGAGCGACACGACGGCTGCCCGCCCGCCCGCGGCCGTGATGCGGTCGTGCTGCTCGTCGAGCGTGCGGGCGAGGACGGCTCGGGTGCGCTCGGTGGCGGCGGGGTCGTTGACCATGAGGTCGAACGTCGAGACCTCCTCGTACTCCGGGGCCCGGGGTGCCCCGGACGCCACGGCCTCGGCGTCGACGATGCGGTGGATCGCGTCGAGCACGCGACGGCGCACCTGCGGCGTGAAGGACCGGACGTTGACGAGCAGCTCTGCCGACCCCGGGATGATGTTGGCCTGCGTCCCGGCGCGCAGGGCCCCGACGGTCACGACCGCGGACTCCCGCGCCCCGACCTCTCGCGACACCACGCCCTGGAGCCGCATGACCGTCGCGGCCGCCATGACGACGGGGTCGACGGTGGACTCGGGGCTCGAGCCGTGACCGCCCTTGCCGTGCAGGGTGACGCGGAACGAGTCGGTCGCGGCCATCGCCGGCCCGGCCGTGAGGTTGACGACGCCCACGGGCAGGGGCATGACGTGCTGCCCCAGGACGACGTCGGGACGTCCGCCGGTCCGGTCGAACAGGCCGTCCGCGACCATCGCCCGCGCTCCCCCGCCGACCTCCTCGGCGGGCTGGAAGACGACGACGAGCGTGCCCGACCACGTGTCGCGGTGCGCGGCGAGCTCGGCCGCGGCGCCGAGCAGGCACGTCACGTGCACGTCGTGGCCGCACGCGTGCATGGTGCCGGACTCGTGGCCGTCGGGCGTGGTCGCGGTGTCCGTGGAGGCGTAGGGCAGGCCGGTGAGCTCGGTGACGGGGAGCCCGTCCATGTCGGCGCGCAGCAGGACGCGCGGTCCGTCGCCGTTCGCGAGGACGCCCGCGACGCCCGTCCCGCCGATCCCCTCGTGCACGTCGTACCCCCACCCGCGCAGCCGCTCGGCGACGATCCCGGCGGTCCGGTGCTCGGCGAACGCGAGCTCGGGGTGGCGATGGAGGTCGGTATAGACGTCGGTGAGCTCGGCGGTGGTCAGCGGGGTCGCGGTCATGCACGCATGATCCCGCGCCCGGCGACGGGCGGCGACCGCGCGCGTCAGCCCACGAAGAGGCAGAACGGGTGACCCGACGGGTCGGCGTAGACGCGCAGCGGCTCGTCCGGGTCGTCGGACCGGTCGAGCAGCAACCGCGCCCCGAGCGCGAGGGCGCGGTCGTGCTGCCGGTCGAGCTCCGCGACGTCGGGCACGGTGCAGTCGAGGTGCAGCTGCTGGGGCACGCCGTCGTCGGGCCACGTCGAGGGCGGGAGCGTCCCCACCTGCTGGAACGCGAGCTGGACCCCGCCCGGTGCGGCGCGCAGCACGAGCCAGTCCGCGCCGTCGGGGTCGGGCTCGCCCGCGGCGGGCGGCTCGTCGCCCGCGCGGTACTCGAGCCCGAACAGGCCGCGGTAGAACTCCGCGAGCGCGCGGGCGTCGGTCGTGTCGAGCACGACCTGGGCGATCCGGGGGAACGTGTCGGCCACGGTGACCACCTCCGCACGCCACCGTCGCGCGTCGCGCGACCGTTCGCACGGCGGGGCCCCGCCGTCGGCACCCCTCGTCCTTGCCGTCGACGGAGAGCGGCACGGCGTCCGGGCTAGGCTCGCCCGCGACGGACGGCGCGAGAGGAGAGGACGTGACGGACCAGGAGGCACGTCTCGCGCGACACGTCGCCGAGGCGGCGGACGCGTGGCTCCGCGACCCGCTCGACGCGGGCGTGTACCGGCGTCTCGTCGACGCGACGCTCGCGTGGCGTTCCGGCGGGGGACGCGTGGTGCAGGGGTCACCGGCACATCCCGCGGCCTCGGCCGAGGCACACCCGGACGCCCCGGTGCCCACCACGGCGGACGACGAGGACGCGCGCTACCTCCGCCCCGAGCGTGCGCCGCGCGCGGTGGGCAGCACGCTCGCGGACGTCGCGAGCATGCTGCGCGCCCGAGCGAGCGCCGCAGCCCCGGAGGGCAAGACTTCGACAGACGGCCCGCAAGAATGCGACGAGCAGACCTGACCGGGACGTAGGGTGTGGGCATGACGCGCGTCCTCGTCACCGGTGCCGACGGCGGCATCGGCCGTGCGACCGTGCGCCACCTGCTCGGCCGGGGCTACGAGGTCACGGCGCTGTCGACCGCATTCGAGCACCCGTGCCCCGCGGACCGCACGGTCGTCGGGGACGCCCGCTCCCCCGAGGACGTGAGCCGCGGGCTCGAGGACGCGGACGCCGTCGTGCACCTCGCCGCGATCCCGCACCCGGACCTGGGCACGCCGCTCGAGGTGTACGCGACCAACACGACGGCGACGTGGGCCGTGCTCTCGCTCGCGGGCGAACGGGGCGTGCCGCGAGCGGTGGTCGCGAGCAGCATCAACGCGTTCGGCGTCCCGATGAACCCGCACGACGTGAGACCCGCCTACTTCCCGCTCGACGAGGACGTCCCGGCCGACGTCGCCGACGCGTACTCGCTCTCGAAGCAGGCGGACGAGGCCGCGGCCCGGGCCGCGTGGCGCCGGTGGGGGATCGACGTCGTCGCGCTGCGCTTCCCGCACGTGCGCGACGCCGCCGGGCTGCGCGAGACGGCGGCGGCCGTCGCCCGCGACCCGCGCGTCGTCGCCCGCGAGGGCTGGGCGTACCTGGACCTGCGCGACGCCGCCCGGGCGGTCGAGGCCGGGCTGAGGGCCGACCTCACGGGCGCCCACGTCGTCGGGCTCGCGGCCGACGACACGCTCCTCGACCTCCCGACGCCCGAGCTCCTCGCCCGGTTCGCCCCGGACGTGCCCCTCACGCGCCCGGTCGGGCCGCGCGACGGCCTCGTCGACACGCGGCGCGCCCGCGAGCTGCTCGGCTTCCGGCCGCGGCACTCGGTCCACCGGCCGGACGACGCCTCGCCCGACCGACCGGACGCCCGCCCCGACGCGCGGCCCCGCACCTCGCCCGACGCCCGACCTCCCTCGGAGAGCCCGTGACCGACGCCCCGCTCCGCACCGTCCACCCCGTCGACCCCGCGTTCGCGAACCCGTGGCCCACGCGGGACGGCACGCGCATCACCGGCGTGCGCGCGATCGTCACGGCGCCGGACGGCATCCCGCTCGTCGTCGTGCGCGTCGACACGAACGTGCCCGGTCTCTACGGGCTCGGGTGCGCGACGTACACGCAGCGCTGGCACGCGGTGGCCGCGTACGTCGAGCAGCACCTCGAGCGGCTCGTCGTGGGGCGCTACCCCGGCGACATCGGCGACCTCGTCCGCCTCGCGCGGCTCGCGCCGTACTGGCGCGAGGGGCCCGTGGGGAACAACGCGATCTCCGGCCTCGACATGGCGCTGTGGGACATCGCCGGCAAGCGCGCCGGGATGCCCGTGCACGAGCTGCTGGGTGGCAAGGTGCGCGACGCCGCCGACACGTACCTCCACGCGAGCGGGCGCACCGTCGCGGAGACGATCGACGACGCGGCGCGGATCGTCGACGCCGGCTGGCGCCACGTGCGGATCCAGACCGGCCAGCCGGGCGTCGGCCACTACGGCACCGCCGCGGACCCCGAGCCCGGCTACCCCGCTGCGCCCTACCCCCAGGGCTGGAACGTCGAGGAGTACCTGCGCCGGACGCCGCGGCTCTTCGCGGCGGCGCGCGAGGCGCTGGGCGATCAGGTCGAGCTGCTGCACGACGTCCACTCGCGCCTCACACCCAAGCAGGCGGTGATGCTCGCGCGCGCCCTGGAGCCCTACCGCCCCTTCTTCCTCGAGGACGTCCTCGCGCCGGAGCACTGGGACCGCCTGCCCGAGGTGCGCGCCGCCTCGCCCGTGCCGATCGCCGTGGGCGAGCTCGCGACGTCGTTCCCCGACGCCGCGCGGCTCGTCCTCGGTGGCGGCGTCGACCTGATCCGCTGCCACATCAGCGCGATCGGGGGTCTGAGCGCGGGCCGCGCCCTCGCGACGGCGGCCGAGCTGGTCGGGGTGCGCACGGCCTGGCACGCGCCGGGCGACACGTCGCCGGTCGGCGCCGCGGCGAACGTCGCGCTCGACGTCACCTCGACCGCGTTCGGGATCCAGGAGGGCCACGTCTACCCCGACGCCGTCCACGAGGTGTTCCCCGGGACGCTGCGGATCGTCGACGGCTGGCTGCGCCCGCACGACGCGCCCGGCTTCGGCGTCGACCTCGACGAGCGTGCCGCGGCCCGCTACCCGGCCGACCTCGCGGGGCACGACGCGTGGGCCGCGGGCGTCCGCGCGCCCGACGGCGGCCTGGTCGCCCCCTGAGGGCGCGTCATCCGCCGGCGCACGTCGGGGTCGGCGGTTCGCCCGCGAGGCGCGCCTCGGTCCATCGCACGAGGTCGGCCGCGGCGGGCGAGCCCGCCTGCACGAGCCCGACGTGGTCCCGCCCCTGGTAGGTGCGGTAGTCGACCGGCTGCCCGGCCGCGCACCGGGCACCGACGTACGCCTCCTGCGCCGTGGGGAGGATCAACGTGTCCGACGCCCCCTGGGCGACGAGCAACGGAGCGGCGACCGGTCCGGTCGGCACGTTCTCGGCGAGGCGCTCGCCCAGCGGCCCCGTGGTCGGGTCCGTCGTCCACAGGGGCTGGTCCATCGACAGGGCCTCGGCCACCGAGACCAGCGCGCTGGGCTCGGACAGGCAGCGGGACGCCATCTCCCGCACGACGAACCGCGCACCCGGGCGGACGTAGCCCGCCGCGTCGCTGTCCGGATAGATCGCGTCGTACGCCTCGACGACGAACGACGCGAAGACGCTCCCGCCCGCGACGCTCTCCAGGTGGGCCACGAGGCCGGTGAGGTCGCTCGCCGGCGCGAGGGCGGCGACGCCGGCGAGGGGGACGTCGGGCGCGTACCCGGGGGCGACGGCCCCGGTCCACAGCGCGGCGTGGCCACCCTGGGAGTGGCCCCAGACGACGGTCTGCTCGCCGAGCGTCGCACCGTCGAGCTCGCGCGCGGCGCGGACGGCGTCGACGACGGACCGCGCCTCGCCCTGCCCGACGAGGTACGGGTGGGGGCCCTCCGTGCCCAGGCCGACGTAGTCGGTGGCGACGAGCGCCCACCCCCGCGCGAGAACGTCGTCGAGCAGGTAGAACGCGCCGGACTCGAACGGCTCGTCGAGGACCGACGGCGCGCACCCCTGCGCGGAGCCCGTCGTGCCGTGGGCCCACGCGATCACGGGCGACGGGCTCGCCGCGGCGTCCGGCACCACGACGAGCCCGCTCGCCACCGCGGGCCGGCCCTCGTCGCGCGTGGTCGTGTAGAGGATGCGCCAGGCCGTCGCCCCGTCAGGGACCTCGCGGGTGAAGGGCTCGGCGCGCAGGAGCCGACCGGGCTCGTCCGGGACGGACGCCGGCGGGTCGTAGAACGCGTCGACCTGCGGCGCCGCGCGGTGCAGCCCGACGCTGACGACGGCGAGCCCGCCCGCCGCGACGACCGCCAGGACCGCCCCGGCGAGCGCCCCCCGGCCGTGCGGTCGGGTCGTCGCCGGGCCGGGCGCCTCGACGAGCCCGGCGTCGAGGTCCGCGGCGCCCTCGCCCCGTCCCGGAGCGCGGGTGCGGTGCACCCCGGCGACGACCAGCCGGACACCGAGGACCACGAGCCGCACCCCGAAGACCACTGCGACGACGAGCACCGTGACGTCCGGCCACGCGAGGGCGACCAGGCCGAGCACGACCGAGGCCGCGCCGAGGCCGACGCGGCTCCAGCGGTCGATCCCCGCGGAGCGCACGCCCCCGAGCACGTCGAGCAGTCCGGCCACGACGAGACTCGCACCGACGAGGAGCGCGACGACGACGATCGACGGCGCGGGCCACAGGACGACGGCGACCGCGAGCGCCAGGAACAGGCCTCCTCGCGCGAACCGCAGCCCGCGCGGACGTGCGGGCCCTCCGCTGCCCGGCGCGGTGGTGCGCTCGTCGACCGCGCCATCGGCGAGCTCGGCGACGCCCAGGACGAGGGCCCCGGCCACGACCGCGACGACGAGCAGGGCGAGCGACGCGAACGGCCGCAGGACGACGGCCGCCCCGAGCAGGACGCAGACCGCTCCCACGGTGATGACGGCCCACGGGGGCACCCGGTCCCTCGCGGTGACCGTGGCTCGCGTCCTGGCGACGAGGCGGCTCACGCGGCGACCGTACCGGGCGGGCCCCCGGAGCGCGCGTCGGCCGGGGGGCTCGTCCTCGGCAACCCTCGGACGCGGCCGTCTCGACGGAGGCGAGCCGTCCGTGCAAAAACACGACGGGGACGCGCAATATCGCTACAGACCCTTGCCACTGCGGCGACTGCATCCTAGTGTTCAGCACGAACGGCGCTGCCCGGAGGTGCGACCGCGCAGCGGGCCGGAGGGTCAGCACGCCCCCGGCGAGCACGGAGGCCGCACGCCTCCCGAGAGAAGACGGGTCGACGATGATTCGCAGCACGAACCACCCCACCGCGCGCCGACGCAGCGCCCGCACCGTGACCGTGACGGCGCTCGCCCTCACGCTCCTCGCGGGCGGCGCGCCGTCGGCCCTGGCCCACGGAACGCCCCGACCGCCCGCGCCCGCCGTGGTGACACGGGCCGCCGTCGACCCGGCGCTCGTCGAGGGACGCGGCGCCGCCGTCCCGTTCCTCGAGCAGGAGGCGGAGAACGCCGTGACGACCGGGACCGTGATCGGGCCCGGCCGTGACGCCTACACGATCGAGGCCGAGGCGTCGGGCCGCTCCGCCGTCCGGCTCACGGCGGGTCAGAACGTGGAGTTCACGCTCCCCGCGGACGCGAACGCGATCACGGTCAGGTACTCGGTCCCCGACTCCCCCACGGGCGGCGGCCTCACGTCGCCGCTCGACGTGTCGGTCCTACGTCAGGGCAAGAAGGTGGGGCTCGACCGGCGCATGACCCTCACGTCGGCGTACTCCTACCTGTACAACCAGTACCCGTTCACCAACGACCCGACGGCGGACGTCCTCCAGCCCGGCTGGTGGGTCGCGGAGTGCGCGTGCGTCCCCGCGGAGACGACGCCGACCCCGACGTTCGAGAAGCCGTTCCGCCCCATGAAGTTCTACGACGAGCAGCGGCTGCTGCTCGGCCAGACGTACAAGAAGGGCGACGTCGTCCGCCTCGCGGTCCCGGCGCGCGGAGCCGCCGAGTGGACCGTGATCGACCTCCTCGACTCCGAGAAGGTCGCGCCGCCGAAGGTGCGCCTGCTCGCCGCGAACGCGCTGCTCTTCGGGGTCGACCCCACCGGTCGGCGCGACTCCGCCGACGCGCTCGACAAGACGATCGCGTTCGCGAGGAAGCACCGGCTCGAGGTGTACGTCCCGCCGGGCGTCTACCAGGTGAACCGGCACGTCGTCGTCGACGACGTGACCATCCAGGGCGCCGGGAGCTGGTACACGATCTTCCGGGGCAGAGAGGTCGCACTGGACGCTCCCGCCCCCGACGGGTCCGTGCACACCGGCGTCGGGTTCTACGGGAAGCACGCCGACGACGGCGGCAGCCGGAACGTCCACCTGCGCGACTTCGCGATCCTCGGGGACGTCCGCGAACGCATCGACACCGACCAGGTCAACGGGGTCGGCGGCGCGCTGAGCAGCTCGTCGATCTCAGGCTTGCACATCCAGCACACCAAGGTCGGGCTGTGGTTCGACGGGCCGATGGACGACCTGCGCGTGGAGAACACCGTGATCGTCGACCAGATCGCCGACGCGCTGAACTTCCATGGCGGCGTGACGAGCTCGGTCGTGCGGAACGTCTTCGTCCGGAACACCGGCGACGACGGCCTCGCGATGTGGTCGGAGGAGGTCGCCAACGCCGGCAACGTGTTCGAGAACAACACGATCCAGTCGAACACCCTGGCCAACGGCATCGCGGTCTACGGCGGCACGGACAACACGGTGCGCGCGAACCTCGTCGCGGACCCTGTCCGCGAGGGCAGCGGGCTCCACGTCGGGTCGCGGTTCGGCGCCGAGCCGTTCGAGGGCCGCCTCGACCTCACCGACAACACCGCCGTGCGTGCGGGCACGCTCGAGCTCAACTGGAACATCGGGCTCGGCGCGATCTGGTTCTACGCGCTCGACGGCGACATCGACGCCGACGTCCGGGTCACCGGCGACCACTACCTCGACAGCACGTACAACGCGATCATGCTGGTCTCCGACTGGGGCGTGAAGGACAAGGTGAAGATCGAGGGCGTCGCGTTCCAGGACGTGCGGGTCGACGGCACGGGCACGTCCGTGGTCAGCGCACGGGTGCGCGGCGGGGCGTCGTTCGAGAACGTCGACGCCCGCAACGTCGGCTGGGCCGGCGTGAACAACTGCGGCGCGTTCACCTTCCCGGACGGCGGCACCGAGTTCACGCTCACCGACCTCGGGGGGAACGACGGTACGTCGCTCAGCCCGTGGGAGCCCGGGACTGTGAACTGGCTCGGCCGGTTCGCCCCCAACGCGCCGAGCTGCACCGACCGGCCGCCGGTCGTCGCTCCCCCGGCCCCGTCGCCCTGGGTCCAGCCGGTCGGCTGACCCCGCTGCACGCGTGGATCGGTCGCGGTCGGATCGTGCCGGCCGCGATCGGTCCGTGCGCCCACGTGGTCCGTGCGCTCACGGGTGGGACGTCGGCGCGACGGTCGACCGCGACGTCAGACGGCCTCGGGCGCCACCTGGCGCGCGAGCTCCTCGACGATGCGTACGTCGGCGTCGAGCCACGGCACGTCGAGCCAGCTCCCGGCGTCGAGCCAGGTCAGGTCGTCGTGCTCGACGAGCGGCTGGGGCTCTCCCGCGGTGACCCGCGCGAACCACAGGCGCATCACGTGGCGGTCGGTGATGATCCAGGCCCCGTGGTCGGGGCCCACGATCTCGTCACCGAGCTCCACGGCCACGCCGAGCTCCTCGCGGAGCTCGCGGTGCAGCGCCTCCGTCGGGGTCTCGCCGGGGTCGACCTTGCCCCCGGGGAACTCCCAGCGACCTGCGAGGTGCGACGGACGGGACCGGCGCGCGCTGAGCAGGAACCGCGGGGCGACGAGATCGTCGACGATCGCCGCGGCCACCACCAGTCTGCGCAGAGTCATACGCGGAGTGTCGCACGGCGTCGTGACGCGCGGGTGACACGACCGCGACCGCGGCCTGCGAGGGCCGCGGAGCCGTTCGTCAGCGCAGGCCGGCCGCCCGGGCCCAGGCCACGGCCTCGGCACGGGTCGAGACGCCGAGCTTGCGGTAGAGGCTGCGGACCTGCGACTTGACCGTGTTGCGCGTGACGAAGAGCTTCGTGGCGATCTGCTCGAGCGTGACGTCCTCAGACAGGTTCGACAGGACGACCCGCTCCCGGCGGGTCAGCGGAGCGATCGGGGTGGCGATCCGCTCCGACGGGGCCGCCACGGGGCGGACCAGCTCGATGGTGCTCATGTTCTCCTCCAGATGCTCTCCGGTCACGTCATCCCCACGTGGCGAGTTCCGGTTGGTGCTACTTGAAGGGATGGGACGGGAGTCGTTTCATGACGCGACTTCTCGCGACGAGTTTCAGGACGTTCGTCCAGACCCGGACGAACGTGCCGCCAGAGCGGCGTCGGTGCAGGTCAGACGAGGTGCTGGTACGAGAGCAGCAGCAGCGCGACGGCCGTGTAGTCCTCGACGGAACCCGTCGAACGGGTCACGACGCTCACGCTCATCTGCTCGACCGTCGGGAGCATTCCCTGGGCGAGGTCCTCCTGCAGCGTGCGCTCGACGGTGTCGCTCAGCGCTGCCATGGCGGCGTCGATGCTCGCCTGCGGGCCCGACGTGAGATAAGTCGGCGTCGGGACGCGGGGCCCGTGGCTCGCGCGGGTCGGGCTGTCGGGCGACGTCACGGTGTCGATCATGGGAGTACCCCCCTGCCAGTCCGGGGGACCGTCCCCTCGGCACCCACCACCCTGGTGCGCGGTCCTCGGGGGAATCCCACGTCCGCCGCAGGAGAACCTCAAGATTTGCTCAAGACTCAGGGTTCGTGCCCTCCCGGGCGCCGTCGGTCAGGGCGCGCAGGCGCTCGAGACGTGCCGGCACCGCGGCGAGGTCGCCCCCACGGAGCGCCGCCTCCAGCTCGCGCGCGGCCGCGGTCGTGTCGTCGTCGCCGAACGTCCCGGCGGACCCGGCGACGGCGTGGCACAGCGCCGCCGCCTCGAGGACGGCCTCGGCCGAGGGCTCCTCCGCGTCGTCCGCCCCGTGCCCCAGGAGGCGGGCCGCCTCCTCGACGCGCGCCGCGTTCCGGACGCGCGCCCGCTGCCGCAGCACGACGAGCGCGGCGTCGAGCCGGTCCTCCGCACGACCGTCGGGCCCGGCCGTCACGGCTTCCACCCGAGGAGCGCGCCGAGCCGGGCCGCGAGGTCGAGAGCGTCGAACGGCTTGGTGATGACGCCGGCCGCGCCCAGGCCGTCGAGGCGCGAGATCTCCCCCGCGCCGACCTTGGCGGTGAGGAACACGACCGGTACGTCGCGCAGCGCGGGGCGGGTCCGCAGGCGCGCGAGCACGGTGGGCCCGTCCACGACGGGCATCATCACGTCGAGCACGATCGCGTCGGGCCGCACCCGCTCGGCGAGCGCCGCGCCCTCGTCGCCGTCGGCGGCGACGTGCACCTCGTAGCCGCCCACCACGTCGAGCGCGAGCTCGACGACCTCGCGGATCGACGGGTCGTCGTCGATGACGACCACGCGCCGCCTGGTCTGCCCTTCCGCGTCCATCGTCCCGACGCTAGCCGAGAAGCTCGTGCCCGGCAGCGCGCGCCCACGGGCGGTCCCCTACGCTCGACGCATGGTGGGGCAACGGGGACCGACGGAGCGGACGCACGACCCCTTCGTCCTCTGGTGCTGGGTGGTCGGCGTCCTCCTCGTGCTCCTCGCCGCGGTCCTCGCGAGCCCCCTCGACGCCGAGACGCGACGCACGATCTCGCAGGCCTCGATCGTGAGCGCCGGGGCGATCGCCGCGGCGAGCTGCGGGTGGCGCGCGGCACGCTCGACGGGCCGACGGCGTCGGGCATGGAGCCTGCTCGCGCTCGGCGGGGTCGTCGGCCTCGTGGGCAACGTCTACGCGGGCCTGGTCGACAACCCCTCGACGGGCGACTACGCCTACATCGCCGCGCTGCTCCTCGGCATCGTCGGGCTCGCGTTCTTCCCCACCGTGCGCCCGCGCGGCAAGGAGATCGGGCGGATGCTGCTCGACAGCGTCGTCGTCGGCGGCTCGGTGCTGTACATCGCGCTCTACGCGGTGACGCTCCGCTCGGCCGAGGCCCCGCCGACCGGCACGGCGGCCGTCACGGCGTACACGCTCCCGGTGGTGGACGCGCTGCTCGCGACCTTCGCCGTCCTCGTGATGACCCGCTCGACCGCCTCCGAGCGGGTGCCCCTCGTGCTCGTGGGCAGCGGGTTCGTGCTCTACGCCGTGGCCGACGTCGCGTTCGCCCTGCTCTCCGCCGACGGCACGTTCACGTTCGGCAGCCCGATCGACGTCGGCTGGGTCGGCGGGTATCTCATGATCGCGCTCGCCGCGCGGCACCGGGCGGCGAGCGGCAGCCCCGTGGCCGACGAGCGGGCGCAGGGGTCCGCGATCCTCGGTACGACCGTGACGTTCTGCCTGTTCCTCGCGGCCGCTCTCGTGCGGGTGGTGCAGTCCTCCTCGACGGGGTTCTCGTGGGCCCCGAACGCGCTCTGGGTCGTCGTCCTGCTCGCCGTCGTCGCGCGGCAGATCCTCGTCGTCGCCGACAACGAGTCGCTGCTGCACGGCCTCGAACGGCGCGTCGAGGAGCGCACGTCCCAGCTCCGCGCGCTCGCCGGGGAGCGCGCGCGGACGCTCGAGTCCGTGGCGGACGGCATCTACGGCGTCGACCCCGACGGCCGCGTCACCTTCGTCAACGCGGCGGCGTCCCGCACGCTCGGCGCGAGCCCCGACTCGCTCATCGGCCGGGACGCGCACGCGCTCTTCCACGCGCCCGACGCGGACGGCAACCCCTACCCCGCGGAGTCCTGCTACATCCGGGAGGCCGTGCGCGACGGCATCACCGCGGTCGCCGAGCAGGACGTCTACCTCCGCGAGGACGGCTCCGAGGTGGCCGTCGAGGTCACGGCGAGCCCGCTCAAGGACGACGGCCGCACGCTGGGCGCGGTCGTCGTGTTCCGCGACATCACGGACCGGCGGGAGGTCGAGCGGCTCAAGGACGAGTTCGTGTCCGTCGTGAGCCACGAGCTGCGCACGCCGCTCACCGCGATCCGCGGCGCGCTCGGCCTGCTCGACAGCGGGGCCCTCGGCACGCTCCCCGAGCGCTCGGCGCGCATGGTGCACGTCGCGCGGTCCAGCAGCGACCGCCTCAACCGGATCGTGGACGACATCCTCGACATCGAGCGCATGGACTCGGGCACGACGCCGCTCGAGCGGGCCGACCACCGCGTGGCCGACCTCGTCGCGACGGCCGCGGAGCCGGTCGGGCTGCTCGCGCGCGACGCCGGCGTCGAGATCGTGCAGGAGGACACCGACGAGGTCGTCGCCGTCGACGGGGACCGCGTCGTGCAGATGCTGACCAACCTGCTGAGCAACGCCGTGAAGTTCTCCCCGCCGGGCGGGACGGTCCGCGTGTCCGCGCGCTCCGCCGGGGAGATGGTCGAGCTCCGCGTCGAGGACGAGGGGCGCGGCATCCCCCCGGACAAGCTCGAGGCGGTGTTCCGGCGCTTCGAGCAGGTCGACGCGTCGGACTCCCGCGAGCGGGGCGGCAGCGGGCTCGGGCTCGCGATCTCGCAGAGCATCGTGGAGCGCCACGGGGGCCGCATCTGGGCCGAGAGCCGCGGCGAGGGCACGGGCGCGACCTTCCGCGCGACCCTCCCCCGGCCCGAGCCGGTCCTCGGCGCGGCCGACGACGTGCCCGCGACCGCGACCGGTGACCAGCGCCCGCGGGTCGTCGTGGTCGACGACGACGCGTACGTCGTCGACGTGCTGCGCGCGGTCCTGGAGTCGCGCGGGTACGACGTCGTCGGGGTGACCGACGGCACGCTCGCCTTCGCGGCCATCGAGGCCGCCCGGCCCGCCGCCGTCGTGCTCGACCTCGCGATGCCGGGGCGCGACGGGCAGGACGTGCTCGACCGGGTGCGCCGGAGCGCCGCGACGGCGAACGTGCCCGTCGTCATCGTCTCGGGCTCGCAGCCCTCGAAGGCCCAGGCGACGGCGTCGCTCGCCGACCGCTGGCTCGTCAAGCCGGTCGCGCCCGCGGAGCTCGAGCGCACCGTCAAGGAGGCCGTGAGCCTGCGCCCGCACCACGAGCACGTGCTCGTCGTCGAGGACGACCCGGAGGTCGGCGAGGTGGTCCGGGCCGTCCTGCAGGGCGCGGGTCTCGTCGTCACGCTGGCGCGCAGCGTCCACGAGGCGCTGGAGGTGCTCGCGGGCGGCGACGACCCGGCGCTCGTCGTGCTCGACCTCACGCTGCCCGACGGCGCGGGCCGCGAGGTCGTCGACGCGCTCCGCCAGGACGGCCGCCTGAGCCGGGTCCCGCTCGTCATCTACAGCGGGGCGCGCCTCGACGCGCACCAGCGTGCGGACCTCCGGCTGGGAGATACCGTCTACCTGCGCAAGGGGAGCACCGCCCCCGAGAAGCTGCTGGAACCCGTGCTCGACCTCCTGGACACGGCCGCGGGCCGCTGGGGCACGGCGCACGACGACGGGGCGAGAGCCTCGAGGACGGAGAACACATGACCGCGGGACCCATCATCTACGTGAGCCACGGGACGGGCACGGGGAGGACCGAGCTGTCCGCGTTCGACGCGGCGCTCACGGACGCCGGCGTCGGCGACTTCAACCTCGTCCGGCTGAGCTCCGTCGTGCCGCCCGGGTCCCGCGTGGTCGAGGTGGACCGCCTCGAGGAGGGGTACGGCGGGCACGGCGACCTCCTCTACTGCGTGTACGCCGAGGCGCACGCCGTGATGCCCGGCCACGAGGCGTGGGCCGGCGTGGCGTGGTCGCTGCGTGACGACGACAGCGGTGCCGGTCTGTTCGTGGAGCACGAGGCGCCGTCGCACGAGCAGCTCGAGCTGGACCTCACGCTCAGCCTGGAGGACCTGGCCGCGACGCGCGGCAACCGGTTCCACCCGGCCGGCCGCCGGGTCGCCGGGGTGCGCTGCGAGTCGCTGCCCGTGTGCTCCGTCGTCGTCGCCGCGTACCGCCGCGAGGGCTGGGACGGGGAGACCCGGTGACCGCGCCGACGCGCGCGGGCGCGGGGCGCGCCGCGGTGACGTTCGAGCAGACCGTGGAGGGCGAGCTCGCCGACCGGTTCTGGGACCTCTATCTCGAGGCGTTCGAGCCGCTGCGCACGCGCGCGGCGGCCCGGCACGTGCTGCACCGCGAGGAGTTCGACGAGGAGATGAGCGACCCGCGGGTGCTCAAGCTCCTCGCGCACGACGACGACGGCGCGGCCGTCGGGCTGACGACGCTCGCGACCGACCTCGCGGCCGTCCCGTGGGTGAGCCCGGAGTTCTTCGCGGCGCGCTACCCCGAGCACGCGGCGCGCGGCGCCGTCTGGTACATCGGCTTCACGCTCGCCCACCCGGGCCGTCGTGCGAGCCGGACGTTCATGGACATGATCGACGCGCTCGTCGCGCACCTCGCGGAGAACCGCGTCGTGTGCGCCTACGACGTGTCGCGGTTCAACGACGACTCGCTGCGGTTCGCGGACAACCTGCGCCGCCACCTCGAGCGGACGCAGGACGTCGAGGTCGAGACCGTCGACCAGCAGACGTACTACGCGACGACGTTCCGCTGACCGGCGCGCCGACCCTGTGCCGGGGCGGTCCGCACCGCCCCGGCACGGCCGTCAGCTGCCGACGTGCGCCGCGTACTGGTCGGCGGTGAGCAGGTCGCCCGTGTCGACGACGTCGACCTTGAACAGCCAGCCGTCGGTGTACGGGTCCGAGTTCACGACGGCCGGGTCGTCGACCGCCGCCTGGTTCACCTCGACGATCGTGCCCGTCACGGGCGAGAAGAGCTCCGACACGGACTTGGTCGACTCGACCTCGCCGATGACGCTCCCGGCGGTCACCTCGGCGCCCACCTCGGGCAGCTCCAGGTAGACGATGTCGCCGAGGGCCTCGGCGGCCGTCGCGGTGATCCCGACGACGGCGGGCGTCGAGCCGTCGATCCACTCGTGCTCGGCCGTGTACTGCAGGTGCGCCGGGAACTGGGCCTCGGTCATGGGTTCTCCTTCGGGACGACGGGGCGGTCAGGACTGCTGGGGACGACGGTAGAACGGGAGCGGCACGACGACCACGGGCTCGGCCCGGCCGCGCACGTCGACGGCAAGCTCGGTGCCCTCCGCCGACAGCTCGGGCGTGACGTACGCGAGGGCGATCGGGTGGCCGAGCGTCGGGGACGGCGCGCCGGACGTCACCGTGCCCACGCGGCGCGCGGACTCCCCCACCGCTCCCCCGGCGTCGACGCCGTCGCCCGGCAGCACGACGGCGTAGCCCGCCCGCGCGGGCCGCCGCCCCAGGCCCCGGAGCCCGACGAGCACGCGCGCGGGCGGCGACTCCCGGCGCGCGGCGAGCGCGGCGCGGCCGACGAACTCGAGCGGCGCGCCGTCGGCGTCGACCTTGTCGAGCTTCACGACGCGCCCGAGCCCGGCCTCGTACGGCGTGGTCGTGGTGTCGAGCTCGTGCCCGTACAGCGGCATCCCGGCCTCCAGGCGCAGCGAGTCGCGCGCGGACAGGCCCGCCGGGACCAGGCCGAGCGGCGCCCCCGCGGCGAGCACGGTGCGCCACAGGTCGGCGGCGCGGTCCGCAGGCACGAACAGCTCGAACCCGTCCTCCCCCGTGTACCCGGTGCGGGCCACGAGCGCGTCGACCGGGCCGTCGTCGGTCCGCAGCACGAGCGGCGCGGCCGCGTAGTACCGGAGGCCGCGCACGGTCTCGGCGGCGACCGGGTCGGCCGGGTCCGTGAGGCCCGCGACGATCTCCTCCGCACGCGGCCCCTGGACCGCGACGAGCGCCGTGCCCGCGCCCTGGTCGGTGACCGTCGCGTCGAAGCCCGCGGCGCGCTCCACGAGCTCGCGCGCGACGAGGTCCGCGTTCCCCGCGTTCGCGACCACGAGGAACCGCTCGTCCGCGAGGCGGTAGACGACGAGGTCGTCGAGGACCGCGCCGTCCTCCTGGCAGATCATCGTGTAGCGCGCCCGGCCCGGCGCGACCGCGGAGAGGTTCCCGACGAGCGCGTGGTCCAGCGCGGCCGCGGCCTGCGGTCCCGCGACCTCGATCTCGCCCATGTGGGAGAGGTCGAACAGGCCGGCCGCCTCGCGGACGGCGCGGTGCTCCGCGAGGTCGGACGTGTACCGCAGCGGCATGAGCCACCCGCCGAAGCTCGTGAGGTTCGCGCCGAGCGCGACGTGCTCGTCGTGCAGCGGGCTGCGGCGCTCCGCGCTCTCGGTCGTCCCGGTCTGCTGCTCGGTCATGCGAGGTCTCCCGTCACGTAGGACTCCAGGGGCGGGCACGAGCACACGAGGTTGCGGTCGCCCCGCGCACCGTCGATGCGGCGCACCGGCGGCCAGTACTTCCCGGCGCGCAGGCTCGCGACCGGGTAGGCCGCGAGCTCGCGCGAGTAGGGCTTGGCCCAGTCCTCCGCCACGAGCGCCGCCGCGGTGTGCGGCGCGCCGCGCAGCGGCGACTCCTCGACCGCCCAGCGGCCCGACGCGACCGCGTCGATCTCGCCGCGGATGGCGACGAGCGCGTCGACGAACCGGTCGAGCTCCGCGAGGTCCTCGCTCTCCGTCGGCTCCACCATGAGCGTGCCTGCCACGGGGAACGAGAGCGTCGGCGCGTGGAACCCGTAGTCCATGAGCCGCTTCGCCACGTCCTCCGCCGTCACACCCGTCTCCGCGGTGATCGGGCGCAGGTCGAGGATGCACTCGTGCGCGACGAGGCCGTTCGGGCCCGTGTACAGCACCGGGTAGTGGTCGGCGAGCCGGCTCGCGACGTAGTTCGCGGTGAGCACCGCGGTCTTCGTCGCCTCCGTCAGCCCGTCCGGGCCCATGAGGGCGACGTACGCGTACGAGATCGGCAGGATCCCGGCCGAGCCGTACCGCGTCGCCGAGACGGGCGTCGCGGCGGACGCGCCCGGCGCCAGCGGGTCGCCCGGGAGGAACGGCACGAGGTGCTCGCCGACCGCGACCGGTCCGACCCCGGGCCCTCCCCCGCCGTGCGGGATGCAGAACGTCTTGTGCAGGTTCAGGTGCGAGACGTCGCCGCCGAACTCCCCCGGGCGCGCGAGCCCGACGAGCGCGTTGAGGTTCGCCCCGTCGATGTACACCTGGCCACCTGCCTCGTGTACGAGGTCGCAGACCTCACGGACGTGCTCCTCGAAGACCCCGTGCGTCGACGGGTAGGTGATCATGATCGCCGCGACCCGCGGCCCGTGGTCGGCCAGCTTGGCGCGCAGGTCGGCGAGGTCCACCTCGCCGCTCTCGGCGGTCCGCACGACCTCGACCCTCAGGCCCGCCAGCGCCGCCGACGCCGCGTTCGTGCCGTGCGCCGAGGCGGGGATCAGGCACACGTCACGCTCCACGTCCCCGCGAGACACGTGGTACTCGCGGATCGCCAGCAGGCCCGCGAACTCGCCCTGCGAGCCCGCGTTGGGCTGCACCGAGACGCCCGCGTAGCCCGTGATCTCCGCCAGCGCCGACTCCAGGCCGCCGATGAGCTCCTCGTAGCCGCGCGCCTGGTCGGCGGGGACGAACGGGTGCAGGTCCGCGAACCCCGGCCAGGAGATCGCCTCCATCTCCGCCGTCGCGTTGAGCTTCATCGTGCACGAGCCCAGCGGGATCATCGTGCGGTCCAGGGCGAGGTCCTTGTCCGCGAGACGGCGCAGGTAGCGCAGCATCGACGTCTCGGAGCGGTGCAGGCGGAAGATCGGGTGCTGGAGGTACGGCGTCGTGCGGGTCGCCCAGGCCGGGAGGTCGTGGCCGGATGCTGCGGCCGCAGCGCCGTCCTCGCTCTGCCCGGTCGCGGGATCGATCCCGAACGCCCGCACGACCGTGGCGAGGATCGCGGGCGTGGTGGTCTCGTCGCAGGCGATCTGTACATGGTCTGCATCGGGGTTGTACAGGTTGACGCCGGCCGTCGCGGCGGCCTCGACGACGTCGGCGGCGCGGCCCGGGACCACGGCGCGGACGGTGTCGAAGAAGGTGGCGTGCTCGACCGTGACGCCGCCCGCGCGCAGGTGCTCGGCGAGGGTCGTGGCGTGGGCGTGGGTGCGCTCGGCGATCGCGCGGAGGCCGTCGGGGCCGTGGTAGACCGCGTACATCGAGGCGACGATCGCGAGGAGCGCCTGCGCCGTGCAGATGTTGCTCGTCGCCTTCTCGCGCCGGATGTGCTGCTCGCGCGTCTGGAGGGCGAGGCGGTAGGCGGTGTCGCCGTCGGCGTCGATCGAGACGCCCACGAGGCGGCCCGGCAGGGACCGCTCGAGGCCCTTGCGGACCGCCATGAACGCGGCGTGCGGGCCGCCGTAGAACAGCGGGACGCCGAACCGCTGGGCGGAGCCCACCGCCACGTCGGCGCCGAGCTCGCCGGGGGAGACCAGCAGCGTCAGGGCGAGCAGATCGCTCGCCACTGTGACGAGCGCACCCGCGTCCTTGGCCTCCGCGACCACGGGCCGCCAGTCCACGACGCGACCCGACGCGCCCGACTGCTGGACGACGACGCCCACGAGGTGCGCGTCGTCGTCCACCACGGTGGGGAACGCGCCCGCCGCGCGGGCGGCGGCGAGCCCCGCCTGCAGGCCGCCCGACAGGTCCGCGACGACCACGGGCAGGCCGACGGCCTGCGCACGACCGAGCGTCACCGCGAGCGTCTGCGGGAAGAGGTCGGCGTCGAGCACCACGTAGCCGCTCTTCGCACGCGACGCGCGCCACATGAGGGCGACGGCCTCTGCGACCGCGGTCGCCTCGTCGAGCAGCGACGCGTTCGCGACGTCGAGGCCGGTGAGGTCCTCGACGACCTGCTGGAAGTTCAGCAGCGCCTCCAGGCGGCCCTGCGAGATCTCGGGCTGGTACGGCGTGTACGCCGTGTACCAGGCGGGGGACTCGAGGACGTTGCGACGGATCACCGGGGGAGTGACGGTGCCGTAGTAGCCGAGCCCGATCATCTGCGTCTTGACGACGTTCTTCGCGGCGAGCGCGCGCAGGTGGTCGAGCACCTCCGTCTCGGTGCGCGCCGCCGGCAGGTCGAGCGGGCGCTCGGTGCGGATCGCCGCGGGCACGGCGGCGTCGACGAGCGCGTCGAGCGAGGCGTAGCCGAGCTGGTCGAGCATGACCTGCACCTCGCGACCCCGCGGGCCGAGGTGGCGCGGCGCGAACGCGCCGGAGGCGGCGTCGGGCGGCGAGGTGCGGTCGAGGGACGACTGGGTCACGGGGACCTCCGGGGGAGGGGACGACGGCGGGTCCCTCCCCGCTCTGTCATCGGACGCACGCGTCGACCTGAGAGTTTTGCCGGTCCGCCGTGCCGCGAGGGCCGGGGCGCGCCGACTTGCACCGTCGGTGGGCCGAGGTCGCCGGGGGCCCGACGAGCGCACGACCGCTTTCCAGAGTTGCCTCGCCTCGACGGTACGTGGGCCTGAGAGATTCCCGGGGAGGACTTGCTCCTTCGGCGCCGGCGCCCGGTCCGGGGACCGTGCTGCCGAGCTCTCCCGTCGAGGTTCGGGCGGCAGTACTGCAGTTGTGCGCACGATCCTACCGGGGTCGTGCCGCCCGGGCGGGCGGGGGTCGAGACCGACGTCGGTCCCCACGTCCGCAGCAATGCCCGGGGTGGGCGTGCTCGTCCTGGGGATAAAAACTACGGACCCCTCACAATCGCCGCTACGGTCGCCCGACGTGCGACGACGCGAGCGGGGAGGGTCATGAGCGAGGACCGGCACGAGGGGCGACCACCGCTGCGGCACCGGGTACGGCGCTGGACGACGATGTGGGGCCTGCTGCGGCATGCGGGACTGCCGATCGTCGCGGCCGGCCTGGCGCTCAGCCTGCTGCTCGCGGTGCTGCCGCTCGCGACGATCGTGCTCCTGGGCCGGGTGCTGTTCCTGCTCCCGGACGTCACGTCCCGCCCCGGCGGCTGGGGCGAGCTGCTGGGCGTGCTCGGGCTGGCGGTCGCCGCGCTCGTCGTGCAGCAAGGGCTCGCGCCGTTCCAGGCGGGCGTGGTCGAGACGATCGGTCGCCGCGTCGACCAGCGCTGCATCGACCGCCTGCTCACGGCGGCGCTGTCCGACGCCCCGCTGGCCCTCCTCGACGACCCGGAGGTGCTCGACGTCGTGGCCGACGCGCGCGCCGCGTTCGCGCGCCAGTCCCGCAGCCCGGGCGACGCGGCGTCGGCGCTCGTCCCGCTCGTGGGTCGGTACGTCCAGCTCGTCGGCGCGTCGGTGCTCGTCGCGGTCGTCGTGTCACCGCTGGCCGGTGCGCTGATCCTCGCCACGGCCCTCGCGATCCGGACCGGCGTGCGCGGCACGCTCGGCCGGTTCGGCCCGGTGTGGGACTCGCTCGCGCCCCTGCGGCGCCGCCAGTCCTACCTGCGCGACCTCGCGACCACGCCGTCGATCACCAAGGAGGTCCGCCTCCTGGGCCTGCTGCCGTGGCTGCGCGGGCGCCTGCACGACGACACGATGGCGTTCCTCGAGCCGCAGTGGGCGAGCAGCCGGCGGCTCCAGCTCTGGCCGTTCGTCGGGTTCTCGGCGATCGGCCTCGTCGGGGGCGCGGCGGTGCTCGTGCTGGTCGCGCTCGACGCCGCGACGCTCGACCTCTTCGCGCTCGGCGTCGCCCTCCAGGCCGTGCTCATCCCCATGCGCTTCGGGGTGTACTTCCCGGAGTGCGACGTGCAGACCCAGTTCGGCCTGCAGTCGTTCGACGCGCTGGCCCGGTTCGAGGAGCGGCTCGCGTCGGGCGACGCACCCGAGGCGGCGGACGGCGACCGGGCCGTCCCGCGGGGCGTCATCCGCTTCGAGGACGTGTGGTTCCGCTACCGCGACGACGGCGCGTGGGTCCTGCGCGGCCTCGACGTCGAGCTCGTGCCCGGCACGTCGACGGCGATCGTCGGGCTCAACGGGGCGGGCAAGACGACGACGATCAAGCTCCTCGCGCGCCTGTACGAGCCGACCCGCGGCCGCATCACGGTGGACGGCGTCGACGTGCGCGACCTGCCGCTCGACGCGTGGCGCGCGCGCCTCGCGCTGATCTTCCAGGACTACGTGCGGCTCGAGCTCCCGGCGGCGGACAACGTCGCGCTCGGCGCGCCCGCGCTGCGCGACGACGACGCCCGGCTGCGCGAGGCCGTCGCCGCGGCCGGGGCGGACGCCGTCGTGGCGGGGCTCGGCGACGGCCTCGGCACCGTGCTCTCCGGCGGGTACGCCGGCGGGCGGGACCTGTCCGGCGGGCAGTGGCAGCGGATCGCCCTGGCCCGAGCCCTGCTCGCCGTCTCCGGCGGTGCGGACGTGCTCGTCCTCGACGAGCCGACGGCGCAGCTCGACGTCCGCGCGGAGGCGGAGTTCTTCGAGCGGTTCCTCGCGCAGGGTGCGGTCGACGCCGTCGCGGCCGGGCGCCCGGTCACGTCGGTCGTCATCTCGCACCGCTTCTCGACCGTGCGACCCGCGGACCGCATCGTCGTCGTCGCGGAGGGGCGCGTCGTCGAGCAGGGCACGCACGACGAGCTCCTCGCCCTCGACGGCCGGTACGCGGAGCTGTTCCTCCTCCAGGCGCGCCGCTTCCGCACCGACCCGATGCCGATCCCCACCCCCGGAGGTGCCCTGTGAGGCGCGTCGTCCTCGCCGCCCGGTTCATGCTCGCCCACGGCTGGGCGACGGACCGGCGCCGCCTGCTCGTCGCGATCGTCCTCATGACGGTCGGGTACCTCTCGGCGCCGCTCGTGGGCGTGGGCCTCGGGATGTTCACCGACGCCGCGGTCGACGCGGACACGGCGCGCGCGGTGGGGCTGGCAGGCGCGCTCGCGGTGCTGCTCGTGGCCGAGCTGATGATGAGCCACTTCGCCCACCTGTCGTACTTCGAGCTCGCCGACCTCCAGCAGCTCGCGCTCGTGGACGAGGTCGCCGGGCTCACCCACGGCTCGGCGAGCCTCGCCGAGCTGGAGGACCCGGAGCGCGTGCGCCTGCTCACCTCGGTGACGGAGGGCCTCCAGCGCGTCCGGATGGCGCTGGAGGGCACGCTCCAGCTGGGCGGTATGACGCTCCAGGTCCTGGTCACCACGGTCATCCTCGGCGTGGTCGAGCCGTGGCTGCTCCTGCTCCCGCTCGCGGCGCTGCCGCCCGTGTGGCTCGCGGACCGGGCGCAGCGGCTCCTCGACCGCGCGCGTGACGACGCCGCCGACGACGTGCGCCTCTCCCGGCACCTCGTCACCGCGGGCACGACCGGCTCGTCGGCCAAGGAGATCCGGCTGTTCGGCGCACGCGGCCTCGTCGCGGACCGCCAGCGGACCGCGTGGGACCGCACGACCGCGAGCCTGTGGAGCGCCCACCGCCGGTCGGCGCTGCTGCGCGCCGGGGGTCAGGTGTGGTTCGCGCTCGCGTACGGCGCGGCGGTCCTCGTCGTGCTGCGGGGCGCCGTGTCGGGGACGGCCGCGATCGGCCAGGTCGTGCTCGTGGTGACGCTCGCGATCCAGGTCAGCACGCAGGTCGCGGGCGCGCTCGCGCTCTTCGGCTCGCTCCAGGGCGCCGGACGGACGGTCGAGCAGCTCACCGAGCTGCGCGCCACGACCGGGACGGCGGGGCCACGGCCCGGGACCCCGGGGAGCGCTGAGGTCGGCACGACCGACGAGGCGGGGGCCGCCGTGGAGCGCGCGATCCCCGCCCGGCTCGCGCACGGTCTGCGCCTGGAGGGCGTCACGTTCGCCTACCCGGGCGCGGACCGGCCCGTGCTCGACGGCGTCACGCTCGACCTGCCCGCGGGCGCCACGGTCGCGCTCGTCGGCGAGAACGGTGCGGGCAAGACGACGCTGGTGAAGCTCCTGTGCGGGCTGTACCGCCCGACGTCGGGCCGCGTCCTGGCCGACGGCGTCGACCTCGCCGCCGTCGCGCCCGACGCGTGGCAGTCCCGGGTCGCGACGCTGTTCCAGGACTTCGCACGCCTCGAGCTCACGCTGCGCGAGGACGTCGGCGTCGGCCGCGTGGCCGCGCTGCACGACGACAGCGCGCTGTGGACCGCGATCGACGAGGCCCGCGCCCGCCCGATCGTCGAGCGCTCGCCCGACGGCCTCGACCAGATCCTCGGCACGGCGTACGCGGACGGCACCCAGCTCTCCGGCGGGCAGTGGCAGACGCTCGCGCTGGCCCGCACGCTCCTGCGCGAGGACCCGCTCCTGCTCGCCCTCGACGAGCCCGCGTCCGCGCTCGACGCGACGGCGGAGCACGCGCTGTTCGAGCGGTTCACGGAGACGGCGCGCCGCGCGGGGACGACCTCGGGCGGCGTCACGCTGTTCGTCTCCCACCGCTTCTCCACGGTGCGCGACGCGGACCTCATCGTCGTGCTCGACGGCGGACGGGTCGCCGAGCTCGGCGCCCACGACGACCTCGTCGCCGCCGGCGGACCGTACGCGGAGATGTACGCGCTCCAGGCGCACGCCTACCGGTAGCCCGGCACGGGCGCGCGCCGCCGTGACAGGGTGGGGCACGTGCACCCCGACACCGTGGCCGATCTCGTGCTCCTGCTCGTCCTCGCCGGAGCGGGTCTCCTGCTCGTCTGGTGCGCCCGCGCCACGGCCTCCGGACGGATCGGGCGCAACCAGGTCGCGGGCATCCGCACCGCGACGACGCTCGCGAGCGACGACGCCTGGCGCACCGCCCACCGCGCGGCCCGCCCGCTGAGCGAGGCGGCGGGCTGGGCGCTCGTCGCGGCCGCCCCGGTGCTCCTCCTGGTCGACGACGCCGCGGGCCTCGTCGTCGTGCTGGTCGCGACCGGTCTGGCGCTCGCGCTCACGGTGGGAGGGCTCGTCGTCGGGACGCGGGCCGTGCGCCGCGAGGTGCGTCCTCGCCGCTGACCCGGCGGCGGATCGCGTACGGTCGGCCCCGCGAGCCCGGCCGTCGCTCAGCCCGGCGTGCCGCGCCGGGAGGAGTCGCCCGCGGGCTCCACGACGACGGAACGCACCGTCGCGAGCCGCCGGACCGCGCGCTCCAGGGCGCGCGTGCGGCGGGGGGTCGCCCTAAACGACACGATGATCCGCCCCGCCCGGCCGTCGCCGTCGACCGGCCCGGTCGCGAGCGAGTCGAAGCTCACGCCGCGCGTCGAGAAGACCCCGGTGAGCGCGGTGAGCGTGCCGGGCTGGTCGAGGCCGTGCACGGTCGCGACCCAGTCGCGCTCCGCACCGACCGGGGTCGACACGCGCTCCGCGCCCGCCGCCGCGTTCGCCGCACCACCCGCGGGCGACCCCGCACGCGCCGAGATCGCGCTCGCCGTCACCAGGCGGTCGATGCCCCCGGCCGCCTCCGCGAGCCGTCGCGCCTCGTCGTCGGGCAGCTCGTCGAGCAGGACGCGCGTCCACCCGCCCGGGCCGAGCACGACCGGGACGCCGAGGACGCCGCGCGACGGCACGCCGTCGGCCGGGGCGAGCCGTCCGTCGAGCTCGCCGTCGAGCGCGACCTGCCCCGCGACGACGATCTCGCGGCCGTCGAGGATCACCTCGAGGAGGTCGACGGTCGCGCTCGCGGTGCCCGCAGGGGTCTTGGCGCCGGACTGGTGCGTCATCCAGGGCCGCGTGACGAGCCGCAGGTCGGCGGGCCAGGTGTCGATGAGCTCGAACGCGGCACCCATGTCCTGGCTCGCGACGCGCGCGAGCTCGTCCTTCGCCGCGGCGATCTCGCCCGGCAGCGCGTCGAGGGTGCGGCCGCGGCGCAGCGCGGCGACGGCGCGCGCCCGCTCGTCGGCGTCGAGCCCGCTCACCCGGACGGTCGACCAGAGCGGGACGGCGTCCTCGCCGTGCTGGCCCCCGACGAACCCGCCGACGCGGTGCCGCCGCACGCCCAGCTCGACAGCGATCTCGCGCCGGAACCGCAGCGTGTCGAGCCAGGCCCCCATGCCGAGCACGCGGTGCCGCCCGAGCCGTTCTGCCATGACCGCGACGCCGAGCTCGACGGGGTTCGTCACGACGATCACGACCTCGTGCCCCGAGCCGTGCCGCGCGATCGCGTCCGCGTACTCGGCGAGCACCGCGCCGTTGGTCGCGGCGAGCACGCGCCGGTCGGGGTCGGCGCCCGTCCGGGCCGGGGGAGTGAGGCCGGCGGCGACGACGATGACGTCGGCGGTGACGTCGTCGGGCGAGTGCGCGACGTCGAGGAGCGGCGCGTGCTCGTCGTACGCGTCGACGAGGTCGGCGCGCAGCCCGTGCACGGCCCGCCCCGACGCCCCGCCGGCCCGGCCGACGAGCTGGAGCCGCGCCGCCGGCGGGAGCACCCGCCGCTCGACGATCTGCGTGCACACCTGCCGGCCGACGTCGCCCGTCGCCCCCACCACCGCTACGTCCACCCCGGCAGGCTACGACGCCCCGCGACGACGCGGACCTCCCAGCGGCCCCCGGGATGGGGACCCCGGCGTCAGGCGAACGCGATGCCGCCCGCGGCGGCGACCATCTCGTCGAGCACGGCGGAGACCACGGGGCGGGGCTCGTGCCGGGTCGCACGGTGGCGCGCGACGAGGCGGCGCGAGCCGAGGCCGGGCAGCCCGACGACCGTGACGCCGTCGGGCACCTCGTCCGACGCGCCGCCCTCCACGGCGAGCGCCGGGAGCATCGCGACACCGAGCCCGGCGGCGACGAGCGAGAGCGCGACGTCGAAGTCGTAGTAGTTGTGCCGCGTGCGCAGGGTCCCGCCGAGCCCCCGGGCCAGCCGCCGGAGCGCACGGGCGGCGGCGGTGCCCGGCTCCGGTCCCAGCCAGACGGCGTCGCGCACGTCGTCGAGGCGCGCGGGCGTCGGCATGCCCGCGGGGACGACGAGCCGCCACGGCTCGTCGAGCAGGACGATCTCGCGCGTGCCGCGCGGGGCGGGGGAGTCGGCCTCGTAGTCGCGCTCGAGGAGCACGACGTCGAGCTCGCCCGCGCGCAGCAGCCGCAGCGCCTCGGTGGGCTCGCGCTCCTGCACGTCGAGCTCGATCCCCGGCGCGGTCTCGGCGAGCCTCCCGGCGACGGGCGCGACGACGGCGCGGATCGCCGTCTGGAAGGAGCCGACGGCGACGCGCCCGCTCACCTCGTCGCCGAGCGCGGCCAGCGCCTTGCGGGCCTCGACGAGCTCGGTCTCGATGCGCTCGGCGGTCTCGGCGAGCACGCGACCGGCCGGCGTGAGGGTCACGCCGCGCGGTCCACGGTCGAGCACGACGACCCCCTCCTCGGCCTCGAGCCGCTGGATCTGCTGGGAGACCGCGGACGGGGTGACGTGCAGGAGATCCGCTGCCGCGAGGATGCCTCCGCCCCGGTGCACGGCAAGGAGGAAACCAAGTCTGCGTGGGTCCGTCGCCATGTAGAGATGCTAAACGGCCGGTGCAGAATCCTTCGATTGTGCTGAACCTCGGAAGGCCTCACACTTGTCGTGGCGCCGGTCGGTTACCTCCTCCTCCTTACGGGTCGGCGCCCGAGCTTCGCACCACCCGCGCCACCAGCCATCGGCCCGGAGCGCACAGCCACCGCAGCGTCGCGGTACCCCCCTCCACCCCTTCTTCGTCACCGGAGTACCGCTGTGCCCGTCACCCTCGACGCGATCGTCATGTTCCTCGGCTGGATCGGTGCCGCCGCCGGCGTCGTCGCCTACGCGATGGTCAGCCGTGGCCGCTGGGCGCCGTCGTCCGCCCCGTTCCAGCTGACCAACCTCACGGCCGCAGGTCTCATGGGCATGGTCGCCGCCGCGAACGGCGTGTGGCCGTCCGTCGCCGCGAACCTCGTGTGGGTCCTCATCGGCGCCCAGGCGATCGTCGTCATCGTGCGGGCGCGTCGTGCGCGCCGTCGCACGCTTGCCGAGGCCGCCGGGATCACGGCGGCCGCCTCCGCACCGGCCGCCGTGCGCGCCGACGGCGACCCCGCACCCCAGGAGGTCGGGCTCGCGGCCTGACCGCCCCCGGCCCCGCTCAGCGCGAGGCGCCCGGCGCGGGCTCCAGGACGACGTCCACGACGACCGCGCGGTGGTCTGACAGCCCCGTGTCGACGGCCGTGGCGGGCCCGAGAGCCCGGACGGTCGGGCCGCCGGGCAGGCCGTCGGCGAGCACGTGGTCGATCTGCCGCACGGGCCGGTCGACGGGGTGCGTGAGCACGTCGGCGAGCGACGTGAACCCGGTGATCTCCGCGGGCTCGGGCGCGCGCAGGTTGAGGTCGCCCAGCAGCACGAGCGGGCGGGGGAGCGGCGCGCAGGCCCCCGTGAAGGACCGGAGCTGGTCCGCGGTGAACTCGGGTCGCGACGTCGTGTGCGCCGTCACGACGGTGAGCGGCCCCCACGGCGTGCGGACGGCGGCGGCGAGCGCGGCGCGCGGCTCGTCGGGCACCACCCGGAACGGGAGCAGGCGGGCGGCCCCCGTCGCGGCACCCGGCCGTCGCCGTCGGACGCGCGACCGCCACGGCATCCGGTCGAGCTCGAGGCGCGCCCACCGCTCGACGGGGAACCTGCTGACGAGCCCGATCCCGTACGACGCGACGCCGGGGACGCGCCGCACGCCCGACCCCGGCCGGCCCGCGCGCACCCACGCACCGGAGACGCCGCGCAGCGTGGGGGACAGGTGCCGGTGCTCGGCGCGCAGCGCCTCCGCCGCGACGGCGACGAGGTCGGCGCGGTGCGAGCGGGGCGAGTCGCGCTCGACCTCCTGGAGCGCGAGCACGTCGGCGTCGAGGTAGGCGACGGCGCGCGCGAACCGCTCGACGTCGACCGTCCCGTCGAGCGCGGCGCCGTGCAGCGTGTTGAAGGTCGCGAGACGGAGGGCGCCTTCCGGTCGCGGGGGCAGCGGTCCGTGGGTCAGGTCACGGGAGTCGTGGGGCACCGGACGATCCTCGCGCGGGCCACGGACCGTCGCGACCAGGGCGGGTTCCCCGCCCGGTACCGGGGACGCCGCAGGGGCGGCGCGCCCCGGGCCCGTCAGAGGGTGCGGCGCCAGGCGGCGATGCGCTCGACCGCCTCGGCGACCGTGCTCGGCGCCGCGGCGAACGACAGCCGGACCCAGTCCCCGCCGCGGACGCCGTCGAAGTCCGTGCCGGGGGTGAGCGCGACGCCCGCCTCGGCGAGCAGGCGCGCGCACCACGTCACGGAGTCCAGGCCGTCCCCGGACACGTCGGCGTAGACGTAGAACGCGCCGTCGGCGGGCGCGACCCGCGACCACCCGAGGTCGTCGAGCCGGGACAGCACGAGCTCGCGCGACGCCGCGTACCGCGCGACGTTCTCGGCCGCGGCGGCATACCCCTCGGGGGAGAACGCGGCGACGCCCGCGTGCTGCGCGAGCGCGGGCGGCGACAGCGCGACGTTCCCGGCGAGCGCGTCGACCGGCCCGACGAGCTCGTCCGGCAGCACGAGCCACCCGAGGCGCCACCCGGTCATCGCCCAGTACTTCGAGAACGAGTTGACGACGACCGCGCCGTCGGGCACGTACCGCGCCGCCGTCGGCAGCGCCGCGGCCGGACGCTCCGCGCCGTCGCCGTCGCCGTCGCCGTAGACGATGCCGTGGTAGATCTCATCGCTCACGAGCCGCACGTCGTGGTCGGCGCACCACGCCGCGACGGCGTCGAGCTCGGCGGGCAGGATCATCGTCCCCGTCGGGTTCGCGGGGCTCGCGACGACGAGCCCGTCGAGGCCGCCGTCGTAGTACGCCTCCATGAGCTGCGACACCGTGGGCTGGTAGCGCGTCTCCGGGCCGCAGTCGAGCTCGACGACCTCGCAGCCCAGCGCGCGCAGGATGTTCTTGTACGCGGGGTAGCCGGGGCGGGCGAGCGCGACGCGGTCGCCGACGTCGAACGCCGCGAGGAACGCGAGGAGGAACCCGCCGGACGACCCGGTGGTCACCGCGACCCGCGCCGGGTCGATCTCGACGCCGTACCAGCGGTCGTAGTGCTCGGCGATCGCGCGCCGCAGCGCGGGGACCCCGAGCGACTCGGTGTAGCCGAGGTCGCCGTGCTCGAGCAGCTCGATCGCCCGGCGCCGCACGACGTCCGACGCCCCGGTCGACGGCTCGCCCGCGCAGAGGTTGAGGACGGACGCGCCGGCGTCGCGCAGGCGGTTCGCCTCGGCGAGGACCTCCATCACGGCGAACGGCGGCACGTGGGAGCGGCGTGAGACCTTCATCGACCCGGGCATGAGCCCATCATGCCCGGGGTCATCCGTTCGGCGGACGCCGGCCGGCCCCGCGCGGAGGTGTCGGTCGTCCGGGCGACGCGCCGCACCGCGCGCCCGGGGTCGGATGAGGCCATGACGACCGACGACGCCTGGCGCGACGGCCCCGAGGACCGGAAGGACGACCGCGGCGGCCACGGCGACCATGGCGACCGACGCGACGGCGCCGCGACCTTCCGGCCCGTGCGCGGGTGGGCCGTGCTGTGGCGGAGCGCGTTCGGGCTCCGGCACGGCGGCCACGAGTACGTCGTGGCCGTGGACTTCCTCGACTGGGACGAGCGCATCCGCCTGTACCGGGACGGCCGGCTCGTCGACGAGCAGCGCTCGCGCGCCCGCTTCGACCTCGGGGGCGCGACGCTGGAGGCGAGGATGAGCACCTACGGGATGCGGTACGTGCGCGTCGTCGACGCGGTCGGCACCGTGCACGACGTCCCGCCGCTGCCCGGGACCGCGGAGGCGTGGCGCGACCGCATGGACCGCGAGCGCCCGACGGCGAGCCGCGCCGTGGGCGTGACGGCGTGGGTCGTGCTCGCGGTCGCGCTCGTGACGCAGGTGCCGCAGCTGCTCGAGCTGGCGTCGCAGTTCACCGGCTGGACGCCGCCGTTCGTGCCGGACCTCCCGGGCCCGGTGAACACGGTCCTCACGGTCGGCGGCGTGCTGGCCGCCCTCGACCGGGCCCTGCGCCGCCGGTACCACCCGCTCCTCGACGGCTGAGCTCTCTGCTCGTCCGGCCGGCCCGCGGCTGCCTACGCTGGGCGGAGACGACGAGGGAGGTGCTCGTGTTCCGACGACGTTCCCGCACCCCGGATGACGACCCCGTCCGGCGGGCCGCGCAGTACCGGGTCGAGCGGGAGGCCGCGCGCGAGGCCGCGGAGCGGGAGGTGCCCGACGACGACCCCGCCCGCCGCGAGCCGCCGGGCGGGGCGGGCACGCACGGCGCCGTCGAGGCGCGCGACGACGACGCCCCAGTCGGGGGTCCGCGCCGTGTACGACCCGAGGACCGCGCGATGTACGTCGACATGGTGATCGACCAGGCCGTCCGCCGCGGGGAGTTCGACGACCTCCCCCTCGCGGGCAAGCCGATCCCCGGGCTCACGGGCACGCACGACCCGGACTGGTGGCTCAAGGCGGTCATCGAGCGCGAGCAGCTCACCGGTCTCGGGCCGCCGGCGATGCTCCTCAAGACCGAGGACCGCGAGCTCGACGACCGCCTCGACCGCGAGCTCGACGAGCGGGCCGTGCGCGAGATCCTCGCGGACTTCAACGCGCGCGTCGTCGACGCCCGCCGCCAGCTGCTCGGCGGGCCGCCCGTCGTGACCCCGACGCGCGACGTCGAGCACGAGGTCGCGCGCTGGCGCGCCCGCCGCGCCGACCGTTGACCACCGGACCGGCTCGACCGGACCCGACCCCGCCCGACCGGTCCGCGACCCGCCGGGCGGGCGGTCGTCGTCGGGCCCGCCTAGGGTCGGCCGCATGGCGGACTGGCAGCCCGACGTCCTGGGCGACGACTACGAGCAGCTCACGCTGCCGCTCGCGCCCGACGAGGAGGGCGACGTCGTCGCGACGCTCGTGCGGCGCCGGCGCCCGGGGCCCGACCCGTACCTCGACGTGCTGTACGTGCACGGCTGGTCCGACTACTTCTTCCAGACCGAGCTCGCCGACTTCTGGGAGGCGCACGGCGCGCGGTTCCACGCGCTCGACCTGCGCAAGTACGGCCGGAGCCTGCGGCCCGGCCAGACTCCCGGGTTCGTCGCCGACCTCGCGACGTACGACGAGGACATCGAGGCCGCGCTCGTCGCGATGGGCCACCGGGGCGACGGGCGGTCCCCGCGCGAGGTCGTGCTCATGGGCCACTCGACCGGCGGCCTGACGCTGAGCCTGTGGCTCGCGCGCCACCCCGGGCGTGCGGCGGCGCTCGTCCTCAACAGCCCGTGGCTCGAGTTCCAGACGCGCGAGGTCGGCCGTCTCCTGCTCGAGCCCGTGATCGGCGCGCGCGCCCGGCTCACGCCCACGCGCCCGCTGCCGAACGTCGACCTCGGCTTCTACACGCGCTCCGTGAGCAAGGAGTTCGACGGCGAGTGGTCCTACGACCTCACCTGGCGCCCGCAGCACGGCTTCCGGACGACGCCCGCGTGGCTGTCCGCCGTCTTCCACGGCCAGCAGACGGTCGCACGCGGGCTCGGGATCGGCGCCCCGGTGCTCGTGCTGCTCTCGGCCCGGAGCACGCTGCTGCCCCGCTGGTCGCCCGAGATGATGCGCACGGACACCGCGATCGACGTGGACGGCGTCGCGCAGCGCTCGGTCCAGCTCGGCGACCTCGTCACGGTCGCGCGCCTCGACGGCGCCCTGCACGACGTCGTCCTCTCCGCCCGGCCCGTGCGCGCGCTCGCCTACGGGCGGGTCGCGCAGTGGGTCGGGGCGTACCTGCCGCGGCCCGCGCCCGTCACGCCGCCCGTGCCCGACGCCGTCGCCCCCTCTCCCCGCTGCGCGCCGCGCGCGACGGGCGGCGTGGGCCGCGCGCTCGGCCGGCTCGGCGCCACGGTGCGTCACGCGGGACGGTCCGTCGCGCGGTCCGTGGGCACCGCCGTCGGGACGCTGCGCGGGCGGACCCGCCGCCGGTGACGCTCGACGACACCCGATGACACCTCGGGCGGCGCGCCCCGGTCCACCCGCAGGGGGAGGGCGCCGCGGCCGGGGTCGCACCGTCGGGGGATCTCCCGGGTGGCGGGGCACCGCTACCGTCGGCGACGTCGTGCGTGGCGTCGTCAGCTGAAGGAGCGGTTCGAGTGTTTCGCGAGGTCCCCGTCCTCCCCGTCGTCGTCCCGCTGGGGGCGGTGGTCCTCGGGCTGCTGCTGTGGCGCCTGCACCGGTCCGGTCGTCTCACGCTGCCGCGGGCCGCCGTCGCGCTCGCGCTCGCCGTCTACGCGGCCGGGGTCGTGGCGAACACGGTGTTCCCGATCTTCCTCGACAAGCCGGCGAGCAGCGCCGCGTGGGACGCCCACCTGGTCCTCGTGCCCCTCGTGGACTACGAGGTCGCCGACGCGGTGATGAACGTCCTCGTGTTCGTGCCGCTGGGCATGCTCCTGCCGCTCCTCCTGGCGCGGCCGTCGTGGTGGCGCGTCGTGCTCACGGCAGCGGCCTTCAGTCTCGCGATCGAGGTCACCCAGTACGTCACCTCGCACCTGCTGGGCGGCGGCCACGTCGCGGACGCCAGCGACCTGCTCTTCAACGTCGTGGGCGGCGTGCTCGGCCTCGGGCTGTTCACCGTGCTGTCCCGCGTCCCCGCGCTCGACGCGTTCTTCGACCGCTTCCGCTGGTCCACGGCCCCGCTGCGCGGGTCGCGCGCCGACGGGACGGACGCCCGTCGCGCGCGCTCAGCCGTCGAGCTCTGAGCGCACGAGGTCCACGATCCCGTCGGCCGCGGCCTCGACCTCGGCGAGGCAGTCCTCGAAGTCCTGCTGCCCGCCGTACCAGGGGTCGGCGATGTCGAGCACGTGCTCGGACCCGCCCGGCTCGACGCGCGGCGCCGCCGGGTCGAACGAGCGGTACAGGCGCACCGGCGCCGACGCGTCGAGGCGCCGCAGCGCCCGCGCGTGCTGGGCGGTCATCGCGAGCACGAGGTCGCGCGCGGCGAGGTCGCCCGCGCGCACCTGACGCGCCCGGTGCGTCCCGTCGACGACGTACCCGTGCTCGGCCAGGACGGCCCGGGCGCGGCGGTCGATCGGGTTCCCCCGCTCCTCGTCGCTGATCCCGGTCGAGTCCACCACGACGCGGTCGCCGAGCCCGGCCGCCTCGAAGCGGTCGCGCAGCACCACCTCGGCCATGGGGGAGCGGCAGATGTTGCCGGTGCAGACGGTCATGACGCGGTAGGGCCCGGGGCGGGTCTCGGCACTGGACATGGCCCCATTCTGCGCGAGGAGGGCGTTCCCCTCCCGTCCGGGGCGGTCGTCGGGCGCCCCGTGACCAGGGCGCCTACCGTGAGGAGATGATGATCGGGGCGGGGTCGGGACGGGTCGCCGTGACGGGCGCGAGCGGTCTCCTGGGGTCGAAGCTCGCGTTCCGGCTCGCCGCCGAAGGCGCGCCGCAGCGCCTCGTGGTGCGCGACGCCGCCCGCGCGCCCAGCCTGGGCGACGACCCGCTGCCGGAGTCGGACGTCGCCGTCGTCGCCGGGTACACGGACACGCGCGGCATGGTCGAGGCGTTCACCGGCGTGGACACGGTCCTGCTCGTGTCCGCGCGCGAGGACGTCGACCGCGTCGCGCAGCACCGCGCGGCCGTGGACGCGGCCGTCGCGGCGGGCGTCCACCGCATCGTCTACGTGTCGTTCGTCGGCGCCGCCCCCGACGCCGTGTTCACGTTCGCGCGCGACCACTGGCGCACCGAGGAGTACATCCGCGCGACGGGCGTGCGGCACACGTTCCTGCGCGACAACCTCTACCACCGCGGGCTCGCGCTCATGGTGGGAGACGACGGCGTGATCCGCGGCCCCGCGGGCGACGGACGCGTGGCGTCGGTGTCGCACGACGACATCGCCGACGTCGCGACCGTCGTGCTGCTCGACGCCGACGCGCACCGCCACGACGGCGTCACCTACGACGTCACGGGCCCCGAGGCGCTCACGCTCGCCGAGGTTGCTGCCGAGCTGTCGTCGGCCACGGGCCGCGACATCACGTACCACCCGGAGACCGTCGACGAGGCGTACGCGTCGCGGGACCGGTACGGGGCGCCGCGGTTCGAGGTGGACGGCTGGGTGTCGTCGTACACGGCGATCGCCGCGGGCGAGCTCGCGCACGTGAGCGACACGGTCCCGCGGCTCGTCGAGCGGCCCGCGCAGTCGTTCGCCGCGTGGCTCGACGACTACCCCGAGGAGTGGGCGCACCTGCGCCCCGCCTGACCCGCGTCGAGCGCGCGGCGTCGGCCCGCGCGTCGCCTGGTCGACCCTCGCAGGACCGACCGGGCGAGCCGGCGGCCCGTTCCCCGGCGGTTCCACGCCGTGGGCGAAAACCCCTGGCGTGGCCGCGGGAGGCGGACGTACCGTCGTCGTACACGCGAAAGGAGGTGGTCCTGGAAGTGAAGATTCTTCGGACTCGTGAGGTGGTTGCGCGCTAGTCGTCGCGCAACCGATCCAGCAACGGACCGGATGCGGTGAGCCCGTGAACCGGGCGGGGTCTCCCGAGGGGAGCCCCCGGCGGCGAGCGAGTACCACGCAACCACCGGAGCCCGCGGGTGTCGTGCCCTCGTCCAGCACGACAGGAGGAACCCTCCAGCCCGCGGGCTTCTTGCTGCCCGCACCCCGACGCTGAGTGCGTGAAACAGTCGCGTCCGGGACGCCAGGACGCGACAGTTTCATGCACTCAGCGGGTGGCGGGGGCCGGTCGTGCGGTCTCCGTGGTCGAGGACTCGACGGCGGGACCGGCCGGCCGGACGGCGGCCCGACGGCGCGGCGCCCCCATCGCCACGGCCGCGAGGGCGAACGCCGCGACGGGGACCCACAGCGCGGTGTGGAAGGCGGCGAGGCCCGCGTCCGGTCCCGTCGCGTCCCCGAGGGCGAGGACGCTGACCGCCGTCGCGGCCGAGATGCCGATCGCCGCACCGAGCTGGAACGACGTGTTGAGCACCCCGCCCGCGACGCCCTGCTCGGCGTCGGTCACGCCCGTCGTCGCCGCGATGGCGATCGGCCCGTAGACCAGCGCGAACGCGACCCCGACGAGCGCCAGCGACGGGACCATGACGGCGTACGCCCAGTCGAGCCCCGACCCGAGGAACCACGCCGCGGCGAGCGTGCCGGCGACCAGGCCCCCGACGATGACGCGCGGCACCCCGAACCGCTCCACGAGGCGCGGCGTGAGGACGGGCGCCAGCACGACGTCGATCGCCATGAGGAGCATCGCGAGCCCGGTCTGGAGCGGCGTCCAGCCGCGCAGCTCCTGGAGGTACAGCGTGAGGAGCACCTGGAAGCCGTAGAACCCGCCCGCGAAGAGCACGGCCGTGACGTTCGCCCGCACGAGCTCGACCGACCGGAAGAGCCGCAGCGGCAGCAACGGGTGCGGGGCACGTCGCTGCCGGACGACGAACCCCACCAGCAGCGCCGCGCCGCCCCCGAGCGCGGCGACCGTCCACGCGAGCCCGTCGCCCGGGTGCTCGAGGCGCACGATGCCGACGGCGAGCAGGACCATGGCGGTCGTCGCCAGGACGGCACCGAGGACGTCGAGCGCGCCGCGGACGCGCGTCGTCGTGTCACGCGGGACCGTGACCAGGGCGAGCGCGAGCAGCACGACGGCGACGAGCACCGGGGCGAAGAAGACCCACCGCCAGTGGACCGCCGCCAGCAGACCGCCGACGACGAGCCCGAGCGAGAAGCCCGCCGCCCCCGCGGCCCCGTAGACGACGAGCGCGCGGTTGCGGCGCGGCCCCTCCGCGAACGACGTCGTGATGAGCGACATCCCGGCGGGCGTGAGGAAGCCGGCCGCCACGCCCGTGACGAAGCGCGACAGGAGGAGCATCCAGCCGTCGGTCGCGAACCCGCCGAGCCCGGAGAACACGAGGAAGACGAGCAGCCAGACGACGAACATGCGGCGTCGGCCGTAGAGGTCGGCCGCGCGTCCGCCGAGGAGCATGAACCCGCCGTACCCGACGACGTAGGCGGTCACGACCCCGCCGAGCTCGCCGGTCGCGAGGCCGAGGTCGGCGCGGATGCCCGGGAGCGCGACGGAGAGCATCGCGATGTCGCTGCCCTCGAGGAAGATCGCCCCGCACAGCACGAGGAGAAGACCCCAGTCCCGGAGGCTGAACCGCGCGGCCTCCCGCGCGGCCTCGCGGCCGGCCTCCCGGATGCTCGCACCGCTGCGGCTCGTCGTCCCGTCGCCCATGGACGTCCCCTGTCGTCGTGAGCACCCTTCGGCACCCGGTTACCTCTTGATACCGAACCCATCGTGGGTCAGGATCAGGAGGCATGGAAGACGGCACATCACGCCCACCTGGTATCACCGCGGATACCGTGGCGGCGCGCCCTCGACCGGCGGGCGCGGCCGACCACGCCGCGACGGAGGAGGTGTGCGACCCGCGACCGCCGTCACGCTGGGAGAGCGACGCCGACGTCTGGCAGTGGGACGCGCGCGAGGACTGCGAGGTGCGGCAGATCCTCGACCGCATCGCCGACAAGTGGTCGCTGCTCGCCATCGCGCTGCTCGACCGGCACGTCATGCGCTTCACCGAGCTGAAGCGCGAGATCGACGGGATCAGCCAGCGCATGCTGTCGCGCACGCTGCGTCAGCTCGAGCGCGACGGCATCGTCGAGCGCACGGTCTACCCGACCGTCCCGCCGCGCGTCGACTACGCGCTCACCGAGATGGGGCGCTCGCTCCACGCGACGACCAAGGCGCTCGTCGTCTGGACCGAGGCGCACCAGGAGCGCATCGCGGCGGCCCGCAGCGCCTACGACGAGCGCGAGGCGGAGCTCCGGGACCTGTGACCCGGTCCGCGCGACGGGGCGGCGCGGGCGTCAGAAGGGCTTGCGCGCGACGACGAGGAAGCGCGGCGCCTCGTCGACGAACTCGTGGCCCGCGGCGAGGTGCAGGTGCAGGGCGCGCAGCGGCGCCTCGTAGCGCGCGACCGCCTCGGGCGAGAGCGACGCGAGCTCCGGCACCTGCCAGGCCATGAGCCGCAGGTACCAGAGCAGGGCGGCCAGGTCGCGGAACCGGCGCAGGCCCTCGTGCTCGCGCGCGGCGTCGACCACGAAGCCGGCCTCGCGGAGCACCTCGACCGCGGCGTCGAGCGTGACGGAGTCCGGGTCCCACGCCGGCTCGGAGCCGAGCGCGGTGCTCAGGCGCACGCCGTCGCGCGAGTCGGCCTGCTGCGTGAGGAACACGCCGCCCGGCTCCAGCACGCGGAGCACCTCGTCCGGGTCGAACTCCTCGTGCCGGTCGAGGACGACCGCGAACTGGCCGTCGAAGAACGGCAGGAGCTGCTCGTCGTCGCCCTCCACGGGCCGCACCTCGACGCCGAGGGGCTCGAGCCGCCGTCGGGCCACCGGGAGGTTGGGGGCCCAGCCCTCGGTCGCCGCGGAGCCCGCGGGGAACGGGCCGAGCGTGGAGAGGAGCTCGCCGCCGCCCGTGCCGAGGTCGAGCACGGACCCGCGCCCGCTCGCGACGAGCTCGCGCGCGAGCGCGACGTAGTCCCACGGCAGCGGGTCCTCGACGACGCGTCCCGCCACGGGGGAGAGGTCGGACCCGACGACCGGGACCGCGCGGGCCCACGCGACGTGCTCCTCGAACGAGGCGTCCCGGGCGGGCACCGGAGCCTCGCTCGCGCGGTCGGGGGTGGCGGGGGTGTCGGGTACCGCGTCAGGCATGGGTCGATTGTCACCCGCCCGGGCGCCGGAGCCGAACGCGAGCGGTGCGCGGGCGCGGGCGCGCCGCGACCCGACGGGGAGGACTCCCCATCGCCCGCACGACGGCGCGCACGGTAGCCTCCCCGGTGCCCGCCTCGCGCGTCCCGGACACCGGGTGCCGGCGGGCCGGACGACCGACGAGGGGACGGGGACGACGTGAGCGGTATGTGGGGCGCGGACGTCAACGAGCTGCGGAGGCTCGCGCAGTCGCTGCGGTCAGCCTCCGACCAGCTCGTGAGCACGACGTCCGAGGTCAGCGGCCTCGTCGAGGCGGCGGGTCGCTGGCAGGGCGGCGACGCCGACCAGTTCCGCAGCGAGTGGACCGGCACGTCCGTCGCGCTGCTGCGCGGCGTGAGCCAGACGCTCTCCGAGGCGTCGCAGGCCGTCCTGCGCCACGCCGACCAGCAGTTCGCGACGAGCACCGAGGGCGGGTCCATCCCGTCCCCGGGCGTCCCCGGGCCCGGCGTGCCGACCGGCCCCGGCGGCGGCCCTCCCGGCGCGGGCGACCCGCTCGACGGCTCGATCTGGGACGTCGGCGACACCGCGCTGTCCGCGTGGGGCGCCGGGAGCGGCGCGTGGATCGCGTACCGCACGTTCCTCGCCGCGCGCGGCTTCCTCGACGCGAGCCGGCTCGCGGCGCTGTCGCCCGCGGCCGCGAGCGCCCTGCAGCTCACGCGCGGGATGGCGGTCGGGGACGCGCTGAGCGTGCTCGGGCGGGCCACGACGTTCTCCCGGTTCATGGGCTTCGCGGGCGGCGCGGCCGGCGTGGTCGGCGGCATCAACCAGATCGTCAACACCCAGTACGACGGCGTGCGCGGCGGCGTCGACCGCGGCATGGGCGTCCTGTCCGTGATCGGCGGCGCGGGCACCATGGCGATCGCGGCGGGGCTCCTCACCAACCCGGTCGGCATCGCGGTCGTCGCGGGCGCGGCGGCGGTCGCGGGCGTCTGGGCGCTCGGCAACCTCGTCTACGACAACTGGGACTCGATCACGGGGTTCTTCTCGGACCCGGGCCCGTACCTCGCGGACGGCTGGAACGACGTCACGAGCTTCGTCGGGGACGCGGCCGATACCATCGGCGACGTCGCGTCCGACGTCGGTGACGCGATCGGCGACGGGCTCTCCGCCGCCGGCGACTTCATCGGAGGCCTCTTCTCGTGACCCAGCAGCCGACCATGCAGTGGTCCGCGGCCGACATCGCGGCCGCCGAGCAGACGCTCGCGCGCACGGCGCCCGGTGAGGTGACGCACGTCGTCACGCTCACGGACGAGGAGGTCGCGATCCTCGACGGGCTCCAGAACCCGCAGCTCGTCCCGCTGCCCTGGCTCGACGCGCAGGAGGGCGCGGACCGCACGCTCGTGGGGCGCGTAGCCCTGCGGTCGCTGCTCGCGCGGGGTCTCGTGGTGCCGTCCGACGAGGAGCGCCCGCCCGGGCCGGGCGGCGAGCCGCAGGTCGGGATCGACGCGGTCCCCGAGGTGACGGGCCCGCTCGTGCTGCGGCGTACGGCGTCGGCCATCCTCTCCGCGGACCGCACGACGGCGCTCGGCAAGCACTGGGTGTACGTCTACCTGCACGACGACGACCGGGTGCTCGAGGAGGAGGTCGGGCCGAGCGGCCACCACTCCTTCAGCGTCTACCCGCTCGCCGAGCTCGCGGGGCGCCTCGCGGTGTTCCTCGACCCCGCGGCGAAGGCCGTGCTCGACGGCCGCGCCCGCACCTTCACGACCGAGCAGTTCGCCGCGGAGGCCCGCACGTCGCCCGAGCTCTCCGGAGCGGTCGCCGTCACGGTGCTCGGGGCGGTGCGCGCAGGCTCGGACACCCTCGTCCGGGTGAGCGTCTACGCGACGCCGGACGGCGTGTACGTCGTGCGCGGCGGCGAGCACGACGCCGACGGCGCGCCCGTCACGCTCGAGCTGTCGGAGGTCGGGCCGGCGACGCTGCGCCGCCTCCCCGCCGAGCTGCTCGGCCGATGACGGCCGCGCCGACCGGCGACCGCGCGACGCGCAAGGTGCGCCACTGGGCCGACGCGTCGCGCCTCGGCCGCCTGCGGCACGTCGAGGCCGCGACGCCGAACGGCCCCGCGTGGGCCGTGGTCCTCGTTCTCGTGCTGCTCGCGCCGGTCGCCAGCCTGGCCGACGGCGAGGTCGTCGCCGCGGCCGTCCTGCTCGTGGCCGTCGCCGCCGTGCTCGGCGTCCTGCTGTGGTTCCTGGGCTCGGAGAAGCTGCTCGTGCTCGACGGCGGCATCGTCGTGGGCTCGTTCGCACCGTTCCTGCGCCCGACGGTCATCCCGTGGTCGGGGATCGACCCCCGCACGGTGTCCGCCGTCGTGGGCAACCAGCGCACGATCGGGCTCCTCATGGCCGACCGCGGCGTGAGCGGCGCGTCCCGCACGGTGCTCTGGTCGCGCCGGCCGGTCACGTTCCTGGCGGTGTCGCCGGTCGTCGCGCGGCACGCGTGGGCGCAGGGCCAGCCCGTCGACCTCGCGACCGCCCCCGGCTTCGACCTGTGGGTCTTCTCGACGCGGCGGCCGTCCCGGCAGGCGCCCCTGGTGCACGCGCTCGCCGCCGCGATGCACGACGCGCGGGTCCCCGGCGCCGACGCGGTCCTCCCGCACGCGCTCCCGCCGCGGCGGCTGCGCTCGACCGCCGAGGACGCCGACCACCTGGGCATCCCCGAGCGGTTCCGCCGCCCGCAGCTCCGGCGCGTCTGAATCCTCGCTCCTGCCCGGTCGCGGGCCGGGCGCGGTCAGGCGGAGGCGGGCCCGAAGGCCGCGGCGAGGGGCGCCGTCGGGCCGTCGCCGGCCGTGCTCGCGCCGCCCAGCGCCCCGACCTGGAGCACCATCCACGGGCTGAACGCCCACGGCGTGGCGGCGACCCCGCGCGCGACGTCCCGCGGGTCCGCCCAGGCGAGCTCCATCACCTCGTCGGGGTTCGCCTCGACCGGGCCCGCAGCACGGGCGGCGTAGACGGGGCAGATCTCGTTCTCCACGACGCCCGACGCGTCGACGGCCCGGTAGCGGAACCCGGGGACGGCGACCTCCAGGTCCGCGATCTCGAGCCCGAGCTCGTGCCGCGCGTGGCGGAGGATCGACTCCTCGGTGGACTCCGTCCAGCGCGGGTGCCCGCAGAACGAGTTGGTCCACACGCCGGGCCACGTGCGCTTCGCGAGGGCGCGCCGCGTGAGGAGCAGGCGGCCCGCGTCGTCGAGCACGTAGCAGGAGAAGGCGAGGTGCAGGGGCGTCTCGGTCGTGTGGACCGCGGCGCGCTCGAAGGTGCCGGTCCGGCGACCCTGGTCGTCGACGGTGACGACGTGGTCGGCGGCGACGGGGACGTGCGAGGTCATGCGGCCACTCTCGCACACGCCGCTCGCGGACCGGCAACCCCCTCCGGCACCGACGGTGAGCGGGGTCACTCCACCGGGTTCGTGGACGATCTTGCCGGACCCTCCGGGGCGTGAATTAAGGTGAGGGTAACCTCACTCGTGTTGACCCGCCGGGCCGAGCGCCCCCGAGCAGATCCGAGCACCATGACCTCGCCCGCGACCGCCGCCACGACGGCCGACGTCCCCGGCGGCACGGCACCGGCCGACCCCGCCGACCGCCCGGCCGGGGTCGCCCGCACGAACGCGGGGCGCAGCCTCGGGCTCGTCGTCGCCCTCGCGGTCCTCGTGCTCGCGGTCGTGCTGAGCCTCGTCGTCGGCTCGAAGCCGGTCCCGCTCGGCACGGTCTGGGACGCCCTCACCGGCTACGACGGCTCGGGCGACCACGTGATCATCCGCGACCTGCGCCTCCCGCGAACGATCGTCGGGCTGCTCGTCGGCACCGCGCTCGGCGTCTCGGGCGCCCTCATCCAGGCCATGACGCGCAACCCCCTGGCCGACCCGGGCATCCTCGGGGTCAACGCGGGCGCCGCGTTCGCCGTCGTGCTCGCCGTCGCGTTCCTCGGGCTCACCGACATCGGGTCGTTCATCTGGTTCGCGTTCGCGGGCGCCGTCGTCGCGACCGTCGCGGTGTACGCCATCGGGTCGCAGGGCCGCGGGGGAGCGACGCCCGTGCGGCTCACCCTCGCGGGCGTCGCGCTGGGCGCGGTGCTCGGCGGCGTCTCGCAGGGCATCACCCTGCTCGACCCGGCGGCGTTCGACCGCATGCGCTTCTGGGGCGCCGGCTCGCTCGCGGGCCGCACGATGGAGATGGCGGGGACGATCGCCCCGTTCGTCGTGATCGGGCTCGTCATCGCGCTCGTCGTCGCGCGCCCGCTCAACACCGTCGCGCTCGGCGACGACCTCGCGAGCTCGCTCGGCGCGCACGTCGGGCGCACGCGCGTGCTCGTCGGCGTCGCGGTCATGCTCCTGTGCGGCGCGGCGACGGCCGCGGCCGGGCCCATCGCGTTCGTCGGCCTCATGGTGCCGCACGTCGCGCGGTGGACGGTCGGCCCGGACCAGCGCTGGATCCTCCCGTACTCGGCGGTGCTCGCGCCCGTCCTGCTGCTCGTGTCCGACGTCGTCGGCCGGGTCGTCGTCATGCCGGGCGAGCTCCAGGTCGGGATCGTCACGGCGTTCGTCGGTGCCCCGGTCCTCATCGCGCTCGTGCGCCGCTCGAAGGCGAGCGGGCTGTGAGCGCCCCGGTGCAGGACCGTCTCCCGGCCGGGGCGCCCGGTCCGGACCGGCGCGTCGACTTCGGCCGCCCGACGCGCGTCGTGCGCGGCCGGGGCGTGAGCCTGCGGCTCGACCTGCGCACGCTCGCGGTGTGCGGGGCGCTCCTGCTCGTCGCGCTGGCCGTCGGCGTGGTCGCGCTCACCACCGGCGACTACCCGCTCACCGTGCCGCAGGTGCTCCAGGCGCTCGTCGGCGCGGCCGACGGCCCGGTGCACATGGTCGTCGTCGAGTGGCGCCTCCCGCGCGCGCTCATGGCGCTCGTGCTCGGCGCGGCGCTCGGCGCGAGCGGCGCCATCTTCCAGTCGCTCACGCGCAACCCGCTCGGCAGCCCCGACGTCATCGGCTTCAACACGGGCGCGTACACCGGGGCGCTCGTCGTCATCATGCTGCTCGGCGGCGGGTACGTCGGCGTCGCGGCGGGCGCGCTCGTCGGCGGGATCGTCACCGCCGGGGTCGTGTACGTCCTCGCCTACCGGCGCGGCGTGCAGGGGTTCCGCCTCATCATCGTCGGCATCGCGGTGTCGGCGATGCTCGCGTCCGCCAACCAGTGGCTCATCGTCAAGGCCGACCTCGAGACGGCGATGGCCGCCGCCGTGTGGGGCGCGGGGTCGCTCAACGGCATGACGTGGGCGCAGGCGGTCCCCGCGTGCGTGCTCGCCGCGCTCCTGGCCCTGCCGCTCGTGTGGCTCGCCCCCCGCATGGGCCTGCTCGAGCTCGGGGACGACGCCGCGGCCGCCCTGGGCCTGCGCAGCGAGCGGGTGCGGCTCGCGCTCGTCGTCCTCGGCGTCGCGCTCACCGCGCTCGTCACCGCCGCGGCCGGGCCGATCGCGTTCGTCGCGCTCGCCGCGCCCCAGCTCGCGCGCCGCCTCACGGGCAGCGCAGGCGTGCGCATCCTGCCCGCCGCGTGCATGGGCGCGGTGCTCCTGGCCGCGAGCGACCTCGTCGCGCAGCGCGCGTTCGCCCCGACCCAGCTCCCCGTCGGCGTCGTCACCGTGAGCGTCGGCGGCGCCTACCTCGTCTGGCTCCTCGTCCGCGAGGCCCGCAAGTGACCCCGACCCCGCAGACCGGAAGGACCCCGGTGGCACCCACCCAGCTCGCGGACGCCCCGCACGACGCGGCCGCGCCCGGCACGGCCGGCCGGCCCGCGGCCCCCGCCGCCGACCGCCTGCACGCCGACGGCATCACCGTCGGCTACGACGACCGCGTCATCTCCTCGGGGCTCGACGTGACGATCCCCGACGGCTCGTTCACGGTGATCGTCGGGCCGAACGCGTGCGGCAAGTCGACGCTGCTGCGGGCGCTGTCGCGCCTGCTCAAGCCGTCGCAGGGCGAGGTCGTGCTCGACGGCCGCTCCATCTCGTCCATCCCCGCCAAGGAGGTCGCGCGCCGCCTCGGCCTCCTGCCGCAGTCGTCGATCGCGCCGGAGGGGATCACCGTCGCGGACCTCGTCGCGCGCGGGCGCTACCCGCACCAGAAGCTCCTGCGCCAGTGGTCGCGCGAGGACGAGGCGGCCGTGGTCGCCGCGCTCGCCGCGACCGGCACCACGGACCTCTCGGGCCGGCTCGTCGACGAGCTGTCCGGCGGCCAGCGCCAGCGCGTGTGGGTCGCGATGGTCCTCGCGCAGGAGACGCCCCTCCTCCTGCTCGACGAGCCGACGACGTTCCTCGACATCGCCCACCAGATCGAGCTGCTCGAGCTGTGCGCCGACCTCAACCGGGACCGCGGGCACACGCTCGTCGCCGTCCTGCACGACCTCAACCACGCGTGCCGCTACGCGACCCACCTCATCGCCATGAGGGACGGCGCGATCGTCGCCGAGGGCGCGCCGGGCGACGTCGTCACGGCCGAGCTCGTGGAGGACGTGTTCGGCCTCCCGTGCCGCATCATCGCCGACCCCGTGACGGGCACCCCGCTCGTCGTGCCCGAGGGCCGGCCCCGCCGCGCCTGACGCGGCCCCGTTCTCCCGGTCGGACCACCCCGCCCGACCGGCCCCCCACCGTCCTGCGCTCGCCCGCACCGCCTCGTCGGAGGAGCACCGCATGACCCGCACGACCCGTCCCTCGTCCACCCTGCCCGGCGCGCCCCGTGCGCGGCGCCGGCCCGCGCGCACGGTCGCGGCGGCAACGCTCGCGCTCGGTCTCACGGCCGTCGTCGCGGCGTGCTCCCCGGGCACCGACGCGGGCTCCGACGGCGCCGGGGACAGCCAGCCGTCCGCGAGCGCCGACGGCTGGTCGTGGACGTCCTCGGGCCACGGCACGACGTACGAGCTCGACGAGGCGCCGGACCGCCTCGTCGTCGACGGCTACTCGGCCGCCGCGCTGTGGGACTACGGCGTGCGGCCCGACGGCGTGTTCGGGTACGGGTTCTCGGACACCGGCGCGCTGTCGATCGGCAACGCCCGGGTCGACGAGATGGAGGTCGTCGGCACCGACGCCGAGCTCAACCTGGAGAAGCTGCTCGCGCTCGACCCCGACCTCGTGATCGGGTTCGGCACGGAGGACGGCACGGCGTGGCGGTGGTGGGACGAGAAGATCACCGAGGAGGCGACCGCCGTCGCGCCGTTCGTCGGGATGAAGTTCTCCGGCCGCCCCGTCGTCGAGGTGATCGAGGACTATGCGTCGCTCGCGGAGGCGCTCGGCGGTGACGCGGACACCCCGGAGGTCGCGGAGGCGCGCGCCGCGTTCGACGAGCGCCTCGACACCCTGCGGGCGATCGCGGCGGAGAAGCCGCTGACGATCCTGCCGCTCAACGGGGCCGAGGAGCTGTGGGTCGGGCAGCGGACCCTGGGCCAGCTCGCGCTGCTGGAGGAGCTGGGCTTCACGATCGGCGGCCCGCAGGACCAGCAGGCCTGGGCGGAGCTCAGCTGGGAGCGCGTGCCGGACTACCCGGCGGACGTCGTGCTCAGCTACACCGGCTCCGACGAGGCCATGGCGGCGAACCCCGTCTACGCGGGCCTGCCGGCGGTCCAGGCGGGGCAGGTCGTCGGCTGGGACGACAAGCGCCCGTTCACGTGGGCGAGCTACGTCGAGTGGTTCGACGAGCTCATCGCGGTGCTCGACGGCGCCGAGGTCGTCTCGGGGCCGCCCGCGTCCTGACCGTCCCACCAGTCGAGGACGACGGTCGCGTGGTACGTGAGCCAGCGTGACGGTTCGCCCGCGGGCGCGTCGACCTCGAACCACACGCGGCCCGGATGGCGCCGGCCCTGGAGCCAGGTGCCGTCCGGGCGCCGCGCGCGGCGGACGTGCTCGACCGCGTCCGCCGCGCGCGGGTCCGGCGGCGTGCCGTCGAGCAGCGACGCGGCGCGCAGGTAGACCAGCGCGTTGAGCACGCTGTAGTACCAGCGGAACGGGTAGGCGAGGCGGAACGCCCAGTCCCCGACGGGCTCGCCGGTGCCGAGCCGGCGGAACAGGCCGCGGCGGAGCAGGTACTCCTCGCCGGCGCGGCGCGCGGCGCGCAGCTCGTCCGTGGCCCCGGCGTGCTCCTGGTAGGCGAGGAGGCCCTTGAGCGCGTTGAGCGTCGAGTGGTACGACGACACGGTCGCGCCCTCGACCCACGCGCAGTTCCACCCGCCGTCGGGCAGCCGCCCGTCGAGGACGGTGCGGAGCAGCCCCGTCACGTCGACGCCGAGCCACGCGCCCGCGGCGAGCGTGTACCCGTTGATGCACCAGTCGACCTCGCCGCCCCAGAAGGGCAGGTCGTCGTACTCCCAGCGGCAGTGCTCGGCCAGCAGCTCGGGCGTGCGGCGCGCGCGGAGCACCTCGGGGTCGAGACCCCACTCGCGCAGCGCGACGAGCGACCAGGTGGTCGCGGTCCAGGGCTGGCCCTCCTCAGGCCTGCCCTCGGCGTCCGGCGCGGCCGCGCCGTCCCCGCCGACGTCCGCGGGGAAGTACGCGCCGCCCGCCCACTGCCCGTCGGGGTCCTGGAGCGCGAGGAGCCGGGCGCCGAAGCCCTCGGTCGCGACGCGCGCCCGCGTCGCCCGCCACACGGAAGGCGGGGCGTGCACGACGTCGCGCTCCACCTGCCAGCGCAGCGCCGGGTCGGCGTCGAGGAGCCAGCCGACGACGTCGTCGTCGACCGGCCCGCCGGACGGTCGGTCGGCCATCCCGTCACGCTACGCCCGGGGACGGCCGACCGCCGTCCGTCAGACGAAGCCGAACACGGGCGGGAACACGAGGGCGACGACCGCCGCCCACGCCGCGTAGACGGGCAGGAAGCGCGTCTGCCACGCGACGAGGTCGGCGAACGGCCGGCGCCCGCGGAGGAACGCCGTCGCGAGCACGGCCGACCACGCGAGGTGGACGAGCAGCAGGAGGTTGAGCCCGAGCGCCGCCGCCTTGTTGGGGCTCACGCCGAACTCGGCGATGCGCGTGAGCATCGCGGTGAGCGCGACGGCGTCGACGGCGAGCGCCGCGCCGACGAGGACCACCAGGAGCCCGTCGAAGAACGACCCGGGCGCGAGCGGGTCGCGCGCGGAGACCGAGTAGAGGAGCAGGCACAGGACGAGCACGAGGATCGCGTCCATGAGGATGAGCAGCTCGCGGTCGACCGCCGCGAGGTTCCCCGCCGTCGCGAGGACGACGAACGCGGCGAGGAGCATGACGAGCGTCAGCGGCGTGAACACGCGCGTGAGCACGGGCGCGATGTTCTCGACGACGTTCTGCTTGGCCTCGACGAGCCAGGCGGCCACGATGAGCGCCGCCGGCACGCACAGGGTGAGGATCCAGCTGTCGAGGTAGGGCTCGAGGTCGACGCCGGCGAGCGAGAAGACCCCGATCGTCAGGCCGAGCAGCACCCCGCCCCCGAGCGCGATGAGCGTGTAGTACACGGCGAGCTCGCCCGTGAACCGCACGAAGTCCATGCGACGCGCGTCCGAGCGCCACCGCCCGCCCACGTAGGCGAGCCCGACGACGGACCACAGCGTCACCGGGGCGGCGAGCGCCGCGAGGACGAACGTCGCGTCCGTGGGCGCGAACGGGTACACGTTGAGCGCGACGCCCAGCACGACGAACGGCACGACGAGCGCGCCGACGACGCGCAGCGTCACCTGGCGCTTCCACGCGAGGTAGGCGGTGAGGAACGGCAGCACGAGGAGCCCGACGTTGAGGCCGACCGTCTCCCAGGGCAGGAGCACGGTCGCCACCTTGACCGTGGCGCCCACCGCGACGGCGAGCCCGAGCACGACCGCGAGCTCGCGCCACGAGCGGGTGCGGCCGGGCTGCCGGCCCACGAGGACGAGCTGCTTCCACAGGCGCTCGGAGTGCTCCTGCGCGAACTCGCGCGACAGGTCGTCGAGCGTGCCCATGCGCTTGACGGCGACGAGGAAGGCCTCGTCGTCGTCGAGGCCCGTCGCGCGCAGGTCCTCGACCCGCTCGCGCAGGTGGTCCTCCATCTCGTCGACGTCCGCCGCGGAGATCGCCTCCCGGCGCCGGACGTACCCGCGCCACTGGTCGATCTGCGCCTCGAGCGCGGCGTGCGGGCCGGGGCTCGCGGCACCGGCCGGCGCGGTCGCGGCGCCCATCAGGCCCACCCCTCCGCGACGCGCGGCGGGCTCTGCAACCCGTCCTGGGCGGAGCGCCACACCTGCTGGAGCGCGTGCGCGACGACGTCCCACTGCGCCTGGCGCTCGACGAGCGCCTCGCGCCCCGCGGCCGTGATCGCGTAGTGCTTGCGGCGACGGCCGACGTCGGACGTGCCCCACGACGCCTCGACGAGCCCGAGGCGCTCCAGCCGGTGCAGCAGCGGGTAGAGCATGCCGTCGGTCCACTGCATCCGGCCGCCCGAGAGCTCGTCCACGCGCTTGAGGATCGCGTAGCCGTAGGACTCGCCGTCGGCGAGGATCCCGAGCACGAGCGGGGTGGCCGAGGCGGCCACGAGGTCCTTGTCGATACGCATAACGCTCCTATGCCTAGTTGTTCTAGGGGTAACGACCCTAGCAGATCTAGGGTTGCCATCGGCAGGCGTGCCCGGCGCTACCGTGGCGCGATGGACGCCGCGACGCACGCCCGCCTCGTGCGAGCCCACCTCGACGCCGCGACGCCGGAGGCCGTGCGCCGCCTGCGCGCCGTCGTCGACGCGCTCCCGGACCGCGCGGAGGAGATCGTCGTCACGGTCTTCCCCGACCAGGACGGCGAGGGCACGTTCGACGTCGTCGTGTCGCTCGACGGCCCCGACGCCGCCGTGCTCGACCGCGCGATCGCGCCGCACCGCACGCTGTTCGAGGTCGTGCACGGCGAGGACGGCCCCGTCCCGGACGTGCCGCTCGTCGCACCCGGCCGCGAGCCGTACGACGCGCGCGACGTCGTCGTCGACACCGCCGCCGACTGGGTCGTGGAGGTGTGGGACGCCGCAGCGCGCGGCAGGTCGCGCGTGCCGGGCGTGGTGGACGGGCACGACGGCCACGGCACCTCCGTGCCGCGCGCGCTCGCGCCATGAGCGCGGGAGCCAGGCCACGCGTGGTCGCCGGGGGCGACACCCGGAGGCGCCGCCCGGAGGAAGAGCACGGGCCGGGAATGCGAAAGTCCCGGTCAGGGACGACCTGACCGGGACCTCGTCACGTGCGCGAGGGGGGAGTTGAACCCCCACGCCCTTTCGGGCACACGGACCTGAACCGTGCGCGTCTGCCTATTCCGCCACTCGCGCGTGCCGCAGAAGACTAGCACGGCGCGGGCGACCGACCGGCACCGCGCCGTCCTGCGTGACGCCCGCCACCCGGACGCACCGCGGCGTGGCCCCGTCGCCGACCACGACCTTCGTCGCCCTCGAGCACGTCGTCGCTCCCGGGAAGAGCGGCGAGACGACGGCAACCTCGTGCTCGGCGGGGGAGCGGACGCCCGACGTTCACACGCTCCGCCACGAAAGCGCCACATCCGTCCGGTAATCGTCCGACGAAACGGGCCTGCTGGTCCGACGCGATCGATACGATCTAGGTAGTCTGCCCGGACGCGGGTGCGCGGGGGGCCACCGGGGAAGCAGACGCGATCCGCGCGGCGTGAGCCGCGGCACGAGCGAGCACGAGGGAGGAGGTGGCATGGGAGTCCTGGACCGCTTCGAGAAGGGCGTCGAGCGCGTCGTGAACAACGCGTTCGCGAAGGTCGGGCGCAGCGAGGTCAAGCCCGTCGAGCTCGCGAGCGCGCTGCGGCGCGAGGTCGACGACCGCGCCGCCGTCGTCGACCGCGAGCGCACGGTCGTGCCCAACGAGTTCACCATCGAGCTGTCGGTGGACGACTTCGGCCAGGTCGAGGGGTGGGGCGCGGAGACGCTCGCCGACGAGCTGGCGTCGAACGTCACCCAGTACGCCGCGTCGCAGCACTACGCGTTCGTCGGGCCCGTGAGCGTGAGCTTCGAGCAGAACGACACGCTCGACGTCGGCCGCTTCCAGCTCCGCTCGGCGAGCGTGCGTGGCAACGTCGCCCCCGCCACGACGGCGTCCCCGAGCACGCGCCACCCGCTCGTCGACATCGACGGGCAGCGCTACCTGCTCACCGGCCCGGTCACGGTGATCGGCCGCGGCTCGGAAGCCGACATCGTCGTCGACGACCCGGGCGTCTCGCGGCGCCACCTGGAGATCCGCGTGACCCCGGAGGGTGTGATCGCGACCGACCTCGGCTCCACGAACGGGCTGTTCGTCGAGGGCCACCAGGTGCCCGCCGCGACGCTGCTCGACGGGAACTCCCTGACGATCGGCCGGACCCGCATCATGTTCTGGACCGGCGCGTCCGACAACGAGGAGTGGTGATCCGGCCCGCATGACCGATCTCACGTTCACCCTGCTCCGGCTGGGCTACCTGGTGCTGCTCTGGGTGTTCGTGCTCTCCGCGATCGGCGTGCTGCGTCGGGACCTGTACGGCACGAAGATCACGCCGCGCCGCGGCAAGAAGGGCGCCCCCGCCCCGGCCGCCCGCCCGACGTCGGGCCCCACCCCCGCCGCCCCGGAGCCGTCGCGACCCGCCGCGCCCGCGGGCCCGTCGCGGCTCGTCGTCACCGCCGGCCCGCTGACCGGGACGACGATCCCGCTCACGACGTCGTCGATCCTCATCGGCCGCGCGCCGAGCTGCACGCTCGTCCTCGACGACGACTACTCGTCGTCGCGCCACGCCCGCATCTTCCCGCAGCACGGGTCCTGGTTCGTCGAGGACCTGGGCTCCACGAACGGCACCTACGTCGAGGACCAGCGGATCGCCCAGGTCACCCCCCTGGGCCTGGGGACGCGGGTGCGGATCGGTCAGTCCGTCGTCGAGCTGCAGAGGTAGCCCGCAGTGAACATCGCCCTGCGCTACGCCGCGCGCTCCGACGTCGGGCTCGTGCGCTCCAACAACCAGGACTCCGGCTACGCGGGCCCGCACCTGCTCGTCGTCGCGGACGGCATGGGCGGACACGCGGGGGGCGACGTCGCGTCCTCCATCGCGATCGCCGCGCTCGCCCCGCTCGACGGCGAGTCGCACGGCCCGGACGACGCGCTGGCCGAGCTCGAGCGCTCGATCGACCACGCCCGCCAGGACCTCGTGGACCGCAGCGTGACCGACCCGGAGCTGGTCGGCATGGGCACGACGGTCACCGCGATCCTGCGCGCGGGCAACAAGCTCGCCATGGCGCACCTCGGCGACTCGCGCGCCTACCTGCTGCGCGACGGCGAGCTCAACCAGGTCACGACCGACCACACGTTCGTCCAGCACCTCGTCGACACGGGGCGCATCTCGGCGGACGAGGCGGAGACCCACCCCCAGCGCAACGTCGTCATGCGCGTGCTGGGCGACTTCGACATCGACCTCACGCCGGACATGTCCGTGCGCGAGGCGAAGCCGGGCGACCGCTGGCTCCTGTGCTCGGACGGCCTGTCCGGGTTCGTCAGCCAGGAGACCATCGCGCAGACGCTCGCCGACACGGACGACGTCGACGCGTGCGCCGACCACCTGCTCCAGCTCGCGCTGCGCGCGGGCAGCACGGACAACGTGACGGTCGTCGTCGCGGACGTCGTGGACGTCGACGCCCTGCCCGACGGCGGGGCCCCCGGCACGGGCGCGCAGGTCGTCGGGTCCGCGGCGATCGACCGCGACGCCCCGACGTCGGCCGCGGACGGCCCGGCGGCCCGCGCGGCCGCGCTCATGGCGAGCACGAAGGCGACCGCCCCGGCCGAGGACCCGGACGCCGACGCGGCGGACGAGGACGGCGCGGAGGGTCGCACCACCCCCGAGGGCTCCGGCGACGACGAGGACGACGTGCGTCCCGGTCGCGCGCCCCGGCGCTGGGTCACCGTGGTCGCCATCCTTCTCGTGGTCGCGGGCCTGGGCGTCGCGGGCTGGGCGGGCTACCGCTGGACGCAGTCGCAGTACTACGTGGGCGTCGCCGACGGCCAGGTCGCGGTGTTCCGCGGCATCCCCGAGAACGCGGGCCCGGTCACGCTGTCGACCCCGATCGAGCTCACCGGGACGCGCGTCGACGACCTGCCGGGCTACGTCGTCGACCGCCTGGAGACCACGATCCCCGCGGAGTCGCTCGAGGACGCCCGCGCCCGCGCCGAGCGGCTGGTGGCCGAGGCCGCGGAGGACACCACCGAGACCCCCGCGACCGACGGCTCGACGGACGGGACCACGGGCGGGACCCCCGACGACGCGACGACGGGGACCCCGGAGGCCGACGCGCCGGCCGTGACCCCCGCGCCCACCGACGGCGCCGGCTCGGGGGCCTGATGGCCACGGTGGAGACCACCGAGGTGCGCCCCGGCCGGGGCGCGGAGCTCGGTCTGCTCGTCCTCGCGCTCGCGCTGGGCATCGGGGCGTACGCGCTCGTGGGTCTGCAGCTCACGGGCGAGCTCCCGGGCCGCTTCTACGTGTACAGCATCGGCACGGTGGTGCTCGCGGGCGCCGCGCACGTGCTGCTGCGGTTCAAGGCGCCGTACGCGGACCCGGTGATCCTGCCGATCGCCGTCGCGCTCAACGGCATCGGCCTCGCCATGATCTTCCGCCTCGACCTGGGCTCGCAGGTCACGGGCGGCGAGCAGGACCTCGCGCCCCGCCAGCTCCAGTGGACCGCGCTGGGCATCCTCTGCGCGTTCGCCGTCGTCTGGTTCCTGCGCGACCACCGCACCCTGCGCCGCTACACGTACACCGCGATGATCGCGGGCATCGTGCTCGTCGCGCTACCGCTCGTCCCGGGCCTGGGCACCCGCATCAACGGCGCCCAGATCTGGATCAACCTGTTCGGCTTCTCGCTCCAGCCGGCCGAGTTCGCGAAGGTCGCGTTCGCGATCTTCTTCGCGGGGTACCTCGTGACGAACCGCGACACGCTCGCGCTCGCCGGCCCCCGTGTGCTCGGCCTCCAGCTCCCCCGCCTGCGCGACCTCGGGCCGATCATCATCGTCTGGCTCGTCTCGCTCGCGATCCTCGTGTTCGAGCGCGACCTCGGGACCTCGCTCCTGTTCTTCGGCCTGTTCGTCGCGATGCTCTACATCGCGACCGAGCGCGTGAGCTGGGTCGTCATCGGTCTGCTCCTCATCGCGGTCGGCGCGGTGCTCGCGGCGTCGACGTTCGGGCACGTGCAGGCGCGCATCGACGTGTGGCTGCACCCGTTCGACCCGGAGATCTTCGGCCGCAGCCCGGGTGGCTCGGGCCAGCTCGTGGGCGGCCTGTTCTCGCTCGGCAACGGCGGCCTCTTCGGCACGGGCTGGGGCGCCGGCTACCCCCGCACGGTCCCGTACGCGTTCTCCGACTTCATCTACGCGTCGCTCGGCGAGGAGCTCGGGCTCACGGGTCTCATCGGCATCCTGCTCGCGTACCTCGTCCTCGTGGAGCGCGGCCTGCGCACCGCGATCGGCGTGCGCGACGGGTTCGGCAAGCTGCTCGCGGGCGGCCTCGCGTTCGTCATGGCGTGGCAGCTCTTCGTCGTGGTCGGCGGGATCACGCGGATCATCCCGCTCACGGGCCTGACCATGCCGTTCGTCGCCCAGGGCGGGTCGTCGCTCCTCGCGAACTGGCTCGTCGTCGGGCTGCTGCTGCGCATCTCCGACGACGCGCGCCGGCCCTCCTCCCTGCCCGTGCGCGGGCAGGTCGCGCCCGGCGGGGCGCGCAGCCGCACCGACTCCGACCCGGTCGCGGTCGTGGGCGGCGGCGCGGCCGTGGGCGCCCTGCCCGACGACGCCCCCACCACGGTCGGCGCGCCCGCCGTCCCCGGTCCGTCCACGGGCCCCGCGCGCGCGACGACGGGCGTCCAGCCCGCCGTCGGGCGAGCCGGGGAGGTCCCCGACCACCCGGACGACCTGCGGACCGAGGTCGTGCAGCGCCCGGACGCAGGCGCCGAGACCGACCGTGACCCCTGGGGAGGAGCCCGGTGAACGTCCCCCTGCGTCGCGTCGCGACCGTCGTCCTCGTGATGTTCCTCGCGCTCATGGTGTCGACGACGTACATCCAGTTCGTCCAGGCCGACTCGCTCAACAACGACTCGCGCAACGCCCGCACGATCTACCGCGAGTACAACAAGTTCCGCGGCCCGATCGTCGTCGCGGGCGACGCCATCGCGTCCTCGACGCCGGTGGACGACGCGTTCGGCTTCCAGCGCCAGTACTCGAACGGCCCGCTCTACGCACCCGTCTCCGGCTTCCTGTCGCTCACCAACGGGCGCACGGAGATCGAGGACAAGGAGAACGACTACCTCAACGGCGAGGCGAGCTCGCTGTGGCTCGACCGCCTGAGCGCTCTCTTCACGGGGCAGCAGCCGCAGGGCGCGTCCGTCGAGCTGACGATCGACCCGGCGGCCCAGCAGGCCGCGTGGGACGCGCTGGGTGACCAGCGCGGCGCCGTCGTCGCGATCGAGCCGAAGACGGGCCGCGTCCTCGCGCTCGTGTCGAAGCCGAGCTACGACCCGAACGAGCTCGCGACGCACGACACCGCCCTCGCGCGCCAGCGCTACCAGGAGCTGCTCAACGCCGAGGGCAACCCGATGTCGAACCGGGCCATCCGCGGCAACACGTACCCGCCGGGCTCGACGTTCAAGATCGTCACCTCCGCCGCGGCCCTCGAGAGCGGGCAGTACACGCCCGAGACCGTGATCCCGGCCCCGGACGAACTGCCGTACCCCCAGTCGACCCAGACGATGAAGAACTTCGGCGGCACACGCTGCTCGCCCACGGGCGAGATGACCCTCGCGGACGCGCTGCGCATCTCGTGCAACACCGCGTTCGGCGACCTGGCCATGACCCTCGGCGAGGACGCGATGCGCGATCAGGCCGAGGACTTCGGCTTCGACGCCTCGCTCGAGATCCCCATGGACGTCACGCCGAGCCGCTTCCCCGCCGAGGGCACGCCGGGCGCGGACGCCGCCGGGATCGCGCGCGCCGGCATCGGCCAGGGCGAGGTCAAGGTCACGCCGCTCCAGATGGCGATGGTCGCCGCCGCGATCGCGAACGACGGCGTCCAGATGGCCCCGTACACCGTCGAGACGATCCGCAACCCCGACCTCGACGTCGTCCGGCAGTCCGAGCCGCGCCGTCTGCGCACCTCGGTCTCGCCGTCGACGGCCGAGCAGCTCACCCAGATGATGGTGGGCGTCGTGCAGAACGGCTCCGGCAAGGCGGCGCAGATCCCGGGCGTGCAGGTCGCGGGCAAGACGGGCACCGCCGAGACGGGCGGCGAGGCCGCGCCGCACGCGTGGTTCACGAGCTTCGCCCCGGCCGACGACCCGCAGGTCGCGGTCGCGGTCATCGTCGAGAACGGCGGCTCGATGGGCAACGAGGCGACGGGCGGCGCGATCGCCGCGCCGATCGCCCGCGCCGTCATGGAGGCGGTGTTGAACGGATGAAGCCGGTCCGGGGGCTGACGCTCGGCAACCGCTACCGCCTCGTGCGACGCATCGCCGTCGGCGGCATGGGCGAGGTGTGGGTCGCGGCCGACGACGCGCTCGGCCGCGAGGTCGCGGTCAAGGTCCTGCGGAGCGAGTACGCGGGCAACGAGGACTTCCTCAACCGCCTGCGCACCGAGGCCCGCAACAGCGCGGCGCTCTCGCACCCCAACATCGCGCAGATGTACGACTACGGCGAGACGAACGGCTCCGGGTACCTCGTCATGGAGCTCGTCGTGGGCGAGCCCATGGCGGACCTGCTGGAGCGCGAGCCGGTGCTCCCGCCCGCGCGGCTCCTGCCGATCCTCGCGCAGACCGCCCGCGCGCTGCACGCCGCCCACCTGTCCGGCGTCGTGCACCGGGACGTCAAGCCCGGGAACATCCTCATCGACCGCTCCGGCACGGTGAAGATCACCGACTTCGGTGTCTCGCTCGCGGCCAACCAGGTCCCGATGACCGCGACGGGCATGGTCATGGGCACGGCTCAGTACCTCTCGCCCGAGCAGGCCGTCGGCCAGGCCGCCACCGGCGCCTCGGACATCTACGCGCTGGGCATCGTCGCGTACGAGTCCATCGCGGGGAACCGCCCGTTCACGGGGTCCACGCCGGTGGACATCGCGGTCGCGCACGTCAACGAGCCGGTGCCGCCGCTGCCCACGTCGGTCGACCCGGAGCTCGGCGAGCTCGTCATGGTCATGCTCGCCAAGGACCCGCTGGCGCGGCCCCACCCGGCCGACGCGCTCGCGCGCGTCTTCGAGGGCATCGCCGCGCGCCTCGCGAGCGACCCCTGGTCCGCCCGCACGGGGGCGCCCGCCCCCACGCGCCGCGCGCGCCGGGCCCGCCCCACCGCCGACGACGTCCCCGCGCCCGAGCCGGACCCGGCACCCGTCATCACGCCGCTCGTCATCCCGGCCGCGGTGCGCGACCCGCACGCGACGGACCCGGCGAACCCGTGGGTCGCCCCCGAGCCGCGTCGCGCCGCGCACGCCGCACAGGCGGACGTGTCGCCGTCGGCCGCGACGCCCCCCGGCCCGCCCGACGACGACGCCACCCGCGTCCGCCCGCTCGGGCGGCACGGCGGGACGGTCCCGGAGACCGCCGAGCCCGTCCCGGCGCCGCCCGCACCGGACGGCGCCGCCCCCGGCCCCGCCCTCCCGTGGGAGCGCCCCGTCCCCGCGGCCCCGGCGGACGACCCGGCCGCCCCGCGCTCGTACCCGCCGCGCCGCGAGATGCACGGCCCGACGCGCTCCTCACGACGGCCGCAGCCCACCCGCGCGGGTACGCGCCCGGCCGGCGCGCCCGGGGGTCCGGCGGGCTCGACGCGCGCCGAGCCCGTCGCCCCGGCGACCCGCGCCGAGGCCCGACGTCAGTCGCAGTCGGCACCCGTGCCCTCGCGCTCCGCGGGGCGCCGCACGTCGACCACGACGGGCCGCCGCCTGGGAGGTCTGCCCAACGGCCTGACCTGGCCGCTCGTCGCCCTCCTGGGCCTCCTGCTCGTGCTGGTGATCGCGACGATCGCCACGCTCGGGGACAGGGACGGCGACGGCGGCGACGCCGCCCCCGTGCGGGGCGCGGAGACCTCCGTCGAGGTCGCCGTGCCCGACGCCGAGACGCTCCCCGGACGGGTGACATCGTGACGACATCGTGGTGTTCCCCGCGTGGCCGCCGGGTCGCGGGTGGGATGATTGCGCCAGCTGTGCCGTGGGCGGACGCGCCCACGGCTCCGACGACACCGAAGGACGAATGAGTGGTGGACAACGCTCCCCGAGTGCTTGCCGGGCGCTACCAGGTCGGTGAGCTCATCGGCCGTGGTGGCATGGCCGAGGTGCACATCGGGCACGACAACCGCCTCGGTCGTACCGTCGCGATCAAGATCCTGCGCTCCGACCTCGCGCGCGACCCGACCTTCCTCGCGCGCTTCCGCCGCGAGGCCCAGGCAGCGGCGTCCCTCAACCACCCGGCCATCGTCGCGGTCTACGACACCGGCGAGGACGTCCACGCGGACGCCACCGGCAACTCGGTGCACGTCCCGTTCATCGTCATGGAGTACGTCGAGGGCCACACCGTGCGGGACATCCTGCGCGACGGCCAGGCCGTCCCGATCGACGAGGCGGTCGAGATCACGGCGGGCGTGCTCGCCGCGCTCGAGTACTCGCACCACGCCGGGATCGTGCACCGCGACATCAAGCCCGCGAACGTGATGATCACGCCCACGGGCGCGGTGAAGGTCATGGACTTCGGCATCGCCCGTGCCATGGCGGACTCGGCCGCGACGATGACGCAGACCCAGGCCGTCATCGGCACCGCGCAGTACCTCTCCCCGGAGCAGGCGCGCGGCGAGACGGTCGACGCGCGCTCCGACCTGTACTCGACCGGCTGCCTGCTCTACGAGCTGCTCACCGGCCGCCCGCCGTTCATCGGCGACTCGCCCGTCGCAGTGGCCTACCAGCACGTGCGCGAGGCGCCCGCGACGCCGAGCGCGATCGCTCCCGACGTGCCCGAGGTGCTCGACCGCATCACGCTCAAGGCGCTCGCGAAGGACCGCACGGCGCGCTACTCGAGCGCCGCCGAGTTCCGGGCCGACCTGGAGAACGCCGTGCGCGGCGGGTCGATCACGGCTCCGGCGCTCGGCGTCGCGGCCGCCGCCGCGGGCCTCGGCGCTGCCGCCGCGGCCGCCGACCTCCAGCCGACGATGGTCGAGTCCGCGACGCAGGTCATGACCCCGGCCGCCGCGGCGGCGAACCCCTGGGCGACCAGCGCGGCGCCCGCCGTCCCGCCGGGGGAGCAGCCACCGGGTGAGGACGAGGAGCAGCCCAAGAGCCGCAAGGGCCTCATGTGGACGCTCATCGCCGTCGGCGTGCTCGCGCTCGCCGCGATCATCACGATGATCGTCATCAACAGCCAGGGCGAGGACGAGCCGACGACCGGCACCGTCCCGACCCTGTCCGCGGGCGTCACGCCCGCGGAGGCCGAGCAGAGGATCACCGAGGCGGGCTTCGAGTACGCGCAGGCGATCGACCAGGACTCCACGGAGCCCGAGGGCACGTTCACCCGGACCGACCCCGCCGGCGGCACCACCCAGGAGCTGGGGGTGACCGTCACCGCCTTCTTCTCGGCCGGTCCCGACGCCGTCACCATCCAGGACCTCAAGGGCAAGACGCAGGAGGAGGCCCGGCAGTACCTCTCCGACGCCGGGCTCAACGTCGGCGACGTCAACACGGAGGACTCGCCGGACGTCCCGAAGGGCGCGGTGACGAAGACCGACCCCGGCGCCGGCCAGTCCGTGCCGGCGGGCTCGACGGTCAACCTGTTCGTGTCGAGCGGCCTCGTCGCCCTGCCGGACGTCACGGGCCAGCAGTTCGACGCTGCGAAGTCGACCGTCGAGGCGCTCGGCCTGAAGGTCGACCGCAGCGACGAGGAGTCCGACGAGCCGGAGAACCAGGTCCTCTCGCAGCAGCCCAACGCGGGCAGCGTCCCGCAGGGGTCGACCGTGACCCTCAAGGTCGCGATCCCGCGCGCGGCGGAGACGACGACGGTGCCGTCGAACCTCGTCGGGATGACCGAGGACCAGGCGAAGGACGCGCTCGGTGGTGCCGAGCTCAACGTGGGCACCCGCCAGACGCAGGAGTCCGACCAGTGGCCGGCCGGCGTCGTGATCGGGTCCGACCCGCGCGGCGGGGCGGAGGTCCCGGTCGGCACCCAGGTGTCGCTCATCGTCTCGACCGGACCCGGACCGTCGAACGGTGGGAACAACGGCGGCGGGAACAACGGCGGCGGCAACGGGAACGGCGGGGGCAACGGCGGAGACGGCGAGGGCTGACCCACCGCCCCCGGGCCCCTCCACGACGACGGGCCCTCACCTCCACGGAGGTGAGGGCCCGTCGTCGTGCGGCGCGTCCGAGTAGGCGGCAGACCGGGGCCGGTGCCGCGCGGTGCTCGCTACTGGCGCACGAGCGGGGCCATGCCCGCGGAGCGCTCGACGGCGCCCTCCAGGCCGCACGCCTCGAGCCAGTTCGCGAGCAGGCGGTGGCCACCCTCGGTGAGCACGGACTCCGGGTGGAACTGGACGCCGTGCAGCGGCAGGTCCTTGTGCTGGAGGCCCATGATGACGCCCCCGGCGGTCGTCGCCGTCACCTCGAGCTCGGCGGGCACGGTGTCGCTCACGACGGCGAGCGAGTGGTACCGCGTCGCGGTGAACGGGTGGGGGAGGCCGGCGAGCACGCCCTCGCCCTCGTGCTCCACGAGGCTCGTCTTGCCGTGCATGAGCTCGGGCGCGTGCGTGACCGTCGCGCCGTACACCTCGGCGAGGGCCTGGTGGCCCAGGCACACGCCGAGCATGGGCGTGCGCGACGCGGCGCACGTGCGGATCACGTGCTCGCTCTGCCCGGCCTCCTTCGGCGTGCCGGGCCCGGGGGAGACGAGGACGCCGTCGAACACGGTGCCGTCCGCGTCGCGGAAGCGCCCTTCGGCGTCGGGCTCCGGCACCGCGTCGTTGCGCACGACGACGGTCTGCGCGCCCAGCTGGTCGAGGTAGCCGACGATCGTGTAGACGAACGAGTCGTAGTTGTCCACGACGAGGATGCGGGTCGGGTGGGTCATCGCGGGGCCTCCACGGACGCTGCGCCGGCGGCGTCGGTCTGGATGTTGGGGTCGTTGAACGGCATGTACTCGGACACGAGCGGGAACAGCCACTCGAAGCACGCGAGCACGACGGCGGCCGCGAGGACGAGCAGGATCAGCACCCGCAGCCACGCCGGGCCGGGCAGCACGCGCCACAGCGCCCCGTACATCACGAGCCTCCTTCGGCGGCGGGAGCGGTCTGGCCGACGAGCTCCGGCGGCGTGCCGTCCTCGACGGGCATCCAGTAGTCGAACTTCGCGTTGACGATGTACCGCGCGACGAGCGAGTTGAGGCCGATCGGGTGGCACGTCGTCAGCGTGAGGTACCGCTCGGTGGGCTCGACGCCGGGCTGCCACGGGACGGGCGCGATCGCCTCGACCTGGTCGGGCTTCACGGCCTGCATGTGGTCGACGCGGTAGACGTACCACGTGCCGTCGGCCTCGACGACGATCGGGTCGCCGATCTCGAGCTCCTCGACGTCGTGGAAGATCTTGCCGTACGTCTGCCGGTGCCCGGCGAGGGAGAAGTTCCCGACGGCGCCCGGCATGACGGTCTCGGGGTAGTGCCCGGCCATCGCCTGGTCGAGGATCGACCGCTTGTCGGTGCCTTCCGCGATCGGCATCATCTTGCCGTCCCAGCGCGGCACGTAGAGCGTGCCCCACACCTCGCCGAGCGCGGGCGCGGCGGGGACGGGCGGGTCGTCACGCAGGATCGTCGTACCGACGTCCGCCGCGTCCGGCGTCGGCGCCTGGATCTCCTCGAGCACCTGCGCCTGGACGCGGTCCGCCTGGACGTCCGTCCACCAGAGCTGCCAGACGACGTACAGGCCGAGCAGGATCCCCAGCGTGATGAGCAGCTCGCCGAGCACCCCCACGACGGCGGACACCGGACCGCGACCCGAGCCGCGGTGCCCCGCGTGGCGGGCCGGTGCGGGGGTCGTCGCGGTCACGACGCCACCGCGTCGGACGGGCGCGCGTAGCGGAGCTCGAGCGCCCCCTGGTAGCCCGGCATCTCGATGTCACTCTCGTCCTCGACGGACCAGCCGAGGTTCACCGCGTCGACGTACTCCTTGTACACCTGGACGCCCGGCGAGCGGTCGAGCGCGTCGCGCAGGGCCTCGGGGTCGCCCACGGCCTCGACGACGTAGGGCGGGGAGTACACGCGGCCGTGCAGCAGCAGGATGTTGCCCGCGCAGCGGAACGCCGACGTCGCCGTGACGCGCTGCCCCTGAAGCGTCATCGCCTCGGCACCGCCCGCCCACAGCGCGTTGACGACGGACTGGATGTCCTGCTGGTGCACGACGAGGTCGTCGGGGCGGATCCCCGCCGGGTAGCTGCCCTCGGGGGGCGCGTCGTCGAGCGTCACGGAGACGCCGGCACCCTGGACGGGCGTCGTCCCCGCGGCGACGGCGGTGCGCGCCGCGAGGTCGGGGTCGACGCCGGCGGGCGCGTCCCCGGTCTGCGACAGGCCAGCGACCTCCGCCGTCAGGGCGTCGACCTGCGTCGCGAGGTCGGCCACGCGGTCGGACTCGCGGTCGACCAGCTGCGCGAGGTTCTCCGGGTGCCGGGACTCGTCGCCGCGCGCGAGGCGCGCGTTCGCCGTGAACATGACCCCGGCGAGCGCGAGGACGAGCGCGACGGTCACGGCGGACCGGACGCGACGCGCGCGCGGCGTGCCGCCCGGGGCGGACGTCGGCTCCTCGGCGGGGTCGTCCGGGCCCGTGGCGGCAGGGTCCGTGGTGCTCACGCGACCGTCTCCTTCCTGGGGCGGACGAGGTCGTCGACCGGGTCTGGGTCGTGCGTCGGCGTCGTGCTGAGGTCGTGCGGCGCACACCTCGCGGCACGTCCTCCGCGCGCGGTGTCCGTGCCTATTGTGTGCGCCCACTACGCTAGTCGACGAACGTCGTCCACGATCGTGACGGACCTGTGCTCCGGCAGAGCCTCGCGGCCCGTCGACGACCTTCGCCCGACCCATGCACGGTTCCTGCACGACGACGGCAGGCGTCCGCTCCCGCGGTGCGTCTCGGCGCCGGCGCAGCGAGCCCCACCAGGACAGGAGCCCACCCTCGTGCCCGAGTCGAAGTCGCGCAAGAAGCCCAAGCCGCAGCGTCCGCCGAGCGTGCCGAAGCCCGAGACGGGCAACCCGCGCTGGCTCGTGCCCACGATGCTCGGGCTCATGCTCGTCGGGCTCGCCTGGATCGTGCTGTTCTACCTCAGCGGTCCGAAGCAGCTCCCCGTCCCGCCGCTCGGCGCGTGGAACCTCGGGGTCGGCTTCGCCTTCATCATCGCGGGCTTCGCGCTCACGACGCGCTGGAAGTAGCCGCGCGCCGGGCGGGGCCTGGGCCCCGCCCGGTGCCGTCGGGCCTCACACCGGTGTAGTTCCACACCTGTGAGTAACCCTGGGGATAACTCCTGTGGCCGCCTCGTCAGGTGAGATGGCCGAACTGGTCCGCGGCGGCGTAGGTGAGCCAAGAGGCGGCGACCAGCGCCACCACGACGACGACCGTCGCGCCCACGGACACGAGGGTGCGACGCTCGCGCGGCGCGTAGGCGTAGGCGGCGCCGAGCGCGAGGCCCACCACGAGACCGCCCAGGTGCGCCTGCCACGCGATGCCGGGGAAGAACAGCCCGATCGCGAAGTTGATGCCGATGAGCACCACGATCTGCATCGCGTTGCGACCCGTCCGGCGCAGGACGAGCAGGATCGCCCCGAAGAGGCCGAACACCGCGCCCGAGGCGCCGACGACGGGCTGGTACCAGGCCTCCGACGTCGGCCCCCCTGCGAGGAGCAGGTAGCCGACGGAGCCGCCGAGCGCGGAGAGCAGGTAGAGCGCCGTGAAGCGCAGCCGGCCGAGCTGCTGCTCGAGGAACGGGCCCGTGATCCACAGGGCGTACATGTTGAAGAGGATGTGGACAGGGCTCGTCGAGTGCAGGAACGCCGCCGTGAGGAAGCGGTAGGGCTGCAGCTCGCCGACCCAGGGCGCGAACGCGAGCATGTTCGTCCACGTGCCGCCCGTGACGAGCTGGAGGAGCCAGCTCACGACGCACAGGCCGATGATCGTGAACGTCACGACGGGCGGCCCGCCTCGCACCTTCCCACCCAGCGCGGTGCGCTGCGTCGGCGCCTGGCGGGCGGCGTCGCGCACGCAGTCGACGCACTGGATGCCGACCGCGGCCGGTCGCTGGCACTCGGGGCACGCCGGGCGCCCGCACCGCTGGCAGCGCACGTACGACACGCGGTCCGGGTGCCGCGGGCACACCGGCGGGACGGCGGGACCGTCGTGCGGTCCGGCCGTCCCGTACGCCGGCGGGCCGGGTGGCCCGGGAGGTGTCGCCGAGATGGTCAGTCCTCGATGGTGACGGACGTGATGACGATGTCCTCCTGCGGGCGGTCGCCCGGACGCGTGGGCGTCGCGTTGATCGCGTCGACGACGGCGCGGGACTCGTCGTCCGCGACCTCGCCGAAGATCGTGTGCTTGCCGTTGAGCCACGGCGTGGGGACCGTCGAGATGAAGAACTGGGACCCGTTGGTGCCCTCGGCCTCGCCCGTCACCGGGTTGCGGCGCACGCCCGCGTTCGCCATCGCCAGCAGGTACGGGCGGTCGAACTGGAGCTCGGGGTGGATCTCGTCGTTGAACGTGTAGCCGGGGCCGCCGGTGCCGGTCCCGAGCGGGCAGCCGCCCTGGATCATGAAGTCCTGGATCACGCGGTGGAAGATCAGGCCGTCGTAGAAGGGCTCGGTGCGCTCGGCCCCGGTGCGGGGGTCGGACCACGTCGTGGTGCCCTGGGCGAGCCCGACGAAGTTCGCCACCGTCTTCGGGGCGTGGTTCGGCAGGAGCTCGATCCGGATGTCACCTGCGGTCGTGTGGAGGGTTGCGAACATGGGCACCATCTTCCCACGAGACCCGCGCCCGACCCGTCCGGGGCGATGTCTCGCGGCGTGGCCGGGGTGGTGGCAGAGTGGGCGGAAACGCATCGCATCCGCACATTCGTCCCGTCGGACGACGACCCCGGGGAGCACGCATGACCCGTACTCGCTCAGCGAGCGACTCCGTCAAGGACACGCTCGAGTCGATCGACACCGAGAAGCTGAAGGAACAGGTCGCCCAGGCCGCCGCGACCGCGCAGAGCGCCGCGACCCAGCTCGCGGACCAGGCCAAGGACGCCGCGGTGCACGCCAAGGAGTGGGGCACGCCCAAGGTGGAGGCGTTCCTCGAGTGGCTCCAGCCGCGCGTCGAGAAGGCGTGGCAGGACAGCATCCAGGCCGCCGCGCCGCGCGTCGAGAAGGCCGCGACCAAGGCCGCGCCCGCGATCGACACCGCGCACGACCGCCTCGTGGAGGACGTGCTGCCGAAGATCGTCGCGAGCTTCAACGCCGCCGCCGCCAGCGCGGCCGACTCCGCCCAGCGCGCCGCGGACAACGCGGCCGAGGCGACCGCCGCCGCCACGGCCGCGGCAGCCGCCGCGTCGGGCAAGAAGGCGCGCAAGCTCGCGAAGCAGGCCAAGAAGGCGACGGCGGAGGCCGCGAAGCAGGCGCAGAAGTCCGCGGGCAAGGCCGGCAAGAAGGCCGCCAAGCACGCCGACAAGACCGCGGAGAAGGCGGCCGCGAAGCTCGCCGCGGCCGCGGACAAGGCGGCGGCGAAGGCCGCCGAGGCGGACTCCTCGAAGGGCAAGGGCCGCACGCTCTGGTGGATCGCCGGTGGCGTGACCGCCGCGGGCGTCGGCTACGTGCTCTACCGCCGCGCGCAGCCCACGACCGACCCCTGGGCCGAGCCGTGGGAGCAGGAGCAGCAGCAGGTCCACTTCGACGACGTCGTCGGCGACGCCAAGCACGCCGTCGGGGACGCCGCCGAGTCGATCGGCGAGGCCGCGGGCGCCGCCGTCGCGAAGGGCCGCGAGGCCACGGACAAGCTGGCCGAGCGCGCTGCCGAGGTCCGTGACGACGTCACCGACCGCGTCACCGAGGCCGTCTCGGACGCCAAGGACGCGGCGAAGAAGGCGACGAGCCGGGCCCGCAGCACCACCCGTGGCGGCGCTGCCGGCGCGAAGGACGCGGTGAAGGACACGGCGGAGGACGTCAAGGACGCCGCCGCGGACGCCAAGGACGACCTGGGCGACGCCGGCAAGAAGGCGCGCGAGGCCGCCGAGTCCGCGGCGCAGGACGCCGCGAAGAAGGCCGACGACGCCTGACGCTCCACCCCGCCGTCCTCGCACGGTGACCGACGACCGAGGGGCCCGTCCCAGCAGGGACGGGCCCCTCGTCGTCCCCCAGGGGGCGGAGACCTCACGAGCACGCGGGCACGGCGGCGGCACGCGGCGGCAGCACGCAGCCTCGGCGGCGGGAACGCCGACGCCGAGGCCGGACGCACGAAGACCCCGTCCGCAGCCGGACGGGGTCTTCGTGGTCGTGACGATGGTGGAGCCAGGGGGACTCGAACCCCCAACCCCCTGCTTGCAAAGCAGGTGCGCTACCAATTGCGCCATGGCCCCGGGTGACGCGGCCGGGGCCGGTCAGCGGCGAGAGGTGCTCACTCGAAGGTGTCGGTGACCTCTGCCCAGAGGTCGCGCTCGGCGTTGTCCTCCGTGTACTTGCGCCACACGAGGTACCCGGCGCCGGCGGCGAGGAGCAGGAGCAGAAGCTTCTTCATGATGTTCCCCCTCGAGTGGGTTGGCAGTGGGCCTAAGAGGACTTGAACCTCTGACCTCTTCCTTATCAGGGAAGCGCTCTAACCGTCTGAGCTATAGGCCCGCACGCGCCTCGCCGGACAGCCCCAGGAGGGCTGCTCCGCTCGCAGGCAGCGATTGAGGTTACCCCACCGGGAGCCGCAGACCCAAACCGAGGGCCCGTGCCTCCCGGTCGGGGAGCCGGTGCGCGGTCAGTCGTCGGTGAGCGTGAGGTGCACGCCACCCACGAGCGCCGCGACGATGTTGTACAGGAACGCCATGATCGTCGAGAGCGCCGTGATGATGACGACGTTCACCACGCCGAGCAGCGTGGCGATCGAGATCACGCGGCCGAACGCGACGTACTGGCGGATGTCGACGTCCGTCTCCGTGCCGACGATCTGCGTGAACAGCTCCTCGATCTTGAAGAAGACCTGCATGCCGTCGAGCACGTACCAGACGACGGCGGTCGCGACGACGGTCATGATCCCGATGGCGACCGCGAGGAGGAAGCCGAGCTTCATCGCGGACCACGGGTCGATGCGCGAGACCGCGAGCCGCACACGGCGCGGGCCGCCGTCGGGCCGGACGGCGGGCGTCGCGCCCGTCGCGGTCCCCACGGCCGGCGTAGCGCCGGTGAGCGGGCTCGCGGTGCCCGTCACCCCGGCGGCGGAGTAGTGCATGGAGGCCCCGGCGGGAGCGCCGGCGGCACCCGCGCTCGTGGGGGCCGAGGTGGTCGTGGGCACGCGCCTCACCGTCTCGTCGTCGATCTCGTCGTGCCCGCGCTCGGGCTCCGTCTCTGCGGGTGCGGCGGGGACCGCCGCCGACACCTTCTTCGCGGCCGTCTTCGCCGCCGCGATCGCCGCGGCCGCCGCCTTCACGGCCCCGGCACGCGCGACCGCGACACGGCTCTCGCCCGACGCGCGCTCCATGCCGTCGTCGTCCACCGTGCCCGGCGCGGGCGCGGCCTGGGCGGACGGGCCCGGGGGCGGCGGAGGCGGCGGCGGGACGGCGGCCGTCGCCCCGTCACGCGGGGTCGCCGCCGCCGAGGCGCCCTTCGACGAGCCCTTCTTCGACGAGCCGTTCGACGACGTCCCGTCCGCCTCGCCGTGCCGACTCGGGGACGCGGCCCCGGGGCGTGCCGACGCGTCCGTGTCCGGCCGCGGCACGGTCAGCCGCGGCGTGATGGTCGGCGGTGCGTTGTTCTCGCTGCTCATCTGGTTTCCTCGGTGGTTCCGGGGGCCGGGTCGGTCCCGCCCGCCCCGTCGGACGAGGCGGTCGCGTCGGTGGTCGGTGCGCTGCTCGTGTCGGTGACGCCCGGGGCCGTGCCGGTCCCGTCCTCGCCCTCCACGGTATCCCGATCCTCTCCGAGACGACGCTCGACGTTCCGCGCGACCGCGATGATGCGGTCGCCCTTGTCGGGCTTCGCGAACGTCACCCCCTGCGTGTTCCGACCGGTGAGGTTCACCTCGCCGACCGCGGACCGCACGATCTTCCCGCGCTCCATGATGACCAGCACCTCGTCGTCGGCCTCCGTCACCAGAGCCCCCACGAGATCTCCACGAGCCTCCACCAGGTTGGCGACCTTGATGCCCAGACCGCCGCGGCCCTGGACGCGGTACTCGTCGATCCGCGTGCGCTTCGCGAACCCGCCCTCCGTCACGACGAAGAGGTCGGAACCCTCCTCGACCACGTCGGCCGAGAGCAGCTCGTCGCCGTCGCGGAACTTCATGCCCGTGACGCCCGACGTCGCGCGGCCCAGCGGCCGCATCGTGTCGTCGTCGGCGGGGAAGCGGATGGACTGGCCCTTGCGCGACACGAGGATGAGGTCGTCGTCGGCGTCCACGAGGAGCGCCGCGACGAGCTCGTCGGGCGTCCCGGACTCGTCCTCGCGCAGGTTGATCGCGATGAGGCCGCCCGAGCGCGGCGAGTCGTACTCCGAGAGCCGCGTCTTCTTCACGAGGCCGCGACGCGTCGCGAGCACCAGGTACTGCGCCGCGTCGTAGTCGCGCAGGTCGAGCACCTGGGCGATCTTCTCGCCCGGCTGGAACGCGAGCAGGTTCGCGACGTGCTGACCCTTGGCGTCGCGCCCGCCCTCGGGGAGCTCGTACGCCTTCGCCCGGTAGACGCGGCCGAGGTTCGTGAAGAACAGCAGCCAGTGGTGCGTCGTCGTCACGAAGAAGTGGTCGACGATGTCGTCCTCGCGCAGCTGCGTGCCGCGCACGCCCTTGCCGCCGCGCTTCTGGGCACGGTAGCTGTCGCTGCGCGTCCGCTTCACGTACCCGCCGCGCGTGATGGTGACGACCATCTCCTCCTCGGCGATGAGGTCCTCGATGGAGACCTCGCCGTCGAACGGGAGGATCGTCGTCCGACGCTCGTCGCCGTACTTCGCGACGATCTCGCCCATCTCGTCGCCCACGATCGACCGCTGCCGCTCGGGCTTGGCCAGGATGTCCTGGTAGTCGAGGATCTGGCGCTCGAGCGCGTCGTGGTCGTCGAGGATCTTCTGCCGCTCCAGGGCCGCCAGACGGCGCAGCTGGAGGTTGAGGATCGCGGTCGCCTGGACCTCGTCGACCCCCAACAGCTCCATGAGGCCCGTGCGGGCTTCCTCGACGTCGGGCGAGCGCCGGATCAGCGCGATGACCTCGTCGAGCGCGTCGAGCGCCTTGAGGTACCCGCGCAGGATGTGGATGCTGCGCTCGGCCTCCGCCAGCAGGTACCGCGTGCGGCGCACGACGACGTCGAGCTGGTGCGTCGTCCAGTGCCGGACGAACGCGTCGAGGCTCAGCGTGCGCGGCACGCCGTCGACGAGCGCCAGCATGTTCGCGCCGAACGTGTCCTGGAGCTGCGTGTGCTTGTACAGGTTGTTGAGGACGACCTTCGCCACCGCGTCGCGCTTGAGCACGACGACGAGGCGCTGGCCCGTCCGGCCCGACGTCTCGTCGCGGATGTCCGCGATCCCCTGGACGCGGCCCTCCTTGACGAGGTCCGCGATCTTCGCGGCCAGGTTGTCCGGGTTCACCTGGTAGGGGAGCTCCGTGACGACGAGGCACACGCGGCCCTGGATCTCCTCCACGTTGACCACGGCGCGCATGGTGATCGAACCGCGGCCCGTGCGGTACGCCTCCTCGATGCCCTTGTGGCCGAGGATCGTGGCGCCCGTGGGGAAGTCCGGGCCCTTGATGCGCTGCAGCAGCGCCGCGAGGAGCTCCTCGCGCGAGGCGTCCGGGTGGTCGAGGTGCCACTGCACGCCCGCCGCGACCTCGCGGAGGTTGTGCGGCGGGATGTTGGTCGCCATGCCGACGGCGATGCCCGCCGAGCCGTTGACCAGCAGGTTCGGGAACCGCGCCGGCAGGACCGACGGCTCCTGCGTGCGGCCGTCGTAGTTGTCCTGGAAGTCGACGGTGTCCTTGTCGATGTCCCGGACCATCTCCATGGCGATCGGCGCCATGCGGCACTCGGTGTACCGCGGGGCGGCCGCCGGGTCGTTGCCGGGGGAGCCGAAGTTGCCCTGGCCGGCGACGAGCGGGTAGCGCAGCGACCAGTCCTGCACGAGGCGCACGAGCGCGTCGTAGATCGCGCTGTCGCCGTGCGGGTGGAACTTGCCCATGACGTCGCCGACGACGCGCGAGCACTTCGAGTACGAGCGGTCGGGGCGGTAGCCGCCGTCGTACATCGCGTACAGCACGCGCCGGTGCACGGGCTTGAGGCCGTCGCGCACGTCCGGCAGCGCACGACCCACGATGACGCTCATCGCGTAGTCGAGGTACGACCGCTGCATCTCGAGCTGCAGGTCCACCTGCTCGATGCGCCCGTGGTGCACCGCGACCGCCGTCCCGTCGGCGTGCACGGTCTCCTCGGACCCGTCGCCGGGAGCCGTGGGCTCGTTCTCGGGGTTCTGCTCGTCGGTCACGGTCTACCTCGTTCGTTCGTCTCTTCGTGCGTCGTCGTCCTGGAAGACCTCCGGACCCGCCCGGGAGGGCGGGCCGCGCCGGGGCGTCCGGTCCTGCCGCCCCCCGGCTCCGCGAGGAGCGGCTCAGATGTCAAGGAACCGCACGTCCTTCGCGTTGCGCTGGATGAAGCTCCGGCGGGACTCCACGTCCTCGCCCATGAGGACGGAGAAGATCTCGTCGGCCGCCGCGGCGTCGTCGAGGGTCACCTGGTTGAGGGTGCGGTGCTCGGGGTCCATGGTCGTGTCCCACAGCTCCGAGTAGTCCATCTCGCCCAGACCCTTGTAGCGCTGGATCCCGTTCTCCTTGGGGATCCGCTTGCCGGCGGCCTGCCCGGCGGCGAGGAACGCGTCGCGCTCCTTGTCGGAGTACACGTAGTCGTGCGGGGCGTTCGACCACTTGAGCCGGTAGAGCGGCGGCTGCGCGAGGTAGACGTGCCCGTTCTCGATGAGCGGGCGCATGTACCGGAACAGCAGCGTGAGCAGGAGCGTCGCGATGTGCTGGCCGTCGACGTCGGCGTCGGCCATGAGGACGATCTTGTGGTACCGGAGCTTGGCGAGGTCGAAGTCCTCGCCGATGCCGGTGCCGAACGCCGTGATGATCGACTGGACCTCCTGGTTGGACAGGGCCCGGTCGAGGCGCGCGCGCTCGACGTTGAGGATCTTCCCGCGGATCGGCAGGATCGCCTGCGTCCGGGGGTTGCGCCCGCGGACGGCCGAGCCGCCCGCGGAGTCACCCTCGACGATGAAGATCTCGCACTCCTCCGCGCGGTTCGACTGGCAGTCGCGCAGCTTGCCCGGCATGCCGCCGGACTCGAGCAGGCCCTTGCGGCGGGTGGCCTCGCGCGCCTTGCGGGCGGCGAGGCGCGCCTGCGACGCCTGGATCGCCTTGCGCAGGACGTCACGGGCCTCGTTCGGGTGCGAGTCGAACCAGTCGTTGAGCCGCTCGTTGACGACGCGCTGGACGAACGTCTTCGCCTCGGTGTTGCCGAGCTTCGTCTTCGTCTGGCCCTCGAACTGCGGCTCGCCCAGCTTGACGGAGATGACCGCCGTCAGGCCCTCGCGGATGTCGTCGCCCGTGAGGTTCTCGTCCTTGTCCTTGAGGATGCCCTTGTCGCGCGCGTAGCGGTTGACCAGCGAGGTCATCGCCGCACGGAAGCCCTCTTCGTGCGTGCCGCCCTCGGTCGTGGAGATCGTGTTGGCGAACGTGTGGACGGACTCCGAGTAGGCGCTGGTCCACTGCATCGCGATCTCGACGGAGATGCGCCGCTCGGTGTCCTCCGACTCGATGTCGATGACGTCGGGGTGGACGAGCTCGACCTTCTTCGCGCCGTTGAGGTGCTTCACGTAGTCGATGAGGCCGCCGTCGTACTTGTAGCTCACCGTGCGCGCCGCGGTCGACGCGCCCGACGACGTCGCGTCGCCGCTCGCGGGCGTGCCGTCCTCGGCCTCGCCGGTGACCTCGTCCCCGGTGTCGAGGTGCGCAGGGCGCTCGTCGGTGAGCGTGATCCGCAGCCCCTTGTTGAGGAACGCGTACTGCTGGAACCGCGCACGCAGCGTCTCGAAGTCGTACTCGGTGGTCTCGAAGATCGTCGGGTCGGCCCAGAACGTCTGCGTCGTGCCCGTCGCCTGCGTCGCCTCGCCGCGGTGCAGCTCGCCCACGGGCTTGCCGCCGTCGGCGAACTCCTGGCGCCAGGCGTAGCCGTCACGCTGGACCTCGGTGACCACACGGGACGAGAGCGCGTTGACGACCGAGATGCCGACGCCGTGCAGACCCCCCGAGACGGCGTACCCGCCACCGCCGAACTTGCCGCCCGCGTGGAGGATCGTCATGACGACCTCGACCGTGGGCCGGCCCTCGGTGGGGTGGATCGCGACGGGGATGCCGCGCCCGTTGTCGACGACGCGCACGCCCCCGTCGGCGAGGAGCGTCACGTCGATCGTGTCCGCGTGCCCGGCGAGGGCCTCGTCCACAGAGTTATCCACAACCTCGTACACAAGGTGGTGGAGGCCTCGCTCACCCGTCGAGCCGATGTACATGCCCGGACGCTTGCGGACCGCCTCGAGGCCCTCCAGGACGGTGATGTTGCTCGCGTCGTAGCCGCCGCCCGCCGAGGGTGTCGCCTCCGCGGACGCCGTCGGGTCGGGGATGGCGGTGTCGGTGTGCTCTGCCACGGGCAGGACTGCTCCTCGTCGTCGTGCGCGCGGCCGCCGTGTCCGTGCCGGACCGGCCGCCGCTGCTCAAAGGTTCCGGGCCCGCACCGCCGCCTGCGCCGGCTCCGTGAGGGAGCGTCCGACCTGCCGCGGACGGCTGGTGGAGGCGCCGCGGACGGGCTGCGCGAGCGGGTGGTGACAAGACCCGGAATGACCTCCCCAGTCTACCCGCCACGAGCCGAATTCCGCGGATCTCGGCCGTCCTGAGGACATCTCGCAGGACATCCGCGACGCGATCCGCGCCGTCTCGGCGGAAGTTCTCCACACGGTTGTCCACAGGCTCTGTTCACGACGCGCAGGTGGCCGTCGACGGCCGTCGAAAAAGTGCCCGCAGCAACCGTCGCGCGCTCCTTGGTGGGAGCGCTACCGCAACCGACAAGTCGGGAATCGGTGTTTCACGCGGAAAGTGGTCTAATACCACACACCATCCTGATTCGCGCGTCGTCCGCGCAGCAGCGATCGCACGCGGGCGGCTCGACCCCGAAGGGACCCCACTCAGTGAAGAGACTCCTCGCGAGCGCTGCGGCGACAGCGCTCGCGCTCGGTGGCCTGATCGTGGCCACCGCGGCACCCGCCTCCGCCCACACGCCCGTCGTCACGGCCGACTGCACGACGCTCTCGGTGAAGCTCTGGGCCTACTCGAAGAAGAGCAACGACCTGACCGTCACCGTGGACGGCAAGGAGGTCGAGTCCACGACCTTCCAGCGCGAGCTCACGCGCTCCTACGACCTCGACCCCACGCAGGACCACACCTGGACCGTCTCCGTCGACGCGTCCGACGGCCGCCAGTACGACTACGACCAGTCCGGCTCGACCCGGGCCTGCGAGACGCCCGACGCCCCCGTCCAGGTCGGCGTCTACGTGTACCCCAAGATCGACCCCGCACAGCCCGCGGCGTGGGAGAACTCCGGCCCGCAGAAGATCGTCACGGGCACCGAGGTCGCCCTGCCCGAGAAGCCGTGGGACAGGGCCTGGGTCGTGCAGCCCCTCGACCTGGAGGACGTGAGCGAGGTCGCCCGCGCGATCCAGCCGGACGTCGACACGGCCGACCTCTGCACCGCGTGGGCAGTCCAGCAGGACCTCGTGGACCTCCCCGGCGGTCTCGACGACCTCCCCACGGACATCCGCTACTCACCCGACGGCGAGCACCTCGGCGAGTTCCCCGAGGGCACGCTCGTCGCGTGGGACCACCAGGACCTCGCCGACCTCCTCCCCGAGGACGCGTGCGACACCCCGAGGCCCGGCACTCCCGCCACGCCGGTCGCGCCGGAGGTCGACGTGGTCACGCCGGCCGTGCCGGCCGCCGTCGAGGTCTGTGGCACGGAGCTCACGAAGCAGGACCTCCCGGCCGAGTCGGAGGACGTCCGGTACGAGCTCACGGCGGAGGGCGTCGTCGCCGTCCCGAAGAGCGCCGCGGCGACCTTCTCCTCGGAGACGGCGAAGCTCGGCTACGTCGTGGCCACGAACGGCCGCAGCGCGCTGCTCCCGCTCGTCGATCTGCTGCCCTCCGACGAGACGTGCGCGCTCGTGCCCGGCGAGATCGGCGCCGTCTGCCAGGGCGACGTCCCGTACCTCGGCTACGAGATCGGCCTGCCCGAGGGCGCGACGGTCGACTCGGAGACCCCGCTGACGATCACCTTCCTGCACCCGAGCGGCGGCGAGAACTACGTCGTGCCGGACCAGCCGCTCAGCGGGACCCTTCTGTGGCCGGGAGCCTCCGCCGAGGAGCCGAAGCAGTGGCCCGGGTTCGTCCGGAACGAGGACGGCTCGTACACCCAGACCGACGGCAACTACGCCTGGACCCGCGACGGCGCCGAGGTGCTGTTCGAGGTCAACCCGTCGTACTCCACCGTGGTCGAGTACCCGCCGGCGACGAGCGCGTGCGCGAACCCGCCCGTCGCCCCCGTGGCCGTCGAGGACGTCGCCGGACCCGAGGAGCCGACCGGCCCCGCGCTCGCCACGACCGGTGCGACGGTCGCCGGCGCGGCCGCGTTCGCCGCGCTGCTCGTCGGCGGTGGGGCCCTGGTGCTCTGGCTGCGCCGCCGAGCCCAGGCCTGACCCCCTGACGTGGTGACCAACGCCCCGGTCACCACCGCGAGGCCCGCCGTGCCCCCTGCACGGCGGGCCTCGTCGTCGGTCCGGACCTTCTCAGCCCCAGGTGTCGCGGGGACCCGGACCCCGGACGGACTTCTTCCCCCGGCGGAAGCTCGGTCCCGCCGGCCCGAGGACGGTCACCGTCTCGACGACCCCCTCGCCCACCTCGCGCGCGAGACGTTCGAGCAGCTGCGGCGTGAGGAGCCGCACCTGCGTCGCCCACGCCGTCGAGTCGGCCCGCACGACGAGCACCTTGTCCTCGAACGTCTCGGGCTCGCAGTGGTCGGCGACCTGGTCGCCCACGACCTCCCGCCACCGCCCGACGACGCCCCCCACCGACACGTCCGCGACCCAGTCCCGCTCGCGCAGCAGGCGCGCGACGACGTCGCCCAGGAGCTGCGGGTCGCGACCGCCCGGGCGCGCGCCCGACGTCGGCGGGTCCGCGAGGATGCGTCGGCGAGGCTCCTGCCCGGGCCGGAGCCCCTTCGCGCGCGCCGCCGCCTTGGCGCGGTTCAGGGCCTGCCGCGCCACCTCCGCCGGTGGGGTCAGCTCCACGACGTGGCCGACGGGCAGCCCCGTCGTGCGTCGCTCCGGGAGGTCGTCGGCCGGGCCGGGGCGCGCGTCGTCGTCCTGGCGGTCCGCCCCGTCCCGGTCCGCGGGCTCAGTCCTCGACACGGTGCACCGTCCCGTCGTGCACGGCGAACCGCGCGCCGTCGAGCCGGCTCGGGACGTCGTCGGGCACGGCCGCGGTGATGATCACCTGGCCCGCGTCGGCCACGAGCTCGGCGAGCCGCTCGCGCCGCCGGACGTCGAGCTCGGCGAACACGTCGTCGAGCACGAGGATCGGCTCGCCGTCGGGCCCCCACTGGTCCGCCCAGAGGAGCGAGTCGAGGCCCGCGGGGGCGCCGTCGCGCAGCAGCCGGTACGACGCCAGCCGCAGCGCGAGCGCGAACGACCACGACTCGCCGTGGCTCGCGTAGCCCTTCGCCGGGAGGCCGCCCAGGGTGAGGACGAGGTCGTCGCGGTGGGGACCGACGAGGTTCACCCCGCGGTCGACCTCCTTCGCGCGCACGGCCTCCATGGCCTCCAGCATGCGCCTCTCGAGGGCCGCCACGTCGGGGATGCCCGACGCCGGTGCGTCGCCCGGGTCCGCGGCGTCACCCGCCGCGGGCGGCCTCACGGGACCGTCGTCCGCGTCGAGCGCCTCGTCCACGGACGAGCGGTACGCGATGCGCGCCTCGCCCTGCCCCGCGCTGACCTGCTCGTACGCCTCCGCGACGTAGGGCGTGAGCGCGGCCACGAGCTGCAGGCGCAGCGCCGTGATCTCCGCGCCGAGGCTCGCGAGGCGCGCGTCCCACACCTCGAGCGTCGCGAGCGGCGAGGCCGCGGTCTCGGGTGCGTCGTCCTCGGGCGGCGGCTCGACGGCGGACGGCCTCCGCCGGCCGCGGCCGCGCAGCGCCGTCGCCGACTTCAGCAGCGCGCCGCGCTGGCGCAGCACCCGGTCGTAGTCCGCGAGGAGCGCCGCCACGCGCGGCACCAGGAGCACCGCGAGCTGGTCGAGGAAGCGACGCCGCCCGTCCGGGTCGCCCTTGACGAGCGCGAGGTCCTCCGGCGCGAAGAGCACCGTCCGGACGATGCCGAGCACGTCGCGCGGCCGCTGGGCCGGGGACCGGTTGATCCGCGCCCGGTTGGCCCGCCCCGACGCGATCTCGAGCTCCACGGTGCTCGCCCGGTCGCCCCGCACGACGCGCGTCCGCACGACGGCGCGCGTGGCACCCGCACGGACGAGCGCGGCGTCGCCCGCGACGCGGTGGCTCGCGAGCGTCGCGACGTACCCGATCGCCTCGACGAGGTTCGTCTTGCCCTGCCCGTTCTGCCCGACGAGCGCGTTCACGCCCGGGACGAGCTCGACGTCGACGGACTCGTACGAGCGGAAGTCGACCAGGGAGAGGTGCGAGACGTACATCGGTGCGGCGAGGGTCGAGGAGGTCGGCGGGGAGCGGTCAGGCCGGGGGTTCGAGCGGCCCGGCTCCCGGGGAGGCGGGCCCGGCCGCCTTGACGGCGTGCCCGCCGAACTGCTGGCGCAGCGCGGCGACGGCCTTGAGCGCGGGCGACTGCTCCTGGCGCGAGGCGAAGCGCGCGAAGAGGGCGGCGGAGATCACCGGCAGCGGGACGGCGTTGTCGATCGCCTCGTCGACCGTCCAGCGGCCCTCGCCGGAGTCGTCGACCCAGTCGTCGATCGCGGCGAGCTGCGGGTCCTCCTCGAGCGCCTTGACGAAGAGGTCGAGGAGCCACGAGCGCACGACCGTGCCACGGGTCCACGCCTTCATCGTGCCGTGCACGTCCTTGACGAGCTCGCTCTTCGCGGCGAGGAGCTCGTAGCCCTCGGCGTACGCCTGCATGAGCCCGTACTCGATGCCGTTGTGGACCATCTTCGCGAAGTGCCCGGCGCCGACCTCGCCCGCGTGGACGAAGCCCTCCTCGCGCGGGCCGTCGGGACGCAGCGCGTCGAAGACCGGCATGGCCGCCTCGACGTACGTCCGGTCCCCGCCGACCATGAGCCCGTAGCCGTTCTCGAGGCCCCAGACGCCGCCCGAGACGCCGACGTCGAGGTAGCCGACGCCCTTCTCGGCCAGCTCCGCGGCCCGCGCCTGGTCCTCGGCGTAGTAGGAGTTCCCACCCTCGATGACGAAGTCGCCCTCGCCGAGCAGACCGCCGAGCTCGGTGACCACGCCGCGGGTCGCGTCGCCCGCCGGGACCATGACCCACACGATGCGCGGGCCGTCGTCGGGCAGGGCCGCGACGAGGTCGGCGAGCGTCGCGACGTCCGACACCTCGGGACGAGGGTCGTAGCCGACGACCTCGATACCGGCGGCGCGGACGCGCGCCCGCATGTTGTTGCCCATCTTGCCGAGGCCGACGAGGCCGATGCGCGTGACCATACGAGTCCTCCGGGGTGCGGTGGTGCGGTGCGAGCCGTCCGGCTCCGTCGGGATCAGCCGGCGAAGCGGATCGGCACCAGCAGGTAGCGGTAGTGGGACGAGTCCTCGCCGTCCAGGGAGTCCTGACCCGTGAACTCGACCGGCTTGTTCGGGTGCGTGAAGCTCAGGCGCACGAAGTCGGTGCCGAGCGCGCCCAGGCCGTCGAGCAGGAACTGCGGGTTGAACGCCACCGAGATGTCCTCGCCGACGAGCACCGCCTCCAGCGCCTCGGACGCCTGCGCGTCGTCGCCCTGTCCGGCGTCCAGGACGACCTGGCCGTCCGTGAACGACAGGCGGATCGGCGTGTTGCGCTCGGCGACCAGGGACACGCGCTTGGCGGCGTCGATGAGCGGGGCGGTGGGGACGACGGCGTGGATGGGCGTCTCGTCCGGGAAGAGCCGACGCACTGCGGGGTAGTCGCCGTCGACGAGCTGCGACGTCGTATGACGGCCCCCGGCCTCGAAGCCGATGAGGTCCACGCCGGCGCCCGTGTTGAGCCCGATGTTGACGAGGCCCGAGCCACCGAGGGACTTCGCCACGTCGTTGAGGGTGCGCGCGCGCACGAGGGCGACGGCGGAGTAGCTCGGGGTCACGGGCGTCCAGGTGAGCTCGCGCAGGGCGAGGCGGTACCGGTCCGTCGCGAGGAGCGTGATCTTCTCGCCCTCGATCTCGACGCGCACGCCCGTGAGGAGGGGGAGCGTGTCGTCGCGGCTCGCCGCCACCGTGACCTGCGCGACGGCGTTCGTCAGCTCGTCGCCCGAGACGGTGCCGGAGAGCTCGGGCATCGCGGGCAGCGCCGGGTACTCGTCCACCGGCATGGTGAGGAGCGTGAACCGGCTCGCGCCGCACGTCACCGTGACCTTGTTGCCCTCCAGGACGACGTCCACGGGCTTCGCGGGCAGCGCCCGGGAGATCTCGGCGAGCAGCCGGCCGGAGACGAGGACCGTGCCAGGCTCGCTGACCTCGGCGGGGATCTCCGAACGGGCCGAGACCTCGTAGTCGAAGCTCGACAGCCCGATGGTCCCCGACGCGTCGGCCTCGAGCCGGACCCCGGCGAGGACGGGCGCGGGCGGGCGGGTCGGCAGGGTTCGCGCCGTCCAGGTCACCGCGTCGGCCAGGACATCACGCTCAACCCGGAACTTCATCCCACACCCTCTCGTCCCCACGTCTCGGTCGGACCCGATCTTCACATGTGCCGTCCTGCTTCGCCGCGACGCCGGGCTCGCCGTCGGGGCCGCTCGTCCTCGCTCGTCCACCGGGCAGGTCTGCCGCTGTGGACACGAGGTGCCGGGTCGCAGGTCCGCGCACACGTGTCGTGCATGAACCCTACGCGAGGAGGCGGGTGGGAGGAACTGGAACGGCGGGCCTGGGGACGGAGGCCCGACGGCGGTCTCCGCCGACGTCGCGCGCTCACCACGGCTCGGCCAGGATCGGGAGCGGGCTCGTGGAGCACAGGTCGCACCGTCGGCCGCCGGGGCCTGATGAAGGCGTGTGGAATTTCCCCTCTGAGAACACTTTCGTCGTCGTCATAGGGGTTGTGGATCTCGTGGAAAACCGGTGTCCGCCCAGGTCAGAGGGCACAAATGCGTGTGGACGAACCGGTGGGCCCAGTGTGGGAAAGTCGCGGCGCCTGTGGGCGGCCGATCTGTCCCCACACGTCGTCCACTGATCGAGGGTGGCCCGTCCACACTGAGAGGGCCTTTGTCCACAGCTGTCCACAGAACTGTGCACAGAGCCCCTCCGGGTGAGCCGTCCACAGGGTGTGTACGAGGCCGCCGTCCACAGGTTTCGGGGGGAAAACCATGATGTTGTCAGGATTTGTCGCGGCGCACGAGACCCTGTGGTCCACCGTCGTCGTCTGCATTCCGCGAATGTGAATACCCACAGGAGTCCTGTGGATGACTGTGGACAACTCCACCCACAAGCTGTGTACGAGTGTCGTACCTGCCCGTGGCTGGAGAGGCGCGTCGGTGCTTGACGCCGATTTCCACAGAATAGAGCACCACGGTGGGTAACCCTGTGGACAGCGCGCGGGACAGGTGGGGAAGGGTCTTCGGGGTCGGCGACGAGCTGGTGAGACCGTCCACTGGCGGTGGACAACCCCGATGGCAGACCGCTCGGGGAGGGGCGCGTCTGGTCAGTCCCGGGGCGTCGGACGGCGTCTCGTCGCGCGACGAGAGTGGACAGCCAGAAGAAGATCGGCATGGTCGACGAGGGATCTCGGTGATCTCGGAGGCGCTCCGGCGAGGGACGACGAGAATCTCCCGGGCAGAGACCTGGAACGTGATGGACATGGATCGTCCGAGCTCGACGCAGGCCGAGGAGGGCCGCCGGGGCGCGTGACGGGGGCCACCGGTGGTGTGAGGGGCGACGCGAGAGAGCCCGGCCGAGGCGCCTGACAGCGGCTCGTGCCGAGGGCTGCGTCCGGCCCGGGTGCGAGGCAGAACGGCGGGAATGTGCGGTTGCCTCCCCGTACGGCGCACCCGCCGTGGGCTCAGGAAGCGCCGGTGCGCGGGGGCGACCCGCTTCGTCCGGGACCGGACCGCACCGTGAGGGGGAGAGCCGCGGTCAGCGCGGCGTCGAGCCGACGAGTAGCACCGTCCGGGCACGGCCTCGCCGCCTCAGCCGCGGTGCTGCTGCTTGATCCGGCTCGTGAGCTCCGTGACCTGGTTGTACGTGGAGCGACGCTCGGCCATCTGCTCGGTGATCTTGCGGTTCGCGTGCATGACCGTCGTGTGGTCGCGGCCCCCGAACTGCTGCCCGATCTTCGGGAGCGACAGGTCGGTGAGCTCTCGGCACAGGTACATCGCGATCTGGCGAGCGGTGACGAGGACGCGCGATCGCGAGCTGCCGCAGAGGTCGTCGATCGTCAGGCCGAAGTACGCGGCGGTCTGCGCGATGATCGCGGCGGGGGTGATCTCCGCGCTGTCCTCGTCGGTGATGAGGTCCTTGAGCACGATCTCCGCGAGCGGGAGGTCGACCTGCTGGCGGTTGAGGTTCGCGAACGCGGTGACACGGATCAGCGCGCCCTCGAGCTCCCGGATGTTCGTCGAGATGCGCGACCCGATGTAGGACAGCACGTCGTCCGGAGCGGCGAGGCGTTCGCTCGACGCCTTCTTGCGGAGGATCGCGATGCGCGTCTCGAGGTCCGGCGGCTGGACGTCGGTGATGAGGCCCCACTCGAACCGGGACCGCAGGCGGTCCTCGAACCCGTTGAGCTGCTTGGGGGGCAGGTCGGACGTGATGACGACCTGCTTGTTGGCGTTGTGCAGCGCGTTGAAGGTGTGGAAGAACTCCTCCATCGTCTGCTCCTTGCCCTGCAGGAACTGGATGTCGTCGATGAGGAGCACGTCGACGTCGCGGTAACGCCGCTGGAACGCTCCGGCCTTGCCCTCGCCGATGGAGTTGATGAAGTCGTTCGTGAACTCCTCCGAGTTCACGTAGCGCACGCGCACGTTGGGGTACAGGTTGTGGGCGTAGTGCCCGATCGCGTGCAGCAGGTGCGTCTTGCCGAGCCCGGAGTCCCCGTAGATGAACAGCGGGTTGTAGGCCTTGGCGGGTGCCTCGGCCACCGCGACCGCGGCGGCGTGCGCGAACCGGTTGGAGGAGCCGATGACGAACGTCTCGAAGACGTACTTGGGGTTCAGCCGGCTCGGCTCGGCCTGGGGACGGGGCGGGGGAGGCGCCGGCAGGTCCGGGAGGAGCACGTCGTCGGGCTCGATGTAGGGCCGCTCGACCGCCGGCCGCGACGCGGGCGCGAGGACGGGGTCGGAGCTGAGCTCCGGGTCGACGGTGATGCCGAACCGGACGTCGCGCCCGAGGCAGGAGGACATCGCGGTCACCAGCTCGTCACGGACCCGCGTCTCGAGGTACGTGCGGGTCTGCTCGTGGGGGACCGCGATGAAGACGGTGTCGTCGAGGATCGCGAGCGGCTTGGCCAGCCGGATGAACGCGATCTGCCGCGGAGTGATGTCCGGGCTCGCCTCGAGGATGCTCAGGGTCTGCGCCCAGACGTCGGCGATGTTCTCGTCCGGGTTGGCCACGGGCAGTTCCTCACGGGGTCGACAGCGTGCGCCGGGCAGAGCTCCGGCCGTCGAGCACGCTGACGGGCCGGGCGGGGGTGCGCCGACGAGGAGAAGGTCACGGATGGGGTGATGCTGGGGTCGATCGTGCCACGGGAACCCCTCATCCACATAGTTGTCCACAGGCTGTGGGTTGTAGGGTGAGGATGCTCTCACCGGCAGGATGCCGGGATCCGGGACGACGCCGCGCCATCGTCGCACGCGGTGAAGGTCACCCGTCGCGGTTTGACCCGGGGGGGTCGCGCAGCGTAACGTCAGACAGCCGTTCCAGGTGTTCTTGGCGCGCCCGCGTGGAGGAAACTCGACGCGAGGCCTCACGTCAGGATCTGCCTGCGAGGACCCGATGCCCCCAGCAATGGTCATCCGGTCCGCGCGCCTGAGCGGTGACCGGGCGGGCGACCGTCCGGCGCACGACCCGAACCATCGGCAGGAGCCAACCGGAGCCTGTCACTGCATCGTCGAGGACATAGACGGTGTACCTCCCCGACGTTCTTGGAGTACCTCGTGAGCAAGCGGACCTTCCAGCCGAACAACCGGCGCCGGGCGAAGACCCACGGCTTCCGGCTGCGCATGCGGACCCGCGCCGGCCGCGCCATCCTGGCTGCCCGCCGCCGCAAGGGCCGCACCGAGCTCTCTGCCTGATCGCACGTGCTCCCCGCGGCGCACCGACTGCGCCGTTCCGTCGATTTCGAGCGGGCGGTGCGCCGCGGCGTGCGTGCTGGTAGGTCGACCGTGGTCGTGCACCTCTCGGAGGATCCCGAGGGCGCTGCTCAGCCGCAGGTCGGCTTCGTCGTCTCCAAGGCAGTGGGGAACGCGGTGCACCGCAACCTCGTGAAGCGCCGACTGCGCGCCGCCACGGCGTCGCGTCTCTTCGTGCTGCCCGCGCACGGGCGCGCTGTCGTCCGCGCGCTTCCCGGCGCGGCGCTCGCCTCCTTCGAGGAGCTCAGCGCCGACCTCGACAGCGGTCTCGTGCGTGCGACCCGTCGGCTCGACGAGCGAGCGGGCGAGCGTCGATGACGACGACCCACCCGCCGCGCGTCCCGGCGCCGCCCTCGTCCGAGGAGCCGGCACCCGACGAGCGCGGCGTCGTCCGCCGCGTCGCCGACCTGCTGCGCCGGGTCCCCGCGCTCACGCTGATCGGCATGATCAGGGCCTACCAGTCGGTGATCTCCCCGATGACCGGGCCCACGTGCAAGTACTACCCGTCCTGCTCCCAGTACGCCCTCACGGCGGTGCGTCGTCACGGCGCCCTGCGCGGAACGGGCCTCGCCCTCTGGCGGCTGCTGCGCTGCAACCCCTGGAGCCTCGGTGGGGTCGACGACGTTCCGCCGGCACGACACACGCACTAGTCCGTAGCCCGATCCCGGGCGATTCACACGCTTTGTCTGAAGTTGAGGGAGCAGTCACCGATGGACTTCTTCGCGTTCCTCGCCCCGATCGAGTGGGTCGTGGCGTGGATCATGTACCTCTGCCACCAGGGTCTCGTGTTCCTCGGGTTCTCCGACGGCCCGGGCCCGGCGTGGGTCCTGTCGATCGTCGGCCTGGTCATCATCATCCGTATCCTGCTGATCCCCTTGTTCTTCAAGCAGATCAAGGCGTCGCGCGGCATGCAGATGCTGCAGCCGGAGATGCAGGCGATCCAGAAGAAGTACAAGGGCAAGACGGACCCCGCGTCCCGTGAGGCCATGAGCCGCGAGACGATGGAGCTCTATCGCAAGCACGGGACGAACCCCTTCGCCTCGTGCATGCCGATCCTGCTCCAGTCGCCGATCTTCTTCGCGCTCTTCCGGGTGCTGAACGGGCTCGTGCCGATCTCCGACGGCTCCTCGAAGCCGATCGGTCCTATCGACGCCTCCGTGGCGTCCGACATCGAGAGCTCGTCCGTGTTCGGTGCGCAGCTGTCCGACGTCTTCCTCCGCACCGATGACCTGCAGACGAAGATCGTCATCGCGGTCCTCATCGTCGCGATGTGTGCGACGACGTTCTTCACGCAGCGTCAGCTCACGATGAAGAACATGCCGAAGGCGGCTCTCGAGGGCCCGATGGCCTCGACGCAGAAGATGATGCTCTACGTCTTCCCCTTCATCTTCGCCGTCTCCGGCGTGAACTTCCCCGTCGGTGTCCTCGTCTACTGGACCACGACGAACCTCTGGTCGATGGGGCAGCAGTTCTACACGATCCGACGCATGCCGGCCCCGGGTTCGGAGGCGGAGCGCCTCCTCAAGGAGCGCCAGGCGCGCAAGCGCGCGGCGAAGGGCGTCGTCGAGGACGCGACGCCGGTCATCGAGCAGCCTCGCGGCCAGCGCCAGCAGCCCAAGCGCAAGGACCGCCAGAAGAGCGCCCCTCGTCCCGTCGGGACGGTGTCCGCGTCTACCCCGGAGGATGCCCCGGCGGAGGATGCCCCGGCGGACAAGCCGGCACCGGGCGGTGCCGCGAAGGGCGGGTCCGGGACCGGCGCATCGAAGCCCGCGCCCAAGAAGAAGAAGCAGAAGTAGACCTGCGCCCGAGCGCGCACGTGCCGTGAGGAGCAACGCATGACGCCTACCGAGACGCCCGCGTCCGACGCGACGTCCACCGAGGAATCCGCCCCGGAGACCACCCGACTCGAGGAAGAAGGGGAGATCGCGGCGGACTACCTCGAGGAACTCCTCGACATCGCGGACCTCGACGGTGACATCGACATCGACGTCGAGCACGACCGGGCCGCTGTCGAGATCGTTGCGGACGACCCCGCCGCGCTGAGCTCTCTCGTCGGCGACGACGGCGAGGTGCTCGATGCGCTGCAGGAGCTGACGCGCCTCGCCGTGCAGGCCAGGACGGGGGAGCGGAGCCGCCTCATGCTCGACGTCGCCGGTTTCCGAGCGGGCCGTCGTCGTGAGCTCACGGCGCAGGCCGCAGAGGCGATCGAGCGCGTGCGTGCCGAGGGAGCCAAGGTCTCGCTCGATCCGCTCAACGCGTTCGAGCGCAAGGTCGTCCACGACGCCGTGGCCGCAGCGGGGCTGCGGAGCGACTCGGAGGGTGTCGAGCCTCAGCGCTACGTCGTCATCTACCCGGCAGACTGACACCGCCGGAGACGAACCCCCGCTTCTTCTTCGCCCCGCGTTTCACGTGAAACGCGGGGCGAAGTGCGTTGCTGAGGGTGCTGGTACCCAGGAGTTCCGCGCGACTCTGGGTGCGGGGGTGCTGACGGGTTCGCTGGTACGGGAACCGCACGGGAGCTACGGAGTGGACGAGCGCCGGGTGGCGGGGCGCGGGCAGTCCTGTGCGCATGCCCTGCTCGACGGCGTTCGCCACGTCGTGACGACCGCCGTTCTTCGGGTCGGCGAGGAGAGGTGTGACGACGATTCCCGGAACGGTTGGCGACATGGTCGAAGCTCGTCGAACCTCGCTCGACGCTCGGTGGGCCGCGCACCCTCGACGTCGTTTCACGTGAAACGATGAGGCGTTCGCACACGAGGAGGCAGACGACCCGATGCAGCACGAGGCCGCAGGCAACGAGGAGCCGGACATCCCCCGGGAGGCGTTGATCGAGTACTTCGGTGACTCGTTCGTCGCCGTCGAGAAGTTCGCGGAACGGTTGCGGAACGAAGGCGAGCTGCGCGGTCTCATCGGACCGCGGGAGGTTCCGCGCATCTGGGATCGTCACATCCTGAACTCGGCCGCCGTCGTGCCCTTCCTGCCCAGGACCGGGCTGATCGCTGACGTGGGGTCGGGCGCTGGTCTGCCGGGCGTCGTGATCGCCGCCATGCGTCCGGAAGCGACTGTCTACCTCATCGAACCGATGGAGCGACGCTGCGCCTGGCTGACGGAGATCGCCGAGGACCTCTCCTTGCCGAACATCGAGGTCAAGCGGGGCCGAGCCGAGGAGTATCACGGTGCGTTCGAGTGCGACGCGGTGACGTCGCGTGCCGTCGCGGCACTCGACAAGCTCGCGCGCCTGTCGCTCCCGCTGGTTCGACCAGGCGGGGAGATGATCGTTCTCAAGGGTCGTAACGTGAGTCGCGAGATCGATCCGGCACGGAAGGTTTTGCGCAAGCTCAAGGGGTCGGAGCCGGAGATCATCGAGGCACCGACGCTCCCCGGTGTGGAGACCACGACGGTCGTTCGTATCGTGCGGCAGACTGGTTCACGCTGATCTAGGGAACGGGTGCCGAGGACGTGAGCGACACGCCCGCTCTCGGCCCCGAGATCCGTCGAAAGCCATGGCGCACGGCGGATGCTGAGAGGCGACGACGGAGAGGATGAGACGCGTGACGCAGAGCCCTGTGGGCCCCGACGGCTCCGAGGAGCAGGTGGCGCTCTCCCACGACGGGGAGGGCGCACGGAGCATGGGAACCGAGGACGACCGCCGGGCAGCGCTGATGGCGAGTCTTCCCGTCGCCGACGAGTCGACGCCGCTGGCGGCCCAGCTCGCGGAGGACGCCCGCCGTCGGATCGACCTTCACGGGCGACGCTTCCCTCGACCGGTGACGACCCGGATCATCACCGTCGCGAACCAGAAGGGCGGCGTCGGGAAGACCACGACGACAGTGAACCTTGCCGCCGGGCTGGCGATGGCCGGGCTCAACGTCCTGGTGATCGACAACGATCCCCAGGGCAATGCGTCGACCGCTCTCGGCGTCGAGCATCGTGCAGGGACGCCGTCGGTCTACGAGGTTCTCGTCGATGGTGACCCGTTGGCGAGCGCGGTGCAGCAGTGTCCCGACATCCCCACGCTCTGGTGCGTCCCGGCGACCATCGATCTCTCGGGTGCGGAGATCGAGCTCGTGTCGCTCGTTTCACGTGAAACACGGCTTCGTCGTGCGCTCGACGAGTATCTCGCCCAGCGTGAGCGTGAAGGGCTCGAACCCATCGACTACGTCCTGGTGGACTGCCCCCCGAGCCTTGGCCTCCTGACGGTGAATGCCTTCGTGGTCGGTCGGGAAGTGCTCATCCCGATCCAGTGCGAGTACTACGCCCTGGAAGGCTTGAGCCAGCTCCTCAAGACGATCGAGCTGATCAAGGCGCACCTCAACCCGGGGCTCCATGTCTCGACGATCCTGCTCACCATGTACGACGGCAGGACGAACCTTGCGCAGCAGGTCGCCAGCGAAGTCCGCGAGCACTTCCCGGAGCAGACGCTGCGCACGACGGTCCCGCGATCCGTGCGGATCTCGGAGGCCCCGAGCCATGGGCAGACGGTCATGACCTACGACCCAGGGTCGACGGGGGCGCTCGCGTACCTCGAAGCGGCCCGCGAACTCACGCAACGCGCGGAGAACCGTAGCGACGAGGGGACCAGCGAGGGCCTTCAGCGCAACGCCGAATCGCCGCCACCCCAGGACCCTCCAGCATCAGCACACACCGGTTCCACGTCTCACCACGATCATGAGTTCGCCGGCACCATCGGTGGTCCCGGCCTGCGGCAGGAGGAACAGCGATGAGCGAGAAGCGCCGAGGGCTCGGTCGAGGGCTAGGTGCCCTGATCCCGACGAGCTCCGAGGGCAGGCGGCCCGTCGACGTCTTCTTCCCGAGCCCCTCCACGGACGAGGCGAAGCACCACGAGACGAGCGACGCTGCAGAGAGTTCTGTCGACCAGCAGGCCGGGGAGGACGCAGCCTCGACGAGTGTGACGACCCTGGTGGCGGACGCGGACGCCGGGCCCGCTGACCTCGCGTCGCTCACGTCGCTCTCGGACGCGGACCTCGCTGAGTTGGACGCTGTGGCGGCAGGGGACACCGCCCACTCGAGCGCGAACTCCGCGCCGACTCGCGACTCGTCGACGACAGACCAGGCGAAGACAGACCGAGCGACGATCAACTCGGCGACGACCGATTCGGCGACGACTGACTCGGCGACGACGGCCGCGGTTTCACGTGAAACGACGTCGGACTCCAGCCCGAAGACGGGCACGGAGCAGATCTCCGCAACGGAGTCCGGTGGCCCTTCACCTGCGGAATCGGCCAGCGTGGAGGAGTGGACAGGCGGGGCCGCCGACGACCTGGTGCCCGTTCCGGGCGCGCGGTTCGCCGAGCTCCCGACCTCGTCCATCCGGCCCAACCCGCGGCAGCCGCGGACCGTTTTCGACGAGGGCGAGCTCGACGAGCTCATCGGTTCCATCCGTGAGATCGGCGTGCTCCAGCCGATCGTCGTGCGCCCGGTGCCAGGGGAGTCCGCCGCGTACGAGCTGATCATGGGCGAACGCCGCTGGCGGGCGACGCAGGCAGCGGGTCTTGCTGTGATCCCGGCCATCGTCCGTGAGACCGACGATGCCGACCTGCTGCGCGACGCGCTCCTGGAGAACCTGCACCGCAGTGCTCTCAATCCCCTCGAAGAGGCGGCCGCGTACCGGCAGCTTCTGGACGATTTCGGCTGCACCCACGAGGAGCTGGCGGACCGCATCTCGCGAAGCCGTCCGCAGATCTCGAACACCCTGCGCCTGCTGCGCCTGCCGCCGCTGGTACAGCGTCGGGTCGCTGCCGGAGTGCTCTCGGCAGGACACGCCCGCGCGCTCCTGGGGCTCACGGACGGTGCGGAGATCGAGCGTCTGGCGCAGCGCATCGTCGCCGAAGGGCTCTCCGTGAGGGCGACGGAGGAGATCGTCGCGATGGGCGGTCTTGACGGCGAGCGTCGCGCGCCGAGAACTCCACGGGCGGGACAGCGTTCCGCGGCGATCGACGAGCTCGCACATCGGTTGTCCGACCGCTTTGAGACGCGGGTCAAGGTCGACCTCGGCAAGAACAAGGGCCGTCTCACTGTGGAGTTTGCCTCCGTCGAGGACCTCAACCGCATCCTCGATGTCATGGCGCCCGACGACCCGGGTCTGTTGCGGAAGTAGACGACGCTCGTGCCGGTGTTGTCGGCGCATCTGCGGCGACCAGCGTCGGCTCGCGGGATCACCCAGCGGGGCGGGTGCGCACGCCATACGGCGAGTGCGCCCGCCCCGCTGGCCTGTCTGGAGGACGGACCGCACCTCGTCTCCTCCGCATTCTTACGGTGAGACGCCCGGCCGGCCTCACCGGCACGCTCTGAGTCGCATGACCAGCAACCCCGGTGTCGGCCGGTCGCCACAAGGCGCTGTGCCCATGGTGCGTGGTGCGGGAGCTGTGCATCTGCCGCAGGCCCGCCTCGAGATAGGTAGGAGGAAGACCGCCGTCTGGAGCACGAGGTTCTTCGGCGAGTGCCGGACCGCCTCGCTGCCGAGGAGGGCCGCGTCGCGATGAGCGGCTTTCGCCTACGCCATTCGAGCACTGCGCGCACCCGACTACGAAGATCGCTCCCCGGAGGGAAGGGCGGGTGTTTCACGTGAAACGGCAGGCCAGAGGCCCTCCGCAGGGAGCATGGTGTTGTCGTGCCGTGTTTCACGTGGAACACGTCAGGGACGACGTGGCCCCTGGTCAGTGAGTTCCATGACGGCAAGCGAGCAGACGGTTGGCGCCGACCTGCCCGGAAGCGCTGGGCAGATCAAGGCGGCCATTGACGTCGCCACTCTGTCACCCCGCCCCCGGGTCGATGTGCGGGGCGGCGTGTCGGCTGTTCCCTGTGGCAGAGGCCGAGCACCCCGACACCATGCGGATTCTCTGAGAACGGGATGGCCGTCGAGCGGGGCGGGCCTTCGACGATGGGCCGCAGAGCTGTCCCTCGCGGGTTGGTGGCCACGGCGTTTCGATGCCGTTGCCGTGCACCGCCGGCCGACCTCGGGTGCCGGTTGACGGTCCGGTGGAGTCGCGTTGTGCGGACACAGCGGCGTAGCGGTGGGCCCGTACGCGGAGGGGCCTGACAACGCGGCGTCGTTCGCTCACGCGCCGTGACCGGCGTTTCACGTGGAACATCGGAAGGTCGTGGCAGCGCCCGACGCGGCTGTGCCGGACGCCACGCACTCGCCGCACTGCGTCGTCGGACTCCGCATGTGAAGCGCTCGGGTGCGCGACGCGTCGGCGGGGCTTTGGGGCGACAGCCCGGCACCGGGGGAGGGGAGGGGCTCCTGCGATGCGCCGCCAGGACCACCAGGAGTGGACCTGGATACAGGGGAGGTCAGGAGTGCCGTTCGGGACGCCCGTCGCGTGAGGCTCGCTGTTCCCCCTCGCGACCATCCTGGCCCCGCGGCAGTCGTGGGCGGGCAGTGCCATCACACATCGGTACGGGCGAACCCCCGTCCACCCGAGACCTTCGCCTCCGTGGCTCTGCTGCACCGTGCGCGTCGCCGTGGGTGGAAAAGTTCTCCGCCTTTGGAGAATGAGTCAGCACGGGTGCGTCCACGCGAACCAGACGTCTACGCGCTTCGCGAGCGCGACGCCGTGCGTCGCCCAGTCCATGGGCGCGGACCCGGGACGCCGGCCGGGGACTGCGCGTTCGCGACGCGGGGCCGTTCGCCCGGAGAGTGGCCGCGCGCGAAGTCGGCCGGTCCCATCAGGCGTGTTTCACGTGAAACGACGCTCCTGTCGGCGATCCTGAGCCAACCTGTCGGTGGGGCGCGAAGGTGCACCGTTCGAGATCATGACGGGAACGTGGGTCGGGCCGGGAACGAGCATCCGCGCCACGGTCGGGATGGGTCGCATCAGTCGGTGCTATCCCGTCGGGCCACCACCCGCCAACTCCGCCGCGGCAGGCCATGGCATCGCCGTGTCTCTCGCTCACCAGTGCCACCGGAGTGGGCCGAGAACGAACCCCCCGGAGTGGGCCGAAAACGAACGGCGCCGCCGTTTCACGTGAAACAGCGACGCCGGTCAGCCAGGCGGAGGAGGGATCAGTGCCGCACGTGCGCGTTGACGAGAGACCGGTAGAGGTGCCCGAGATCGAGTCCGGCAGCGCGTGCCGCCTGGGGGAGGAGGGACGTCTCGGTCATCCCCGGCGCGACGTTGACCTCGAGGAACTGCACGACCCCGTCAGCGTCGAGGATCACGTCCGTCCGGGAGAGGTCGCGGAGACCGAGCGCGGAGTGGGCTCGAACGGCGACCTCGCGGACGACGCCGAGGACGTCGTCGTCGAGTCGCGCCGGTGCGAAGTACTCGGTGCGGCCGGGGTTGTAGCGTGCGTCGAAGTCGTACGGACCCGTCGTCACGATCTCGACCGGCGGCAGGGCCTCCGGACCGCGGCCCAGGTCGACGACGCTCACGGCCAGCTCGACACCGCGGACGGCCTGCTCGATGAGTGCGACCTCTCCGTACGCGAAGCAGTCGACCATGGCGCGAGGAAGCTGGTCGGCTCGCTCGACGAGCGTGACGCCGAGCGCGGACCCGCCGTGCGTCGGCTTCACGACGAGCGGCAGCCCGAGGCGTGCGACGACCGCGTCGAGCACGGGCTGGGCGCCGAGCTCGCGGAACAGGCTCTGGGGGAGGGTGACGTACTCCGGGGTGCACAGGCCGGCGCCGAGGACGACGTTCTTCGCGACGGGCTTGCTCCAGGCTGCACGGCTCTCACGCGGACCGGTTCCGACGTAGGGCACGCCGACGAGCTCGAGGACGTCGCGGATGGAACCGTCCTCTCCGCTGGCACCGTGGAGGAGCGGCCAGACGACGTCGGGTCGCGCGGACTCGAGGAAGGGGAGGAGGTCGGCGTCGACGTCGTGCACGGTCACCTCGAGACCGGCGGCGCGGAGGCTCTCCGCGACACGGCGCCCGGAGCGGAGCGAGACGTCGCGCTCGTGCGAGAGGCCGCCGGCGAGGATGGCGACGGGCCCGCCCGGGGGGACGTCGTCGTCGGGCCGAAGAAGGTGAAGGTGCTGGTCAGGGCGCTGCGCGTCCGTCGAGGTCGTGCTGTCGGCGACGCCGCTCGTCGTGGGGCTGCCCGTGGTCGTGTCCACTGGTGACGGACTCCTGTTCGGTGCCGCGGCCGCCCGGTGGGGCGGCCGCGGCGTCGTGTGGTGAGGGGCTTCAGGCCAGGTTCGGCGAGGGGTTCTCGACGTCCGTGACGTCGGGGTCGAGCTCGGCGTTGGTGCCGAAGATCTCGACGAGCTCCTGCTCGGCGTTCACGACGCCCGCGAGGCGACGGACACCCTCGCGGATCCGCTCCGGGGTCGGGAAGCAGTAGGAGAGGCGCACGTGGCTCGCGCCCGTGCCGTCGGCGTAGAACGCGGTCCCGGGCACGTAGGCGACGCGCGCGGTGACCGCGCGGGGGAGCATGGACCGCGCGTCGAGCCCGTCGGGGAGCTGGACCCAGGTGTAGAAGCCGCCGTCGGGCACCGTCCAGCGCGCCGAGGGGAGGTGCTCGGCGAGGGCGCCGATCATGGCGTCGCGACGCTCACGGTAGAGCTCACGGAACTGCTTGATCTGGCCCTTCCAGTCGCACGTGTCGAGATAGGCGGCGATGGCGAGCTGCGACGCGTTCGACGGGCACAGGATCGCGGACTCGCTCGCGAGAACGAGCTTCTCGCGGACGGCGTGCGGTGCGACGACCCAGCCGACGCGGTATCCCGGGGCGAAGGTCTTCGAGAACGACCCGAGGTAGAGGACGCCGTCCTCGTCGAGCGACCGCAGCGCGGGGAGCGTCTGGCCGTCGAAGCCGAGGAGCCCGTAGGGGTTGTCCTCGATGACGAGGACGCCGTACCGCTGCGCGATCTCGAGGATGCGCGGGCGGCGCTCGGCGGTGAGGGTCACGCCGGCGGGGTTGTGGAAGTTCGGGACGGTGTAGAGCAGCTTGACGCGACGCCCGTCGGCGGCGAGGCGCGCGAGCGTCTCCTCCAGCGCCTCCGGGACGAGCCCGTGCTCGTCGAGGGGCACGTGCACGACGTCGGCCTGGTACGACCGGAACACGCCCAGCGCCCCGACGTAGCTCGGCGCCTCCGCGACGACCACGTCGCCCGGGTCGACGAAGATCCGCGTGACGAGGTCGAGCGCCTGCTGCGAGCCGGTCGTCACGACGACGTCGTCGGGGTGGCACTCGATGCCTTCCATCCGCACCACGTCGAGGATCCGCTCACGCAGGGTCTCGTCGCCCTGGCCGGAGCCGTACTGCAGCGCCGTGGCACCGCGCGTCGCGACGAGGCGCTGCATGGTGTCGGCGATCTGGTCGAGAGGGAGGCCTTCGAGGTACGGCATGCCGCCGGCGAGCGACACGACCTCGGGCCGGTTCGCGACCGAGAACAGCGCTCGGATCTCCGACGCTCGCATCCCGTGCGCTCGCTCTGCGTAGGCACCGAACCACGGGTCGAGGCGGGTGCCGCTGGGAGCGGGCTGCTGCGAGGGAGTCGTCGGTCCAGTCACGATCCCCAGTGTGGCACGGAGGATCGGGGGATCGCGTGAAGACGCCGGAGGGCGGACCACCGTGCTGGTGGCCCGCCCTCCGGCGTGCATGGTCCGACGTCGCTCCCGGTCCGAGCTCCGAGTGCCGAGCGGTCGCGGAAGCGACGGCTCAGACGGTCGTGGCGAGGACCGCGTCGATCTCCTCCGTGAGCGCACGCTTGGGGCGCGCACCGATGATCGACTTCTGCAGCTCGCCGCCGACGTAGACGTTGAGCGTCGGGATCGACACGATGCCGTAGGCGGCGGTCGTCTCCGGGTTCGCGTCGGTGTCGAGCTTGGCGATCTTGATCTTGCCGTCGTACTCCTCGGCGAGCTCCTCGAGGATCGGCGCGACCTGGCGGCACGGGCCGCACCAGGTCGCCCAGAAGTCGACGAGGACGGGGACGTCGGACTCGAGGACCTCCGCGCGGAAGGTGGCGTCGGTGACGGGGACGGTCGACATGGTGAACCTCCTGGGGTCGTCGGTGGCTGCGGTGCGGGGTCAGGCCTGGAGCTCGGCGAGCGCCTCGGGCAGCTCGTCGGGGTTCGGCGTCTGCGGGGTGCCGGCGAGGTCCGCGAGGCCCGCCGCGTCCGCGAGCTCGGTGAGGTAGCGCTGCGCGTCGAGGGCGGCGGAGCACCCCGAGCCGGCGGCGGTGATGGCCTGGCGGTAGGTGTGGTCGACGGCGTCGCCGCACGCGAACACGCCCTCGAGGTTGGTCGCGGTGGTGCGCCCGACGACCTGGATGTAGCCCTCGTCGTCCAGGTCGATCTGACCCTTGACGAGCTCGGTGCGGGGCTCGTGGCCGATCGCGACGAACAGTCCCGTCGCGGGGAGCTCGCGCTCCTCGCCGGTCACGGTGTCGCGCAGCGTCACGCCCTCGACCTTCTTGTCGCCCTCGATCCCCGCGACCTCGCTGTTCCAGGCGAACTCGATCTTCGGGTCGTTGAGCGCGCGGTCGGCCATGATCTTCGACGCCCGCAGCTCGTCACGACGGTGCACCAGCGTCACCTTCTCGGCGAACCGGGTGAGGAACGTGGCCTCCTCCATCGCCGAGTCGCCACCGCCGACGACCGCGATGTGCTGGTCGCGGAAGAAGAAGCCGTCGCACGTCGCGCACCAGGACACGCCGCGGCCGGACAGGCGCTTCTCGTCGTCCAGGCCGAGCTCGCGGTAGGCGGACCCGGTCGCGAGGATGACGGCGCGGGCGCGGTAGGTGTCGCCGTTGCCCGTCACGACGGTCTTGACCGGCCCCTCGAGGTCGAGCAGCGTGGCGTCGTCCCACTCGATGCGCGCGCCGAACCGCTCGGCCTGCTTCTGCATGTGGTCCATGAGCTCGGGGCCCATGATCCCGTCGGGGAAACCGGGGAAGTTCTCGACCTCGGTCGTGTTCATCAGCGCACCGCCGGCGGTGATCGACCCCGCGAGCACCAGCGGGGACAGTCCCGCGCGCGCCGCGTAGATCGCCGCGGTGTACCCGGCGGGACCGGACCCGACGATGATCAGGTTCTGGACGGCTGACTGCTCGGTCACGTGCTGCTCCTCGGATGCTCGGTGCGTGGCGGCCGACCACGCGAGAGTGTGAACGCCGCCGGGGCGGCTTCTGTTCCACGGTACGGGGGTTCGTGGGCCGGCGGGTGCTCGGCTCACCGTGGGTGCGAACCGACCGGCACCTGGCTCGCCGCGGCCGGGGTCCCTGCGCCGGCCCACGGCCGTGCCCGCCGGCACGGTGCCGTGGGCGGGCGCTCCACGCCCCGTGGTGCCAGAGCGACGGGTGAGCGGCGACGCCGCACGTGTCCGCGACGAGCACCGCACACCGCGGGCAGGAGCACAGCGGCAGGCAACCTTGCGGGCCGTGGGGGACCCGGCGTCGGGCCCCCCACGATGTCAGGAGACGAGGATCTCGTTGATCTCCGCGCGGTACTCGCCGGCCGGGTTCTGCGGCAGCTCGGTGAACCACAGGACGATGGACTCGGCCTCGACCGGCTGCTCGAACGTGAACGTCGCACCGGGGGAGAGCGGCCCGGAGGCGAGCACCGTGCCCTCGGTGGGGGTGTCCGGGCTCGTCGCACGGATCTCGACGTTGCCGCCGTTCGTCGCGGTGTCGATGACGATCGACGAGACGGGCGCCTTCTGCTCCAGGGTGACGGCGAAACCGATCCCCGAGCGCAGCCCGGCGAAGTCCGCCGCGTTGTAGCGCCGCGAGATCCACGTCGTGTCCGGCTGCTGGTCGTAGGCCAGCGACGCCAGCTCAGGGTGCTCGCCGTCGTTGTTGCCGGCGGCGTCGCCCTCGGGATCGAGCGCGGTGCCGGACGCGATCATCGGGCGGACCTCGGGCGCGGGCGGTGCCTCCTCGCCCGCGGAGCCGGTGCCCTCACCGCCCTCGGCCGGCGCCTCCGACCCGCCCGCGGTGGGCTCGTTGGTCTGCACGGCGGGGCCGAAGCCGTCGAACGCCGTGTTGACGGCCCAGACGACACCGCCGACGACGAGGGCCAGCACGAGCACGAGGACGATGGGGGTCGCGTTGAACCGTCGCGGCCCGCGCCGCGACGGGACGGGCTCGCTCCAGGCCTGCGCGGCGTCGGGACCGGCGGGCGGAGGCGGCGGGGGTGCCGGGTCGTACGGCAGGGGAACGGTGCCCGCGTCGTAGCCGACGGGCGGCGGCGGGACCGAGTACGCCTCGGCGGTGGGCGGCGGCACGGCGGCGGTGGCCCCGGTCGCCGCCCCGGCGGCGTACGCAGCCCCCGCGCCCGCACCGGCCGACCCCGGCACCGCGCCGACACGGTGGATGCGTCCGGTCGTCGGACGGCGGACGGGCGGCGCGGGCGGTGGCGTCCCGGGCGGCGCGCTGGCCGCGCCGTCGAACGCCGTCCGCACCGACTGGCGGCTCACACCGCCGGCGGGCTGCACGAACGCGGGCAGCGCCGCGACGACGGAGACCTCGCCCCAGGGCTCGACCGCACCGACGACGTCGGCGGGGGAGCGCGGGCCCTCTCCCCGGGGTGTCGCGGTCCACTCCGCCGCGGTGCCGTGGGTGCCGGCGAAGGTCTCGGCGCACAGCTCGTCGAGCTCGGCGGGGACGTCGGGACGGACGTCCGAGAGGGCGAGCACGCTGTCGCCCGCGCGCTGCGCGGGCAGCGGGTGGATGGAGTCCGCGGCGATCCAGGGGACGTCGAGGGACGGCCCGGCCCAGCGGGCCGTCATCGCGTAGTAGAGGAGCGCGACGAGCCCGACGGCGTCCGCGCGCGAGGTCTGCTCGGCGTCGTGCTGGTCGTGGCCGGCCACGCCCGCGTCGAGCCCGAGGCCCGTGACGAGCACGCGGCCGCCGTCGACGCGCACCGCGTCCGGGCGCAGCGCGAGATGGTGGACACCGCGGCGCCGGGCGACCTCGAGCGCTGCGGCAGCCTCGCCGACGATGGCGCGCGCCTGCTGCGGGTCGACGATCCCGCCGGCGACGACCTCGCTCAGCGTGATGCCCGTGTAGCGCTCGGTCACGACGTACGCCACGCCGTCCTCGGACCCGACGTCGAGCACCCGCGTGAGGCGCGGGTCGACGACGAGCGCCGCGCGTCGTGCGGAGTCGAGCGCCTCGGCGACGTGCGCGCCGGTGACGACCGAGAGCCGCACCGGTCGGTCGAGGATCTGGTCGTGGGCCGACCATGCCGTGACGTCCGACAGGTCGGACGCGAGCTGCTCGTCGAGCCGGTAGCGCGCGACGAGCAACGTTCCTGGGGCCACGCCGTTCACCGGACCTCCTCCGTGTGGGACTCGTGGTCGAGACCCCATGGTACGCGGGCCCGGATTGCCCCCGTATCACCGGATACCCGCACGTCAGACGTGTCGCGTCACCGGCGGACGAGGCGTCTGACGCGGCCCACGAGCGGTCCCGCGAGCTGGTCGAGCTCCCGCACGCGCATGAGCTTGAGGCCGCCCGCGTAGACGAGGCCCATCACGGTGCCGCCGACCGCCACGACGACGACCGCCTGCCACCACGAGAGCCCGTAGATCCCGTCGGCGGGGTCGCCCGAGAGCACGACGAAGGCCCGCAGCACGCCCCACCCGGCGACGGCGCTCACGAGCGCGGCGAGGCCGGCCTTGACGTGCAGGCGGAGGATCCGTGCACCGTCGAGCCCGTGGAGGGTGCGCCGCAGGCCGACGGTGCGCAGCCCGACCGCCACGAGGTTGGACAGGCTCATCGCCAGGCCGATGCCCACGACCCACAGCTGGGGCGGGAGGACCTGCGTGCCGACCCACGACACGCCGACGAGCACGAGCGTGCCCGGCACCTGGATCCAGAAGACCGTGCGCCCGTCCTCGAACGCGTAGTAGACCCACTTCATGAGGACCATGCCGCCGAGCGGCACGAGCCCGAGCGCCATGGCGCGCAGCACCATGGACACGGCCTCGCCAGAGGCGGCGTCCACCGAGGGCACGAGCAGCTTGGTGACGGGCAGGGCGAGGACGACGAGGACCGCCGTCGCGAACACCGTGAACACCCCCACGGTGCGGACGCCGCGCGAGAGGTCGTGCCGCACGCGCGCGAGGTCGCCCGCGTGGGCGGCCGCGCTCATGCCCGTGAACAGCGCCGTCGCGATGGAGACGGTCACGAGGGAGTGCGGCAGGAGGTAGATCATCAGCGCCTGCGTGTAGGCCGCGTTGCCCGCGACGGCGAGCGCGTCCGAGAAGGCGTCGGGGGCGCCCGTCACGAGCCCGGTGACGGCGCCCAGGGTCCCGGGGTCGTCGCGGTAGGCCCCGAAGGTCTGCGCGAGCGCCGCACGGGGCGCCTCGCTCGCGAAGCGCGTCGTGAACAGGACGCCGACCTGCTCCAGGAGGACGGCGGCGAAGGTCCACAGTGCCACCTGGCCCGCGGACCGCAGGCCGATGCCGTGGAGGCCGAACCGCAGGTGCCAGCGGAAGCCCGCGCGCCACAGCGGCACGACGAGGATGAGCGCCTGGGCGGCGACGCCGAGCGTCGCGGTGCCTGCGAGGAGCGCGATCTTGGTCCCGTCCCACTGCGTGAGGTCGTCGACGTTCCCGGTCGCCGCGGGGCCGTACAGCGCGATGAACGCCGCGAACCCGGCGATCGACACGACGTTGTTGAGCACGGGCGCCCACATGAACGGGCCGAACTGCCCCCGCGCGTTGAGGACCTGCCCGAGCAGCGTGTACAGGCCGTAGAAGAAGAGCTGGGGCGTGCACCAGAACGCGAACGCGACGGCGAGCGACGTCTGCGGCGCCGTCCAGCCCGGCCCCGTGTACAGCGCGACGAGGATGCTCGAACCGGCCGTGAGCAGCGCGGACAGCGCCAGCAGGATCACGCCCGAGAGCGTGAGCAGCTTGTCGAGCCGTTCCTGCGTGTTGCGCGCGCGGTAGGCGCGCACGATCTGCGGGACGAGGACGGCGTTGAGCACGCCGCCCGCGAGGATCGCGAAGAGGACGTTGGGGATCTTGTTCGCGACGTCGAACGCGTCCGCCACGAGGCCCGTCGTGCCGATCGCGGCGACCAGCAGCACGTTGCGCACGAGGCCCAGGCCGCGAGAGACGAAGGTGCCGGACGCCATGAGCGCCGACGACCGGCCGAGACTCCCCGTACGGGGTGCCGGGGCCTCGGTGGCGCCCGCCTCCGCGGTCTCGTCGGGGGTGCCCGACGCCGCGGGGTCGCCCGGGAGCGCGCCTTCGATCCTGGGGACGGCGTCGCGCGTCGTCCCCGGGCGAGAACCTCGCCCGGCACCCGCGGGACGGACGTGCCGCGGCTGTCCGGGGCTCACTCGACGCGCTCCTCGTCGCGGCGGGGCGGTCCGTCGGGCCCGCTCGGCGCCGCGGCCGGCGGGTCCTGCGGCGACGGCTGGTCGAGCGTGGCGCCGGCCAGACGGCGGGGCGAGCGACCACGACGCACGGTGCGCCAGATGCCGGCGAACAGGGCGATGACGAGCAGGACGGCGACGACGACCGTGCCGACGGACTCCCAGTCGGCCCGCACCCGGACCACGAACTGCTGCGGCTCCGCGACCCGGACCTGGGGCTGCGCGGCGCTGACGAGCTCCACCTCGACGGTGACGTTGCCGCTCCCGAAGCCCTCGACCGGCACCCCGACGCTCGCCTCGGTCGGGACGAGGTCGCCGTCCGCGTCGCGCGTCGCCGCCGGGATCGTCACCGTCGTGCGCTCCGGGGCCCGCAGCCGGGGGTCGTCCGGCCGGAGGACGACCTGGACCGTCGCGTCCTGCGTGAGGGTGCTGCGCACCCGGACCGGCAGGTCCTCCTGCTCGGCGACGAAGAAGAACGACGAGCGCGTCTCCACCGAGAGCCCGCCCCGCACCGCGGCGGACCGCTGCTCGGCCTGCTGGACGGCGAGCGTGCGTGACGGCGGCGCCGCGCGGTAGGCGACGGCCGTCGGCGTGACGAACGCCGGCTCGAGCGGGCGCATGAGTGCCGTCGGGTCCGCCGCGACCGTCGCGAACGCGGCGAGCTCCGCGCGCGACCGGTCGAGGGACCGGAGCTCGGCGGCACCGATCTCGCCGTCGGCGGGCGCGTCCTCGGGCAGCGACGCGCGGTCGACGGCGGGCGGCTCGACCGCGAGGAGCTGGTCCACGGGTGCGAGGTCGACCCAGCCGGAATCGCGCAGCGCGTCGAGCCGCGCCGTGAACAGGCCGGGCTCGGGCTCCCACGACCGGGGCAGGGCCGCGAGGACGTGCCGCTGGTCGGCGGGGCGCTCGCGCGCGATCACGGCCGTCTCGGCGAGCAGGCGCTGCGTCGCGGAGACGCCGGAGCCGTCGCCGGCGGAGAGCAGCGCGGTGAGCACCGGGTCGGCGACGAGCGCCGTGGCCGGTCCCGCGGACGTCGTCACCGTCGCGACGCCCGAGGGCGTGTACGTGAGCGAGTCGGCCGGCGCGAGGCCGCCCGGACCGACGACCGTCGCGGTCGCTCCCGATGCGACGGCGAGCGTCGTGGTCGCGAGGTCGGGGACGGCGTCGGCCGGCCAGGCGAGGTCGGTGCGCCACCCGTTCGTCGGGTCCGGGGGCGCGGGGGTCCCCGTGTCAGCGGCGTCGTCGTCGCCGTCGGTCGTGCCGTCGGCCGTGTCGTCGGCCGGCGTGCCCGACGCCGGGTCGGACGAGGTGCCCGACGACGGCAGCGGCGTCCCCTCGGGCAGCGCGAGGCCCGCGTGCGCGAACGCCGCGACGTCCGGGTCGTAGGCGCGCAGCGCGAACGTGGAGCGCCCGGCGGTCGCCCCGCTCACGGCGTCCGCCCAGGCGTTCACCGCCGGGTCGGCGGCGACGGCAGCGGCCGCGAGCAGCGCCGGGTCGGCGACCCAGCCCACGTCGGACGTCCCGCCCGTCGCGGCGAGCAGGCGGCCGAGCCGTCCCTCGCTCGCCACCGCGGCCGAGAGCGCGTCGTCGTACGCGACCGGGTCGGGGTCGACCGGGGGACCCGTCAGCGCTGCGACCACGCTGAGCCGCACGGGGGAGACGTCGTCCGCCGGGGCCCGGAGCGCGAACGTGCGCTGCACGGCGAGGCGCGTGCCGCCGTCGGACACGGCGACCGCCAGGCCGCGCGGGCCCGGGTCGTTGCCCGTGCCGAGGCCGAGCTCGGCGGCCGGCGCGGAGAGCGTCACGTCGGCGCTCTCCCCGGGTGCGAGCGGCCGCCCGACGTCCTCGGTGGCGACGGTGGTGCCGACACGACCGTCGAGACCGGTCGTCGTCCAGCTCTCGAGCGCGGACCGCGTGCGCAGCGCGCGGCGGTCGACGCCGAGCGTCACCGCGGGGGAGTCGAGCGTCTGCTCCGTCCCGTTCGTCACGCGCGCGGTGACGGTGAGCGTGCTGTCCGGCGCGAGGACGGTCGGTGCGAACGACGTGAGCTCGAGCGTCACCGCGTCCTCGCCCTCCGGGACCGTGTCGGCCGCGGCGGGCGGGGCCGCCGTCGTGCCGCCGAGCAGGACGCCGGCCGCGACGACCAGCACCAGGAGCAGGGTGACGAGCAGCCGTGCGGTCGGACCGCGGAGCGAGGCCGGCGCGGCGCCGGGGGGGCGCGCACCGCTGCGGGAGGAGGGCGTCATGAGTGGTCGGTCGAGCTCCGTGGGGCGGGCGGTGCCGGGCCGCCGCGGCCGTCGTGCGGGTGGCCGTGCGGGCGGACGATCGTCCGGGTCACCCTACTCTCGACCACCCCGTGGAACCGCGTGCGACGGCCCTCAAGGACGCCCTGCGCGACGACGGCGATGCGCCGCTCGTTCGGGTACGCCAGCCGGGCCGGAAGGTCCACGACCGGGATCCAGGCGACGTCCTCGGCCTCGCCGTCCGGGTCGCCCTCGACTGTGAGGTGCCCGCCCGTCGCGCGGAGCAGGAAGTGGTGGACGACCTTGTGCACGCGCCGGTCGTCGCCCGTGAACCAGTAGTCGATGACGCCGAGGGGCTCCTGCACCGCGCCGCGGATGCCCGTCTCCTCCGCGATCTCGCGGACGGCCGCCTGCTCCGGCGTCTCGTCGCCCTCGAGGTGGCCCTTCGGCAGGCACCACTCCAGGCGGCCCCCGCGGTTGCGCCGCGCGATGATCGCCGCGCACGGGTAGCCACCGGCGACGGTGATGACGAGGCCGCCCGCGGAGACCTCGTCGACGACCGGGAGCGGCGCCGGCGCGGGGCCCGGTCGCGAGCGCGGGTCGATGCGGAGGGCGTGGCCGCCCGGCGGGGCCGGGACGGGGGCGGGCTGCCCGCGGCCGTCGCCACGCCCGCCCGCCGGATCCCTCCGGGGGTCGTCGGCGTGCGCGGGGGTGGACATGGGTTCAACTTTACCGAGTGGGCACCCACCTCCCCGGGACCGGCTCCCCGGCGCGGGCGCCGCATCTGGCAGGCTTGGGTGTCGTGCCCCAGCCTTCGTCCCCCTCGCCGTCGCCCCAGCCGACACCGCCCGCGACGCCGCACGCGCTCGAGCTGCAGCGCCGCGCCCTCGCGGTGCTCACCGAGATGGCGCCCGCGGCGATCGAGCTCGGCGAGGCGTTCCGGGCCGCGGGCCACGAGCTCGCGCTCGTCGGGGGACCGGTCCGCGACGCGTTCCTCGGGCGGGCGAGCAACGACCTCGACTTCGCCACCTCCGCGTCGCCCGACGAGACCGAGGCGATCCTCGCGCGGTGGGGCGACGCGCACTGGGACATCGGCAAGGAGTTCGGCACGATCGGCGCGAAGCGCTTCGGGCGCAGCGGCCCCGGTGACGACCTCGTCGTCGAGGTGACGACGTACCGGACGGACGAGTACGACCCGACGTCACGCAAGCCCGTCGTCGCGTTCGGCGACACGCTCGAGGGCGACCTGTCGCGCCGCGACTTCACCGTCAACGCGATGGCCGTGCGGGTGCCGGACATGACGTTCGTCGACCCGTTCGACGGCCTGGGCGACCTCGCCCGCCGCGTCCTGCGCACCCCGATCGCCCCCGAGCAGTCGTTCGACGACGACCCGCTGCGCATGATGCGCGCGGCGCGGTTCGCCGCGCAGCTCGAGTTCGACGTCGACGGCGGGACGCTCGCCGCGCTGGTCCTCATGACCGAGCGCATCGAGATCGTCTCGGCCGAGCGCGTGCGCGACGAGCTGTCGAAGCTGCTGTGCGGCGCCGCGCCGCGGCGCGGGCTCGAGGTCCTCGTGGACACGGGCCTCGCCGACCACGTGCTGCCCGAGCTGCCCGCGCTCAAGCTCGAGATCGACGAGCACCACCGGCACAAGGACGTGTACGAGCACTCGCTCACGGTCCTCGACCAGGCTATCGCGCAGGAGACCGGGCCCGACGGCGCCGTCCCCTCGCCCGACCTCGTGCTCCGCCTCGCGGCGCTCCTGCACGACGTCGGCAAGCCGCCCACGCGCCGGTTCGAGGCCGGGGGCGGCGTGAGCTTCCACCACCACGAGGTGGTCGGCGCCAAGATGGTCGCCAAGCGCCTCAAGGCGCTGCGGTACGACAAGCAGGTGGTCAAGGACGTCGCGCGCCTCGTCGAGCTGCACCTGCGGTTCCACGGCTACGGCGACGGCGCGTGGACCGACTCGGCCGTGCGCCGCTACGTGACCGACGCCGGCCCGCTGCTCGAGCGCCTGCACCGTCTCACGCGCGCCGACTGCACGACCCGCAACCGGCGCAAGGCCCAGCGGCTGCGCGAGTCGTACGACGACCTGGAGCGCCGCATCGCCGACCTCCAGGCGAAGGAGGAGCTCGACGCCGTCCGCCCCGACCTCGACGGGCAGCAGATCATGGAGATCCTCGGGATCCGCCCCGGGCCCGTGGTGGGGAAGGCGTACAAGCACCTGCTGGAGCTGCGCCTCGACCGGGGCCCCGTCGACGAGGAGACGGCGCGCGCGGACCTCCTGCGGTGGTGGGCCGAGCAGCCGGAGTCGTCGGCGTCCTGAGCATGGCGTACCTCCGGGCGCGCGGGTGAGCCCTCGGCGGTGAGAAGGAGCGAAGACACCGAAGGGGTGCCGCTCTCGGGCTGATGAGAGCGGCACCCCTCGCCGTGCTCGCGGGTGCGACGTCGTGCCGGTCGCCTCAGACGTCGTCGGTGGCCAGGGCGGCCTCGACCTTCACGTCCGCGGTACGGGCGTCCGTGGCGCGGGAGTCCCCGGTGCGGGCGTCCTCGACCGGGGCGTCCTGCGTGCCGGGCTGCGCCGGGCCGTGCCCGTGCGCCGGCGGCGCGCTGCGGCGCAGGAGGAACGACAGGCCGACGGCGACCAGCATGACCGCCGTGCCCCAGACGAACGCGTCGCCGACGCCCTCGGCCAGCGCCACCCGGGGCGACGCGCCCGCCTCGCCGTACGCGATCGAGCGCGACGTCATGACGGCGACGAACATCGCGGTCCCGGCGGCACCCGCGAGCTGCTGCACCGTGCCGATCGACGCGGAGCCGTGCGAGTACTGGTGCGGCTCGAGCGACGAGAGCGCCGACGTGAACAGCGGCGTGAACATGAACGCGAGGCCCAGGCTCAGCGTGACGTGCAGCGCCAGGACGAACCACGGCGACGAGTCGGCGTGGATCGTCGTGAAGGCCGCGAGGGCCACCGCGACGACGCTCACGCCCGGGATGACGAGCGGACGCGGTCCCACCCGGTCGTAGAGCCGGCCGACGGTCGGGCCGAGCAGACCCATGAGGAGCCCGCCCGGGAGCACGATGAGCCCGGTCGCGAGCGGCTCGAGGCCCATCGCGTCCTGGAGGAACAGCGGCAGGAGGATGAGCGAGCCGAACATCGCGACCATGCCGACGGCCATGATGCCGAGCGGCACGCTGAACCCGCGGTGCGTGAACACGCGCAGGTCGAGCAGGGCACGGTCCTCGCGCTGGAGGACGATCTGCCGCCACGCGAACGCGGCGAGCGCGAGGACGCCGAGAGCGAGCGGCACGGCCGGCGGGACGACGGGCGTGTGGCGCGCGGCCTCCCCGATGCTCGAGAGCCCGTAGACGAGCCCGCCGAACGCGAACGCCGCGAGGACGAGGGAGAACGGGTCGAGGCGCGAGTGCGTACGGTCTGCGACGTCCCGGATGTACAGGAAGCCGAGGAGGAGCGCGACGAGGCCGATGGGCAGGACGATGCCGAAGACCCACCGCCAGCTCAGGGAGTTGAGGATGAGACCCGAGAGCGACGGACCGAGCGCGGGCGCGGCGGCCATGACGATCGAGATGTTGCCCATGACCTTGCCGCGGATGGCCGGCGGCACGAGCGTCATGATCGTCGTCATGAGCAGCGGCATCATGATGGCCGTGCCCGACGCCTGGACGACGCGCCCGACGAGCAGCCACGCGAAGCCGGGGGAGAGCGCGGCGAGCAGCGTGCCCGCGCTGAACAGCGACATCGCGAGCAGGTAGGCGCCGCGCGTCCCGAGCCGCTGGAGCAGGAACCCGGTCGCCGGGATGACGACGGCCATGGTCAGCATGAACGCCGTCGTGAGCCACTGGCCCGTGCTCGCGGTGATCCCGAGGTCCGCCATGAGCGGCGCGAGCGCCACGCTCATCGTCGTCTCGTTGAGGATCACGACGAACGCCGAGCCGAGCAGCAGCGCGATGACGAGGAAGTCCGCCCGGGGGAGGCGGTCGACGGCGGCCGAGGTGTCGTGGGTGGGGGAGGCTGTCACGGTGTGTCTCCGCTCGCGTCGGTGGCGTCCCGGGCGCAGGGTCGGACCCGGTCGGGGGGCAGGGTGCGCTGCAGGGCAGCGCGACGGTCGCGTGCGGGGGCACGCGACGACGGTGTCGGTTCGGTCGGCGGGGCCACGAGCAGGGTGACCCGACCCGGGACGGCCCGCGCGGCGCTCGCCGCGAGATCCGTACCCTGTACGACCATTCACCATCCTGCGTTATTCCCGCCGACGGTGACGACCTCTTTTCCGCCCCGGACTCATCGGTACGCCGAGGGCAGAAGGAGGCCCGCGCGCGTCGCGCAGGCGGTCGAGGGGACGGCGCGTCAGGCGTGCGGCGTGCGGGGGGACGCCCCGGCGTCGGGCACGACGGCGTCGCCCGGCTCGGACGGCGTGCGAGCGCCCCGCGTCCACAGGACCAGGGCGGCGACGCAGTACGCCACCGCCAGCACGGCGAACACGCCGCGCGACCAGCCCGTGTCCGGGAGGGTGAAGGCCGCGAGAGCCGCCGCGCCCACGAACGCCGCGTTGTAGAGCACGTCGTAGAACGCGAACGCGCGGCCGCGGAACTCGTCGTCCGTGTCGCGCTGGACGATCGTGTCCACCGCGATCTTCGTGCCCTGGGCGGCCAGGCCCAGCAGCGTCGCGCCCGTGAACACCACCGCGCGCGACGGCGTCGTGACGAGCAGGAGCTGGCTCGCCGCCGCGAGCAGCAGCATGATCGCGATCCACACCTGCGGACCGGTGCGGCGCGACAGGAACGGGGTGATGACCGCCGCCGCGGCACCCCCCACGCCGGTGAGCCCCACGACGAGCCCGAACGTCACGAAGCCCGCGTCCTGGTCGCCGGGGCTCAGGAGGTTGCGCGCGATGAGGATCGACGCGATGAACACCACGCCGTAGAGGAAGCGGTGCGTCGCCATCGCGAGCAGCGCCTGCCCCGGCGTGCGGCGCGCGACGAGGTACCGGGCGCCGTCGGCCAGACCGCGCGCGACCCGCGCGATCTCCGAGCGGATCGCGGACTCCGCCGGGCGCTCCGGGCCGAGCTGCGTGCGCCCGAGGCGCAGCGCCAGGAGCGACGCGACGCCGAAGACCAGCGCCGCGCACACGAGCGCCGACGAGTCCTTGACCCGGCCCGGCTCGAACGCGAGCCCGAGCACCACGCCGATCCCGCCCCCGACGAACGCCGCACCCGCGCCGAGCGTCGGCGTGAGGGAGTTCGCCGTGAGGAGCAGCGGGCCGTCGACGACCCGCGGCAGGCCCGCCGAGAGCCCGGCGAGGAGGAAGCGGTTCACGGACAGCGCGGCCAGGCCCAGCGCGTAGATCCAGCCGCTCACCCCGCCCGTCAGCATGAGCACCGCCATGCCGAGCGTGATGACGACGCGCACCGCGTTGCCCCACGCGAGGACCTGACGCCGCTGCCAGCGGTCGAGGAACACCCCGGCGAACGGGCCGACGATCGTGAACGGCGCGAGCATCACCGCGAACGCGCCCGCGATGGCCGCCGCCGTGCCCTGCGACTCGGGGGAGAAGAACAGGAGCGACGCCAGGCCGACCTGGAACATGCCGTCCCCGGCCTGCGACACGAGCCGGACGGCGAACAGCTTGCGGAAGCCGTCCAGACGCAGCAGCGCCCGCAGCTCGGAGATCACACCCACCCGGTCACCCTACGTTCGTCGTCGTGCGGTCGGACATGCGGTTGTCCCCCGTGGGGCGTCGTGCGGCGGGTCGGGGGCCGACGGCGCTGGTCGGGGCCGACGACGCGGGTCGCCCTGGGAGGTCGGGCGGGGAAGCGCGCCGCGTCTACCATCCGCCGCTCGTCCCTCGCGGCTCCCGCCAGGCCCGCCACGACGCGGCGCGCCTCCCCCCTCCCGGTGCCGTCTCACCTCGGGCGCGGCCGCGGCCGACGACGAACCCGGCCGAGCGAGGTAGAGCCCTGGTCCTCCTGCCGGACGACCAGGGCTCTACCTCGGCGGAGCGCTCAGATTTCAGGGCTCCAGGTCAGCGCTCGACCTCACCGGCGATGAAGGCCTCGAGCTGCGCACGGCCCTTCGTGTCCTCCATCTGGACCGGCGGGGACTTCATGAAGTACGTCGAGGCCGAGAGGATCGGGCCGCCGACGCCGCGGTCCTTGGCGATCTTCGCGGCGCGGACGGCGTCGATGATGATGCCGGCGGAGTTGGGGGAGTCCCACACCTCGAGCTTGTACTCCAGGTTCAGCGGGACCTCGCCGAACGCGCGGCCCTCGAGGCGCACGTACGCCCACTTGCGGTCGTCGAGCCACGCGACGTAGTCCGACGGGCCGATGTGGACGTTGCGGTCCTCCGTCTTGCCGCCGAGCGGGCCCTCGAGGTTCGAGGTCACGGCCTGCGTCTTGGAGATCTTCTTGGACTCCAGGCGCTCGCGCTCGAGCATGTTCTTGAAGTCCATGTTGCCGCCGACGTTGAGCTGGTACGTGCGGTCCAGCACGACGCCGCGGTCCTCGAAGAGCTTCGCGAGCACGCGGTGCGTGATCGTCGCGCCGACCTGCGACTTGATGTCGTCGCCGACGATCGGGACGCCGGCCTCCTCGAACTTCGCGGCCCACTCCGGGTCGGACGCGATGAAGACGGGGAGCGCGTTGACGAACGCCACGCCGGCGTCGATCGCGGCCTGCGCGTAGAACTTCGCGGCCTGCTCCGAGCCCACGGGGAGGTAGCAGACGAGCACGTCGACCTGCGCCTCGCGCAGCGCGGCGACGACGTCGACCGGCTCCGCGTCCGACTCCTCGATCGTCTGCGCGTAGTACTTGCCGACGCCGTCGAGGGTCGGGCCGCGCTGGACGGTCACGCCGAGCGGCGGGACGTCGGCGATCTTGATCGTGTTGTTCTCGGAGGCGTTGATGGCCTCCGAGAGGTCGAAGCCGACCTTCTTCGCGTCGACGTCGAACGCCGCCACGAACTCCAGGCTCGACACGTGGTAGTCGCCGAACTGGACGTGCATGAGGCCCGGGACGGTGCTGCTCGGGTCGGCGTCACGGTAGAAGTGCACGCCCTGGACGAGGGACGATGCGCAGTTGCCTACGCCGACGATGGCGACGCGGATGGAGGTCATCCTCGCTCCTTGGTGTTCGTTGTTCCAGGGTCCTCGGGACGCCTCGCGCCGTCGGGCTCCTGCTCGGATGGTTCCGCAGGATGCGGGGTGCTGCTGGACCGCGCGCGGGCGGCGCCCCGGGCGTGCCCGGAGCTCCTGTCGCGCTCGGTGGTGATGAGACCGTCGAGCCAGCGCACCTCGCGCTCGACCTGCTCGAGTCCGTGACGTTGCAGCTCGAGCGTGTACTCGTCGAGCCGCTCGCGCGTGCGAGCCGCGGACTCCCTGACCGCCTCCAGCCTCTCGGTGAGCCGGGTGCGCCGGCCCTCGAGGATGCGGATGCGGGTCTCGGCGTCGGTCTGCGCGAAGAACGCGAACCGGACGTCGAAGCTCTCGTCCTCCCACGCCGCCGGCCCGGAGGAGGCCAGGACGGTCTGGAGGTGCTCCTTGCCCTCGGCCGTCAGCTCGTAGACGATCCGCGCGCGCTTGCCCGAGAGGGCGGGCGCGAGGGTCGACTGCGCGGCCGACTGCTCCGTGCCGGTGATGAGCCCGCGGGCCACCAGCGACTTGAGGGCGGGGTACAGCGAGCCGTAGGACAGCACGCGGAAGGAGCCGAGCATGATGTTGAGCCGCTTGCGCAGCTCGTACCCGTGCAGCGGCGCCTCCTTGAGGAGCCCCAGGATCGCGGTCTCGAGCACAGGTGTCTTGCTCCGCACGATCCCACCTCCTGACGCTCCTCGGCGTAGCCCCGGAGGGACTCGCTGGGATCTGGTTCGACCCGATGTATCGAGTCGATACATCGACAGGTTAGGTCGTCCCGATGTGTCGTGCAATCCTGACCGGACTGTGACACACGTCGCCGGGCATGTGAAGAACCCGCGGAGGCGGCGGGACGCCCGGGCGAATCAATGGCGGACGATCCCGCTCACGGTGCGCTGAACCCTTGTCGGGACAGGGTGACGCCCTATTGTTCAGGGTGGTCCGGCGTGCGCCGACCTCGTGCCCGACGGCGGCCCGCCCCCGAGGCAGGGCCCGTCCCGTCGGTCAGGTGGTCCCCGCACGGCGGCCCACGGGCAGGCCCGCGGTCGACGCGAGCCGGCTCCTCGATGCCCCCCAGAGGAAGGTAGACCGTGGCGCGATCCACGAGGACGAACGGACGGCCGACCCCGCGCGGGCGCCGTCGGTTCTTCAACTACCCACGCTCGCACGTCAAGGGCGTCCGCCGCTGGCTGCCGTCGTGGCGCGTGGTCGTCGGGACCATGCTGACGGGCATCGCGCTCGTCGCGGGCGTCGCCGTCGCCGCGTGGTTCACGACCGAGGTGCCGACGAAGCTGCCGAGCGTGGGGGCCCAGACGTCCACCGTCTACTGGGGTGACGGCACCACGGAGATGGGCAAGTACGCGGTCGAGAACCGCGAGATCGTCGACTACGCGACGTTGCCGCCGTACGTCGGCAACGCCGTCGTCGCCTCCGAGGACCGCACGTTCTGGACGAACTCCGGCGTCGACGTCAAGGGCATCGCGCGCGCCTTCTACAACAACATCAAGGGCGGCGGCCGTCAGGGCGCGTCCACGCTGACGCAGCAGTACGTCGAGCGGTACTACACGGACTCGGTCACGGACTACGCGGGCAAGGCGCGCGAGGCGATCCTCGCCGTCAAGATCACGCAGAAGCAGGACAAGTCGGAGATCCTCGGCAACTACCTCAACACCATCTACTTCGGTCGCGGCGCCTACGGCATCCAGGCGGCGGCGCAGAAGTACTACGGCGTGAACGCCGCCGACCTCACGGTCTCGCAGGCGGCCATGATCGCCGGCATCATCCCCAGCCCCAGCAACTGGGACCCGGCCGTCAACCACGCCCAGGCCGAGGAGCGGTGGAAGCGGACGCTGCGGAACATGGAGGAGGACGGCCACATCACCGCCGCGGAGCGCCAGGCGGCGGTGGACGCGGGCTTCCCCGAGGCGATCCCGTACGTCAAGTCCCAGAAGTACGAGGGGCCCACCGGCTACCTGCTCGGCATGGTCGAGGACGAGCTCGCGAAGAACGACATCTCGTTCGACGCCCTCCAGACCAAGGGCTACAAGGTCACCACGACCATCGACGCGACGATGCAGCAGGCCGCGGTCGACACCGCGAACTCCCTCCCCCAGGAGGCGCGAGGCGACGAGAACCCCGTCTCGCCCAACCTGCGCCCCGCGATCGTGTCGATCGACCCCAACGACGGGTCGATCCGAGCCCTGTACGGGGGTCCCGACTACGTCACCCAGGCGTACAACAACGCGACGCGAGGTGCAGCGCAGGGAGGCTCGACGTTCAAGCCGTTCACCCTCATCGCGGCGCTCGAGGCAGGGCACACGCTCGACGAGCGCTACGACGGCAACTCGCCCAAGACGTTCCCCGACGCCAACAACGGCGAGGACTGGAAGGTCCGGAACTTCGGGGACGTGCCCTACGGTGACATCGACCTGGTCAAGGCGACCGCCAACTCCGTGAACACCGTGTACGCGGCGCTCAACATCGAGACCGGCCCTGAGAAGACGGCGGAGGTCGCCCACCGCCTCGGCATCTCGGACCGCACGGAGGTGCTGGGCAACGCGGCCAACGTCCTCGGCACCGCGACCGTGACGCCGCTGGAGCTCACGAACGCGTACGCGACCATCGCCTCGGGCGGCCTGCGGTCCACCCCGCACATCGTCGCGTCGGTCACGGACTCGCGCGGCAACCTCGTGTACCAGGCGCCGGGTGCCGACAAGCGCACCCAGGAGTTCACCACGGAGACCATGTCGGCCACGCAGTACGCGCTCGCGGAGGTCGTCAAGCAGGGTTCGGGGAAGCCCGCGCAGGAGATCGGGCGGCCCGCCGCCGGCAAGACGGGTACGTCGAACGAGAACAAGTCGGCGTGGTTCGCGGGATTCACCCCCGGGCTCGCGACGGTCGTCGGCCTCTACCAGGTCGGACCGAACGGCGAGGAGGAGCAGATCACGCCGTTCGGGCGCTGGGCCGACATGCGCAACCCCGAGATCACCGGTGGTTCGTGGCCCGTCGAGGCTTGGGCGTCCTACATGCAGGTCGCGGCGGCGAACCTCCCGGAGGGCGAGTTCCTGCCCTACAGCCCGCCGAAGCCGAAGCCGACGGAGACCCCGACGGAGACCCCGACGGAGACCCCGACCGAGGAGGCGCCGCCCGAGGAGCCGGAGGAGCCGCAGCAGCCGGCGAACGTGGCAGTCCCGTCCGTCGTCGGCATGGAGGCTCGCGCCGCGCGCGCCCAGCTCGAGGGCGCCGGCCTCAAGGTGCGGATCACCGAGGAGTTCTCCGACCAGCAGCCCCGGGGCTACGTGATCAGCCAGTCGTCCATGAGCGAGGTCCCGCCGGGGTCGACCATCGCGCTCGTCGTCTCGAAGGGCGCCGACCCGGGCCAGCAACCGCCTCCCGATCCCACGGATCCGGAGAACCCGGACCCGTCGCCCACGGAACCCGGGAACCCGGGCGGGGGAGGGAACGCCGGCGGGGGCAACGGCAACGTCGGCGGCATCATCCCGGGCCGGGGCTGACCTGCCCGTCGGCCGCAGATTTCCTGGCGCCCGCGCCGAGCGGGTACCCTGGGGAGCTGCCGTCCGCCCGTCGGACGGCAGCAGCATGAAGCATGAACCCTCCTGTCACGGAGAGACCGTGACCGCGAAGACCAGAGGAGGTGGGTTATCCGCATGCGTCAGTACGAACTGATGATCATCCTCGACCCCGAGATCGAGGAGCGCACCGTCGCCCCGTCGCTCGACAAGTACCTGTCGGTCATCAAGACCGACGGCGGCTCCGTCGACAAGGTGGACATCTGGGGTCGTCGCCGCCTGGCGTACGACATCAACAAGAAGTCCGAGGGCATCTACGCGGTCGTCGACTTCACGTCGACCTCCGACACCGCCAAGGAGCTGGACCGTCAGCTCGGCCTCAACGAGGTCGTCCTGCGGACCAAGATCCTGCGCACGGACGCTCGCTGATCCTCCCCGTCTCCCCCGTTCGACCGTCCTGCACCGGGATGCTGCACGCCGTAGCGCGTGTGGGCGCCGCGTGGTGGGATGAGCGACGCGAGAACGTTACGAGCGAGGCGCGCGGCGCCGTCGACGACACAGACGACACACGAAGGAGCTGGCCATGGCAGGTGACACCGTCATCACGGTGATCGGGAACCTCACGGGAGACCCGGAGCTGCGTTTCACCCCCTCGGGTGCGGCGGTGGCCAACTTCACGGTGGCGTCCACGCCGCGGACCTTCGACCGCCAGTCGAACGAGTGGAAGGACGGGGACACCCTGTTCATGCGCTGCTCGATCTGGCGCGAGGCCGCGGAGAACGTCGCGGAGTCGCTGACGAAGGGCATGCGCGTCATCGTGCAGGGCCGCCTCGTCCAGCGCTCGTACGAGACCCGCGAGGGGGAGAAGCGCACCGTCGTCGAGCTGCAGGTGGACGAGATCGGTCCTTCCCTGCGCTACGCCTCTGCCAAGGTCACCCGCGCCCAGCGCTCAGGTGGCGGTGGCGGCGGCTTCGGCGGCGGTGGCGGCTACGGAGGTGGCGCCAACTCCGGCGGCGCCTCCGGCGGCGGATTCAGCTCCGGCGGCGGTCAGCAGCAGAGCGACGACCCGTGGGCCACGGCTGGCCCCGCGTCGTCCGGTGGTTCGTTCTCCGACGAGCCCCCGTTCTGATCGTCCGCCACTCCCAGAACACACACCCGTCCCCGCTGGTGCCGCGCCGCTCGTCGGCGCGGTCCACGCGCGGGGATCGCACCTTGTAGAGGAGCAACACCATGGCGAAGCCTGTGGTGCGCAAGCCCAAGAAGAAGTCCAACCCGCTGAAGTCGGCCAAGATCGAGTCGGTCGACTACAAGGACACCGCGCTGCTGCGCAAGTTCATCTCCGACCGCGGCAAGATCCGCGCGCGTCGCGTGACCGGCGTCTCCGTCCAGGAGCAGCGCCAGATCGCCCGTGCGGTGAAGAACGCGCGCGAGATGGCGCTGCTGCCGTACACGTCGACGGCTCGCTGAGCGGGAAGGGAGAGAACTCATGGCCAAGCTGATCCTGACCCACGAGGTCACCGGTCTCGGTGAGCCCGGCGACGTCGTCGAGGTGAAGGACGGGTACGCCCGTAACTTCCTCGTCCCGCGCAAGCTCGCCACGCCGTGGTCCAAGGGCGCCGAGTCGCAGGTGACTGCGATCCGCAAGGCGCGCAAGGCCCGCGAGATCGCGTCGCTCGACGACGCGAAGGCGATCCGCGACTCGCTGCAGGCGAAGCCGGTCGTCGTCGAGGCGAAGGCCGGCGCTGCCGGTCGCCTCTTCGGCGCCGTCACGACGGCGGACATCGCGTCCGCCGTGACGGCCGCCGGTGCGTCGGTCGACAAGCGCAAGATCGAGATCGGTCAGCCGATCAAGGCGACGGGGGACTACACGGTCTCCGTCCGCCTCCACCCGGAGGTCTCCGCGACCCTCGCGGTGAAGGTCGTCGCTGCCTGATCTGCTGCTGAGCAGTCCACGAAGGCCCGGTACCTCCTCGGAGGGGCCGGGCCTTCGTCGCGTCCGGCCCCGGCGTGCTCGGCTGCGCGCGCCGAGCCCTCAGGCGGTGCCGGTGACCATCCAGGCGCTCCCGCGCGCACGGAGCCCGGTGGTGACGGCGCGTGCCGCCATGAAGACCCCCGCGAAGGCGAGCCAGAGCCACGCGAGGCCCGCCGCGCCGTCGGGCGCCCAGTGCCGGACGGCGAGCGCGAACGGCGCGTAGACCACGAGCGTGAGCATGCCCGCCCAGGCGAGGAAGCGGCCGTCCCCGGCGCCGATGAGGACGCCGTCGAGCACGAACACCCACCCCGCCATCGGCAGGAGGACGCCGCACACCGCCATGCCGACGGCGACGGCGGTGCGCACCTCGGGGTCGGACGTGAAGAGGAGCGCGAACCACCAGCCGCCGGCCGCCATGACGACGCCCAGCCCGGCCCCGGCGGCGACGCCCCACTGGAGGGTGCGGCGCAGGACGGCGCGGACGCGGGGGACGTCGTCGGCCCCCAGCCCGTGCCCGACGAGCGCCTGCGCCGCGATGGCGAGCGCGTCGAGCGCGAACGCCGCGAGCCCCCAGACGGAGTTCACGACCTGGTAGCCCGCGAGCGTGACCTCCCCGAGCCCGGTCGCGACGAACACGGTGAGGAGGATCGCGAGGCGGAGCGAGAGCGTGCGGACGAAGAGCGGAGCGCCGGCACGCGCGTTCGCCCAGATCCCGCCCGCGGCGGGCCGCAGCGACGCGCCGTGGCGCCGGGCGCCGCGCACCACGACCACGACGAGCACCGCGCCCATGGTGAGCTGGGCGACGGCCGTCCCGATGCCGGACCCGGCGATCCCGAGCCCTGCCCCGTAGACGAGGACGACGTTGAGGACCGCGTTGAACGTCGCGCCGCCCGCGGCGACCCACAGGGGCGTCCGGGTGTCCTGCATGCCGCGCAGCACGCCGGTGGACGCGAGGACGAGGAGCATCCCGGGGAGGCCGAGCGCGGACCAGCGGAGGTACACCACGGCGTGCTCGGCGACCTCACCCGTGCCGCCCATCGCGCCGACGGCCCACGGTGCCGTCGTCCACAGGACGGCCGCGAGGAGCGCGCCCAGCCCGACGGCGAGCCAGAGGCCGTCGATCCCGGACTGGAGCGCCTCCCGCGTGTGGCCCGCACCGATGCGGCGCGCGACGGCGGCGGTGGTCGCGTAGGCGAGGAAGACGCACAGGCCGACGAGGGTCACGAGGAGGGTCGACGCGAGGGAGAGGCCCGCGAGCTGCGCGGTGCCGAGGTGGCCGACGACGGCGCTGTCGACGAGCACGAACAGCGGCTCGGCCACGAGCGCGCCGAGCGCGGGGACGGCGAGGGCCAGGATCTCGCGGTCGAGCCGGGACCGGGCGCGGCGACCTGTGGACGACGTACCGGGGCCGGACTGCGGCCCGGTGTCGTCGGGGTGGCCGGACGGTGTCCGGCGTGTCGTCGGCGTGTCGCCCGACTTTCTTTCTTCCACACCCCTGAGGGTAGTGATGAGGCTGGTCAGAGGCCGCTCACGGCGATGTACACAGGAAGATCGTGAGGTTGTCCACACCGTTTTCCACCGGGTGTGCACAGTGTGGGGGACTGTGTCCACAGGAACGGGGGTCCCTGTCCACCGGGCGTGCACAGGGCCGTTTGCAGGGCGTCCGGTCGCGATCTAGTGTCGCGGGGTCGTGCCTGTCGGAGGCGGGGGGCGCGGCCACCGGGACAGTCGTGTGGGTGGCCCGCGGTAGAACACGTGTACGACGAAGAGTGGTCCCGGTCGTGCGGTCCCGCAAGGGCCGTTCCAGTCCCGGGGGAGCGAGGGGCGCATGTCGATCGAGGAGCTCGAGGAGAGCTACGGGGGACCGGGGCCGTCGGGGTTCGACCGGACGCCGCCCCAGGACGTCGCCGCCGAGATGAGCGTGCTCGGCGGCATGCTGCTGTCGAAGGACGCCATCGCGGACGTCATCGAGCAGATCCGCGGCTCCGACTTCTACCGCCCGGCGCACGAGATCGTCTACGAGTCGATCATCGACCTCTACGGTCGCGGCGAGCCCGCCGACGCCATCACCGTCGTCGCGGAGCTGACCAAGCGCGGCGAGCTCCAGCGCATCGGCGGCGCGCCCTACATCCACGACCTCATGGCCGGCGTGCCGACCGCCGCCAACGCCGGGTACTACGCGCGCATCGTCCGCGAGCGTGCGGTCCTGCGCCGCCTCGTCGAGGCGGGCACGCGCATCGTGCAGCTCGGCTACGCGACGGACGGCGGCGACGTCGACGAGATCGTCAACAACGCCCAGGCCGAGGTCTACGCCGTCACGGAGCGGCGCACCACGGAGGACTATCTCCCCCTCGCCGAGATCCTCGGGCCCACGTTCGACGAGATCGAGGCCGCCCAGGGGCGCGGCGAGGGCATGACCGGCGTCCCCACCGGCTACTCCGACTTCGACCGGCTCACCAACGGCCTGCACCCCGGCCAGATGATCGTCGTCGCGGCGCGGCCGGCCATCGGCAAGGCCCTCGCGCTCGACACGCCCCTGCCCACGCCGTCGGGCTGGACGACGATGGGCGAGGTCGCGGTCGGCGACCTGCTGGTCTCCGCGGACGGGACGCCCACACGCGTCGTCGCCGCGACCGAGGTCATGGTCGACCGCCCCTGCTACGAGGTCGAGCTCGACGACGGCACCGTGATCGTCGCGGACGCGCAGCACCAGTGGGTGACCTCGACCCGTGCCCAGCGACGCGCGGTGCGCGCCGGCGAGACGCCCGAGTCGTCCGTCCGCACGACCGAGGAGCTCGCAGCCACGGTCCGTTGTGTCACGGCGGACAACCGTGCGAACCACTCGATCGCCACGACGGCACCGCTGGACCTTCCTGAGTCCGACCTCCCGATCCACCCCTACGCGCTCGGGGTCTGGCTGGGCGACGGTAGCTCTCGGCGCGCCGAGTTCACGTCCGCCGACCCCGAGATCGCGATGCGGATCGAAGGGCTGGGCTACGTCGCACAGCCGAAGGGGAAGGCGGAGGGGCGTGCGCGGGCGTACAACATGCTCCTGCCCGAGCCAGAGCCCGTTGTTCGAGCGTGCATCGCGTGCGGCGGTGAGTTCACCCCGAAGCGCGCGACTCTCCTGGCGTGCGGGAAGGCCTGCGCAGCGCGGTCGCGCGGCATGGAGCGGCCTGCGCCTCCGACGTGCCCGGACTGCGGCGAGCCCGGGTGGGGCTTCCGACGGTGCCAGAAGTGCCACGCGACGAACGGCACCATGGGTGGACGGCTCCGCGCGCTCGGAGTCTTGTCGAACAAGCACATCCCCGCGGCGTATCTGCGCGCGAGCGAGACGCAACGACGCGAGCTTCTCGCGGGTCTGCTCGACACGGACGGGACGGTCACGCCGCAGGGAAGCGTCCAGATCTCCCTGACGAGCGAGCGCCTCGCGCTGCAGACGCGAGAGCTGGTCCTGTCCCTGGGATACCGCACGGGGTGGTCGACGAAGGCCGTCCAGGGTCGGACCGAGTCCTCGCCCACGGCGTACACGATCACCTTCACGACCGAGGACGACGTCTTCTGGCTGGAGCGCAAGAGGCTCGTCCACAAGGAGCGCCGTCGCCCTGGGACGGCGCGGCTCACCTCGCGGTTCGTGGTCGACGTCCGACGCGTCGACCCGGTGCCGGTGCGCTGTGTCGAGGTGGACCACCCGTCGCACCTGTACCTCGCGGGACGGTCGATGGTGCCGACGCACAATTCCGTCCTCGGCATCAACGTCGCGACGCACGCCGCGGTGCACCACCAGATGGCAGCCGTCATCTTCTCCCTGGAGATGAGCCGCAACGAGATCACGATGCGTCTGCTCGCCGCCGAGGCGAAGGTGCCGCTCACGCGGATGCGTTCCGGGAAGATGGACGAGCAGGACTGGCAGAAGCTCGCCTCGACGATGGGCAAGGTCGCCGAGGCTCCGCTGTTCATCGACGACTCGCCGAACATGTCGCTCATGGAGATCCGGGCCAAGTGCCGACGGCTCAAGCAGCGGCACGACCTCAAGCTCGTCGTCATCGACTACCTCCAGCTCATGAGCTCCGGCAAGCGCGTCGAGTCGCGCCAGCAGGAGGTCTCGGAGTTCTCGCGTGCGCTCAAGCTGCTCGCGAAGGAGCTCGAGGTTCCTGTCATCGCGATCTCGCAGCTGAACCGTGGTCCGGAACAGCGCGGCGACAAGAAACCGCAGATGAGCGACCTTCGTGAAAGTGGCTCTATCGAGCAGGATGCTGACGTCGTGATCCTTTTGCACCGCGAAGATGCCTACGAAAAAGAATCGCCCCGAGCGGGCGAGGCGGACCTGATCGTCGCTAAGCACAGAAATGGTCCGACCGACACGATCACCGTCGCGTTCCAAGGTCATTACCAACGCTTCGCGGATATGCAGATGTAGCCATGTGTGCTGTCGACGTACAGCCTAGATTGCCGAATACTGCACACATGCTGCATGGGGAGTGCTTTGCCTGAGCCTGGTCCAGTTGTGGTGGGCGTAGCAGTGCAGTGGTCCGGCTCATAGTTGCCCTGCCGTCACACTCCCATCGATGGCGGTATTGAGGTAGTCACGGGCCTGCTGCCATACTCGCTCCGTGCCCCGTAACCCGGTTGTGGGCACCGGCCACGAACCTCGGCTTCGGCTGTGGGGACTGCTGTAGGATCCGTTGACACGGGTTTGGTGGTGATCATGCCGCAAGCGCGGCGTTCTGGGCGGTGAAGGCGAGCTCGTACTCCACGGGGGTGAGTTTGCCGAGGGCGCGCTGGCGTCGGCGCCGGTTGTAGGTGCGTTCGATCCAGAACACGATCGCGTCGTGCAGTTGGTCGCGGGTGGCCCAGCGGCGACGGTTCAGGACGTTCTTTTGCAGCAGTGCGTGCCAGGACTCCATGGCGGCGTTGTCTCCGGCGGAGGCGACCCGTCCCATTGATCCCTGCAGGCAGGCGGCAGCAAGGACGGCCCGGAAGCTGCGCGCTCGAAATTGCGCTCCGCGGTCCGAGTGGACCACCACGACGCCGCTCGGGGCGCGACGGGCGACGGCGGTGCGTAGCGCGGTGACGGCGAGCTGGGCGGTCATGCGCTCGTCGATCGCGTAGCCGACGATGCGGTTGGAGAACAGGTCCTTGATCGCGCAGCAGTAGAGCTTGCCCTCGCCGGTGGGGTGCTCGGTGATGTCGGTGACCCAGACCTGGTCCGGCTCGGCCGCGGTGAAGTTGCGTTGGACGTGGTCGTCGTGGACCGCCGGGCCCGGAATCTTGCCGGTCCCGCGCCTGCCCTTGCGCACGGTCACCGACCACAGCTTCTGCGCCGAGCACAACCGCCAGACCCGCCGCTCGCCGACGTCGTGACCGGCGCGCTCGAGCTCGTCGGCGAGGAACCGGTAGCCGAACTCCGGGTCGTCGCCGTGGGCGTCGATCAACGCGTTGGTCAGGTGAGCGTCTTCCAGGTCGCGGTCGCTGACCGGGTTGGCCGCCCAGGCGTAGTAGGCCTGCCTGGAGTGGCCGAGCACCCCGCAGGTCAGCCGCACGGGGATGCCCTCGGCGGCCAGGTCACGGACTAGCGGGTAGCTCATTTTGGGAGCGATCCAGCGGCGAAGTATGCGCCCGCGCGGCGCAGGATCTCGTTCTCCATCTCCAATCGACGCTTCTCCCGGCGCAGCTGGACCAGCTCGTTCTGCTCACTGGTCGTCTGACCATCGGTGACACCGTCGTCGATGTCGGCCTGGCGCACCCAGCGCCTTACCGACTCCACAGAGATGTCGAAGTCGGACGCGACCTCGGCGTGCGTCAGGTCGCCGCGTCGAGCGACCCGCACGACGTCACGCTTGAACTCAGGTGGGAACTTCTTGGGCACAGCGACATCCTTCCAGCAGGACCTCGTCCCGCAGATGGAGTGTCAACCGATCCTGCAGCAGTCCCGACAGCGTGTGAGACCGCCAGGGCTCCGCTACACCCGACCCGCCATCGAGCCCCTTTACGAGTTTCTACACCGGCGATCTAGGATCGGTGAGTGACCACGAAGCTCGAGCGACCTGTGTCGACCTTTGTCGCTAACAATGCAATGCTCCTGTCTGGGTGCGCGTTGTTAGTGAGTGTGTTGGTGGAACTGCTCCAAGCGGTGCCAGAGATTGCTCCCTTCGGTCACGAGTTCGGAGAAGTTGCCAGAAACTTGGGCTACGGCATTGCTGCAGCCTTCGCCTTCAACTGGATCATGATTGAAGTTCCAGAGAGGCGAGATCGCGAACGGGTTCTGGCCTCTTACTGGTGGTCGCTGAACTATTTAGCAGTGGCAGGTGCGATCTTGCTGGCTAAGTACCGCAACGAGGCGCCGGAGGGGCCATGGGACACGCAGACTGAAGCTGGCATGAAGGGTTTCCTTCGGAACCTTGACCTGATTGAAACCTGGGAGCCCCGATCCGACATCCGCGTCTTGCATGACGGAGTCCGTGGGGTGCAGTCAGACCCTTTTGCGGGAACCGCTGTCCTGCGTGACATTGACGCGCACGGGCGGTTGCTTGAACCATTCCTCCACCGACTGCACCCGGAGGTTTCGGATGCCGTTGCTGCCCTGATTCACCTTCCCGACCGGATCAGTATGGAACCTGTGTTTATGCGCCAGGGTACGCTCGATGCAGAGTTTGGGCGGATCTGGGAGCTTGTTTCGCTGTCTCGCGACGTCCGATCTGCACTGCTCAAGCATGTGCCTAATCGTTCGTTAGTGGTCCCGCAGATCATGGCGGCAACGCCGACGGATACGGTTACACAAGTTCACTCCGACGACCTCTAGACGGTATTCGATGGCCACCGTGGATCTGGCTGGGGTCTGCTGCACGGATAGGTGACACCTGACCTGTGGTGCCTTCGGGTGCTGCTGGAAGGATGTTCCCCGTGCCCAGACCCCACCCGAAGGAATTCCGCGATGATGTCGTGGCGATCGCTCGCCGTGGCGAGGCTCCGGTCAAGCAGATCGCAAAGGACTTCGGTATCTCCGAGTCGTGCCTGCGTAACTGGCTCCACGCCGCCGATGTCGAGGACGGCAACCGGCCGGGCGTGACCGCCTCGGAGTCAGCGGAACTGCGTGAACTGCGTCGGCGTAACCGGCAGCTGGAGCAGGAGGTCGAGGTGCTGCGCCGCGCGGCGGCGTATCTTTCGCAGGCGCATCTGCCGGGAAAATGATCTACCCGCTCGTGAGTGAGCTCGCCGGTGACGGGATCCCCGTCACGGTGACGTGCCGGGTTCTCAAGCTCGCCAGACAGCCCTACTACCGCTGGCTCGCGGCGCCTGTCGGGGCGCGCGAGCTCGAGGAGGCGTATCTCGCGAACGTGTTGTTCGACGCTCACCGCGACGATCCGGAGTTCGGCTACCGGCTGCTCGCGGACGAGGCCTCCCGAGCCGGGCTGGTCGCGTGCGATCGCACCGTGTGGCGCATCTGCGCCGCGAACAGGTGGTGGTCGGTGTTCGGCAAGAAGCGCGCCCGCAGCGCCAAGAAGGCTGGCGCGCCCGCACACGAGGACCTCGTGCTGCGCCAGTTCCGGGCCGATACGCCGAACCGGTTGTGGCTGTGGGACATCACCGAACACCCCACGGCCGAAGGCAAGGTGTATCTGTGCGCGATCAAGGACGTGTATTCCAACCGGATCGTGGGGTACTCGATCAGCGACCGGATGACGTCACGGATCGCGGTCAACGCTCTGGTCAGCGCGGTGCAACGGCGTCGGGACGTGGCCGGGTGCATCGTGCACTCGGATAGGGGCAGCCAATTTCGCTCACGAAAGGTCCGCCGGGTTCTGGACCGCCACGACCTGGTCGGATCGATGGGACAGGTCGCCTCTGCCGGAGACAACGCCGCGATGGAGAGCTTCTTCTCCCTGCTACAGAAGAACGTCCTGAACCGGCGCCGCTGGACCACCCGCGAGGACCTACGCCTGGCGATCATCACCTGGATCAAACGCACCTACCACCGCCGCCGCCGGCAGGCCCGACTCGGACGATTGACCCCCATCGAGTACGAAGCCATCATGACCACTCAGGTCGCACTCGCCGCCTGAGACTCGCTGTCACCTATCCGTGCAGCAGACCCCTGTCGTAAGGGTGCACGCTCTGGGGCTCGCCGCAAATCCTCGTGGGTTGCCGAGCGGCTGCCCGGGCCGTCGCACGCGACGCCGTCTCACACTCGGAACCCACACCACTTAGCCCGCTCAGCGTCTTGCTGGGGACACTAATCCACAGAACCACGGACATCATCGATCATCGGCTGCGCGACGCACGAGCCGCGGAGGTGTTTGTTGCGGCGGCTGTAGTCGCGGGTTGTTTGCAGGGTGTGTTCGAGCACCCAGGGCGCGCAGCCAGCGCGCGACCTACTTTTCGCAACCACGGCGACGCGCCCGGTGCTACGAAAAGTACAGCGGCGTGTCCGCGCAATCTGCGCTGCACGTCGACATGCGCGCTCCACGTCTGTCGAGATTCCGGCTCAGTGGCCATGACATGCCTGGTGAACCCGTAAGCCGCTCCGACGGCTCTCCGTGATCGAAACGCCCTGGAACGTGTGGCAACACCGCTCCGCCTCGTTTCGGTAGAACACAGCCGGGGGCTACCGACAACGAGGGCGCCTCTCGACGCACACCTGCGGGCTCAAGCCGGTGGTACGAGAGAGAGCAGCGATCCGCGGCCGTGGCGTGCTGTCGCTGGGCTGCCTCTCCACAGTGCCACTCAGGGCTCGACGCGCCATCGACGAGTCGTCTGAGCCCTCCGGGAGAGCGTCACCGACACGAGGGCAAGGATCACCACCCCCGCGTTGGCGGCGAGGGTGCCCGCCCAGGTCGTCGGCGGGATGCCGAGGGTGAAGCTGGCGGCGTTGAACGCCGTGTGGGTGAGGATGCACAGGAGCACCCCGTTCGTGCCCGCCACCCGGAAGATCGCGCCGTAGAGGAAGCGGAACGCCATGACCTGGACCGCGAACATCCAGAAGTCGATCTGACCAGACTCGTGGTTCGTGCCGGGGATGAAGAAGAGGGGCACGTGCCAGAGGAGCCAGATGATCCCGACCACCAGCGAGGACGGGACGAACCCCCACCGCCGATCGAGCCCGGGTTGCAGCGCGGTCATCCAGCCGGCCTCCTCCATGCCGCCGATGACGAGGTTGCCCGGCAGGGACAGGAAGAACATGAACCACGGGAGCGCGTGCGCTGACGGCCCGGAGACCAGCAGGTGGAGCGCGAAGTACAGCGCGAGCGCGGAGAGGGCGAGCAGAAACCCCGCGGGACGGCCACGGACGGCGAAGACGAGCCGCAGCCACTCCCGGAGGCCTGAGACCCTCCGGTTCGCTCGCAGGACGACGTAGGAGGCGATCGCGGGCGAGAGGATGTAGAGCGCGAACGGCACGTTCGCCAGGAGCTCGGGAACCGTGGTGACGACGTTGTGCACCTCGTAGCCGGAGCGGGCCGCCACGATCAGACCGCCGGAGAGCCCGTAGGCGATGAGGAACGTGAGCGTCACGAACTGGCGAGCGATCCGTGCGTCCGTCACCCCGCAACGATAGGGCCGGCACCGAAGGCGGACGCCGCTCGTCCAGGAGCGCGGGTCGTCGTCCGCCGTCAGCCCGCGACCGCCATGCGCGCGAGCGCCTGGGCGGCGCGCTCCGTGACGACGGCGAGCGACGCGCCGACGTGGTGGTGCAGGGCGGTGCGGGCCTCGGGGAGCCGGTCGGCGAGCACGAGCTCGAGGATCCGGACGTGCTCGTCGACGGTGCTGCGCACGCGCTCGTCCTCGACGAAGTCGTACCGCCGCACGGCGCGGACCTTCTCGTTGACCTCGACGAGCGCCTGCGTCATCCGCTCGTTCCCGGCCGCGCGGGACAGCGCCGTGTGGAATTGCTCGTCGAGCAGCACGAAGCCGGGGTCCGGCCGGGGAGGTGCGGCGCGGAGCTCGACCCACCGCGCGAGCTCGGCGCGCAGCACGTCCGTGTCGTGGCGCAGCCCCGGGTTCTCGATGACGCGGTCGAGGCCTCGGAGCTCGAGGGTCGCGCGCAGCTCGTCGAGGTCGCGCAGCTCGGCAAGGCTCGGCACGACGACGGCGTACCCGAAGTCGGTGCGCTCGACGAGGCCGTCGGACAGCAGGCGGGACAGCGCCTCGCGCACGGGGGTGCGCGACACGCCGAACCGTCGGCCGAGCTTGGGCTCGGTGAGCCGTTCACGGGGGTCGACGCGCCCGTCGAGGATCTCGCCCCGCAGGCGTGCGTACACGGCGTCACGCAGCGAGGTGGTGGCCCGTTCCGACGCGGTGACGACGTCCGTGCGGGCGCCCGGGTCGTCGGCCCGGGCCCCGGCCCGTGCTCTCACCGTCCGCACGCGCCGTGCCGTCCGTCGCCGGTGGCCACCCACTGCCCCGCGAGCACGGTGCCTACACCGCCATCGCCGCGCGCACGCTGTGCTCGGCGGCCTCGCCGCCCGCGCCGCGGCTCGTCACGCGCCCGGACTGCAGGACGACGTAGTCGCGTGCCGCGCCGAGCGCGAACCCGACGTGCTGCTCGACGAGCAGCACGGACAGCCCGCCCGCGTCGGTGAGCGTGAGGATCGCGTCCTCGATCTCCGTGACGACGGACGGCTGGATGCCCTCGGTGGGCTCGTCGAGCACGAGCACGCGCGGGCCGGTGAGGAGGGCGCGCGCGATGGCGAGCTGCTGGCGCTGCCCGCCGGACAGGAGCCCCGCCCGCCGGCCGAGCAGCCCGCGCAGGGCGGGGAACAGGTCGAGCGCCTCGTCGAGGCGGCGCGGCCCCTCGCGCGACGTGTCGGCGACGAGCTGGAGGTTCTCCCGCGCCGTGAGGTCGCCGAACGACTGCTGCCCCTGCGGCACGTACGCGAGACCGCGCCGCACGCGCTGGTGGGTCGGGAGGCGGGTGAGGTCCTCGCCGTCGAGCACGACGCTCCCCGACCGGGCCTTGAGCAGCCCGAGCGCGGTGCGCAGGAGCGTCGTCTTGCCGGCGCCGTTGTGCCCGAGCACGGCGGCGACGCCCCCGGCGGGCACGGTGAGGTCGACGCCGTGGAGCACCATGGTCCGGCCGTAGCCGGCGTGCAGGCCCGTGAGCTCGAGCATCACGCCTCCTTCTCGTCGGTCGTCGGGGCCGACGACGTCGGCGCCGCACCCCGTCGTCGGGCACCGCGGGTCGCGCCCGCGCTGCCGAGGTAGACCTCCTGCACGCGCGGGTCGGCCTGGACCTCGGCGTAGGTGCCCTCGGCGAGCACCTGCCCGAGGTGCAGCACGGTCACCGAGGACGCGAACGCCCGCAGGAACTCCATGTCGTGCTCGACGACCACGACGGTCCGCTGGGCGCCGATGCGTCGCAGCAGCTCTCCGGTCTGCTCGCGCTCGGCCTGGCTCATGCCGGCGACGGGCTCGTCGAGGAGCAGCAGCCGCGCGTCCTGGACGAGCAGCATGCCGATCTCGAGCCACTGCTTCTGCCCGTGCGCGAGGATCCCCGCCTGGACGTCGCGCAGGTGGGCGAGCCCGACGGTCTCCAGCGCCTGCTCGACGGCCGCGGGGGTCGAGGACCGGCGGCGCAGCAGCGTGAGCGGGCCCCGGCCGGCGCCGGCAGCGATGTCGAGGTTCTGCAGCACGCTCAGCTCCTCGAAGACGCTCGCGGTCTGGAACGTGCGCCCGACGCCCGCCCGCGCGATGCGGTGCGTCTTCTTCCCGAGGAGCTCGACGCCCCCGAACTGCACCGATCCGGACGCCGTGGCGAGACCGGTGATCGCGTCGACGATCGTCGTCTTGCCCGCGCCGTTGGGCCCGATGAGGAAGCGCAGGTCGCCCGCGGTGACGGTGAGGTCGACGCCCTGGACGGCGACGAACCCGTCGAACTCGACGCGCAGCCCCCGGACCTGGAGGTAGTCGTGGCGAAAGCGCGAGTCGTCGACGCCGAGGACGGCCTGCGCGGCCTCCAGGTCGAGGCCGTCGCCCGCGACGCCGGTCTCGAGGACGGCGGCGCCGAGCGCCTCCAGGTCGGTAGCCGCGTTCGCCGCGTCCGCGGCGGGCTCGGTGGGTCGGGTGGTCATGCGGTCCTCCCGGTGGTCGCGGGGTCGTGGTCGACGGCGGTCGTCCCCGCGGTGGCCGACCCGCCCGCGGTGGTGCCGCCGCCCGGGCGAGCGTCCTCCGAGGCGGCGTCGCCGGCCGGGGTGGGGCCGCCGTCGGGCACGGGGGTGGCGCGCGACCGGCGCCGTCGCGTGAACAGCTCGGCGAGGCCGCCGGGCAGGAACGCGACGACGAGGATGAACAGCGCGCCCTGCGCGTAGATCCAGCCGGACGGGAACGTCTCGGACAGGCTCGTCTGCGCCCAGCTCACGGCGACGGACCCGAGCACCGGCCCGAGCAGGGTGGCCCGGCCGCCGATCGCGACCCCGATGAGGAAGCCGATCGACGGCACGACCCCCACGTCGGCGGGCGAGACGATCCCGACGATCGGCACGAACAGCGCACCGCCCACGGCGGCCATGAAGGCGGCGACCGCGTACGCGACGACCTTGACCTTCGCGGGGTCGTAGCCGAGGAACCGCACGCGGTTCTCCTGGTCGCGCACGGCGACGAGCAGCTCGCCGAAGCGCGACACCATGAGCTGGCGCGCGACCGCGACCATGACGAGGAGGGCGCCGGCGGCGAGGAAGAAGAGCATCCGCTTGTTCACAGGGTCGGCGAGGTCGTACCCGAAGAACGAGCGGAACCCGTTGAGGCCGTTGGTGCCGCCCGTCGTCGCCTGCTGGCCGACGAGGAGGATCGCGAACGCGGCGGCGAGCGCCTGCGAGAGGATCGCGAAGTACGCGCCCCGCACGCGTCGCGTGAAGACGGCGAACCCGAGCAGCGCGGCGAGGCCCGCGGGTACGACCACGATGGCGAGGATCGTCACGACGGGCGACCGGAACGGCTCCCACCAGCCCGGGACCTCGCCCGAGCCGTAGAGCATCATGAAGTCCGGGACGCCGTCCGGCCCGGCGTCCGCGAGCTTGAGGTGCATCGCCATGAGGTACGCGCCGAGGCCGAAGAACACGCCCTGGCCGAGCGTGAGCATCCCGCCGCGGCCCCACGCGAGCCCGATGCCGACGGCGACCATGGCGAGGCACAGGAACTTCCCGAGCAGGCCGAGCCGGAACGTGGACAGCGTCGCGGGCGCGACGGCGAACAGCAGGACCGCGGCGACGGCGAACCCGACGACCACGCGGGCGCGCGACGAGCGGTACAGGGCGGCGAGCCGCGACGGCCTGCCTGTCGTGACGGCGGTCATGCGAGGCTCCTCGTCCGGACCGACACGAGGCCCTGGGGTCGCACTTGGAGGAAGACGACGATGACGACGAACACGAGCACCTTGGCGATGCTCGCGGTCGTCGAGTACTCGAAGGTGGCCTGGAGCAGCCCGAGCGCGAACGCCGCGACGACCGTGCCCTTGATCTGCCCGATGCCGCCCGCCACGACGACGAGGAACGCGTCGACGACGTAGCTCGTCCCGAGCGTGGGCCCGATGGACCCGAGCAGGGTGAGCGCGACGCCCGCGATCCCCGCGAGGCCCGAGCCGACGAAGAACGTGAGGCGGTCGGTCGCGCGGGTGGAGACCCCGCTCGCCTCGGCGAGGTCCCGGTTCTGCACGACGGCGCGGATCCGCCGCCCGAGCGGCGTCACCTTGAGCACGACGGCCAGCGCGACGACCGCGACGACGGCGAGCGCCAGGATGAACACGCGCGTCCTCGGGACGGCGAGGCCGAACAGGTCGACGGCGCCGCTCAGCCAGGCTGGGGCACGCACGTCGACGTTGGGGGCGCCGAACACGTCGCGCGCGACCTGCTGGAGCACGAGCGCGACGCCCCAGGTCACGAGCAGGGTGTCGAGCGGCCGCTTGTACATGCGGTGGATGAGCGTCGCCTCGAGCAGCAGGCCCAGCAGCCCGCCGACGAGGAACCCGAGCGGCAGCGACACGAGGAGCGAGAGCCCGGCGTTCCCGACGACCCCCTGCACGACGAACGCCGTGTAGGCGCCCGCCATCATGAACTCGCCGTGCGCCATGTTGATGACGCCCATCTGACCGAACGTGAGCGCCAGCCCGAGGGCGGCGAGGAGCAGGACCGAGCCGAGGCTCAGGCCCGCGAAGAGCTGCGAGAACAGCACGTCCATGGGCGTTCGTGCCTTCCGGTGGGTGCGGAGGAGGACGGGTGACGTGACCGCCGAGGTGGGGGGCGGGGGTGCGCGTGCCGGGTCGTGGCGGGTCTGGCCGAGGGAGACTCCGTAGTGAGCTTGCGAACGGAGGAGGATCCCGACCGAGAACACGGGAGCCCGCGAGGAACGAGCGGGCGGATGATAGACCCGGCACGCGCACCCCCGGTCCCCGCCGGACTCAGCGGGTCGGGAGCGGCGGAGTCGTCAGGAGAGGCCCTCGGCCCAGTCGTATCCCTCGAGGTACGGGTCGGGCTCGATCGGCTCGCCCGAGCTCCACTCGGTGTAGATGAGGCCGTCGGGGCCGATCTTGCCGATCAGGGCGGTCTTCGCGACGTGGTGGTTGTCGCCGTTCACGGTGACGGACCCCTCCGGCGCGTCGAAGGTCACGCCGTCGGCGGCCTCCTGGACGTCGGCGACGTCGAACGACTCGGCCTTCTCGACCATGCCCTTCCACAGGTAGAGCGACGTGTACGCGGCCTCCATCGGGTCCGACGTCACGCGGTCGGCGCCGTACTTCGCCTGGAACGCCTCGACGAACGTGGTGTTCTCCGGGCTGTCGATGGTCTGGTAGTAGTTCCAGGCCGTGAGCTGGCCCTCGACGTTCTCGATGCCGACGCCGCCGACCTCCTCCTCGGCGATCGACACCGACACGACGGGCATCGTGTCCGGGCCGAGCCCGGCGTTCTTGTACTCCTTGAAGAACGCGACGTTGGAGTCGCCGTTGAGCGTGTTGAACACGGCGTCGGCCCCGGCGGACCTCACCTTGTTGACGATCGTGGAGAAGTCGGTGTGGCCGAGGGGCGCGTACTCCTCGCCGAGGACCTCGATGCCGTGGGCCTCCGCGTAGGCGTTGATGATCTTGTTCGCGGTGCGGGGGAAGACGTAGTCGGAGCCGACGAGGAAGATCGACGTGACGCCCTGCTCCTTGAGGTAGTCGAGCGCGGGGACGATCTGCTGGTTCGTCGTCGCGCCGGTGTAGAAGATGTTCGGCGACGACTCGAGGCCCTCGTACTGGACGGGGTAGAACAGCAGGGAGTCCTGCGCCTCGAAGACGGGGAGCATCGCCTTGCGCGACGCGGAGGTCCAGCCGCCGAACACCGCGGCGACGCAGTCGCTCGTGATGAGCTTCTCCGCCTTCTCCGCGAAGACGGTGGGCTCGGACTGGCCGTCCTCCTGGACGATCTCGAGCTGCTTGCCGAGCACGCCGCCGTCGGCGTTGATCTCCTCCGCCGCGAGGGCGAGCGAGTCCGCGACGGTCTGCTCGGAGATCGCCATCGTGCCCGAGAGCGAGTTGAGAAAGCCGATCTTGACGGTGTCGCCGGAGGTGTCGACGCAGCTCTCGGCGGCGCTGGTCGTGGAGCCCCCGCCCTCGCCGGCCTCCGTCCTCGCGCCGCACGCGGTGAGCGTGAGCGCGAGCGCGACGAGGGCGGCGGCCGGGGCGAGACGGGTCGTGGCGCGTGAAGGTGTCACGAGGGTCCTTTCAGCGGGTTCTCACAGCGGGGTTCTCGGCGGGTGCCGACAGCTGCCGGACGGGCGGCCGCTCCTCGCGGGCTCCGGGTACGGGCGCGTATACGGCCGTGCGCCCTGCGCGGTGCCCACGGTCGTCGACGCTAGTGACGGCGTGTTTCGGGCGTTCTGCCCGGGTTGTTAACGGGGCGTGTCAGGCAGTCACGATCCGGTCACGCCGGCCCGGGCGGTGCGACGGCCGGCGGCGCGCAGGCCCGCGCCCAGCACGCCGACGGTCAGCGCCACGACGAGCGCGACGCCGACGAGCCCTGCGACGCCGACGAAGATCCCGCCGACCTCGCCGTAGTCCGCGAGGGGTGCGCCCGCGAACGCGTGGTCGCGTGCGGCGTCGGCGAACCCGACCGACTCGGCGGTCGCCTCGAGCCCGTCGGGCGTCGCCGCGGCGAACGACGACACGACGACGGCGGCGAGCAGCGCCCCGGTGCCGAGGGCGAGGACGGCGCGCCGCACCGCGGCGAGGGGGGCGGACGGCGCGAGCGCGGGGGCCCGGCGGTCCTCGACGGCCGCGACGCCCGGCGCGACGGCGAGCACGAGGCCGACGACGCCGGCGGTGATGAGCGCCTCGCCGAGCCCGACGAGGAGGTGCACGCCGAGCATCTGGCCGACGAGCTCGCCGACCGGGACCGGCACGGTCCCGCCGACGGCGAAGAGGCCTGCGAACACCGCGGCGGACACCGGGACGCTCACGAGCGCGCCGGCGCCGGCGGCGGCCGCGGCGCCCCGGCCGCGCGTCGCGCGGAGCACCCCGCGCGTCACCGCCCAGCCGACGAGCGTCCCGACGACGGCCATGAGGAGCACGTTCGTGCCCAGGGCGGTGAGCCCGCCGTCGGCGAACACGAGCGCCTGCACGAGCAGCACGGCGGTCACGGACAGCACGCCGAGCCACGGCCCGACGAGCGCCGCCGCGAGCGCCCCGCCCATGAGGTGCCCGCTCGTGCCGGCGGCGACGGGGTAGTTGAGCATCTGCACGGCGAAGACGAACCCGGTCGTCGCGGCCGTGAGCGCGACGCGCCGGGGGGTGAGGTCCTCGCGTGCCCGGTACGCGGCGTACCCGACGGCGGCGAGGGACACGACGGCGGTGGTCGCCGACGTGGGGTCGTCGAGGAAGTGGTCGGGGACGTGCATGTCAGGCTCCTGTCGTCAGCAGTGCGGTGCGGTGGTCGGGGAGGCCGAGGTCGGGGAGGCCGCGCGTGGCGCGCACGGCCGCCGCCCAGGCGGTGACGACGCCCTCGGTGCCGGCGTCGTGGGTGCTCGCCCCCAGGTGGCGGACGACGGCGCCCGGACCGTCGAGGTCGAGCCGCAGGGGGCCGGACGGGCCGGCGGCGTGCGCCGCGGGCGGCCGGGCGCCCAGGCACAGCACCGAGTCGACGACGCGGGCGTCGCCGAGGATCCCGGGCAGCGCCCGGTCGTCGCCGAGGTCGAGGTCCTCGACGAAGAGCTCGCGCGCCTGCCGGGGCGTGCTCCCTGCATCTGGTGACTCCCGCGGGGCCCCGGTCTCGTCGGTGGCCCGGGTGCGCGAGCGCAGGCGCCCGCCCCGCTCGCCGGTCCGGCCGAGCACGAGCGTCTCGCGGAGCAGCGCGACGGCGCTCCTGCCGAGGCGCACGTCGGTGCGCCGGTCGACGTCGGCCCCGTCCGCGACGACGAACGGCAGCGCGTCCCAGACGAGGAGGCCGTCGTCGTCGACCCGGACGGCGACGTCCCAGGACGCGGACCGGCCGCGCCCGGCGTACGCGACGGTGCCCGACACCTCGACGAGCTCGACCTCGACGCCGCGCCCGACGTGCACCTCGACCCGGACGCGGTCGCCGCCCAGGAGCAGCGCGCGCGTCGCGACGAGCGCGACGCGCACCCTCGTGGGGCTCGCGGACAGCACGCGCGGGCTCAGCGCGCCGGGGCGCAGGTCGCAGCGCACGCGGCCGCCCTCGCGGTACGCCCCGACGCGCGTCACGTCGTCCACGTGCGGCCCGTCGCCCGGGGTCAGCCGCGCCCGGGCGCGGTCACCGGCTCCGCGGCTGCGGCGTCGTGCACGTGGGCGGGGGAGTGGTCGTCGTGGGCGGGCGAGTGGTCGTGCGGGGCGTCGCCCTCACCGTGGGTGTGGAGGAACCCGCCGCCGTCCTCGTCGGCGTGGAAGTGGGGCGCCATCGGGCCCGGGTCCTGCGGCACGTGCGCACCGGCCCGGTGCGCCGCGAGCAGCGTCTGCACCCACGTCGTGAGCGTGTCGATCGACTCGCGGTCGAGGCGCGAGAGCGCAAGCACGGGGGCGCCGTCGCGCGCGGCCGTCGCGTCGAGGACCATGCGCGGGACGTCCACCCCCACGTACGGCGCGAGGTCGGTCTTGTTGACGACGAGCAGGTCCGCCCGGGCGATCCCCGGCCCGCCCTTGCGCGCGACGTCGCCGCCCCCGGCGACGTCGAGCACGAAGATCTGCGCGTCGACGAGCGCGGGCGAGAAGGTGGCGGTGAGGTTGTCGCCGCCGGACTCGACGAGCACGACGTCGAGCGGCGCGAAGTCCTCCTCGAGGTCCTCGACGGCGAGGAGGTTGGCGGTGACGTCGTCGCGGATCGCGGTGTGCGGGCACGCGCCGGTCTCGACCGCGCGGATGCGCTCGGGGTCGAGCACGCCCGCGGAGCGCAGGAACCGCGCGTCCTCGTCCGTGTAGATGTCGTTGGTGATGACCCCGAGGCGCAGCACCTCGGACAGCTCGCGGCACAGGAGCGCGATGAGCGAGCTCTTGCCGGTGCCGACGGGGCCGGCGACGCCGAGGCGCAGCGAGCGGGTCGTGGGGGTCGTGGCGGTCGGAGCGTCGGGCAGGTTCTCAGGCACTGAACAGCCTCTCGGTGGTGCGGGCGTGGGTCTCGGCCCACTGCTCGACGAGCGGTGCGCCGTGCGCGGGGATCGCGCGGGGGTCGGTCAGGGGGGCGACGTCGTGGGCGAGCGCGTCGATCGCGGCCTGCGACGCGACGACCCAGCCCGTCGCGACGACCGGGTCGACGGGCTCGAGCTTCAGCGTGGCCGCGGCGACGGTCTGCACGTCCTCGTACCCGACGAGGCGCGCGACCTGCAGCGCGGACAGCCCCGCGCAGGCGGCCGTCACCCCGAGCACCAGGGGGCGCGGGGGCTGCGGCGCCCGGCGGCCCGACGGCGGTCGGTCGCCCGGACCGCCGCGTCCCTCGTCCGCGGGGCGCGCGGCGGCGACGAGCGCCGCCGCCGCGTCGAGCGCGGCGACCGCGGGGTGCCCCGCCCACAGGCGGCGCAGGAGCCGGAGGTAGCCCCGGCCGAGCCGCTGCGACGTCTCGCGGAGCGCGGGCGACGGCGTCCGCGCCGCCCACGCGACCCAGGTGTCGGCGAGGGCGACCGCGACGGGCGGGGGGCCGTCGTCGGGCGTGAGCGCCGCGTGCCGCGCGACGACGGCGGTCGCGGCCTCGGTGCGCGTGACGGTGGCCAGGCGGGCGCGCACGTAGTCGGGGACGCGCGCGGCGGGCATCCCGGCGCGCAGCGCGGGCTCGAGGCCCGCGGACTGCGTGTGGCCGCCGGTCGGCAGCCGCGCGTCGGCGAGGAGCGCGAGCATGAGCTCGGCGCGCCCGTCGGCGTCGTGGCGGGGGAGGCCGTCCATGTCAGAACAGCGAGTAGAGCTGCGCGAGAGGCAGCCGGTCGGCGGGGGCGGGGACGACGAGCTCGCCGTCGACCTCGATCGCGAAGGACTCCGGGTCGATGTCGATCCGGGGCAGGTAGTCGTTGTTCCGCATCTGCGCCTTCCCGACGTCGCGCGTCCCGGCCACGGGCAGGAGCGTCCGGGCGAGGCCGAGCCGCTCCGCGAGGCCGTCGTCGAGCGCGGCGGGCGACACGAACGACACGGACACGTCGGCCCCGATCGCGTCGGCGAGCGCGGGCCGCATGAGCACGGGCTGCGGCGACGGGATGGACGCGTTGGGGTCGCCGAGCGCGCCCCACACGAGCGCGCCGCCCTTCATGACGACGCTCGGCCGCACCCCGAACAGCTTCGGCTCCCACAGCACCAGGTCGGCGAGCTTGCCGGGCTCGACGGACCCGACGTACGCGTCGATCCCGTGCGCGACGGCCGGGTTGATCGTGTACTTCGCGACGTAGCGCCGGGCGCGCAGGTTGTCGGCCGGCAGGACGGGCCCGGGGGCGCCGCCGGGGATCGGGCCGCGCCGCGCCTTCATGACGTGCGCCACCTGCCACGTCCGCGTCACGACCTCGCCGATACGCCCCATGGCCTGAGCGTCGGACGACGTGATCGAGATGGCGCCGAGGTCGTGCAGCACGTCCTCGGCGGCGATCGTGGTCCCGCGGATGCGCGACTCGGCGAACGCGAGGTCCTCCGCCACCTGCGGGTTGAGGTGGTGGCACACCATGAGCATGTCCAGGTGCTCGGCGACGGTGTTCACCGTGTGCGGGAGGGTGGGGTTCGTCGAGCCGGGGATGACGTTCGGGTGGCTCGCGACGGTGAGGATGTCGGGCGCGTGCCCGCCGCCCGCGCCCTCGGCGTGGAACGCGTGGATCGAGCGGCCGCCGATCGCCCGGAGGGTCGACTCGACGAAGCCCGCCTCGTTGAGCGAGTCGGAGTGGAGCGCGACCTGCAGGCCCCAGTCGTCGGCGGCCCGGAGCGCGGCGTCGATGGCCGCGGGCGTGGACCCCCAGTCCTCGTGCACCTTGTAGCCGCCCGCGCCCGCCATCGCCTGCTCGCGCAGGCCCTCGGCGCTCACGGTGTTCCCCTTGCCGAGCAGCAGCACGTTCACGGGGAGCCGGTCGAGCGAGCGGTGGATCGCCTCCAGGTGCCAGGCGCCGGGCGTGACCGTCGTGGCCTTCGTGCCCTCGCTCGGGCCGGTGCCGCCGCCCGCGACCGTCGTGATGCCCGTGGCGAGCGCCTCGACGACCTGCGACGGCGAGATGAGGTGCACGTGCGAGTCGATGCCGCCCGCGGTGAGGATCCTGCCCTCGCCGCTCACGACGTCCGTGCTCGGGCCGATGTGCAGGTCGGGGTGCACGCCGTCCGCGACGTCGGGGTTGCCCGCGCGGCCGAGCGCGACGATCCGCCCGTCGCGGATCCCCACGTCCGTCTTCACGACGCCCCACCAGTCCAGCACGACGGCGTTGGTGATCACCGTGTCGAGCGCGCCCTCGGCGCGGGTCGTCGTGCCCTGGGCCATCGACTCGCGCAGCGACTTCCCGCCGCCGAACACGACCTCCTCGCCCCCGAAGGTGCGGTCCTCCTCGACCTCGATCCACAGGTCCGTGTCGCCGAGGCGCACCTGGTCGCCCGTCGTCGGGCCGTAGAGCGCGACGTAGCGCTCGCGGGAGATCGCGACCATGCGTCAGTCCTCCTCGGGTGCGGTGGGGTCCAGGGCGCCGCCGTCGGGCTTGCCGCGCTGGAGCCCGGGGACGCGCCGTCGGCCGCGCAGCGCCACGGCCTGGACCTCGGCGGACGCGCCGGGCTCGAACCGCCGCGACGTGCCGGACGGCACGTCCAGCCGGAAGCCGTGCGCCGCCGCGCGGTCGAGGTCGAGCGCCGCGTTGGCGTCGGGCAGGTGGAGGTGCGAGCCGATCTGCACGGGCCGGTCGCCCGTGTTCGTCACGACGAGGGTCACGCGCTCGTCGTCCGAGCGGTCGGCGTTGAGGACGAGCGGCACGTCCTCCGCGCCCTCCCGGAGCCGGATCGCGCCCGGTCCCGAGGTGCTGATGCCTGCCATGCCTCGCCGTCCTCTCGTCGTGCGTCGCGTCGCCGGGACCGGCTCAGGCGATGGGCTGGTGGATGGTGACGAGCTTGCGCCCGTCGGGGAACGTCGCCTCGACCTGGACGTCGGGCAGCATCTCCGCGACGCCCTCCATCACCTCGTCGCGGCCCAGCACGGCGCGCCCGGAGACCATGAGCTCCTCCACGGCGGCCCCCTCGCGGGCCCGCTCGATCACCCACGTCGTCAGGAGGGCGACCGTCTCCGGGTAGTTGAGCAGGACGCCGCGCTCGCGCCGGTCACGGGCGACCATGCCCGCGACGGCGAGCAGCAGCTTCTCGGTGTCGGCGGGCGTCAGGTGCATGGCGGCGATCCTGTCGCGCCCGCGTTTCCGGCGTGTATACCCCGCGTTATACGTTCGTGTACCCGCTCCGCGCGGGCCGCCGCCCGCCACGCCTCCGCCGTCGTGCGCCGGCTCCGGGCGAGCCGTTGACCCTTGCTCGACCGAGGGCTACTCTCTCCGCCCCCATTCGGAAAGTTCGGCCGAAATTTCGGGGCCGCGACACGAAGGAGTGCCTGATGGATGGATCGACCGACCGCGCGTGCGAGGGCGTACGGCGCCGACGCAGGGCGACGGGCCTCGTCGCCGGCGGGCTCGTCGGCGGGCTGGCGCTCGCGGCGGGACTCGCCGTCCCGGCCGCGGCCGAGAGCGCCCCGGCCGCCGCCGAGGGCGCCCCGCGCACGGCGAGCGTCCCGGCGACGGCGACGCCCGCCGTCGGGCAGCCCGCCCTGACGGGCGCGCAGCGCGCGACGCTGGAGACGTACCTGGAGGACACCTACACCTCGCTGGAGGCCATGACCGACGAGGAGACCGGCCTGCCCGCGGACAACATCGAGGGCGATCTGGACCCGGCGTCGAGCAGCGCGTACACGTCGCCGACGAACATCGGCGGCTGGCTGTGGTCCACCGTCGTGGCGCGCGACCTGGGCCTGGTCGACGAGGCCGAGGCGCGCGACCGCCTCGCGACGACGATCGACACGGTCGCGTCCCTCGACCGGCACGACGCGAGCGGCATGTTCTACAACTGGTACGACCCGGCGACGGGCGACCGGGTGGAGACGTGGCCGGACGACGGCAACCCGGTGCACCAGTTCCTCAGCTCGGTGGACAACGGCTGGCTCGCCGCGGGCCTGCGCGTCGTCGCGGAGGCGGAGCCGAGCCTCGCGGAGGAGGCGCTGGCCGTCTACGACGGCATGCACTTCGGCGCGTTCTACAACGCGGAGGCGCGCCCGGACCTCGGCGTCGGGCTGCTGCGCGGCGGGTTCTGGGACGAGGAGCCGCCCGGGTGCTCGGTCGCCGGGGACTACCTCGGCACGGGGACCGACGTCTACTACACGTGCCACAACTACGACACGACGGTCTCGGAGACGCGCATCGCGACCTACCTCGGCATCGCCGAGGGCGAGGTGCCGCCGGAGGCCTACTACGCGAGCTACCGGACGTTCCCGGACACGTGCGACTGGTCCTGGCAGGAGCAGAAGCCGGTCGGCGAGACGCGCGAGCACCTGGGCGTCCCGGTGTTCGAGGGGGCGTACCGCTACCGCGACCTCGCGGTCGTGCCGGGCTGGGGCGGATCGATGTTCGAGGCGCTCATGCCGGACATGCTCGTCCCCGAGGCGGAGTGGGGCCCGACGTCGTGGGGCGTCAACCACCCGCTCGTGGTGCGCGCGCACAAGGAGCACGGTCTCGACGAGGCCGGGTACGGGGCCTGGGGCTTCTCGCCCGCGAGCAACCCCTTCGGCGGGTACGCGGAGTACGGCGTCGACGCGATCGGTCTGCGATCCGACGGCTACCTGTCCGACGGCGAGACCGACGTCGACCTCGGCTTCGAGGGCTGCCGCGAGGCCACGAACCCGGCGCCGGAGTTCGGTGACGGCGTCGTGACGCCGCACGCGTCGTTCCTCGGGCTCGCGTACGACACCGAGGGCGTGCTCGACAACCTGGCCCACCTCGCGGACGACCTCGACGCGTACGGGCCGGGCGGGTTCTACGACTCGGTCGCGGTCCGCTCGGGCACGGTCGCCGAGCGCTACCTGTCGCTCGACCAGGCGATGATCGTCGCCGCGATCGGCAACGTCCTCGACGACTCGCGCCTCAAGGACTACTTCGTCGACGACCGGCTCGAGCAGGCGCTGCGCCCGCTCATGGAGGCGGAGACCTTCTCGGCCGTCGCCGACCTCACGCCCGGCGTGGGCGCCGACGTCGAGGTCGAGGCGCGCTGCCTCGGCAACCGGGCGGCCGTCGCGGTGCGCGCCACCAGCACGTCCGACGGCCGCACGACCGTGGAGCTCGCCACCCCGTACGGGACGCGGTCGTACGACGACGTCGCCCCGCACCGCAGCACCTACCGGGCGTTCTCGGCGCGCACGGCGGAGATCCCGTCGGGCACCGCGACCGTGACGGTGACGTCCGACGACGGCGCGACCGTCCAGGAGCTGCCGTACCGCTACGCGGGCGTCTCCTGCGGCTGACCCCACGCACCGCGGCCGACCGCCGTGCCGCGCGCGTCAGGCGCGCGGCGCGGCGGTCGACGCGCGCACGACGAGGCTCGTCGCGAGCTCCGTGCGCAGGGTGCGGCCGCTCGCGCTGCGTGCCCGGTGCACGAGCGCGACGGCCGAGGCGCCCATCTCGACGAGCGGCTGACGCACCGTGGTGAGCGGGGGGTCGGTCCAGGGCGCGACGGGCAGGTCGTCGAACCCGACGAGCGAGACGTCGTCCGGCACGGAGCGACCCGCCTCGCGAAGCGCCCGCAGCGCGCCGAGCGCGGTGTCGTCGCTGCACGCGAAGATCGCCGTCGGGGCGTCGTCGAGGGCGAGCAGCCGCTGCGTCTCCTCGTAGCCCGCGGCGACCCCGTAGGTGCTCAGGCGCACGAGGTCGTCGTCGACGGGCACGTCCGCCTGGATGAGCGCGGCGCGGTAGCCCGCGAGGCGGGCGAGCGCGTTGTCCTGCTCGGGGACGCCGGTGATCGTCGCGATGCGTCGGTGCCCCAGGGCGAGCAGGTGCGCCGTCGCCTCGAGCGCGCCCTGGAAGTTGGCCGCGCCGACGCTGAGCACGTCCTCGGGCGGACGGCGGCGCGGGTCGACGACGACGAGAGGCACCCCGGCCGTGGCGAGCGCGGCGCGCGCCTCGGCGTCGGGCACGGCGACGACGCTCACGAGACCGTCCGTGCCCCGGGCGAGCGCGTGCCGGACCCAGGCGCCGCAGTCGTCGGGGTCCAGCTCGACGGACAGCACGACGTCGAGCCCGAGGCGCCGCGCCTCGGCGACCGCCCCGCGCACGACCGCCTCGGACCACGGCCCCTCGAAGTCGACGATCCGGACGTCGACGAGCCCCGTCCGCCGGGACGTCGGGGGCCGGATCTCGTAGCCGTGCCGCCGCAGGACGGCCGCGACCCGTTCGCGCGTCGCCGCCGAGACGTCCGGGCGCGCGTTGAGCACCTTCGACACCGTGGGGACGGACACCCCGGCGTCGGCCGCGACCCGGGCGAGGGGGACGCCCTGCCGACCCGGCTGCGACGCCGCCATCCGAGCCCTCCGTCCGTCGTGCGACCCGCGGCCGGTCCGGCCGGGGAGCGTGCCCCGACCTCGGATCGTAGCGAGGCCCCGGGTCGCGACCGGACCTCCCCGGACGACGACGGCCCGGCCGGGACCGCGAGGTCCGGACCGGGCCGCCGTGCGTGCGCTCAGTCGTCGAGCGAGACGGTCCCGCGGGCGACGCCGCCGAGCCAGCCGAGGCTGGGCTTGGGCGTGCGCTCGAAGGTCTCCGGGTCCCACGCGACGAGACCGAACGTCGGGGCGTACGAGCCCCACTCGTAGTTGTCGAGCAGCGACCAGTGCAGGTAGCCGAGCAGCGGGAGGCCCGCCTCCATCTCGGCGTGCAGCGCGCGCAGGGCGTCGCGCGTGTAGTCGATGCGGCGCGCGTCGTCCGCCGTCGCGATGCCGTTCTCCGAGACGAGGACCGGCAGGCCGGTGATCTCGTGCCCGAGGCGCGCGGCCTCCGCGATGGCGGCCGGGTAGTACTCCCACCCGGTGAGCGTCTTCTCGGAGTCCTCCGGGGCGGGCAGCGGCCCGTCGACGGTGATGCGCGTGCGCGTGTAGGCCTGGACGGCGACGAAGTCGTCGCCGCGCGACGCCTCGAGGAAGACGGTCTCGCGCGGGTAGGCGTACTCGCGGAGGACCTCCTCGGCGCCCGGGTCGGCGAAGAACTGCTGCGGCGCGACGGGCCACCCGACGGGCACCCCGACGGTCCGCACGAGCTCCACGGCCCGGCGGTGCGCGGCGATGAGGTGCTCGGTCGCGACCGGGTCGGGCGCGTGCATCGTGCCGGCCTGGAGCTGCTCGGTGCCCTTGGCGGCCGTGATCATCATCGCGAGGATGTTCGGCTCGTTGATGGTGAACACGTGCGACGCGCGGTCGAGCAGCGGCAGCACGTGCTCGACGTACCGAGCGAACCGCTCGACGGACCGCGGGTCGGTCCAGCCGCCGTCCTCCGCGAACCAGCGCGGCGACGTGAAGTGGTGCAGCGTGACGAGCGGCGTGACCCCGTGCTCGAGGCAGCAGTCGATCATGCGGCGGTAGTGGTCGACCTCGGCCCGCGAGAAGCGGCCCTCGGCCGGCTCGATCCGCGCCCACTCGATCGAGAACCGGTATGAGGTGAGCCCGGACTCGGCCAGCAGCCGGATGTCGTCGGCGTACCGGTGGTAGGAGTCGGCGGCGTCGCCCGACGGCTCGGCGAGGGTCGAGGCCGGGTCGACCTCGCGCGCCCACCAGTCGCTGTTGACGTTGTTGCCCTCGATCTGGTGGGCCGCCGTGGCGGCGCCCCAGACGAAGGACTCGGGGAAGGTGATCGACACAGGCACTCCTCGTCGGTCGCCGGTCACTTGATGCCGGTCATGGCGATGCCCTGCACGAAGTAGCGCTGCAGGAACAGGAACAGGATGAGGATCGGCGTCACGACGAGCACGGACCCGGCCATGAGCAGGCCGTAGTAGGTGCCGTTCGAGCCGACCGAGTACAGCGAGAGCGCGACGGGGAGGGTGTACATGTTCTCCGTCTGCGCGACGACCAGGGGCCACAGGAAGTTGTTCCACGACCCGAGGAACGTGAGGATGCTCAGCGTCGCGAGCGGCGGCCCGCACTGGGGGAGCACGATCCGGAAGAAGACCCGGAACTCGCCCGCGCCGTCGATCCGGGCGGCCTCGATGAGCGCGTCCGGGATGCCGAGCATGAACTGCCGCATGAGGAACACGCCGAGCGGGCCGGCGAGGAACGGCAGGATGAGCGCCGGGTAGGTGTTGACGAGCCCCATGTTGGACACGAGCACGAACATCGGCACGAGCGTGACGACGCCCGGGACCATGAGCGTGAGCATGACGAGCGCGAACAGCACCTTCTTGCCGGGGAACTGCATCTTCGCGAGGGCGTAGCCGACCATCGAGCAGAAGATGATGTTGCCGAGCACCACGACGACGGCGACGACGATCGAGTTGGTGAAGTACTGCCCGTAGTTGAGCTGGGACAGCCACCGCTCGTAGTTGTCGAGCGTCGGGTTCTCGGGCCACCAGGTGATGGGCCGCTGCAGGAGCTCGCCCTGCGTCTTGAAGCTGCCGAGCGCCATCCAGATGAACGGCATGAGCGTCAGGAGCAGCCCGACGACGAGCGCCGTGTACGTGGCGCCGCGCGACCAGCGGATCGGGCGTCGTGCGCGACGACGTGGCGCGTCCTGGGGGGCCGACGTCGCGGAGGGGGTCCGCGAGGACGTGACGGTCATGTCAATCCTCCTTCGACCGCAGCAGGCGGAACTGGACGGCGGCGAGGGCGGCGATCAGCGCGAAGAGCACGTACGCGGCTGCGGAGGCGAACGCGTAGTTGCCGTACCCGAACTGGTTGTAGACGTAGTAGCTGATGGTCAGCGTCGAGTTGACCGGGCCGCCCTTGGTCATGACGAAGGGCTCCTCGAACACCTGGAGGAAGCCGACCGACAGCAGCACCGCGCCGAGCAGCAGCGTCGGGCGCATCAGCGGGACCGTGATGGAGCGGAAGCGCCGCCACGAGCCGGCGCCGTCGACCTCGGCCGCCTCGTAGACGTCGCGCGGGATCGCCTGCAGGCCGGCCAGGAAGATGATCATGAGCGTGCCCATGTTGCGCCACGCGGCCATGAGGATGATCGACGGCATCGCCCACGTGCTGTCGTTGAGCCAGTCGGGGCCGTCGATCCCGACCCAGCCGAGCACGGTGTTGACGAGGCCGGAGTCCTGGAGGATGAACCGCCAGACGACCGCCACGGCGACGATCGACGTCACGACGGGCGTGTAGAAGCCGACGCGGAAGACGCTGCGGAACTTCTCGATGCCCGAGTTGAGCGCGACGGCCAGGGCGAGGCCGAGCACCATCGTCAGCGGGATGCCGACGAGGACGAAGTAGAAGGTGTTGACCAGCGCCTTGCGGAACAGCTCGTCCTGGAAGACGCCGGTGAAGTTCTCGATCCCGACGAAGTTCACCGCGAACGGGGTCTTGATGTCACGGATCGTGAGGTCCGAGAACGACATCCCGAACGACGCGAGCAGCGGCCCCAGCATGAAGACCGTGAAGACCGCGACGAACGGGAGCGCGAACAGCCAGGCGACGAGCGCTTGCCGTCGCCGGTGGACGGCGCCGGCCGTACGCCGGCGCCGTCCCTCGGTGGTGGTGGTCATGACTGACGGGCCCTGTTACCAGCCGAGCCCGAGCGTGTCGGCCTTGGCCTGGATGGCCTTCGCCGCGTCCTCGGAGGTCACCTGACCGTTCGCGACCTTCTCGGCCTCGGTCTCGATGGTGGCCGAGAGCTCGTCCCAGCTCGGGACGGTCGGCGGGGCGATCGTGTTCTCGAGCTGCTCCTGGAGCACCTGGGTGCGGGGGTTCGAGGTGAGCGCCTCGTAGTCCCACGCGCTGTTCAGCGCGGGCAGGTCGCTCGTCGCGTCGAACCACGCCTGCTGCGTCTCGGGCTCGGAGAGCCAGCGGATGAGCTTCCAGGCGCCGTCGGCGTTCTTGGCCTCGGCGAAGACACCGAGGTGCGCGCCGCCGATGTAGGAGTCGTTGTTGGCGGAGCCGGCGGGCACGGGCACGGTGGCCACGTTCTGCTCGACCCAGTCCTCGCCCTGGAGGTCGGCGAGCACGTTGACCATCCACGGGCCGGAGATGAACGCCGGGTCGGAGCCGTCGACGAACGCGCTGTTCTGCGAGTCGCCGTAGCCGGACAGCGGCGACAGGCCCTCGGTGAAGAAGGACGCGTAGTAGTCGAGGGCGTCGACCATGGCCTGGTTGTCGAGGTCGAACCCGTCGCCGGCCTCGTTGAGGACGGAGCCGCCGGCCTGCGAGTAGAACGGCAGGATGACCTGCGTCGAGTCCTCGGCGTCGCCCATCGGGAGCTGGAGGCCGTAGGTCGAGCCGTTGGCCTTCATGGCCTCCGCGAACGCGGTGAGCTCCTCCCAGCTGGTGGGAGCCTCGACGCCCGCGGCCTTGGCGAGGTCGGAGCGGTAGTACAGGACGCGCGTCTCGACGTACCACGGCACGCCGTACGCGACGCCGTCGGCGACGGTCGAGGCGGCGGCGCCCTCGACGAAGTCGTCGTTGTCGACGAGGCCCTCGGGGACGGGGGCGAGGCCGCCGGTCGCGACCATCGTCGGCATGAAGGACGAGCCGATCATGATCGCGTCGGGCACGGTGCCCGCGGCGACGGCGGTCTGGAACTTCGTCATGACGTCGGCCCACGGGATCGTGGTGACCTCGACGTTCGCGTCGGGGTTCTCCTCCGTGAAGCCCTGGACGAAGTCGGGCAGCTTCTCGCCCTCCTCACCCATCGCCCAGATCGTGATGTCACCCTCCGCGGGCGCGTCGTCCACCGTCGTGGTGGAGCCGGCGCTGGTCTCACCACCCGTGGAGTCGTCGTCCGCGCGACCGCACGCGGTCAGGGCCAGGAGTCCGACGACGCCGATGGCGACCGCCTTGCGTCCGAGCTTCATGAGCAATCCTCCTCATCGAGCAGTCGGCTCGTCCGTGTGAGCCGCTGTGGAAACTACCTTAGCGTGCGCTCGGTTAGTATTTTCAACCGGGGCGTCCAGGCCGTACCGTTGGCGCCGACAGACCTGCCGAAGGAGACGGTGATGAACGAGAGCGACCCCGCAGGTGGCGGCGCCACGACGGGGACGGCCGGGGGCCCGGGGACGACGACCGCGACGGGCGCTCGCGGCACGACGGCGGCGGGCCTCCCCGACCGCCGCATCGTCCGCGGCGAGCAGCGCCGGCGTGAGATCCTCCGCACGGCGGTCGAGGTGTTCGGCGAGCAGGGCTTCCGCGGGAGCTCGCTGCGCGAGATCGCGGCCCGCGTGGGCATCTCCGAGGCCGGGCTGCTGCACCACTTCGGCAGCAAGGCCGGCCTCCTCACGGCGACCCTGGAGGAGCGCGACCGCCGCGACCGGGTGCGCCGCGGCGAGGACGAGGCGGCCGGCGCCGACCTGCTGACCACCATCCGCGACCAGGTGCGCCGCAACGCCGAGACCCCCGGCCTCGTGTCCCTCCACGTGGTGGTCGCCGCCGAGGCGACCGACGCGACCCATCCCGCGCACGACGTCGTCCGCGACCGCTACCGCGCGCTGCGCCACCAGGACGACACCCGCTTCCAGGACGCCGTCGCCCGGGGCGAGCTGCGCCCCGAGGTCGACCCGGCCGCGATCGGCCAGCTCTTCTCCGCCGTCATGGACGGCCTGCAGCTCCAGTGGCTGCTCGACCCCGACAACGTCGACATGGTCGCCCTCTTCGACCAGTTCCTCGCGTTGCTGCGCCCCGACGGCACGTCGCCCGCAGCACCCGAGCCCCGCACCACCGAGCAGGAGACCGCGTGACCCTCACCGCGACCGAGACCCCCGCCCGCGCCACGCTCACCTCGGGCGGCCTGACCGTCGAGCTCACCGGCGGCGGCGACGTGCGCGCCGTCAGCACGGACGGACTGCTCGTGAACCAGTACCTGCCGGGCGAGCACGACCGCATGCCCGGCGGGATCCTGCTGCGCGCCACGCGCCCGGACGGCACGGTCGAGGTCGCGCGACTCACCGGCTCGGCCCCCGCTGTGACGGCGGTCGAGGTCGGCGCCGACCGCGTCGTGTGGTCGGGCGCCGCGCTCGGGCTCGCCACTCGCGTCGCGCTCACGCTCGACGGGCGCGCGCTCGTCTGGCGCGTCGACCTCACGGTCGGCCCCGCGACGGACGACGGCACGCGCTACGACGTCGTGCACGCGCAGGACCTCGCGCTCGCTCCGCCCGCGGCGGCGCTGTCGAGCGAGCCGTACGTGTGCCAGTACCTGCTGCACCGCGCGCTCGAGCACCCCGACGCGGGGACCGTGCTCGTCAGCCGGCAGACCATGTCCGCGCAGCCGCGCCTCCCGCTCGCGGTCACGTTCCTCGTCGAGGGCGCCGCTGCGCACCTCACGGACTCGCTCCAGGTCTTCACCGCGCGCTCGCGCCGCGACGGGCTGCCGCACGGCCTGCTCGGGCCCGTGCAGCCGGGCGTGCTCCAGTACGAGTACGCGATGCCGACGCTCGTCTCGCACCCGCTCGACCTCACGGCCGGGACCGCGGTCGTGCACGCCGTGACCGTGGTCGACGCCGACGCGCCCGGGCCGCTCGCGGCCCACCTCGACGAGGTGGCCGGCTGGGCCGCCGCCGCGGTCGCGGCCGCAGCCGCCGACCGCCCGACCGCGCCCTTCACGCCGACCGCCTCCGCGCTGCGCGACGCGCCGCTCCTCGCGGGCGACGAGCTCGACGAGGCCGGGCTGCTCGCCGCCGTCGGCCTTGCCGCCGACGACGTGCTCCTGCCCGAGCGCGACGCCGACGGCACGCTCCTGTCGTTCTTCACCGCGACGGGGACGCACGTCGTCGACGCGCGCAAGGACACCGTGACCGAGCGCTCGCACGGGCACGTGCTCAAGGCGGGCGACGACGTGCTGCCCACGGACGACGTCCTCTCCACGACGGCGTTCGCGCCCGGCGTCTTCGCGTCGCACGTCGTGCTCGGCAACACCACGGCGAACCGCCTCGCGACCGTGCACCGCCACCACCTCAACCTGATGCGCAGCAGCGGCCTGCGCGTGCTCGTCGACGACGGCCGCGGGCCCCGGCTCCTCGGCCTGCCGTCCGCGCTCGTGCTCGACGTCGGCGGCGTCCGCTGGCGCTACGAGACGCCGCTCGGGCGGGTCGACGTGCGGACCGTCGCGCACGACCGCGAGAACCGCATCGACGTCGCCGTGCGCTGCGAGCGCCCGCTGCACGTCACCGCGACCCTCGAGCTCGAGGACGAGGCCGGCGGCTGGCTCGCCGAGCACGTCCCCGCGGCCCCGGGCGACGCCGTCGTGGTGCGGCCCGTGCCGGGCGGCGACGTCGACGCGCACTACCCGGACCTGCGGTACGCCCTGGCGTCGTCCGCGCGGCTCGTCGTCGAGGAGGACGGTTCGGAGGCGGGCGCCGGGGACGCCGCGTCCGGCACGACCCGCCGCCTGACGAGCACGACCGGCACCGGGTCGCTCACGCTCGCCCTCACCGGCTCGCTGCGCGGGACCGACGCCGCGGTCGGGCTCCTCGTGGGCGCGCACGACCCCCTGGCGGACGTCGACGCGACCCTCGCGCGCCACGTCGAGACCGTCCGTGGCGTCGTGCGCGGGCTGCGGTTCGCGCCGCACGCGACGGTCGAGACGCAGGAGCTCGACCTCCTCGTGCCCTGGTACGCGCACGACGCGCTGATCCACTTCCTCGTGCCGCACGGCCTGGAGCAGTACTCGGGCGCGGCGTGGGGCACGCGCGACGTGTGCCAGGGCCCGTTCGAGCTCGCGCTCGCGGGCGGGCGCCACGACGTCGCGCGCGAGATCGTGCTGCGCGTCCTGGCCCACCAGCACACGTGGGGCGAGTTCCCGCAGTGGTTCATGTTCGACGCCTACGCGGAGCGGTACAACGACTCCTCGCACGGCGACGTCGTCGTGTGGCCGCTGTTCGCGCTCGCCCAGTACCTGGAGGCGAGCGGCGACCTCGCCGTGCTCGACGAGCACGTCCCGTTCTGGGACCACGAGCAGCGCCGCCCGGCCGCCTCGGGGCCCGACGCCGCGGCGACGGTCCGCGACCACGTGGCCCGCCTGCTCGACCACCTCGACCGCGACCGCCTGCCCGGCACCGCGCTGCCCGCCTACGGCGAGGGCGACTGGGACGACACGCTGCAGCCCGCAGACCCGCGGATGCGCACCGACCTGGCGTCGACGTGGACCTCCGCGCTGCTCGTGCAGGCCGCGGAGCTGCTCGCCCGCACGACCGCGGGCCGCGACGAACTCGCCGCGCTCTCCGGGCGCGCGGGCGCGCTCGCGGCGGAGGTCCGCGCGGACCTGCGCGAGCGCGCCCTCGTGGACGGCGTCCTCGCCGGGTACGTGCGCCACGGCGCCGACGGCGACGAGCTCGTCATCCACCCGTCGGACACCGTCTCCGGGATGCGGTACCGCCTCATCCCCATGACGCAGTCGATCATCGCGGGCATCCTCACGCCCGAGGAGGCCGCGGACCACGAGCGCCTCGTGCTGGAGCACCTGCACTTCCCCGACGGCGTGCGCCTCATGGACCACCCGGCCGCGTTCGACGAGGGTGTGCCGCGCACGTTCCTGCGCGCCGAGCAAGCCGCGAACGTCGGCCGCGAGATCGGCCTCATGTACGTGCACGCGCACATCCGCTACGTCGAGGCGCTCGCGGCCCTGGGTCGCGGCCGCGCGCTCGACGAGCTGCTGCGCATCAGCCCGGTCGACCTCGGCCGGCGCCTCGCGCACGCCGCCCGGCGCCAGCGCAACGCCTACTTCTCGTCGAGCGACGCGGACTTCCCCGACCGCGAGAGCTTCGCGCGCGACTTCGACGGGCTCCGCGACGGGAGCGTCGGGGTGCGCGGCGGGTGGCGCGTGTACTCCAGCGGCCCGGGCATCTACCTGCGCCAGCTCGTCCAGGGCGTCCTCGGGCTGACCGAGCGCGGCGGGGAGATCGTCGTCGACCCGGTGCTGCCCGCGGCGGCGGACGGCCTCGCCGTCGACCTGGACCTCGGCGGCCGCACGCGCCGCGTGGCCTACCGCGTCACGGCGACCGGGGACGGCGTGCAGGTGCGCGCCGGGAGCGGCCCGGACGCGCTCGCGCCCGTGCCGGCGACCCTGCGCACCGGTGACTACCGGCAGCGCGGCGTCGTCGTCGCGACGCGCGACCTCGGGGACGCCGCGCACGTCGAGGTCTCGGTGGGTGCGGGCTCGGAGATCTGACCCGGGGTCGTGGGGCGCGCGCGCCGTGCGCTCCCCGAGCGCTCCCGCACATTCCTCAGCAGACTGAGGGATGTGCGGGGTCCGTGGTGCGGCCGCCGCCGGGCACGGAGGAGGAGACCATGCCGGACGCCGCCATCGCCGCGCGGGGCCTGGAGCGCCGCTTCGGCCAGCACCAGGCCGTCGACGGCGTCGACCTCGAGATCGCGGCCGGGGAGGTATACGGGTTCCTCGGCCCCAACGGGGCGGGGAAGTCCACCGTGACCCGGATCCTGTGCACCCTCCTCGCCCCGACCGCCGGGACCGCGGTCGTCGCCGGGCACGACGTCGCGCGCGACCCCACCGCCGTCCGGCTGCGGATCGGTGCCGCCCTCCAGGAGGCCGCGCTCGACGACAAGCAGACCGGCGTCGAGATGCTGCGCCTCCAAGGACGCTTCTACGGGCTGACCTCCCGGGAGGTCGACCAGCGGGTGGCGGCGTTGCGCGAGCTCATCGACATCGGGGACGCGTTGGACGAGCGCGTCGGCACGTACTCGGGCGGGATGAAGCGCCGCCTGGACCTTGCGCTCGCGCTCGTCCACAACCCCGAGGTCCTCTTCCTGGACGAGCCGACGACGGGCCTCGACCCCACGAGCCGCGCCGCGGTGTGGCAGGAGGTCCGCCGGCTCAACCGCGAGCTCGGCATGACGGTCTTCCTCACCACGCAGTACCTGGAGGAGGCCGACGCCCTCGCTCGCCGCGTCGGCATCATCAACCGGGGTCGGATCGTCGCCGAGGGCACGCCGACCGAGCTGAAGAGCACGGTCGGCACGGACCTCGTCGTCGTCGAGACCTCTGCCGACCCGGACCGCGCCCGCGCCGCGCTCGACGGTCTCGGCGGCATCGACTCCATCGACGTCGACGAGCGGCGGCTCGTCGTCGCGGTCACCGACGGTGCGCAGGCCATCAGCCCGGTCGCCCTCGCGCTCGACCGCGCAGGGGTGCCGGTCGACGGGCTCACGCTGCGCCGCCCCACCCTCGACGACGTCTTCTTCCGTGTCACCGGTCAGCGCATCCTCGACGGCGAAGAGGAGCCCTCATGACCGGGACGACGTCGCGCGCCGCGACCACAGCCCGCACCATCACGGGGCGACCCGCCGGGTTCTGGCGCGACCTGACCTCGGTCGCGATCCGCGCGCTGCGGCAGATCCCGCGGGAGCCGGAGGCGATCGTCCCCGCGCTCGTCATCCCCCTGTTCTTCTTCGTCGTCAACGTCGGCGCGCTGTCCGACGTCGCCACCGCGACGGGGGTGAGCGACTTCCAGGCGTTCCAGATCCCGGTGGCCATCGTCTTCGCCGTGACCGGCGTGTCCCGTGCCAGCGCGCTGGTCACCGACATCACCGACGGGTACTTCGACCGGCTCCTGCTCACCCCGATGCACCGCACCGCGCTCCTGCTCGGGCTCATGGTCGCCGACCTCGTGCTCGTCGTGGCGCTGTCAGTCCCCGTGCTGGTGCTCGGCTTCGCGCTGGGGGTCGAGTTCGCGACCGGGGTGCCCGGCGTCCTGCTCTTCCTGCTGCTCGCCGGACTCTGGGGCCTCGCCTTCACGGGCTTCCCCTACGCGATCGCGCTCCGCACCGGCAACCCGGCTGCCGTGAACTCGAGCTTCCTGCTGTTCTTCCCGTTCGCCTTCCTCACGACGACGTTCCTCCCGCTCGACGCGCTCACGGGATGGCTCGCGACGATCGCGCGGTACAACCCGGTGACCTACCTCCTCGCCGCGCTGCGCTCGCTGATCATGGAGGGCTGGGACGCCACGGCGCTGTGGCAGGGCGTCGCCGCGATCGCGCTCGTCGCGGTGGTCAGCTTCACGCTCGCGTTCCGCGCGCTCGTCGGGCGCACGTCCCGCAGCTAGCAGTCGACGCCCTCGTACGGCGTCTCCACGACCTCCGGGCCGTCGGCGCCGGGGACCGTGAGCGTCGCGGTCCCCGCGTCGACCGACGCCGCACGGGCGCTGAACGCGCGGTACGCGTTGCGCCCCGGCGCCACGGCGTCGAACGTGCGCTCGCCGGCGGGCGTGCCGAGCGTGACGTCGAGCGGGACGCTCCCGACGTTCTCGGCGCGGACGGCGACGTGCGCCGTCCCCCCGAGGCACCGCGCGTCGGCCTCGACGTGGACGGGCGGCAGCTCGCGGACCCGCACCTCGCGGAACGACACGACGTCCGGCGCGGAGCCGTGCGCCTGCAGGCCGACGTACCCGACGAGCCCGCGCGAGCTCGAGTCCGGGTCGAGGGGGCGGTCGGGGAACGGCACGCCCGGCAGGTTCTCGTACTCGTTGATGACCACGCCGTCGCGAATCACCGTGTAGTGCTGCCCGACGACGCGCACCTCCAGCTCGTTCCACGTGCCCTTCGCGGTGGGCCGGGCCTCGTCGAGGCCGAGGTCGGCGAACCCGTAGACCGAGCCCGTCTTGCGGGGGTCGTTGGAGCCGCCCTCGGGGGAGTCGTTGACCTGGATCTCGTGGCCGCAGTTGACCGCGATCCACGACAGGTTGCCCGTCTCGTTGCCGTTGAACGTCGTGGGGCAGCCCTCGACCGGACCGGACAGGTCGGGGAACCGCACCTGGATCCCGCTGTTCGCGCGAGCGTCACCGGGGGCGTCGTCGCGGAACTCGACCACCATCGAGAAGTCGCCGTACTGACGCACCGGGTACCAGAGGGTCCCGAACCCGCCGCCCGCTCCGGCGCGGCTGCGCACCGTGCCGTCGTCGAGACGGTCGAACCCGCCGTCGCCCGCGTACTCCCACGCGTCGAACGACTCCGGGGTGCCGTCGAGGATCACCTCGTAGCCGTCGTCGGCGGGTGCCGCGGCGGGCACGACCGCCGCGGCGGGCGCCGCGAGCGCGATCCCCGCGGCCAGGGCCGTCGCCCCGGCGAGCCGGGCGCTGCGCACCCTGCCCTGGGTCGCGCGGGCGGGGGTACGGGTGGTGCTCGTCATCGGAACTCCCTCGTTCGACGCGGTCCCGTCCACCCTCGCACGGTCCGCGCGGGCTCTCAACGGCACCCGGGCCGGTGCGAGAATCGACGCGTGGCCGGAGCCGAGGAGCGAGTGCTGGAGTCCGCGCGGGTCGCGTCCCGGCTGCGGGACGAGATCCTCGACGGCGTGCGCGAGCCCGGCTCGCGCCTCGTCGAGCGCGACCTCGCCGCCGGGTTCGGCGTGAGCCGCATCCCCGTGCGCGACGCGCTCAAGGTCCTGGAGGGGGAGGGGCTCGTCGCGCTGCGCCCGCACACGTGGGCCGTCGTGCGGGCGTTCACCGACGCCGACCTCGCCGACCTGGACGAGGTCCGCACCGTGCTCGAGCCGCTCGCGTTCCGCCTCGCCGCCGAGCGCCACGAGCCGCCGGGGCTGGAGCGTCTGCGCGCGGCGCTCGACCGCGAGCAGGAGGGCGCGCGCGCGGCCGACCCGGTGGGGTCGCGCCGCTCGGCCGCCGACTTCCACGAGATCGTCACGGCGCTCGCGGGCAACCGGCTGCTCGACGGCATGATGCAGGGCATCCGCAGCCGGATGCGCTGGGCGCTGTCGCAGCACGACGACCTCGCCGACGTCACCGACGAGCACGTGGCGCTGTTCGACGCGGTCCGTGCCCGGGACGGCGACCGGGCCGCGGAGCTCGCCGCGGCGCACGTCGAGAGCAGCCGACGGCGGCGGGCCGCCCTCGCGTCGCGTCGCGTCGCGTCGCGGGCCTGACCCTCGGGCGCCCTCTCGCCGGCACCCGACGGGCCCGGCGCGTCGGACCGCGCGTCGGACCGGCGCGTCAGACCGGCCCGGACGTCCCGTCGCCGACCGACCGGGCCGGGATCTGGACGGCCTTGTCCCACGCGCCGACCAGGCGGCCGTCGGAGGTCTCCAGGCGGAACGGTGCGAGCGGGAGGTTGCCGGCTCGGCGCCGGGCCCGCAGCACGTCGAGCGCCTCCTCGTCCGTCTCCGCGCCGAACGGCTCGCCGCGCCGCGCACCCGTGGCGGTGACGACGCGATAGCTCGTCATCCGGTCGTCGTCGTGGTGGACCTCGTCGGCGAGCGCGGCGACCTCCTGGGCGATCTCGAGGCTCGGCAGCGCGCCCCACGTGCGGCCGGGGCCGTCGAGGGTCCAGGTGCCGGTGTCGTCGCGCCGGACGACGTACTCGCGCGAGGCGCTGCGGGCACGCCAGGTCCGGTGGTCGACGGCGGTCCAGGTGAGCATGTTCATGTGCGGTGAGGTGGGTCGGACGACGGTCGGTCACTCGTCGGTCGAGCAGTTCCCCCCTGCCGTGTCCGGCGACCCACGGGCAGCGTACGCGTACCGATCGCGCGCGCGTGTCCACCCTGAGGAGGAGATCGGGCGGCGGGTACGGCGTCCGCGTAGGCCGAGCGACGGACGCGCCCGACAGCCCGCTCGGGTGGGGGCGGCGTCGGGCCGTGCCCTCAGGCGGGCGGCGCGGTGCTCGCCCGGACGACGAGCTCGGGGTGCACGACCTCCGGCTCGTGCACGGCCTGCGGGTCGGTGACGAGGGCGACCACGTGCTCGACGGCGCGCCGCCCCATGTCGTGGAACGGCTGACGGACCGTGGTCAGGGGAGGGGCGGCGTAGGGCGCGAGCGCGATGTCGTCCATGCCGACCACGGACACGTCCTCGGGGACGCGTCGGCCCAGCTCGGTGAGCCCGCGGACGACGCCGAACGCCATCTCGTCGCTCGCCACGAAGACGGCAGTGACCTCGGGGAGGCGACCGAGGAGGAGCCCGTTGCGGTAGCCGGACTCCGGGGTCCAGTCCCCGTAGAGCACGGGGGGGACGTCGCGACGCGACTCTTCCAGGGTGGTGCGCCAGCCCGTGGACCGGCCGAGCGCGTCGTTCCACGACTCCGGCCCGGACACGTGCCAGACGGTCGCGTGCCCCAGGCCGAGGAGGTGCTCCGTCGCGACGCGGCCCGCCTCGACCTGGTCGACGGCGACGATCTCGGTCGCGAGGGACCGCATGCCGTCCACGACGACCGTGGGGACGTCGCGCGTCACCTGCGCGAGCGCGCCCTCGTCCCGCACGGGCACCGCGATGACGAGGCCGTCGACGCCCTGGTCGAGCAGACGTGCGGCGGCCTGCTCGATCGCGGCGGAGGAGAGGGACGAGGTGGACGCCGTGCTGACGAAGTACCCGGCCGCGCGAGCGGCCGTCTGCATGCCGAGCATGAGCGCGCTCGCGGAGTAGAAGTCGGTCTCGTGCGTGATGACGCCGAGGGTGCGGGTGCGGCCCGTGACGAGCGCCCGGGCGAGGCTGTTGCGCCGGTAGCCCGTCTCCTCGATCGCGGCGCGGACCCGGGCGCGGGTCACCGCGTTGACGTTGGGGTGCCCGCTGAGCACGCGCGACACCGTCTGCGCGGACACGCCGGCGACGCGCGCGACGTCGGCCATCGCAGGCCCGCGGCCGCGGGGCGACGGCTCGGGCGGTGACGCTGGGACCACGGGACCTCCTCGTCGGTGCACGGGCGCGTGCCCGGCAGCGTAGTGGACGCGGTGGACCGTGCCTCTGCGCCGCGCCACCGCACGCCGCGCAGATCTCGTGTTGACGATAACAGGCACGAGGGCTCGGGTGGGGTCGCTGGGCGGATGGTCGCGGTCTCTTGGTTCGCTGCGGGGGTTGTTATGGATATCACCTTGTGTCAGAGTGAGCCGCGCACTCGGGGCACGGACGCCCCCTTCCGCACGACGTCGTCAGAAGGAGTGCCATGACTGCTCCGCGGGCCACCCGGATCGAGGGCGTCGCGGGGCGAGGGTGCGCCGCCCCGAGCTCCGTCCAGGAGCCGTCGCACGTCGTCACCGGCTCGCTGGGTGCCGGGGACGGGGACCGCACGCGGTCCCGGCGGGGCCGGTCCCGGTCACTACTGGGGGTGACCGGCACCGGCTCGCCCTGATCGGCTCCTGCCCCGATCCTTGCTCGCACCGCACGACGTCCACACCGCAGTCGGCGCTAGGTTGTCTGACGTCAGATAACCCTCCCGACGCCCTACCGTCCTCGCCGCGCACGCGGCCGAGGCCTCACCGGATCGAAGGAGATCGACACATGCACCGACCAACCCACCATCAGCGGCCGAGGAGGGTCGCCGTGTCGGCGGCGCTCGCGGTCGCGCTCGTCGGGGCGCTCACTGTCCCGGCCGCGTCGGCGGCGCCCACCGGGGCGCCTGCGTCCGCACCCGCTGCGGTCGAGCGTGCGGCCGCCGACCCGCCGCTGCCGGACGTGATCCCGTCGCTGCGTGACTGGGCCGACGCCGCGGGGTCGTGGAGCCTCGCGGCCGGGACCCAGGTCGCCACCGGGGGAGACGACGGGCTCGCCGGCGCGGCGGACGTCCTGGCGGACGAGCTCGGCGCGCTGCTGGACGAGGACGTCCCGGTCGTGGCCGACCCCACCGCCGCGAGCGTCGTCGACCTGGCCGTCGACGACGGCCGCACCGACCTCGGGAAGGAGGGGTATGCGCTGACCGTCCACGCGGGCGGCGTCACCATCGTCGGCGCGACACCGCAGGGTGCCTTCTACGGGACCCGGACCCTCGCCCAGATGCTCGCGCAGCAGACCGTGCTGCCGGCCGGCTCGACGGTCGACGTGCCGCGGTACGCCGAGCGCGGCGTGACGCTGTGCGCCTGCCAGATCAACGTCTCCGAGGAGTGGATCGACCGGCTCCTCGAGGAGATGGCCTCGCTCAAGCTCAACTACCTGCTCGTCGAGCTCAAGCTCAAGAGCACCGCGCACCCCGAGACGGCGACCTGGAGCTACTACACCCCGGAGCAGCTGGGCCGGATCGTGGAGAAGGCGGACACGCTCGGGATCGACGTCATCCCGGAGATCAACTCGCCCGGGCACATGGAGATCTGGCTCGAGAACAAGCCGGAGCTGCAGCTCGTCGACCGCAACGGGGTCCGGGACGAGGTGCGGCTCGACATCACCCGGCCGGAGGCCTTCGACTTCTACACCGACCTGCTCGACGAGTACCTCGACGTGTTCACGTCCGACTACTGGCACATGGGCGCGGACGAGTACATGATCACGACCGGTTTCCAGAACTTCCCGCAGATCGAGGCGTACGCGAAGTCCCTGTACGGCCCGTCGGCGACGCCGGACGACGCGTTCGTGGCCTTCGTGAACAAGGTCAACGCGTACGTCAAGGAGACGCACGGCAAGACGCTGCGCATCTGGAACGACGGTCTCGTGGGCCGCAACACTCAGCCGGTCGACACGGACATCGTCGTCGAGCACTGGCTCGGCACCCCGGTCAGCCCGCAGGCGCTGCTCGACGCCGGCCACCCGGTGATGAACTCGTCCTACGCGCTCTACCTGGTGCGCGGCGGGCTCAAGATGAACACCAGGAACCTGTACGACCAGCGCTGGGACGTCGGGCGGTTCTACGGCTCGACCGTCGACCCGGCGCACCCCGGCCTCACCGGCGCGAAGGTGAGCCTGTGGCCGGACAGCGCCGCCGCGCAGACCGAGAACTCGGTCGAGGAGGAGATGTTCATGCCGCTGCGCTTCATCGCGCAGACGACGTGGACCGCGGGGTACGCGAAGAGCACGTACGCCGAGTTCGAGGCGCTGGCCCGCTCCATCGGCCGCCCCGCCGGCTGGGAGAACGTCGACCGCACGCCCGTCGAGGACGGGGCGTACACGCTCACCACGACGGACGGCGACGGTCTCGGCGCGACGCCTGCGGGGTCCCTCGCGGCCGGTCCGGACGTGCGCGACGGCTGGGTCCTCACGGCGACGGCCGACGGGTACCACACGGTTCGCTCGACGGCCACGGGCCTGTGCCTCGACGTGGTCGACGGCAAGCGCCGCCTGGGTGTCCCGGTCGAGATCGGCGTGCCGGTCGTCGCCTCGGCCTGCGGCTCGTCGAACATCCAGAAGTGGCAGCTCCTCGCGACCGACGACGGCTTCGCGGTCGTCAACGCGTCGACGCGCCAGCTGCTCTCCGTCGACGAGGACGGCACCGTGGTCCAGCTCCCGCCGGACATGACCGGCACGGTCTGGACGGTCGAGCCCGCCGTGGCGGTCGACGTCGCGGTCGAGACCCGGCGCGTGCTGCCGGGCGCGTCGGCGACGGCCACCGTGACCGTCGAGAACACGACGGACGCCACGCTCGAGGGCGTCGCGGTCGCGGCGCAGGCGCCCGCGGGCTGGACGGCCCCGGCCGCGGCCCAGGTCGGCGACCTCGCGCCCGGTGCCGACCGCACCGTGACGATCGCCCTCGCACCCGCGACGGGCACGTGGGGCCTCGGCCGCGTGCCGGTGGCGGTGACGTGGACCGTCGGCGGGCAGGAGCGCTCCGCCGGCGCCACCGTGGACCTCGTCGCCGTGAGCACCGCCCAGCCGTCGCGGCCGGTCGCGGTGATCGACGTCGACAGCGAGGAGACGCAGGGGGAGGACGGCCGAGCGGCCAACGCCATCGACGGCAACCCCGCGACGTTCTGGCACACGCGCTGGAGCGGGTCCGCCCCCACGCCGCCGCACCACGTCGCGCTCGACACGGGCGCCGAGCAGCAGCTCTTCGGGCTCACGTACACCCCGCGCACGGGGACCGGCACGGGTGCGGCCAACGGACGCATCGGCGCGTACGAGATCTACGTGTCGACCGACGGGGAGAGCTGGGGCGAGCCGGTCGCGGCCGGGTCGCTCCCGAACGTCGCGACCCCCTCGACGATCGGGTTCGCCCCGACCGTCGGCCGGTACGTGAAGCTCGTGGCGCTGCGCGAGGTGAACGGGAACCCGTGGACGACGGCCGCGGAGATCGCGGTCGACGGCGCGCCCGTCGTCGCCCAGCCCACGATCACGGCGCACGCGAGCGCCCGTTGCCTCGCGGGCAAGGCCTACGTGGCCGTCACGGCGCGGAACACCGGGAGCGCACCCGCGGACCTCACGCTGCGGTCCGCCTTCGGTGAGCGGACCGTCACGGGTGTCGCGCCCGGGGCCTCCGCCTACCAGTCGTTCGCCTCGCGCACGACGGCGGTCGACGCCGGCAGCGCCGAGGTCGCGTCCGCGTCGGGCACGGCGCGCGCGGAGTTCGCCGCACTGCGCTGCGGCTGACGGACCACGTGCGGGGGCCGGTGCCGGCCGGTCCCCGCACGTGCTCACCGGGTGACGAGCGCGCGTCCCGACGCCTGTTGTTGACCATAACAGTCAGCACGAACACGAGAAACGTGCACGTTTCCGTGCTCGCGATGCGCGTTCGGAACTAAGGCTTGTTATGGATATCAACCTGTGCCAGAGTGTGGCGAGCAACCGGGCACGGTCGCCCCCCTCAGCACAGCGTCGTCAGAAGGAGTGTCATGAAGTCATCGATCGTCCGGTCCGCGGGAGTCGCGTCCGTCGTCGCCCTCGCCCTCGGCCTCACCGCGTGCAGCTCGTCGGACGGCGGCGGCTCCGGGGACGGGTCCTCCGACGGCGAGCCCACCACGATCCAGCTCTGGACCTGGGCCGCCGGCTACGACGAGGCCGCTGCGGCGTTCAACGCGGCGCACGACGACGTCCAGGTCGAGTACACGCAGATCGAGGCCGGCAACAAGGGCGGCTACGACAAGATCCGCAACTCCGTCGCCGCGGGCAACGCGCCCTGCCTCGCGCAGGTCGGCTACGAGACGCTCCCGAGCTTCGTGGCCGAGGGGAACGTCGTCGACGTCACCGAGTACGCCTCCCCGGACAAGGACGCCTACACCGCGGCGGGCTGGGCCGGCGTGACGGTGGGCGACAAGGTGTACGGCGCGCCGCAGGACCAGGGTCCGATGGTCCTCTTCTACAACAAGGCCGTCTTCGAGGCGAACGGCGTCGCGGTGCCGACCACCTGGGCCGAGTACCAGGCCGCGGGCGAGCAGCTCAAGGCCGCGGGCGTGAAGCTCACCGGCACCTACGAGGACTACGACTACACGGGCTTCGCGTGGCAGGCCGGTGCCCCGTGGTACGCCGTCGAGGACGGCGCATGGTCCATCACGCCGGACTCCCCGGAGAACGTCGCGGTCGCCGACTACTGGCAGGGCCTCATCGACGCCGACCTCATCGGATCCAATATCTGGAGCGACGACTGGTCCGCCGGGCTCGGCGACGGCTCGATCGCGACGATCGTCGGTGCCGCCTGGTTCGCAGGCATCCTCAAGGACTCCGCGGCGGCGTCAGCCGGCGACTGGGCCGTGGCGGAGCTGCCGCAGTGGGAGGCCGGGGACGAGCTGACGGGCAACGTCGGCGGGTCGCTGTCGGCGGTCCTCAAGGGCTGCGACGACCCCGAGGCGGCGTGGGAGGTCGCGCACTGGCTGAGCACCGACCTCGCGGCGGTCGACGCGCAGATCGAGGCGGCCGGGACGTACCCGGCGTCCGTCGCGGGCCTCGAGTCCGAGCTCCTGACGACCGGTGACGACTACTTCGGCGGCCAGGTCGTCGCGGACGTCTTCAAGACCGCCTCCGGCCAGGTCAACCCCGACTGGGCGTGGGGCCCGGGCGTCTCGACGCTCGTCGGCACGCTCGCGACGAACATGCAGAAGGCCTTCGCGAAGGAGCCCGGGGCGACCGTCGAGGCCGCCCTGACCGCGGCCGGCGACGCGACCGCCGCCGAGCTCGCGCAGCAGGGTATCGCGGTCAACGAGTGACCGCGGCCGGTGCCGCGGCCGGGTGCCCGCAGCACCCGGGCGCGGCACCGGGACCCCCTCCACGAGAACGTCACCTGCGAGGAAGAGCCATGACCACTGAGACCCTGCCGGCGGCCGCCGGCACGGACGACCCGGACCGGCAGGCGCCGCCGCTGCGCCGACCGCGGAGCAGGACGGCGCGCTACGCCGTCTGGTTCGTCGGGCCGTTCGTCCTGCTGTTCCTCGCGATGTACGTCGCGCCCATCGGGTTCGCGATCTACAAGAGCCTGTTCCGCATCCAGCGCGACGCGCTGGGCCTCGGGGGCACGCAGGAGGTGTTCGACCCGCTCGCCAACTACGCCTACGCGTTCGGCGACAGCGCGTTCCTCGCCTCGATCGGTCGGGTCCTGCTGTTCGGCGTCGTGCAGGTCCCCGTGATGCTCGTGCTCGCGCTCGGCATCGCGCTGCTCGTCGACTCGGCGTCGGCCCGCTGGAAGGGCTTCTTCCGGCTCTCGAGCTTCGCGCCGTACGCCGTCCCCACGGTGCTGTCCGCGCTCGTGTGGTCGTTCCTCTACGCGTCCGACAGCAGCCCCCTCAACGCAGCGTTGGGGCTTTTCGGGCTCGACGTGAACCTCCTCAGCGAGAACCTCGCGCTGTGGGCCGTGGCGAACGTCGTGACCTGGGGCTGGACGGGCTACAACATGATCATCATCTACGCGGCCCTCCAGGGGGTGCCGGGCGAGGTGCTCGAGGCCGCGAAGCTCGACGGCGCGTCCGCGTTCCGCACCGCGTGGAGCGTCAAGATCCCCCTCGTGCGGCCGGCGATCCTGCTCACGACGATCTTCTCGATCATCGGGTCCGCGCAGCTCTACAACGAGCCGTTCGTGCTCAAGCAGAGCACCGGAGCGATCGACGCGAGCTTCACGCCGATCATGGCCGCCCAGGCGTCGCTGCAGTCCGCGAACTACCCCTACGCCGCCGCACAGTCCGTGATCCTCGCCCTGGGTGTGGCCGTGCTGTCCGTCCTGTTCTTCCGCCTCACCTCCCGGAGGGCCTCATGACCACGAGGAGCCTCCCCGTCGAGGCCGAGACGACCGCGCCCGCCACCGTCGGCCTGCGTCGGCACCGGACGGCCGGGACGCCCGGCCTGCGCCCCGACACGCTCGAGACGACGGCGCGCAGCCGCTGGGCGGTCACGTCCGTCCTCGTCCTCACGGCCGTCTACTTCCTCTTCCCGCTGTGGTGGCTGCTCGTCGCGGCGACCAAGGACGCCGGCTACACGTTCGCGGGCAGCCCGCTGTGGTTCTCGCACTTCGACCTGGTCGGCAACCTGCAGGACCTCTTCGGCTACCAGAACGGCATCTTCGGCATCTGGATGGCGAACTCGGCGCTCTACTCGCTCGTGGGCGCGGGGGTAGGCACCCTCGTCGCCGTCGCGTGCGGGTACGCGCTCGAGAAGTACGAGTTCCGGGGGCGCAACCTGCTGTTCGCGGTCGTGCTCGGCGCGGTCCTCGTCCCGAAGGTCCTGTTCACCCTCCCGCTGTTCCTCATGTTCTCGCAGACCGGGATCATCGACACCTACCTCGCGGTCCTCCTCCCGAGCGTCGTGAGCCCGTTCGGCGTCTACCTCGGCCGGATCTTCGCCGCGAGCTCCGTGCCGGACGAGGTCATCGAGGCGGCACGCCTCGACGGCGCGCACGAGGGCCGGATCTTCTTCGGCGTGAGCCTGCGCATGATGGCGCCCGCGCTCGTGACGATCTTCCTGTTCCAGTTCGTCGAGATCTGGAACAACTTCCTCCTGCCGTCCCAGGTCCTCATCTCGGGCGAGCTGCGCCCCGTGACGGTCGGGCTCGTGAGCTGGAACGCCCTCGTCCAGGCCGGCCAGATCGAGCGCCACATGGTCATCGTGGGCGCGTTCGTCGCCGTCGTGCCGCTCGTCGTCGCCTTCCTCTGCCTCCAGCGCTTCTGGCGCTCGGGCCTCGCGGCCGGGGCCATCAAGTGAGCGGCCCGGCGCGACGGCCCACGCTCGTCCCCGACGGGCTCCGCCTCCTGCGGCACGGCACGGAGCACCGCGTCCTCTCGGGATCGGTGCACTACTTCCGGGTGCACCCCGACCTGTGGGCGGACCGGCTGCGGCGCGTCCGGGCGATGGGGCTCAACACGGTCGACACCTACGTCCCGTGGAACTGGCACGAGGCCGTGCGCGGGCGCACCGTGTTCGACGGCGATCGCGACGTCGAGCGGTTCCTGCACCTCGTCGGCGACCTCGGCATGGACGCGATCGTCCGTCCCGGCCCGTACATCTGCGCCGAGTGGTCGAACGGCGGGTTGCCCGCGTGGCTCACGGGCACGCCCGGGGTGCGGCTGCGCTCGTCGGACCCGGTGTACCTCGACGCGGTGGCGAGCTGGTTCGACGAGGTGGTGCCGCGTCTCGCGGCGCTGCAGGCGAACCGCGGCGGCCCCGTCGTCGCGGTGCAGGTCGAGAACGAGTACGGCAGCTTCGGCGACGACCACGCCTACCTCGCGTGGGTCCGCGACGCGCTCGTGGCGCGCGGGGTCGACGAGCTCCTGTTCACCGCGGACGGACCCACCCACCTCATGCTCGACGGCGGCACGCTGCCCGGCGCGCTGACGACCGCGACGTTCGGGTCGCGCCCCGAGCAGGCGCTGAAGATGCTCCGCGAGCGCCGCGACGAGCCGTTCCTGTGCGCCGAGTTCTGGAACGGCTGGTTCGACCACTGGGGGGAGCGCCACCACGTGCGCGACCCGCTCGACGCCGCGCGCGACGTCGAGCGCCTCCTCGAGCTCGGCGGCTCGGTGAGCCTCTACATGGCGCACGGCGGCACGAACTTCGGCCTGACCGCGGGAGCCAACCACGACGGCACCGACCTGCAGCCGACGGTGACGAGCTACGACTCCGACGCGCCCGTCGCGGAGGACGGCACGGCGACCCCCAAGTTCCGGGCGCTGCGCGACGTCTTCTCGCGGTACCCGTCGCCGCACCTGCCGCCCGACGCCCTCGACGAGCGCTGGACCGTCCCGGCTCCGCGACTCGCCCCCCGCACCCTCGCGGTCGCGTCCGCACGACCGGCGCTGCCCGTGCTGCGGACGCTCGGGGACGCCGTCGCCTCGCCCGGCCCCCTCACCTTCGAGGAGCTGGGCCAGGACGCCGGGCTCGTTCTCCACCGGGCGCACCCCGTCCTGCCGCCGGGCGACTCGACGGTCAGCGTCCTCGGCCTGCACGACCGCGCCACGGTGTACGTCGACGGTGTCCTCGTGGGCACGCTCGAGCGTCGTACCGCGGAGCAGGGCGTGCGCGTGCGCGGCGACGGCCGCGAGGTCGTGCTCGAGCTGCTGGTCGAGAACCTCGGCCGCGTCAACTACGGGCCACGTCTCGGCGAGCACAAGGGGATCCTCGGCGACGTGCTGGTCGACCGGCGCATCGTCCACACCTGGGAGTCGCGGGCCCTCCCGCTCGACCTGCTCGACGCGGGGGAGCTGCGGCGCGGGGCGGTTCCACCCCCCACGACCGGTGGGCGGCCCGCCGACACGATCGCGACGTTCGAGCTCGACGTCGACGAGCCGGCCGACACGTTCCTCGCGCTGCCCGGCTGGACCAAGGGGTTCGTCTGGGTGAACGACGTGCTGCTCGGCCGGTACTGGCGCCGCGGACCGCAGCGCACGCTCTACGTCCCCGCGCCGCTGCTGCGCACGGGGGCGAACACCGTCACGGTGCTCGAGCAGCACGCCCCGGGCGAGCACGTCGAGCTGCGCGCGGAGCCCGACCTGGGCGAGCGGGAGGAGTACGTCGAGGTCCTCTGACCCCGCTGCCACCGGAACCCCGCTGCCACCAGAACGTCCCACGACCGCACGACCACCACCGGCCGGCGGCACGGTGCCGCCTGCCCTGATCGAAGGAGCTCAGATGGTTCGACAGTCCGGTCCACCCCCCGTCCCGGGGCCACCGCCCCGACGGCGCACGCTCGGTGTGCGCGGGATGGTCGCGTTCGCCGCCGTCCCCGTCCTCGGCCTGCCGCTCGTCGCGCTGCCCGCGCACGCCCTGCCCGGCACGGCCTCGGCGGGCTCGAGCCTCGCCGCCGCGGCGCTCGCGGTGCAGGGCGCCGTCGACGGCGCGGTCACGATCGCGTCCGACGAGCTCGAGGTCCAGGTCGCGGACGACTTCCCGCGCGTCCTCACCTACACCGACCGCGGGACGGGGGCGAGCCTCGCCGGCTCGACGCGCCCCGTGACGCAGGTCCTCCTCAACGGCACGGCGCACGCCGTGACCGGGGAGGTCGTCGCGCAGTCCGACGCCGCGACGTCCTACCGCCTGACGTTCGCCGACCTGCCGGGCGTGACGCTCGACGCGTCCCTCACGGTCGAGGGCCGCACCGTGACGTTCGAGGTCACGGGGATCGAGGACACCGAGACGTTCCGCGTCGCGAGCCTCGAGATCCCGGGCCACGACCTGCTCTCCGTCGCGTCGACCGACGCAGGCGCGAGCGTGGCGAGCGCCGTCATCAGCCCGAACCGCAACACCGTGGGCGACACCTTCACCCCCGTGTCGGCGCAGACCCCGACGAACGCGAACCCGGTGGGCTCGGCGTACGCGATCGTGTCGACGTCAGGCCTCGCCGCGTCGGTCGTCACGAACAGCGTGTACGACGAGGCGTCCGGCAAGGCCGCCAACGAGGGCAACCGGCTCCAGCGGCAGGCGTTCGCGACCGCGGACGGCGTGCGCGTCGGCGTCTGGTCGGGGGCGTGGACCTACCGGGCGAAGGGCTCGTCGACGACGGAGGAGCTGCCGCGCGCGACGGTCGTCGTGACGCCCGACGCGAACGGCGACGGTGCCGTCGACTGGCAGGACGGCGCGATTGCCTACCGGACGGTGGCGCCGAAGGCGCTCGGGGCCGACCAGGTCCCGGACCGCGTCGTGTCGCACATCCCGTTCAACTTCGCGTCGCAGGCGACCCACCCGTTCCTGCGCACGCTCGACGACGTGAAGCGCATCTCGCTCGCGACCGACGGCCTCGGCCAGATGGCGCTGCTCAAGGGCTACGGCTCCGAGGGGCACGACTCCGCGCACCCGGACTACGGCGGCAACTACAACGAGCGTGCGGGCGGTCTCGAGGACCTGCGGGAGCTGCTCGCCGAGGGCGGCGCGTGGAACGCGGACTTCGGCGTGCACGTCAACGCGACCGAGGCCTACGCGGAGGCCGACGCGTTCTCCGACGAGCTCGTCGACGCGGGCGCGAAGGGCTGGAACTGGCTCGGGCAGTCGTACTACATCGACCAGCGCCGGGACATCACCAGCGGCGACCTCGCGGCGCGCATCGGGCAGCTCGCCGACGAGACGGGCGGCGACCTCGACCTGCTGTACGTCGACGTCTACTACAACTACGGCTGGCAGGCCCGGGCGCTCGCGGACACCGCGCGGGCGAACGACTTCCAGCTCGCGACGGAGTGGTCGGACAAGTTCGAGGCCGACTCGCTGTGGAGCCACTGGTCGGCGGACGAGAACTACGGCGGCGCGACGAACAAGGGCCTGAACTCGCAGATCGTGCGCTTCGTCCGCAACGCGGAGAAGGACACGTGGAACCCGCACCCGCTCCTGGGCAACGCGCGCATCGTCGAGTTCGAGGGCTGGACGGGCCAGGTCGACTGGAACGCGTTCTACCGCAACGTGTGGCAGACGAACGTCCCGACGAAGTTCCTCCAGCATCACGAGATCCTGCGGTGGGCCGACGACGAGATCGCCTTCACGGACGACGTCACCGCGCGCGGCACGAGCGCCGCGGACCGCGAGATCCTCGTGGGCGACGCGGTCGTCGCGCGCGGCGGGACGTACCTGCTGCCGTGGTCGGCCGCCGAGGCTCCCGGCGTCGAGGGCGAGGCCGCGGACGGCCAGAAGCTCTACCACTACAACCCCACCGGCGGTGCGACGACCTGGACGCTCCCGGCGTCCCTCGCGGGTGCGACCTCGCTCGTGCAGTACCGCCTCACGGACACGGGTCGCGTCGAGGTGGGGTCCGTCCCGGTCGCGGACGGTGAGGTCACCGTCCAGGCCGACGCGGGCCAGCCGTACGTGCTCTACCCGGTGGGGGTGCCGCAGGCCGACGCGGTCGACGCGGGCTGGGGGCAGGGGACCGGCATCGTCGACCCGGGCTTCAACGCGGGCGACCTCGACGCCTACGGCACGACGGGCGCCGTGAGCGTCGAGCGGCTCTCCAACGGCCAGCACGTCGCAGCGCTCGGGGCGGGCGAGGCGACGCTGTCGCAGGAGCTCGGCGAGCTCGAGCCCGGCACCTACGCCGCGAGCGCGTGGGTCGAGGTCGCGCCCGGCGCGTCCCGCCCGACGACGCTGCGGGTGAGGGGCGACGGTGTGGTCGAGGCGAGCGTCGTCGTCGAGCGGTCGACGGCGAAGAACCTCGTCGCGGCCGACGACAAGCACAGCCGCTACTTCCAGCGCGTCCAGGTCGAGGTGGACGTCACCGCGACGACCCGACCGGTCCTGAGCGTCGAGGCCGGGTCGGGCGACGCCGTCGTGCGCGTGGACGACCTGCGCGTGGTGCCGACCGAGCATGCCGACGTGCCGACGGACCTCCTGGAGGAGGGCGCCGACGTCGTGGCGTTCGAGGACTTCGAGTCCGTCCCGCAGGGCTGGGGGCCGTTCGTCAAGGGTGACGCGGGCGGCGTGACCGACCCGCGCACCCACCTCGCGAAGCGCAACGCCCCGTACACGCAGGCGGGCTGGAACGGGAAGCTCGTCGACGACGTGATCACCGGCGACCGGTCGCTCAAGGCGCACGAGGAGAACCAGGGCCTCGTGTACCGGACGGTGCCGCACACCGTGCGCTTCGAGGCGGGGCACCGCTACCGGGTGAGCTTCGACCACCAGAGCGGGCGTGGAGGCCTCTACACGTGGGTCACGGGCTACGACTCGGTGGCGAGCGGCACGCCCGTCTCCGTCGAGACGCGCGCGACACCGCTGGGCGAGCAGCGCACCACGGCACGGTTCTCCGAGGAGGTCGTGGCGAGCTCGTGCGGCGACACCTGGGTGGGTCTGCGCAAGGGCAGCGGCGGCGGTGACCAGGCCGACCTGGTCGTCGACGACTTCCTCGTCGAGGACCTCGGCCCGGCGGGCACGGTCCCGGCGTGCGCCTCCCTCACCGTCTCGGGCGGCACGTCCGCGCTCGAGCCGGATACCGCCAACACCGTGACCACGCGGCTCCAGGTGTTCGAGCCCGCGGAGGTGCGCGACGTCGTCGTGCGGCTCGACGTGCCGGAGGGCTGGGAGGTCGAGGCCACCGGCGCGACCACCGCGGAGAGCCTGCCGTCCGGCGGTGTGCTCACCACGACGTGGCAGGTCACCCCGCGCGGCGAGCTGTCCGCGCAGGCCTACCGTCTCGACGCCGGCGCGACCTACGCCACGACCGCCGACCCCGTCGGCGGGCGCTCGGTCGACGCGTCGCGCGACGTGTACGTCGTCGTGCCGCCGTCCGCGGGGGAGCACTGGGTCTCCGACCTGCCGTTCGTGTCTTCCGGCAACGGGTGGGGGCCGGTCGAGCGCGACCTGTCCAACGGGGAGCAGGGCGAGGGTGACGGCACGCCGCTGACGCTTCGCGGCACCGTCCACGAGAAGGGGCTGGGCACGCACGCCGCGAGCACCGTGCGGCTCTTCCTCGGCGAGCGCTGCGAGTCGTTCACCGCGACCGTGGGCGTCGACGACGTCCAGAGGACGCGGGGCTCGGTCGCCTTCGAGGTGCTCGGCGACGGGACGTCGCTCGTCCGGACCCCCGTGCTCCGCGGGGGCGGCGCGACGCAGGACCTCGCGCTCGACGTGACCGGGGTGCGCTACCTGGACCTCCAGGTCACCGACGGCGGCGACGGCAACGGCAACGACCACGCCGACTGGGCGTCCGCGCGGGTCACGTGCTCGGGCGGGGGCGAGCCGGAGCCGGAGCTGCCCGTGGACGTGACGGCGCAGCCGCGGTGCCTCGCCGGGAAGGCGTATCTCGCGGTGCGCGCGACGAACGGGGCGGACGTCGCGGTGTCGGCGCGCCTGGTGACGGGCTTCGGCGAGAAGGCGTTCGACGCCGTCGAGCCGGGGAAGGCCGCCTACCAGTCGTTCGCGACCCGCGCCGGCGCGGTCGAGGCCGGCAGCGTGACGGTCGACGTCGTCGGCACGGTCGGCGGGCGGGAGGTCACCCGCAGCGTCGAGGCGTCGTACGACGCGCTGGGCTGCGCCTGACGGTCGTCGGGCCGGAGCCCTGTCCCGCCGGCGACGGCGGGGCAGGGCTCTGCCGTCTCCCCGGCGGGATTTCTGAAAGAGTTTGGCTGGATCCTTCCCAAATACATCATGAAATGCCACGATGGGGTGTCTGCCAGGGACGCACGGGCCGTGGACGGGAGCGCGACGAGGCGCTGCCGGACATCGGAGGGGGAGCGACGGCGCTGCAACCACGACCCGCGCGACGAGCCGCGCACCGGGACGCCGCACGGCGTGCCGGGCCCCCGAGGCAGCGGGACCACGACCGCACCATGACGAGGAGAGCGACGCCGTGCCACCTTCACCAGCGAGTCCTTCACCAGCGAACCGAGGCCGGGCCCGACGCCGGCTCGTCGCCCTCGCCGGGGCGGCGCTCGCGCTCGCCACGGCCACCCCGGCGACGGGGTCCGTCGCCCCGCCCGACGACGCGGCCGCCGCGACGGCTGTCGCGCCGGGGTCGAACGTCGCGCTCGCCTCGGCGGGCGGCGTCGTCACGGCGTCCGGGAGCGAGGGCGGCGGCACCTACGGCTGGACGCCGGACAAGGCGATCGACGGGATCACGAGCGGACCGGTCGGGCAGCACACGTCCCGGTGGTCCTCGGACGCCTCCGACGCGGCCTGGCTCATGGTCGAGCTCGCCGAGCCCACCGTGATCGACCACGTGAACATCTACTGGGAGACGGCGTGCGCGGCGAGGTACGTGCTCCAGGTCTCGCACGACGGGACCTCGTGGACGGACGCGACCCCGACGGTGTCGCCCGCGTGCGGCGCTCTCGACCGGCAGACCGTCGGGGCGCAGGCCGACCCGGCGGCCGCCTACCGGTTCGTGCGGATGCAGACGATCGAGCGGACCCCGGTCGGGAACCAGAAGTACGGGGTGTCGCTCTGGGAGCTCGAGGTCTGGGACGGCACGGAGCCCACCCCGCGGCGCGAGCCCGCCCTCGTCCCGCGGCCCGCGCTCGTGGAGCAGGGCGACACGGCGTCGGCGTTCCGGATCACCCCGGAGACCGCGGTGGTCGCGCACGGTGCCGGGCGCGGCACGGCGGACCTCGTGGCGGAGCTCCTGCGTCCCGCCACCGGCTACGCCCTGCCCGTCGTGGACGGCGGCGACGACCGGGGTGCGATCGCGGTCACGGTCGACCCGGAGGCGGGCTACACCGTCGAGGGCGGACCCGCGGCGGACGAGTCGTACGTGCTCGACGTCGACGAGGGCGGCGTCCGGATCGTCGCCACCACCTCGCACGGCGCGTTCAACGCCGTGCAGACGCTGCGCCAGCTCCTCCCGGCATGGGTCGAGTCCGACGTCCCGGTCGCCGCCGACTGGGCCGTCCCCGCGATCCACGTCGAGGACGCCCCGCGCTTCGCCTACCGCGGCGTGATGCTCGACCCGGCTCGGTCGTTCCAGACCGTCGAGGCGATCAAGCGCCAGATCGACGTCCTGTCGCAGCTCAAGCTCAGCGTCCTGCACCTGCACCTCGCCGACGACCAGGGCTGGCGCATCGAGATCACCAACGAGGGTCGCGTCGAGGGCGACACGATCGACTACACGCGGCTCGTCGACGTCTCCGGCCGCACCGCGATGGACAGCCGCGGCTACCGCGACGAGGTCGGGCGCACCGGCTACTACACGCAGGACGAGTACCGCGACATCGTCGCGTACGCCGCCGAGCGCTTCGTCACCGTCGTCCCCGAGGTCGACGTCCCGGGCCACACGAACGCCGCCCTGCACGCGATCCCCGAGCTCAACACGAGCCGTTCGCTCCCGGCGCCCGACCCGGCGACCGGGGTCGTGCCGTGGAACGGCACGGGCAACGTGGGCTACTCCGCGCTCGACGAGCGGAACGAGGCGTCGTACACGTTCGTGCGGCACGTGTTCCGCCAGCTCGCCGAGATGACCGGCGGGCCGTACGTGCACATGGGCGGCGACGAGACCCACGCCATGGGCCACGACCGCTTCGTGGACTTCGTGACGCGCGCCGTCCCGGACATCCAGGAGGTCACGGGCCGCGGCGTCATCGGCTGGAACGAGTACGCCGCTGCGGGCGCCGGGCAGCCGGACGACTTCTGGGAGGGCTCGATCGCCCAGTACTGGGTGGGCTCCGCGGACCCGTTGCGCGACTTCGTGGCCAAGGGCGGCAAGGCGATCGTCTCGAACGCCACGGGCGCCTACCTCGACCAGAAGTACACCTCGGACACCCCGATCGGGCTGAGCTGGGCGTGCGGCGGCACGTGCGACGCGGACCGCTACTACGACTGGGAGCCCACGACCACGGTGCCGGGCGGCATCGACGAGGAGTCCGTGCTGGGCGTCGAGGCTCCGCTGTGGTCGGAGACCGTCCGTGGCGGGGACCAGCTCGAGTTCCTGCTCCTGCCGCGCGCCGCGTCCGTCCTCGAGACCGGGTGGACCGCCCGCGAGGACAAGGACGTCGCCTCGTTCATGCAGCGTCTCGGCGACCTCGGTCCGCGCCTGACGGTGCAGGGGCACGGCTTCTACGAGTCGCCCCGCACCACGTGGGCGGCGACCAGCGTCTCGGCCGACGTCGACGCGCGCTCGGGCGCGACGGCGGCATGGCCGGTCGGCTACGTCGCCGCTCCGGGCACCAAGCTCGCCGCGGACGGCGCGCGGATCGCGCCCGACGTGACGGCGGCCGACGGCGACCCCGCCACGCGCAGCGTGCTCACCGAGCCCCTCACGGCCGAGCTCGTCTGCCCGGCGCGGACGCTGCCCGTGACGTTCACGACCGACGCGCCGCGCGACGCGCTGCACCCGGCGGGCGTGTACACCGCGACGGTCGCGGCGGCGTTCGACGTGGACGCCGAGTGCGAGCTCGTCACGTCCCGCGGCGACGGGGGCAGGGTGCGCGTCGACGTCGACCCGGGGCACCCGCTGCCGCCGGGCCCGACGGCGGAGCCCGGCGACCCGACCGTGTCGCTCGGCTCCGGCGCGAGCGTCGAGGCCGGCGCCTGGGAGTCGCTCGCGCTCACCGGGTTCGCCCCCGGCCACGTCGAGCTCCTCGTGGACGGCGCGGTGAAGTTCACCGTGCGCGCCCTCGCCGACGGCACCTTCACCGGGCACGTGCCCGTCCCCGCGGCGACGTTCGCGGGCGACCGGGTGTTCACGGCGCGGCAGGGCGAGCGCGAGGTCTCGACCACGCGCGTCGTCGACTCGGACCAGCGGCCGCTGGCGAACCCGATCGACCGGTCGACGCTGCGGGTCCACGACGTCTCGAGCGAGGAGACCGCGGCCGAGCAGGCTCCGGCGACGAACGCGATCGACGGGGACCCGGACACGTTCTGGCACACGAGGTGGTCCGGGGCGGCGCAGCCGTACCCGCACCACGTCACGCTCGACCTCGGGGCCGCGTACGACGTGACGGGCCTGCAGTACACGACCCGGCAGGACGCGGCGAACGGCCGGATGGCGGCGTACGAGGTCTACGTCTCGGCGGACGGCGTCGAGTGGGGCGACCCGGTCGCGAGCGGGTCCTTCACCGCGACGCTCGCGCCGCAGACCGTCGACCTCACGGGGACGGGCCGGTACCTGCGGCTCGTGGGCCTCAGCTCGGTCTCGGGGAACGCGTTCGGCGGAGCGGCCGAGATCGCCGTGGGCGGCGTGCCCGTCCGGGACGTCCCCGTCACCGCGACGGCGGTGTCCCGGTGCCTCGCCGGGACCGCGTACGTCGCGGTCCGCGCGGACAACGACGGCGACGCGCCCGTCGACATGACGATCGAGACCGCCCACGGCACGCGCGAGGTCGCGGCCGTCGCGCCCGGCCGTGCGGCGTCCGGGTCCTTCAGCACGCGCTCCTCGTCCGTCGTGGCGGGCGAGGCGGCGGTCGTCGTGGCCGGCACGCGGGTGGTGGTGCCGTACGGCGCGCTGAGCTGCTGACGACGGGCGGCCGACACCGCCGCCGACGACGCCCCGGCGACCCGTGGAGAACGGCGGGCCCGGGGCGTCGTCATGCCCGCGGCGAGGCAGTTGCTCGAAGGTGACGGTTCGATGACGGAGTCTGATCGACTCTGGACGCAATCTCCCGTAACGTGCTTCTATGTGATCGTAACGAGCGGGAAATGATCGTGATCTATCAATGGTGATGACAGATCCGGTCGCTCCTGCCGGCCGTGTGCCTCACGCGGACCGGACCGATCGACCTCATGGCAACGAAGCGGAGGACAAGGACATGAAGGACCCGAACACGCGGCGCACGACCTCGACGGCGAGCCGGCCCCTGCGTCTGGTGGCACTCACGGCGCTGGCGGGGCTGGCGCTCTCGGCGTGCGGCTTCGGCGGCCAGGGGGGCGGCGGCGAGAGCGAGGGCGACGGCACGACGATCGACCTGCTCGTCCCCACGTACTCGGACCAGACGAAGTCGCTCTGGGAGGACGTCATCGCGGGCTTCGAGGACGAGAACCCCGACATCACGGTCAACCTCGAGGTCCAGTCCTGGGACAACATCAACGACGTGGTCCGCACCAAGGTCCAGTCCGACCAGGCGCCGGACATCCTCAACATCGACGCGTTCGCCGGCTTCGTGGAGGACGACCTGCTGTACTCCGCGGACGAGGTGCTCTCGCCCGACACGATCGCCGACTTCCAGGAGTCGTTCGTCGAGAACGCGTCGATGGACGGCACGCAGTACGGCCTCCCGCTCATCGCGTCCGCGCGCACCATGTTCTACAACAAGGACCTGTTCACGCAGGCCGGCCTCGACCCCGAGGCGCCGCCGAAGACGTGGGACGAGCTCAAGGACGCCGCGACGAAGATCTCCGCGCTCGGCGGCGGCACGTACGGCTACGGGCTCCCGCTCGGCTCGGAGGAGGCCCAGGCGGAGACGGCGATCTGGTTCTTCGGCAACGGCGGTGGCTACGGCGACGCGTCCGAGATCACGGTCGACACCCCCGAGAACGTCGAGGCCGCGCAGTTCTTCCAGAGCCTCGCCGTCGACGGCCTCACCCAGCCCGACGCCGGGGCGACCGACCGCACGCCGCTCATCGACGTCTTCATCCAGGGCAAGATCGGCATGATCGTCGGTCTCCCGCCGACGATCGGGCAGATCGAGGAGAAGAACCCGGAGCTGAGCTACGGCACGGCACCGGTCGCGACGAAGGACGGCTCGCCCGTCACGCTGGGCGTCGCGGACCACCTCATGGCCTTCACGAACGAGGGCGACAAGCAGGACGCGATCACGGCGTTCCTCGACTACTTCTACTCGCCCGAGGTCTACGTGCCGTGGGTCGACGCCGAGGGCTTCATCCCGGTGACGAAGTCGGGCGGCGAGGAGCTCGCCACCAAGGAGTCGATCGCGCCGTTCCTCGACCTGCTGCCCGACGCGCAGTTCTACCCGTCGACCAACCCGCAGTGGTCGGCGACGCAGGGCGCGGTCCAGTCCCTCGTCGGCCAGGTCGCGCAGGGCAAGGACGCCCAGGCGGTCCTGACGGAGATCCAGGCGAAGGCCGACCAGTGACGACGCGCTGACCGCCGCCGGGCGGCGGGACACCCTCCCGCCGCTCGGCCGCCGTCGGCTCCCGTCCGCGACCTCTCCCCGGCACCCGGAGGACACCCCGATGACCACCGACACGACCGGCACCCCGGCGGGTGCCGCGACGGCGAGCCCCGCGCCGCCGTCGGACCAGCACGCCGCGCCGCCCGGTGCGGCCGACCGCTCGCGCCGCACCTGGCGCGGCACGCTCTCCGCCCTCCCGTGGATCGGCCCGAGCCTCGCCCTCATCGCCCTGATCGTGCTCTTCCCGGCGGGCGTGATGATCGTCAACTCGACACGCGACATCGCCTCGTCCGGCGTGGACCGGGGGAGCGCGGGGCTCGAGAACTACGCCGACGTCCTCGCGATCGAAGCCCTCCCGCGCGTCCTGCTCAACACCGTGGTGTGGGTCGTGGTGGTCGTCGGGCTGACCGTGGTCATCTCGCTCGCGCTCGCGAACCTCCTCGACAAGCAGTTCCCCGGTCGCCAGCTCGTGCGCCTCGCCGTCATCGTCCCCTGGGCGGCGAGCGTCGTCATGACCACGACGGTCGTGTACTACGGGCTCCAGCCCAACTACGGGATCTTCAACCAGCTCCTCGCGGACGTCGGGATCCTCGAGGTCGCCGACTACGGGTTCACGAAGAACGCGACGTCGGCGTTCCTCGTGGCGATCGTCGTCGCGGTGTTCGTGTCCCTGCCGTTCACGACGTACACGATCCTCGCCGGGCTCCAGGCCGTCCCGCACGAGGTCGTCGAGGCGGCCCGCATGGACGGCGCCTCCCGCGCCCGCGCCTACTTCTCGGTGATCCTGCCGCAGCTCAAGCCCGCGCTGTCCGTGGCGGCGCTCATCAACATCATCAACGTCTTCAACTCCCTCCCGATCCTGCGGATCATGACCGGGTCCATCCCCGGCTACGACGCCGACACCACGACGACGCTCATCTTCAAGCTCATCCAGTCCGACCGCCGGGTCGACCTCGCGTCCGCCCTGTCGGTCGTGAACTTCGCGATCGTCGTGCTCGTCATCGTCGCCTACCTGCGGATCGTCAAGCCGATGAAGGGAGTGGACGAGTGAGCGCCACGACCCAGCGGGGGCCGGCGGCGTCCGCCGCGCCCGCCGCCACCCGGACGCCCGGACCCCGGCGGAAGCCGTCGCGATACCGCACGGGCGGGCCCGGTGCCCACGGGTCGGTCGTCGGGCGCACGGTGGCCGGCTTCCTCGTCGCCGCCGTCTTCCTCGTCCCGTACCTCGTCATGCTGCTCGGCTCGCTGAAGAGCCGGCCCGAGATCCTGCGGATCCCGCCGACCTACCTCCCGGACGAGTGGCACCTCGAGAACTACGTGACCATGTGGTCGACGCCGGAGACGCCGCTCCCGCAGAACCTCGTGTCCACGGTCGTCATCTCCGTGGCGGCGACGCTGCTCGTGCTGGTGGTCGCCGTCCCCGCGGCCTACTACACGGCGCGGTTCCGCTTCCCGGGGCGGCTCGCGTTCCTGTTCCTCGTGCTCGTCACCCAGATGCTCCAGCCGGCGGTGCTCGTCGCGGGCCTGTTCCGGCAGTTCCTCGCGTTCGGGATCGTCGACACCTGGCTCGCGATGATCCTCGTCAACGCCGCGTTCAACCTGGCCTTCGCCGTGTGGATCATGCACAGCTTCTTCGCGAGCGTCCCCCGGGAGGTGGACGAGGCCGCCCAGATCGACGGCGCCGGTCGCTGGACCGTGCTGTTCCGCATCAACCTCCCGCTCGTGTGGCCCGGGATCGTCACCGCGGTCATCTTCACGTTCGTCGCCGCGTGGAACGAGTTCGCGGCCTCCCTCGTCATCCTGTCGACGGCCGGCAACCAGCCGCTGTCGGTCGCGCTGACGAAGTTCATCGGCCAGTACGACTCCGCGTGGCAGTACGTGTTCGGGGTCTCCATCGTGGCGATCGTCCCGGTCGTCGTCCTCTTTGCGATCATCGAGAAGCGCCTCGTCGGAGGCCTGACCGCAGGGAGTATCAAATGACCACGACCCACGACGACCTCGCCGACAACGTCGGGCTCGCCGGCCTCAGCAAGTCCGTCCGGTGGGAGCGCATGCTCGCGCTCCTCGCCGACCGGCGCCGCCTGTCGGTGACGGAGGTCGCCGACGAGTTCGGCATCTCCGAGTCGACCGTCCGGCGAGACTTCGACCAGATGGCCGCGCGCCAGCTCGCGCACCGCACCCACGGCGGAGTCGTCGCGGCGTCGGTCGCGTACGGGCTCCCGCGCCGGTACAGCAAGCAGGTCGAGGACAAGCAGCGAGTCGCCGCCGCGGCGGCCGCGCTCGTGCTCGAACGGTTCACCGCGCCCGTCGTCGGGCTCAACGGCGGCACGACGACGACGCTCGTCGCGAAGGCGCTCGGCGAGCAGACCGAGGAGACGTCGGAGGACGCGCTCCAGCAGAGCGGGCACGCGCTCACGGTCGTGACGAGCGCGCTGAACATCGCGACCGAGCTCGTGCTCCGCCCGCAGGTCCGCACCGTGTGCCTCGGCGGCACGGCACGCGCGCAGTCCTACGAGCTGACCGGGCCCGCCGCGATCCAGATGGCCCGCACGCTCTGGCTCGACGTCCTCGTCCTCGGGATGCTCGGGATCGACGCGACCGCCGGCCTCACGTGCGGCGACCCCGACGAGGCGGGCGTCACGACGGCGCTCGTCGAGCGGTCGCGCTCGGTCGTCGCGGTCGGCACGTCCGACAAGGTCGGCACCCGGTCCTTCGCCCAGATCTGCGAGCTCTCGCAGGTCACCACCCTCGTCACCGACAGCGGCGCGACCGCCGACGCCCTCGACCCCCTCCGCGAGGCGGGCGTCGAGGTCGTCGTCGTGTAGCGGCGTCGGCACGCGTGGCCGGCACCCGCCGGCCGCGGCATCGCAGAAAGGTACGTACGCACCATGAGAACGACCCACGTGAGCGCAGAGATCGCGAGCCAGCCGGAGGTGTGGCGCCGGGCGGCCGAGCTCGCGGCCTCCAGCACCGACGTCCTCCCGCAGGCAGGTGAGCGCGTCGCGGTCGTGGGTTGCGGGACCTCGTGGTTCGTGGCGCAGGCGTACGCGGCCCGCCGTGAGGCGCTCGGCCTCGGCGAGACGGACGCGTTCGCGGGCAGCGAGTATCCGGTGGACCGCCGCTACGACCGCGTCGTGGCGATCACCCGCTCCGGCACGACGACGGAGATCCTCCAGCTCCTCGAGGCGGTCCGCGGTGAGCAGCGCACCCTCGCGATCGTCGGTGACCCGGGCTCCCCGGGGGCGAGCGCCGCGGACGACGCGGTCGTCATGGAGTTCGCCGACGAGCGCTCCGTCGTGCAGACCCGGTTCGCGACCGCCGCGCTGAGCCTGCTCCGCGCGTCCCTCGGGGACGACGTCGAGAAGCTCGCGCTCGCGGCCGAGGAGGCCGTGACGTGGGAGGTGCCGACCGAGCACCTGGAGCGCTCGCAGTTCACGTTCCTCGGCCGCGGCTTCTCCGTGGGCCTCGCGAACGAGGCAGCGCTGAAGATGCGCGAGGCGTCCCTGGCGTGGGCCGAGTCGTACCCGGCCATGGACTACCGCCACGGACCGATCAGCATCTCCGACCCGACGAGCGTCGTGTACCTCCTCGGCGAGGAGGTCCCGGGGCTCGTCGACGACGTCGAGCGCACCGGCGCCCTCGCCGTCCGGTTCGACGAGGACCCGCAGGTCACGCTCGTGCGCCTCCAGCGGCTCGCCGTGGCCAACGCCGAGCGCAAGGGCCTCGACCCGGACGCCCCGCGCAACCTCACGCGCTCGATCATCCTCGACGCCCCGGCGCCGTGAGCGAGCGGACCACCCTGCCCGTCCCGCCCGCCGACGCGACCGTCGGCGGGCGGGACGGCGAGACGGACGGCCCGGTCGTCGTCGCGCTGGACGTCGGCGGCACCGACATCAAGGCGGCGCTCCTCGACGCGGGCGGGGTGCTCCTCGAGCGCGTGACGCCGACGCGCGCCGCCGAGGGCCCGAGGACGTCGTTCGCGGCCGTGCTCGCGGCCGTCGCGGACGTGCGCGACCAGGTCCCGGCGGGGCGCCGGGTCGCCGCGGTCGGGCTCGCGGTGCCGGGGACGGTCGACGAGGAGACCGGCGTCGTGCGGAGCGCCGAGAACCTCGACTGGGTCGACCTGCCCGTGCGGGCGCTCGTGGAGGACGCGACCGGGCTGCCGGTCGGGTTCGGCCACGACGTGCGGGCGGGCGGTCTCGCGGAGTGGCGCCTGGGAGCCGCCCGCGGGGCGCACGACCACGCCTTCCTCGCGGTCGGGACCGGGATCGCCGCCGCCGTGGTGCTGCGCGGGGAGCCGTACGTCGCGCACGGCTGGGCCGGCGAGGTCGGCCACGGCGGCGCACGCGAGGGCGAGCCGTGCCCGTGCGGCGGCCGGGGCTGCGCGGAGACGTTCGCCTCCGCGGCGGGCATGGCCCGCACGTACCGCCGCCGCACGGGGGCGCCGGCCACCGCGGTGCCCGGCGCGCGCGAGGTCCTCGCGCGCGCCCAGGCCGGGGACGCGGTCGCGCGCGACGTCTGGGAGCGCGGCGTCGACCGGCTGGGCGAGCTCGTCGCGGAGATGACCCGGCTGCTCGCGTTGCCCACGGTCGTCGTGGGCGGCGGGCTGGTCCGCGCGGGCGACGCGCTGCTGCGCCCGCTCGACGCCGCCGTGCGCTCGTACCTGACGATCCACCCCGCGCCGCGCCTGGTGCCGGCCCAGCTCGGCTCCGCGGCGGGCGTCCACGGCGCCGCGCTGCTCGGCTGGGACGCCGCGCGGGCGGCGGGCGTCGACGCCCCGCGGCAGCACGCGGTGCCGGTCCCGACGGGCACCGGGCCGCGCGGGCTCGTCACGGCGGACGGGGTCGTGCCGTGACGGCGGGCCCGCGGACCGGTCTCGTCCCGGTCCGCGTCGTCGCCCTCACGCCGAACCCCGCCTGGGACGTCACCTACGGGGTCGACCGGCTCCTGCCCGGGGCGTCGCTGCGCGTGCGGAGCGTCGTCGCGCGCGCGGGCGGCAAGGGCGTCAACGTCGCGCGCGTCGCTCGCACGCTCGGCGCGCCCAGCGTCGCGGTGTGCCCGCTCGGCGGGCCCCTCGCCGGTCCGTTCGCCGCGGACCTCGACGCGGACGGCCAGCCGTCCGCCGTCGTGCCCGTCGCCGGCGCCGTGCGTCAGTCCGTCGCCGTCGTCCCGGCCGAGGCAGGGGGCGAGGACGGCGGGCACCCGACGGTCCTCAACGAGCCGGGCGCCGCGCTCGACGACGCCGAGTGGGCCGCGCTCGTCACCGCGTGCGTCGCGCAGGTCCGCGCGCCCGACGTCGCCCCCGGGTCGCCCGACCGCGGGCAGGGCGCCGTGGTGGCCACCGTGTCGGGCTCGCTGCCGCCGGGCACCACGCGCGAGCGCGTCGGCAGGCTCGTGGCCGCGCTGCGCGAGGCCGGCGCACGCGTCCACGTCGACGTGTCCGGCCCCGGCCTGCTCTGGGCCGCCGACGCCGGCGCCGACCTGCTCAAGCCGAACCGTTCGGAGCTCGTCGAGGGCACCGGGGTCGACGACCCGTCGCTCGCGGTCGCGGAGCTCCTGCGCCGGGGCGCGGGAGCGGTCGTCGTGACCGACGGCGAGCGCGGGCTCACCGCGTACGAGCCCGGGCCTGACGCCGGGGCTCCCGTCGTCGTCGGCCGTGCTCGCCTGGGGACGCCCGTCGCGGGCAACCCGACGGGGGCCGGCGACGCGGCGATGGCCGCGCTCGCCGTCGACCCCGACCAGCCCTGGGCGCGCCGGCTCGCGCTCGCCGCCGCGACCTCCGCGGCGGCCGTCCTCCAGCCTGTCGCGGGCGCCGTCGACCGCGCCGACGTCGACCGCCTGCTCGCCCACGTCCTCACCGAACCGGAGTCCTGAATGCCCCTCGTCACCACCGACCGTCTGCTCGATCCGGCGCGCGCCGCCCACCGCGGCGTCGGCGCCTTCAACGTCATCCAGATCGAGCACGCCGAGGCGTTCGTCGCGGCCGCCACGCGCGTCGGCTGCGGCGTCGTGCTCCAGATCAGCCAGAACGCCGCCCGCTGGCACGGCGCGCTGGAGCCGCTCGCGGCCGCGACCCTCGCGGTCGCACGCGCGGCCGAGGTGCCGGTGGCCGTGCACCTCGACCACGCGGAGGACCGCGACCTCGTCACCGAGGCCCTCGACCTCGGCTTCACCTCCGTCATGTACGACGGCTCCGCGCTCGACTACGACGACAACGTCGCCGCGACCGCCGCGGTCGTCGCCCAGGCGCGCGCCGTCGGGGCGTTCGTCGAGGCCGAGCTCGGGAAGGTGGGCGGCAAGGACGGCGTGCACGCCCCGGGGGTGCGCACCGACCCCGCCGAGGCCGTCGCGTTCGTCGAGGCCACGGAGGTGGACGCCCTCGCCGTCGCCGTCGGGTCGTCGCACGCGATGACGGACCGCACCGCGTCGCTCGACCTGGCCCGTGTCGCCGAGCTGCGCGCCGCCGTCCCCGTGCCCCTCGTGCTGCACGGCTCCTCCGGCGTGCCCGACGCCGAGCTCACGCGCGCCGTCGAGGCCGGGATGACGAAGATCAACGTCTCCACGCACCTCAACAGCACCCTCACCACGGCGCTGCGCACGTTCCTCGACGAGAACCCTGCCGTCGTGGACCCGCGCAAGTACCTCGGGGCCGGCCGCGACGCGATGCGCGACGAGGTGGTCCGGCTCCTGGGGGTCCTCCGCGCCGCCTGACCCGGGGCCGGCGACCGCCGCCACCGGGCTCGCGTCCCGCCCCACCCTTCCTGCCCTTCCGACCGAGCGGGCGGTCCGGTGCGTCGCGCTCTGGCGGCCGCACCCGGACCGCCCGCTCGGCGCGCCCGGACGCCCGCCGGTCGGCCCCGACGGCGGACGGGTCCGCAGCACGGACGACTTCGTCCAGCCCTCTTGTGCTCGCGCCGCGAGTGGGTGATGCTTGCTGCGTGATTCAACGATGAATCGCGCAGAATCATGCAGAGTCTGCCGGATCACCGACCACCGTTCGCCCGTGCGCCGCACCTCTGCGACGGGCGACCCGGGCAAGGGAGCTCCATGAAGCCAGCACGTCAGCGACACGCCGCGAGCCGCGCTCGCGGGACGCACGCACGAGCCACGGCGGCCGGGCTGGCCGCCGCCGCGCTCCTCCTCACCGGTCTGCTCGCGCCCCCCGCGGGTGCCGCGCCCGCGGAGAGCACGCGGACCGACCCGGCATCCGGCCCCGCTGCGACGGCCGCCGCCGACGGTCCGACGCCCGTCACGCCGAAGCCCGTCACGCCGGAGGTCCCGGTCGCGGCGGACGGCACGCCGATCGGGGGGATCACCGCCGTCGAGCAGGACGGGAACGTCGTCACGCTGCGCGCCGCGGACGGCGTGGCGCGCGTGACGTTCCTCGACGACGCGACGCTGCGGGTCGAGGCGGACCCGAGCGGGTCGTTCACCGACCCGGCCAACACGCCGCAGGGGGACCCCGCCCGCACCGCGAACATCGTCGTCGGGGCGGACGAGTTCCCCGGCGCGACGCCGGTCGTCGAGGACGGCGACACGATCGCGCTCACGACCGACGCCGTGACGCTCACGGTCGACCGCGCGACGAGCCGCATGACGCTCACGCGGGCGGACGGCTCGGTCGTGTGGGAGGAGTCGGCGCCGATCACCTTCGGAGCGAACAGCGCGACCCAGCACCTGACCCCGCGCGAGGGCGAGCAGTTCCTCGGCGGCGGCATGCAGAACGGCCGCTCGATCCACACGGGCGCGACGATCAACGTCGCGCGCTCGTACGACTGGGACGACGACGGCTACCCCAACGCCGTGCCGTACTACATGACGAGCGCGGGCTACGGCGTGCTGCGCAACACGTTCGCGCGCGGCACGTACGCGTTCACGCAGGACGCGACGACGACGCACGAGGAGCGGCGCTTCGACGCCTACTACTTCGTCGGGGACTACAAGCAGTCGCTCGACGGCTACACGCAGCTCACCGGTCGGCCGCACATGCCGCCGGTCTACGCGCTCGAGTACGGCGACGCCGACTGCTACAACCGGTCGTCCGAGAGCTACAAGTCGCGCAACCCCGGCTCGTGGAACGTCCCGGGCAAGCTGCGCACGCCGGACGCGCTCGAGGTCGCGCGCGACTTCGTCGAGCACGACATGCCGGGCGGCTGGATGCTCGTCAACGACGGCTACGGCTGCGAGTACGTCGAGCTCCCCGAGACGGTCGCCCAGATCGAGGCCGAGACCGGGATCAAGACCGGCCTGTGGACCGAGCGCTCGCTGACCAACCAGGCCTTCGAGGTCGGCGAGGCGGGCATCCGCCTGCGCAAGCTCGACGTCGCGTGGGTCGGGTCGGGCTACCGGCTCGCCCTCACCGGTTGCGAGGCCGCTCACGACGGCATCGAGGCGAACTCGGACGCGCGGGGCACGGCCCTCATGGTCGAGGGCTGGGCCGGCTCGCAGCGCTGCGGCATGCAGTGGACGGGCGACCACGCGGGCAACCTCGACGCGGTCCGCTGGCAGGTCCCCGCGCTCCTCAGCTCGGGGAACTCGGGCCAGGCCTTCACGACGGGCGACGTCGACGGCATCTTCGGCGGCTCGACCGAGTCCTACGTCCGCGACCTGCAGTGGAAGGCGTTCGCGCCCGCGCTGTACTCGATGAGCGGCTGGGCGTCGGTCGACAAGCGTCCGTGGCTCTACGGCGAGGAGGCCACGGAGATCAACCGGAAGTACCTCCGGCTGCGTCAGCGGCTCATGCCGTACGTCTACACCCTCGCCGCCGAGTCGCACGCGTCGGGCACGCCGATGATGCGCTCGCTCGCGCTCGAGCACCCCGACGACCCGTACGCGTACGGCGCCGAGGCGAACGCCGAGTTCCTCCTCGGTGAGGACTTCCTCGTCGCACCGGTCTTCACCGACTCGGACGTGCGCGACGGGATCTACCTGCCCGAGGGGCAGTGGCTCGACTACTGGACCGGTGCCCTGTACGACGGCGGCCGCGTGGTCGACGGGTACGCCGCCCCGCTCGACACCCTCCCGCTGTTCGTGCGGGCCGGGGCCGTCGTCCCGCAGGGTGCGGAGGCCCGCAACGCGTCCCTCGTCCCCGAGGACTCGCCGATCACGCTCGACGTCTACCCGCAGGGCGCGAGCTCCTTCGAGCTCTACGAGGACGACGAGGTCACGCGCGCGTACGCCGACGGCGCGTCCTCTCGCCAGGTCTTCTCCGTCGCCGCGCCCGAGCAGGACGGCGGCGACGTCGCCGTGACGATCGGGGAGCGCGCGGGCGACTACGCCGGCAAGGCCGACGCACGCCCGTACGCCCTCGACGTCCACACGGGCTCGGCGCCCGACGCGGTGGGTGTCGACGGCACGCCGCTCGACGAGGTCGCGGACGCCGCCGCGTTCGAGGCGGCCGAGACCGGCTGGTTCTATGACGCCGAGGACCGGGGCGGGGTCGTCCGGGTGAAGATCGCCGCCGTCGGGTCCGACGCGACGGCGACGATCACGCTCACCGGGACGAGCGCCGTCGGTGGCGAGGACTCGGACGCGCAGCGCGCGCACGTGTCCGTCGCGGCGGGTGACCAGGTGTTCCAGGGCGAGGAGACGACGGCACGCGTTACGTTCCACAACACGGGCACGCGGGCGAAGGACGACGTCGAGATCACGCCCACGGTCCCCGAGGGCTGGACGGTCGTGCACGGCGAGGGCACGACGGCCGCGTCCGTCGAGCCGGGCGGCTCGCTCACGGCGACGTTCGTCGTGTCTCCGGGTGCGGGGTCGGCCGCGGGCGGGCAGAGCGTCGGCGGCACGGCGACGTACCGCGACGCGTCCGGCGGCGAGCGCTCGGTCACGGGCACGAGCCAGGTCGACGTCGCGTACGGCAGCTTCGCGGCGGCTCTCAACCACGTCTCGATCACGTCGGTCGCGACCAAGGACGCCGGTAACTTCGACGGCGGCGGCGCGTCGTTCTCCGAGGACGCGCTCGCGGCTGCCGGGGCGACGTGGGGCGAGCCCGTCACGGTCCGCCGCGGCGAGGACACCTTCGAGATGCGGTGGCCGGACGCCGCGCCCGGCGTGCCGAACTCGCTCGCGCCGAGCGGGCAGACCGTCGCGATCGGCGGGAGCGGCACCCACCTCGCGTTCCTCGGGTCGGCGGCGAGCGCCGCAGGCGTCGACCAGCGCGTCGTGATCACGTACGCCGACGGCACGACGTCGGAGCAGTCGGTGTACTTCCCGAACTGGATCATCCAGCCCTCGGGCCCGCTCAAGGACTCCGTCGTCGCCGTCGGGAGCAAGGGCCGCAACAACAAGGCCAACCCCGACGGGTACGAGTACCCGAACGGGACGTACTCGGTCTACGCGAACGCGGTGCCGCTCAACCCCACCAAGGAGCTGCGTTCGGTGACGTTCCCCGCCGGGACCACGGCGAAGCTCTTCGACGTGCGCCCCGTGGACCTCGCCCTGCCCGAGGCGCCGTCGGGCGACGTGTGGGCGTCCGACCTCGAGTGGACGGCGGCGACGAACGGGTGGGGCGTCATCGGGATCGACGTCGCGAACAAGGACTCCGCGTCCTCGCCCGACGTGCCCCTCGTCATCAACACCACGCCCGCGCTGAAGAAGACGTACGCGAAGGGCCTGGGCGTCCACGCTGCGTCGAAGGTCACCTACTACCTCGGCGGCCGGTGCACCCGGTTCACCGCGGACACGGGCCTCGAGGACGGTTTCACCGGGTCGGTGGTCTTCAAGGTCGACGTGGACGACGTGAACCGCTACCAGGGCTCGACCTTCCAGGCCGGCTTCCCCACGGAGCACATCGACCTCGACGTCACGGGCGCGCAGTACGTCGACCTGGTCGTCGAGGCGCCCGGGTCGATCAACGGCGCGCACGGCGTGTGGGGCGACGCCCGGTTCGCGTGCGCCGACGACGCCCCGCAGGTCGCGTTCTCGGCCGAGGCGCAGCCGCGCTCCCTGGCCGGGAAGGTCTACCTCGCCGTCCGCGTCATGAACGACGAGGACGTCCCGGTCGACGTCACGGTGACGACGCCGTACGGCGAGCGGACGTTCGCCGACGTGGCACCCGGCCGGAGCGCGTACCAGTCGTTCGCGACCCGTCGGGCCGCGATCGAGGCGGGCGAGGTGACCGTCGCGGCGACGATGACGGTCGACGGCGAGGACGTCACGTCGTCCCGGACCGTCGCCTACGACGCGGCCGGGTAGCCGGCCGCGCTCCCCGGACGCCGACGCGGGGCGGGTCGTCGCCGACGGCCCGCCCCGCCGGCGTGCGCCGACCGCCCGGCGCGCGGCCCGACCCCGACGCTGCCATCATCGACCGGGTCAGCACGGCGCCGCCGACCCGCGCGGCGCGGGCCGGCGCGCGAGCGCGAGGGGCGTGGGGCATGACCGCTGAGGGCACGGCGCAGGGCATGACGTCCGGCACCACGAAGGTCACCGTGCTCACCCTCACGGCGATGGTCGTGGGCTCCATGGTCGGGGCGGGCGTCTTCTCCCTCCCGCGCCGCTTCGCGCAGGAGACCGGGGTCGCGGGCGCGCTCGTGGCGTGGGTCGTCGCGGGCGCGGGCATGTTCACGCTCGCCCTCGTCTTCCAGCGGCTCGCGGTCCGCAAGCCCGGGCTCGACGCCGGGGTCTACGCGTACGCGAAGGCGGGCTTCGGGGAGTTCACGGGCTTCTACGCCGCCGCCGGGTACTGGGCGAGCGCGTGCGTGGGCAACGTGACGTACTGGGTGCTCATCATGTCGACGCTCGGGGCGTGGGTCCCCGCGCTGGGCGCGGGGGACACGGTGCTCGCGCTCGTGCTCTCGTCGGTCGGGCTGTGGCTCTTCTTCGCGCTCGTGCGGCAGGGGATCCGGGAGGCGACGGCGATCAACCGGATCGTCACGATCGCCAAGCTCGTGCCCATCCTCGTCTTCGTCCTGCTCGCCGTGCTCGCGTTCGACCCCGCGGTCTTCGCGGAGAACCTCCACGGCGCCTCGTACACCGGGTCGCTCTTCGACCAGGTGCGCGACACCATGCTCGTCACCGTGTTCGTCTTCCTCGGGGTCGAGGGCGCGAGCGTCTACTCGCGGCACGCGCGCCGTCGCGAGGACGTGGGGCGGGCGACGATCCTCGGGTTCACGAGCGTGCTCGCGATCTTCGCGTCGGTGACGATCGTGTCCTACGGGATCCTGCCGATGGCCGAGATCGCGGAGCTGCGCCAGCCGTCGATGGCGGGCGTGCTGGAGGCCGCGGTCGGGCCGTGGGGGAGCGTCTTCGTGGGCGTCGGGCTGATCGTCTCGGTTCTCGGCGCCTACCTCGCGTGGACCCTCATGGCGGCGGAGGTCCTGTTCGTCGCGGCCAAGGACCGCGACATGCCGCGGTTCCTCACCCGCACGCGCCGGGAGGACGTCCCGGTGAACGCGCTGCTGCTCAGCACGGCGCTCTCGCAGGTGGTCCTCGTCGTCACGTACTTCTCCGACGACGCGTTCGACTTCGCGCTCGACCTCACCGCGTCGATGACCCTCATCCCGTTCCTCCTGGCCGCGCTCTACGCGCTGCGGCTGCGGCTCACGCGCGAGACGTACGACGGCGCCCCCGCCCGCACCCTGACGGGCGACCTCGTCGTGGCGGTCCTCGCGTCGGCGTACACCGCGTTCCTGCTCTTCGCGGCCGGGCTCGACCTCGCGCTGCTCGCGTTCGTCTTCTACGCGCCCGTCACCGTCCTCTTCGTCATGACGCGCCGCGAGCAGGGGCGGCGGGCGTTCGGGCCCGCGGAGCTCGCGCTGCTCGGCGTCGTCGTGGCGCTCGCGGTGCTCGCCGTCGTCGGCCTCGCGGCGGGGTGGGTGTCGCTGTGAGACCACCGGACCGTACCGACCGCACCACCGAGAGGGAGCACCCATGAGCGTCGCGTCCGCCGTCCCGTCCACCGTCCCGCCCGCGCAGCACGGCGTCCACTCGGAGGTGGGGCGCCTGCGCAAGGTCCTCGTCTGCGCACCGGGGCTGGCGCACGAGCGGCTGACCCCGACGAACTCCGACGACCTCCTCTTCGACGACGTCATGTGGGTGGAGGCCGCCCAGCGCGACCACCTCGACTTCGTCAACAAGCTGACGAACCGGGGCGTCGAGGTCGTCGAGCTGCACGACCTCCTCGCGCAGACGCTCGCGATCCCCGAGGCGCGGGCGTGGGTGCTCGACCGCAAGGTCGTGCCGAACCAGGTGGGCCTGGGGCTCGTCGAGGGCACGCGGGCCTACCTCGACTCGCTGAGCGAGCGCGAGCTCGCGCGGTTCCTCGTGGGCGGCCTGGCGACGACCGACCTGCCCGACGACTACCGCACCGGCTACGTGGACCTCGCGCGCGAGTCGACGGGCGGGTTCGAGTACCTGCTCCCGCCGCTGCCGAACACCCTGTACACGCGCGACACCACGTGCTGGGTCTACGGCGGCCTGACGCTCAACCCGCTGTACTGGCCGGCGCGCCAGGAGGAGACGCTCCTCATGAAGGCGGTCTACGCGTTCCACCCCGAGTACCGGGAGTCGACGGTGTGGTGGGGCGACCCGGAGCAGGACTGGGGCCAGGCCACGCTGGAGGGCGGCGACGTCATGCCGGTGGGCAACGGCGCGGTGCTCGTCGGGATGAGCGAGCGCACGTCGCGCCAGGCGATCTCGCAGCTCGCGAAGGCGCTGTTCGACGCGGGCGCGGCGGAGCAGGTCGTCGTCGCGGGCATGCCGCGGCTGCGCGCGGCGATGCACCTCGACACCGTGTTCACGTTCGCGGACCGCGACCTCGTCACGGTGCACCCGGCGATCGTCGACGGCATCCACACCTTCACGCTGCGGCCGTCGGACCGCGCGCCGGGGGTCGAGATCACCGACGAGGGCGACACTCCCTTCGTCGACGTGGTGGCGCGCGCGCTGGACCTGCCCGCGCTGCGCGTCGTGGAGACGGCGGGCGACGCGTACGCGTCCGAGCGGCAGCAGTGGGACTCGGGGAACAACGCCGTCGCCATCGAGCCGGGCGTCGTCGTCACCTACGACCGCAACACCCTGACCAACGCGGCGCTGCGGCGCGCGGGCGTCGAGGTCGTGACGATCGTCGGGGCGGAGCTCGGGCGCGGCCGGGGCGGCGGGCACTGCATGACGTGCCCCGTCGCGCGCGACCCGCTCGACTGAGACGCCGCTCGGCGGACCACCGGCGCGGCGCGGCTCCCGGGATACCCTGCACCAGCCGCCCACGACGAGAGGACCCGCCCGATGTCCGACCCCACCGAGCCGTACGAGCCGGTCGACGACCAGACCGTCATGCGGCCGCCGCGGCGGTACGGGGACGACGGCGCCGCGACCCCGGGCGGGACGCCGCCCCCGCCGCCCCCGCCCGGACCGGGGCAGCCCCACGCCCAGGTCCCGTACGGCACGGACCCGTACGGGCAGCGCGGGGCGCCGCCCGCGCCCCAGGGGTACCGCGGCCCGGACCCGCACGCGACGATCCCGCCGGCGGACACGGGCGCGACCTGGCCCCCCGCGGAGACCGGCGCGACGTGGCCGCCCGCCGCGACGTCGTCCGGCCACACCGCACCGCCGCCGCCCGGGGCGTACGCGGGCGCGCCCGGCGCGCCCTACGGCGCCCCGCCGCACGGCACCCACCCCACGGCTCCGTACGGCAGCCCGTCCGCGCCGTACGGGGCGCCGTCGGGCCCGGGCTACGGCGCGCCCGACGACGCGACGGTCGTCCCGACGGCGACCGCGCCGCCGTCGGACCCGTACGGCTTCTCCCCGTACGCGACGCCGCCGGGCCGCGGCCGTCGCCCGTGGCTCGTGCCGGTGCTCGCCGGCCTGGGCGCGTTCGGGCTCGTCGCCGGCGCCCTCGGCGTGTGGCTCGGGCTGCGCGACGACTCCGCGCCCGACCCCGGGCCGACCACGGCCGAGCAGGCGCCCGCGACGTCGGACGCGCCGACGGAGCCGGAGCCGGAGGAGACCGAGGACCCCGCGGACACCGACGTCACCGACGACGAGCCGTGGCTCGCGCAGGAGTACCGCGCGGGCGCGGAGATGGACCCGGAGAAGGGCCCCGAGCTCGCGCCGATGTCGTGGGCGTACTTCTCCGACAACGACTACCTCGTCAACGACGACCGCATCGCCCTCGTGGCGCGGCGGGACTTCGCGTGCGACGACGTCCCCGCGATCCCCGCGATCCAGGCCCTCGCGGGCTCGTGCCAGGCGGGGTTCGAGGCGCGCGTCGTGTCCGACGACGGCCCGACCGTCGCGCTCGACGTCGTCGTGCTGGACGTCGGCTCGAAGGAGGAGGCCGAGCGCGCCGCCGCGGCGTTCAACGACGCGCCGGAGGGCGACCCCCTGGCCGACACCACCGGCCCGGCCCACCCGACCCTGGCCGCGGCCGTCCCGCAGCCCGGGTTCCAGGGCTCGTACGCGATCCTCGACGACGGGGACGCGCCGTCGGTCATGCTGAGCACGGGCACCGTCGTGATCATGTACCGGCTCGGGATCGACGACGGCCTGGAGCGCGACCAGGTGCTCCCGGTCGCGCAGGCGGTCGGGTTCGTCGTCACCGACCACGAGCTGGCGAAGTCGTTCGACGAGAAGAAGTTCGCGAAGCCCAAGGCCGGCTGAGCGGACGGTCCCGGCGCTGGCTACGCTGGGGAGCGGTGATGGATCCCGCCGGGGCGCAGCCGCCCGAACCGCCGCCAGGGCTGATGGTTCCTGACTCGTCGCACGTCGGCGGGCAGGACGCTGCCCGCGGGAGGAGGCCGCATGAGAGCACGGCCGCACGCGGGGCCGGTGCCCCAGCCCGCGCTCGACCGGATGGTCCCGTTCGCGGGGCACGCCGTGGTGGTGGGCGTCGTCCCGGGCGGTGACCCGCTCGTCGTCCGCACGGCGGCGGCCTGGGCGGACGCCGCCGGGTCCCGGCTCGTCGCGGCGTACGCCGACGCGTCGCGCGCCGTGGTCGAGGAGCACCCGGACGGGTCCGTGACGCACGCGTCCCTCGACCCGGACTCCGCCGACGACGCGTGGCAGGGCACCGCCGAGCGCCTGCGCGCCGAGGTGGGTGCGGAGCTCGCGGGCGCACGCGTGCCGTGGGAGCTGCGCTACCTCGCGGGGCGGCCCGACCGCGCGCTGACCCACCTCGCGCGCGCCGTCGACGCGGCGGTGATCGTCGTCGGGTCGCGCGCGCCGGGCTCGCTCGCGCACGTGCGCGAGCTCGTCGAGGGGTCGGTCGCGGTGCACCTGGCCCACCACCAGCACCGCCCCGTGCTCACGGTCCCGCTCGCCGTCGTGGACTGGAAGGAGATCCGCACCCCGTGGGAGAGGTGACGCGCCGGACCCCGCTGCTCGCGCTCGCGGGCCTCGTCGCGGCCGGGGGAGCGGTCGGCACGACGGCGCGCGCACTGCTCGAGCAGGCGTTCGCGCCCCGGCCGGGCGTGTGGCCCTGGACGACGTTCTGGATCAACCTCGTCGGCTCGTTCGTGCTCGGCGCGCTGCTCGAGACGCTGCTGCGCGCGGGCCCCGACTCGGGCCGGCGCCGGGCCGTCCGGCTCGGGTGCGGCACCGGCGTGCTCGGGGGCTTCACGACGTACTCGACGTTCGTCGTCGAGGTCGAGCGCCTCGCGAGCGGCGGGCACGCCGCCCTCGGCGCGGCCTACGCGCTGGGGAGCGTCGCGCTGGGGGTCGCGGCGGCGGTGGGCGGCATCGCGCTCGCGGCCGCGGCCCGACGGCGGCGCGTCGCCCGCGGCGGTGGCGCGCGGTGACGGGGGCACCCGACCTGCTGCTCGTCGCCGTCGCGGGCGGTCTCGGCGCGCCGTCCCGGTTCCTCCTCGACACGGTGGTCGCGCGGCACAACCGCTGGTCGACGCCGCTCGGCACGCTCGTGGTCAACGTGACGGCGTGCTTCCTGCTGGGGCTGCTCACGGGGTGGGGGGCGACGCACCCGGGCCGGGGGGACGTCGTGGCGGTGCTCGGCGTCGGGTTCCTCGGCGGGTACTCCACGTTCTCGACGGCGTCGGTCGAGGGGGCGCGGCTCCTGCTCGCGGGCCGCGGCGCGGCCGCGCTCGTGCACGCGCTGGGGATGCTGCTCGTGTGCCTCGTGGCCGCCGTCGCGGGGATCGCGCTCGGGGGCGGGTGACGCGTCGCGGGCCCGGTGCAACCCGGGGGTTGCGCTCGATCGGGCGCTGTGCAACTGTGGAGTTGCACAGCGAGACCTTCCCCACGGAGAGGACGCACCATGACCACCACCAACGAGCCGGCCGTCGTCGACCCGGCGTCGTACATCGTCTCCCGCACCGTGACGATCGACGCCCCGGCCGCCCGCGTCTGGGCGGCGCTCACCCAGGAGGACCTCATCAGCCGCTGGTTCGGGCAGCGCACCTCCCTGCCCGACCTGCGCGTCGGCGGCGAGGGCGTGTTCAGCTGGCCCGACGTCCCCGACGTCCAGGTGCGGATCGAGGAGTACGACCCCACGACGACGTTCGCCTTCCGGTGGGGGACCCCGGTGGGGCAGCCCCTGGACGAGGCGACGTCGACCGTCGCGCGCTTCACGCTCGAGCCCCAGGGCCCGACGACCGTCCTGCGCGTCGTCGAGACCGGGTTCGAGCGCACCGCCGACCCCGACGAGCTGCTCGAGAGCCGCCGGCAGGGGTGGACGAGCGAGCTCGACGAGCTCGTCGAGCTCCTCGAGGGCGCTCTCGCGGCCGAGGGCGGGCACGCGTGAGCGCAGCGGCGACGGAGCTCGCCCCCGTGTTCTCCGCGCTCGCGGACGACACCCGGTGGCGGATCCTCCAGGAGCTCGGCAGCGCGGACCTCTCGGCGTCCGCGCTCGCCGAGCGGCTCCCCGTGAGCCGGCAGGCCATCGCGAAGCACCTCGCCGTGCTCGCGGAGGTCGGGCTCGTCGAGTCGGTGCGCGTCGGGCGCGAGGTCCGGCACCGGGCCGTCGGGACGCGGCTCGGCGAGACCGCGCGCGCCCTCGAGGCCATCGGCGCGGCGTGGGACCGTCGGCTCGCGGCGATCAAGCGGATCGCGGAGGCGTAGCCGTCGTCGGTCAGGAGCCGGGAGCGGGGACGGGGTGCGCCGCGAGCGCCGACGCGACGGCGTGCAGGTTGTGCGCCATGAGGCGCCCCGTCTCGCGCGCCCACTCGTGGCCGTGGCCGGTCTGGACGTAGTCCGGCCCGGGCCCCGGGCCCTGGTTCCAGTAGGTCCACGCCTGTCCCGGGATCGTGTAGCCGATGTCCGCGAGGGCCCCGCTCACCTCCGAGATGACGTGGTGCGCGCCGTCCTCGTTGCCCGTGACCACGACCCCCGCGACCCGGTTGTACGCGACGGGGATCCCGTCGGGCCCCTCCTCGGAGATCATCGCGTCCATGCGCTCGAGCATGCGCTGGGCGAGCGACGACGGGCGCCCGAGCCACGTGGGCGTGAGGACCACGAGGATCTCCGACGCGACCAGCCGCTCGTGCACGCGCGGCCACTCGTCGCCCTCCCCGACGTCGGTGACGACGCCGGGCGGCACGGCGAGGTCGACGAGGCGGACGTGCTCGACCTCGACCCCGCGGTCCTGGAGCGCCTCGGCGACCACGCGCCCGAGCGCCTCGGTGTTGGACGGCTCCGGAGAGCTCTTGAGCGTGCAGCTGACGAACAGCGCCTTCATGGGGTCCTCCCGTGGCGCCGGGCGGTCGTGCCGCCCGGGACGGCCGGCGGCGGCTGGCTCCACCGTCCCGTCCAGCGTCACGGGGCCGCGCGTCGCTCGCAACGCGCGGCGTCGTCAGGGGAGGGCGGCGTCCTGGCGCCGGTATCCGCGCGCGAGCCGGACCTCGCCCTGCCCGGCGGCGGCGACGTCGTCCCACGGCACGAGGAACGTGCCGCGGTGCCGGCGCCGCACGAGCTGCGGCACCGGCCACGGCGCCGTGACGCCCGTGCGCTCGTACCCGAGGAGCGACGTCCCGGTCCGCGGGCTCACGAGGATCCCGACGACCCGCGCGCGCCCGACGCGGCTGCGCCGTCGCACCGTCTCGGCCAGCGCGCGGTCCTCGGGGTGCGCGTCGTCGGGGTCGGTCCCGCCCGCGGGCGGGCCGTCGTCGGGCAGCGTGTCGAGGGCGAGGCGCACGTCGACGAGGAACCCGAGGTCCTCCCCGCCGGGCCCGAGGACGCGCGCGTCGAGCAGGTCGCCGAGGATCACGACTCCTCCTCGGGGTCGTGCCGGCCGCCCGGGATGCGGCCGACCACGTGCTCGCGCAGCCAGTCCTCGGTCCAGTGCAGGTCGAGCGAGTCCGCGCGGACGGTGAGCTCGAGCGCCGTGCCCACGTGCCCGACGTCGGACCACGGCACGCGCTCCCAGCGCGACGCGGGCGGGCGGCCGCCGAGGAGGCGCGTCACGAGCACCGGCCCGGTGAGCACCGCGCCGACCTCCGCCGGCTCGCCGGGCACCGCGTCCCGCGGGCCGTCGTCCGCGGCGGGGGAGGCGACGAGCTCCAGGTCGTCGACGGTCGTGACCGGCTCGCCGTCGACGTCGAGCACCTGACGGCTCAGCAGGTGCAGGCGCGCGTCCACGACGCGCACCCCCGTCGAAGGGGTGGCGTCCCGGCTCATGACCCTGCTCCCGTCGCGATCATCAGGGGGATCGCCGCCACGGCCGCGACGACGACGATCACCAGGTAGACCATGCCGAGCGCGTTGGTTACGCGCCCGTTGACGTGCTCGCCCATGTACTCCGGGTCGTTGGCCACGAGGAGGATCGGCACGTACGTGAGGGGCAGCGCGACCGCGGAGAACACGACGGACATCTCGGTGACCGCCACCGGGTCGACGCTCGTCATGAGGATCGCCACGGCGAGCAGCAGCGCGACGACCATCGTCAGGTGGAAGCGCGCGGCGCGCGCCGGGCGGCGGAACTTCCCCCACGACCAGCCGAGGTACTGCGCGAGCGTGTACCCGCTCGACAGGGCCGTCTCGAGCGCGGCGCCGAACGTCGCCGCGACGATCCCCACGATCACCACGGCGAGCAGCAGCGTCCCCCCGGCCTCGGCGACGGGCAGCACGATCTGCGACAGCGACGACACCTCGATGCCCGCGGGCAGCAGCACGACGGCCGCGCACGCCGCGATCGCCACCGACAGGAGCCCGCCGAGCGGGAACCCGACGAGCACGTTGACGCGGTTCTGCGCGAGGTCCTTCGCCGTCCAGCCCTCCTCGACGGCGCCCGAGGAGAAGAAGAACACCTCGTACGGCGTCATCGCGGCGCCGAAGAGCGCGACGGCGTAGTACCAGTAGGTCGCGACGTGCTCCGTCTCCGGGGGCGACGGCGGCACCGCCTGGCGCAGCAGCTCGCCCCAGTCCGGTCCCAGCAGGAACAGCGCGACCCCGAACCCCACGAGCAGCAGCCCGAGCAGGCCCGCGACGTTCTCCATCACCTGGAACTTCACGCGCCACAGCACGAGCCAGACGGCGAGCGCCGCGACCGGCATCCACAGGCGCGGCTCGACGCTGCTCGCGAGGTGCAGCGCGAGCGCGATGCCGCCGATCTCCGCGGTGAGCGTGAGGAGGTTGATCGCGAACGACGCCGCCAGGTTCGCGCCCGCCGCCCGTGGGCCGAGGCGCTCGCGGATGATCTCGAACGTCGCGCGCCCGCTCACCGCCGCGACGCGGCCCGACATCGACGCGAACAGGCAGATCCCGACGACGCCCACGACCACGACCCACACGAGCGACAGGCCGAACCGCGACCCCACGACGGCGTTCGTGACGAGGTCGCCGATGTCGACGAACCCGCCGATCGCCGTGAGGATGCCGAGCGCGACACCGAGGAGCTGCTTCACGCGCCACCCGCCAGGGCGAGCACCGTGTCGAGGTCGTCGGCCGCGCGCGCGAGGTCGGCCTGGAGCTCGGACGCAGTGAGCGGCACCGCCCCGGCTGCCGACAGGTCGCCGCCCGCCTCCCGCGCGACCCACGCGCGCGCGGTGACGACCTCGGCCGTCGCGTCGGCGACGGCCGCGAGGCCCGCGTCGCGCTGCGCGGACGAGACGTCGTCCGGCGGTACCAGAGTGGTCAGGGCGGTCGTGGACTCCTCGAGCACCCGGACCTGGTCGAGCACGGCGGCGTCCGCGACGGGCGTCGTCACGCGGTCGGCGTCGAGCAGCCGCACGGTGAGCCGCGTCGTCTCGACCGCCGACCCGGCCTGCGCGACCGCGTCGGCGACGGCGGCGGTCGCCTGGCCGGGCTCCTGCCGGCTCGCCGTGCAGCCCGCCGTCGTGCCGAGCGCGAGCCCGAGCAGCAGCCCGAGCGCGGCCCCGGACCGGGTGATGCGCGCACGACGTCCCACGTCAGCGATGGTGCCGCTGCTCGCGGAGGCCCGCACCCCGGCGGCCTCGGGTGTGACCGCAGCCCCGGACGTCACTCCGCGGCGAGGCCTGCCTCGTGGGCGAGGATCGCGGTCTGGGTGCGGTTCGTCGTGCCGAGCTTGGTCATCGCGTGCGCGAGGTACGCCTTGACCGTCGACTCCGCGAGGAACAGGCGGCGCCCGATCTCGGCGTTGGACAGCCCGCCCGCGAGCGCGGCGACGACCTCCTGCTCCTGCGGCGCCAGGCGCGCGAGACGGCGTCGCGCGTCGGCGCGGCGCGCGGTCCCGTCGCCTCCTGCGGCCGCGAGCAGGTGCCGGGCGACCGCGGGGGACAGGATCGAGTCGCCGGCGACCGCGGCGCGGATGCCGTGGTGGAGCTCCTCCGGCGTCGAGTCCTTGAGCAGGTAGCCCGCGGCACCGGCTCGCAGCGCGGGGAGGACGTACTCGTCCGCGAGGAAGCTCGTCAGGACCACGACCGCGGTGCGTGGCCGCTCCCGGTGGATCGCGACGAGCGCGTCGAGCCCGTCCATGACGGGCATCTGCATGTCGAGGAGCAGGGCGTCCGGGTCGAGCTCGCGGGCGAGCTCGACGGCGCGGGCGCCGTCGGCCCCCTCGCCGACCACCTCGAGGTCCGGCGCGGTCTCCACGAGCCGCACGATCCCGGTGCGCAGGAGCGCTTCGTCGTCGACGACGACCACGCGGATCATGTCGTCCTCCTGGGGAGCGTGGCGCGGAGGCGGTAGCCGCCCGCGGGCGTGGGCCCGGCCTCCAGCGTGCCGCCCAGGAGGCCGACGCGCTCGCGCAGGCCCGCGAGCCCGTAGCCACCGGTCGTCAGCCCGGTCGGGGGACGGTCCGGAGGGTCGTTGTCCACGGCGACCGCGACGCCGTCGGGCACGGGGGTCACCGACACGACCGTGCGCGCGCCGGGCGCGTGCCGGACGGCGTTCGTCAGCCCTTCGCCGACGACGCGCACGACGGTCCGGTCGACGAGGTCGGGCGGCGACGACGGCCCTACCTCGACCTGCGTCTCGACCGGCTGGCCGGCCGAGCGGGCCTCGGCGACGAGGGTGTCGACCTCGCCGCCGTCCGGCGCCCGGGGTGCGGCGGCGGTGGCGGGACCCGCTGCGGTGAGCGCGCCGAGCACCTGCCGCATCTCCGCCAGGGCGGCGCGGCCGCTCGCCCCGATCTCGTCCGCGACCCGGCGGACCTCGTCGTCGTGCGTGGTGGTCGCGAGCACCTCGGCCTCGACGACGGCGTAGCTCACGCGGTGCGAGACGACGTCGTGCAGCTCGCGCGCGAGCCGGGCCCGCTCGGCGGCCCGGGCGGCCTCCTCGGAGGCTGTCGCCGCCCGACGGTCGGCCTCGGCGCGCGCGCGCTCCGCACGCCCGGCGAGGTAAGCGAAGAGGGCCATGACCGTCGCGACCCAGAGCGTCGTCGGCCCCGAGCCCTCCGCCGTCGTGCGCCCGACCGGCCAGGTCGCGACGACGACGCCGAGCACCGCGGCCCCGCTGGTGCGCGCGGAACGGACCTCGGTCCCCACGGCGTAGAGAGCGGCGAGCGTCGCGACGGCGGGGGAGACGAAGGACAGCGCGACGCACGCGCCCAGGACGGCGATCGGGTGCCGCCGCCGGGCCAGGAGCACGCCGGACGCCACCAGCTGGGCGGCGGTCTCCGCGCCCCACGACGCCCAGCCCAGGCCGGACCACGCCCGCAGCACGACGAGGAGCGCCCCGGCGACCGCGCTGGACGCCGCGACGAGGACGTCGGCCCGCGTGACCTGGACCCCCACGCCGCTCAGGCTAGCCACCGGCCGCCGTCCCGGCCCGGCGGCGCGAGCGCGAGGAGTCGACTTTCGGCGGTAGCGGTCGCCTCCGTTCGGGCGTGCCGGAGGACCCCTCCCGGGGCGGAGCGTGGAGTCATCGGGAAACACCCGCCACGAGGACAAGAGGAGCTCCACCATGAAGGTTCTTCGCACCGCCACCACGACCGCCGTCTCCGCCGCGCTCCTGCTGGGCGCCCCGCTCGCCGCGTTCGCGGACGACGGCGAGGCGTCCGCGCCCGAGGCGACGGCTCCCGAGGCCCCCGAGACGGCCCAGGCGACGGTTCCCGCCGCGAGCGAGGCGTCGGCACCCGCCGAGGCTCCCGCCGCCCAGGCGCCCGCACCGACCGACCCGGTCGTCGCCCCGGCGCCCGAGGCGTCCGCACCCGAGGCGCCCGCGGACGCGGCACCCGCGCCGGAGGAGCCCGCCGTCGAGGCCTCTTCGGAGGGTGCCGAGCCCGCCACGGAGGCTGCGCCCTCGCAGGCCCCCGCGACGGACGACGCCGTGACACCCGCGCCCGAGACCGTCGTCGAGGACGGCGCCGCCGAGGCGCGGGAGGAGGCCGTGGTGCCGGACGAGGCGGCGCCGGCCGAGGAGCTCGCGACGTCCGACCTGACGGCGACGTTCCAGGCGGCGCTGGGCGTCGGCCTGCTCGGCGCGACGCAGGCCGCGTACCCCGACGCGGAGTACCAGCCGCACTGGCACGACGGGTACTACCACGGCTACCCCTGCGACTACTGGTACTTCACCGAGCCGGCCGAGGGCGGCTCGGGCAAGGACTGGTCGGGCTGGAACGGCCAGCCGCAGCTCCACATCCTCCACCACACGCTCGTGGACGACGACGGCGCGCTGCACATGGTCTACGACCGCGACATCGCCGGGTACTGGTACCACGCGTGGTCCGGCGACGAGTCGGTCGCCCCGGACCCGGACGGCATCCACTGGCAGAACACGTCGGCCCAGCAGACGATCCTTGTCAACGGCTACAAGGGCGGCAACGACGCGGCCGCCCGGGCCGCGGACGCGCGGGCGCTGCTCGACAGCGCGGGCGTGACGACCGTCGGCACCCCCTGGGAGGAGTTCCTGGGCTGGTACCAGTACTCCGTCGACCAGGGCTGGTACACGGTCGACGACGTGCGCGCGATGTACGACGAGCAGGAGCAGCGGAGGCTCGACTACACCGCCTACGAGGCGACGCAGTTCGCCGTTTGGTACTTCTCGACCGGGCACGACGTCATGGGCCTGTTCTTCGACGTCGACGCGTCGAACCACGTGACGGTGAGCGACTTCGCGCAGCAGCAGTTCGCCTCCTCGGGCAACGGCTACTCCAGCGACCGCGGTGCGACCCTGCAGACGGCCGCGTGGCTCATCGAGAAGGCGCTCACGACCAACGTCGTCATGCCGCAGCCCGGCTTCGTCTCGAACGGGTTCGTGCGCAACGCCGACGGGTCGACCGACTACGGGTTCACGGCCTCGCTGGCCGGGGGCTCCGGGAACGTGCACGTCGAGCTCCGCACGGCGGACGGCTCGGCGATGCCGGCCGGGGTCGTGCTCGTGGACGCGCAGGGTCGGGTCGTCGACAGCGTGACGCCGGGCCAGAAGGTGTTCGTCCGCGTCCCGGCCGGGACGAACGTCGCCGACCTGCCGCAGTTCCAGCTGTGGGGCTCGGCCCAGGGCACGCAGCAGGGCAGCCCGCACTTCTACACGGGCTGGGACCACAACAACCACGGCGAGGGCTCCGTCGACCCGGAGACCGGGCTCTGGACGCCGTCGACGTTCCAGCACTGGTTCATCGGGCTCGGTGAGCTCGACCGCCCGTCGACCGCGTGGGACTGGATCGGCGTGACGCTGGCCGACGAGCCGGAGGCACCGGTCGACCCCACCGACCCGGTGGACCCGACCGACCCGACGGACCCGACGGACCCGGTGCAGCCGGTCGACCCGACCGACCCGGTCCAGCCGGCCGATCCGACCGACGGTGTCTACGCGGGCTCGACGGGGACGGTCGTCGAGGTGGCCGACACGACCGACCCGACGAACCTCGGGCTGACGGGCACGCAGCCGGTCGCGGACGTCGAGCAGGCCGCCCAGCGGGACGCCCTCGCGACGACGGGGACGGACGCGAGCGTCCTCGCCGCCGGTGCGTTCATCGTCCTGGCGGGCACCGGCCTGGTCCTGGCCTCCCGCCGCCGGTCGCCCGACGCCCGCTGAGCCCGGCGACGACCCCGGTCGACCGGTCCTCGACAGGAAGCCCCGGCCCCGCACCGACACGGTGCGGGGCCGGGGCGTCGTCGTGGCCGGGCGTCGCCTCAGGCGGCCTGGACGCCCGCGAGCACGCGGTCGAGCGCCGGTCGCGGGTCGACCCCGGCCGGCAGGTCCTGCGCGACGGCGACGATCGACTCGGCGATGTCGCGCACCTTGACGTTGGCGAGGCTCGACGAGCGGCGGAGCGACGCGAACGCGGCGTCGGGGGTGACGCGGTAGGCGAGCGCGATGATGCCCTTGGCCTGCTCGATCGCGGCGCGGGACTGTGCCCACAGGCCGATCTGCTCGTTCGCCTGGGCCCGTGCGCCGACGCCGACGACGCTCGTCACGTCGAGCACGACGCCCCGGGCGACGGGTACGCCGGTCGGGTCGGTCCAGGCGACGTCGACGAGCACGATGACCGCGCACTCCCGGCCCCTCGCGTCCCGCATGACCTGCACCTGCACCGGCGCCTCGCCGGACACGGCGCGCGCGATGGCGGTGAGCGTCTGCGCACGGTCCTTGCCCGTGGCCCGGTGGTGCCACAGGAGCAGCTCCGTCGTGGGGACGACCTCACCGGGGGAGTAGCCGAAGAGCTCGAGGAGCGGGTCCGACCACCACCACCGGTCCTCCTCCGGGTAGTACCGAAACTCCCCGGCGGCGACGGCGCCGGGAGAGGGCACCCACGTCGAGAGGGCGGCGTCGGCCGAACCGTTCACTTCTGCTCCTTGCGGCCTCGAGGGCGGCGTCCGGGCCGCTGCATGACCCCGTCGCCCCGGCGCACATGCTCCCGCACCGCGCCCCCGAGCGACGAATCCCGTGCTCAGGGGCGCGGCGGAGCGGTTCGACGCCGCGCTACGGGCGGTCCGGGGCCGTTCCCGCGGGCGCCCGCGCGGAGTCGGCCGACGCGTCGGCCTCCGGGCCGGAAGCCCTCTCGGCCGCCCGCCCCGGGCGCGACGGCACGAGCTTGAGGCCCACCACCGCCGCGATGATCCCGGCGATGAAGACCACCTTGCCCACGCTCACGGACTCGTCGCCCGTGAGGATGGCGTAGGTGACGGTGAGCGCCGCGCCGACCCCGACCCACACCGCGTACGCGGTGCCGATCGGGATGTGCTTGGTCGCCCAGCCGAGGCCGAGCATGCTCAGCGCGAGCGCGACGAAGAAGACGACGGACGGCCCGAGGACGGACAGCCCGTCGGACTTGCCGAGCGCCGTCGCCCAGACGGCCTCGAAGACGGCGCTGACGAGCAGGATGATCCACGGCACGGTCAGCTCACCGCCTTGAGCCCGATGACGGAGCCCACGAGCAGCACGAGCAGGCCGACGCGCGCCACGGTGGCGCGCTCCTTGCCCGTGACGAAGCCCCAGACGACGGTCAGCGTCGCGCCGATCCCGACCCACACCGCGTACGCGGTCCCGGTGGGGAGCGTGGTCATCGCCCAGGCGAGACCGACCATGCTCAGCGACATGGCGACGAAGAAGACGACGGTCGGGCGCCAGCGGCGGAAGTTCTCCGACGCTCCGAGCGCGGTGGCCCACACCGCCTCGAGCAGGCCCGAGAGGACCAGGACGAGCCAAGCCATGACAAGCAACCCCTCTGAGTCAGTCTTGTCCGTGCGGGTACTGCTCCCTCGTCCGCAGAGCTACCTCGACGCAACTCTGGTACTAACGTACCACATTCGGCGCCGCCAGCTGCCAGCCGCGGCTCACGGTCGTCAGCTCGCGGAACCCCCAGGCGCGCAGCTGCGCGATCTCCTCGTGGTCCGTCGCGTCCGTGCCGACCAGGACGCGGTGCACCCCGGCGAGCTCGAGCCACGCCCGGGCCTCGGCCAGCACCCCGGCCAGCAGGGCGTCGTCGGACCCCGGGCCGGGCGAGAGGTCCACCAGCTCGGCGGTGCCTCCCGTCGCGGCCTGCCGCTCGGCACGGCCGAGGGTCGTGTCGATCTCGACGTACGCGGCCGTCTCCGTGCCGCGGTGCGCGGTGAACCGCACGCCCCCGCCGGGGCCGAGCGTGCGCCGCAGGGCGACGTCGTCCGGCACCGGGAGGGCGTGGGGGAGCGCCGAGGTCGGGGCGAGCAGCACCGTCTCGGCGTGCTCTCCGGGACGAAAGCCCGCGCGCACCAGGGCCTCGCGGACGTGCGGCCACTGCTCCGGGACCCCGTAGACGCCCGCGAACGGGAGCTGCCCGTCCGCGTACGCGACGCGCACCTGCCACGCCGCGAGCTGCGCGTGGCACGCGGCCGTCAGCGCGTCCGCGGCCGAGCGGGCCTCGGTGGACTGCTCCGGGTCCTCGTCGTCGGGCGGCGTGACGAGGAGCCACTGCACGAGGCCGGCGTCGCGGTAGTCGTCGCTCGCCTCCGGCCCGGCCGTGAACCGGTGCAGGTGCGCGGCGCCCACCACCCGGTGCCGGGACTCGACGACGAACGTCGCGCGCTCGACGACCCACGGGTCGACGACGTGCTCGTCGGGCTGGCGCTCCAGGCTCCCGAGCACGCTGTTGACCGAGAGCCGCGCTCCCGGCACGACGACGGAGAGGTGGGAGTTGACGAGGTCCGTGAGCTGGTCGCGGTCGTCGCGACGGAAGGTCCGGACACGGGGACGTGCAGACATGCGGCTGCCTCCAGGCGAAGTGATGAGCTGGGAAGGCCGCCACGCGATGCGGTACGCGGGCACCCTAGCAGCCGCGGTCGCCCGCCGTCAGGGGCGCAGCAGCGCCTTGATCGCGCGCCGCTCGTCCATCGCGGCGTAGCCCTCGGCCGCGTCGTCGAGCGAGAGCTCGAGGTCGAACACGCGCGCGGGGTCGATGCGCCGTTCCAGCACGAGGTCGAGCAGCTCGGGCAGGTACCGGCGCACGGGCGCGGGCCCGCCGGACCAGTGCACGTGCCGGTAGAACATGTCGACCGCCGGGAGGTCGACGCCGTGCGGCAGCCCGACGACCCCGACGTGCCCGCCCGCACGGACGGCACCGAGCGCCTGGCTCATGGAGTCCGGCGTGCCCACCGCCTCGACGACGCTGTGCGCGCCGAGCCCGTCGGTCAGCTCGCGGACCCGCTCCACGCCCTCGTCGCCCCGCTCCGCGACGACCTCCGTCGCGCCGAACGCGCGCGCGAGCTCCTGGCGCGGCGCGTGCCGGCTCATCGCGATCACCTGCTCGGCGCCGAGCTGCGCGGCGGCGAGGACCGCGAGCAGCCCGACGGCGCCGTCGCCCACCACGACGACCGTCTTCCCCGGGCCGGCCTCGGCCGCCCGGGCGCCGAACCAGCCGGTCCCCAGCACGTCCGACGCCGTGAGCAGCCCGGGCAGGAGGTCGTCGTCGGGGCGTTCCGGCGTCGCGACGAGCGTCCCGTCCGCGAGCGGGACGCGCAGCAGCTCGGCCTGGGCGCCGCGCACGGGCTCCCGGTGCACGCACGACGTCTGGTACCCGGCCCGGCAGATCGGGCACGTGTTGTCGGACGCGAAGAACGACCCGACGACGAGCTGTCCCGGGCGCACGGTCCGGACGTCCGCGCCGACCTCCTCAACGGTGCCCACGTACTCGTGGCCCATCGCGACGGGGTGCTCGACCCGGTTGACGCCGCGGTACGTCCACAGGTCCGACCCGCACACGCACGCGGCCTCGACGCGCACGATCGCGTCGGTCGGCGCGAGCAGGCGCGGGTCGTCGCGCTGCTCCACGCGGACGTCGTACGGGGCGTGGATGACGGTCGCGCGCACGGGGGGCTCCTCGGGGTGGGCGGGTGGCGGTCGGGACGTCGTCGAGCCTACGGCGACCGGTGGCGCGGGGCCTGTGCGGCTGTCGAGAGCCTGAGGTCAGCCGTCGTCGGTCCGGAGCGTCTGGACGGCGTGCTCCTCGTCGTAGGCGAAGCTGAGCCGCCTCGTGACGACCTCCTCGGCGACGTCGTCGAGCGTCGTGGACCGGGCGTAGGCGTGCGCCCGGAGCACCGCGAGCGCGTCGCCGGGCGGGATGCGGAGCTGGGCGGTGACCATGCCGGTCGCCTGGTGGACCTCCGCGCGGGGCGCCCAGTCCAACGAGTCCAGGTCGCCCAGCAGGGAGAGCCCGATGGTGTCGGCGAGGAGCTGCACGTCCTCCGGCCCCCGCGCCAGCGTCCGGGAGGAGGTGACGAGGCTCAGCACGCCGACGACCCGCCCTCCCGCGTGCATCGGCACGGCGTGGTACGCGCCCGGGCCCGTGATCGCCTCGACCGCGTGGGAGAAGACGGGGAAGTCGTGCTCGTCGCGGCCGTCGTCGGCCCCGCTGACGACGATGTGGTCCTCCGAGAGGGCGCGCTGGACCGGGCCCTCGCCGATCACCTCGCCCAGCCCCTCGATCCGGGCCGCGAGGCCGTCCGCCGTGGACACGGTGAGCCGGTCGTCCGCCGTCGGCGCGACCGTCAGCGCCGCGCTCCTGGCTCCGAGGACGGTCGCGGACGCCTGGCACAACCGCGTGGCCAGGGGCAGGCTGCGGTCGGCCCGGGAGAGCGCGCGCGAGAGCAGCTCCAACAGATCCGGCGCGGCGCCCACGGTGTGCCTCCCTACCTCGCGCACGGTCAGTCTGACAGCGCACCCCGCACTCGCTCGTCGGCGATGGGCCGACGCTCCGACGCACTCCGTCACGGGCAGTCCCCGGACCGGTTGCAGGAAACCGACGCCGGGCTAGAGTCCCCGGAGTCGAGTCTGGACCTGGCTCACCACCCCGCTGAACGACGACGGAGACGACCCATGTCCGTGGAGAACCCTGCAGCGCTGCACCCTGTCTCGCTCGGCGACGGCACGACGCCCGGGCAGTTCCGGGTCGACCTCGCGACCGACGCCTGGTGGTGGTCGCCGGAGACGTACCGCCTGCACGGCTTCGAGCCCGGGGAGGTCGTGCCGACGACGTCGCTCGTGCTCGCCCACAAGCACCCCGAGGACCGCGACCGCGTCCGCGACCTGCTGGAGCGGGCCCGCGTCGACGGGGAGCCGTTCTCGAGCCTGCACCGCATCATGGACGCGCGCGGCGCGGAGCGGGTCCTCGTGCTCGTCGGGCACGGCCGTCGCGACCGCGACACCGGCCGGCTCGTCGAGCTCATGGGCAGCTTCGTCGACGTCACGGTCGCCGTCCGGGACCGGGCGGAGCGGCAGGCCGAGCGCGACATCGCGGCCGCCGCCCGCAGCCGCGGGCCGATCGAGCAGGCCAAGGGAGTCGTCGCCGCCGCGCTCGGGGTGGGGACGGAGCAGGCGTTCGGGCTCCTCAAGCGCGTCTCGAACGACCGCAACGTGCGTCTCCGGGAGCTCGCCCGGCGGGTCGTCGAGGAGGGCACCGCGCCGAGCCCGGACCGGGCCCGGCGCGTCGTGTCCCTCCTGCGGTAGGCGCCGGGCCGGGCGGTCAGCGCCGCGCGAGCGACCGGACGACCGCGGCCACGTCTCCCGGCGCCTCCTCGGCCAGGAAGTGGCCGGCCGTCGTCGTGAGGTGCTCGAGGTCGGGCGCCCAGCGCCGCCAGACGCCCGCGGCGTCGTACCCGAGCTGCGCGCCCCAGTCCTGCTGCACCACGGCGACGGGCATCGCGAGCCGGTCGCCCGCGTCGAGCGACGCCTGGTCGTGCTCGACGTCGATCGTCGCGGTCGCGCGGTAGTCGGCCACGATCGAGTCGACCGCGTCGCGGCTCGACGCGAGGTAGTGCGCGCGCACGTCGGCGGGGATCGCGGCCGGGTCCTGCGTCCACGCGTCGAGGAAGGACCCGAAGAACGCGTCGGTGCTGTTGCGGATCATCGTCTCCGGCAGGCCCGGAGGCTGCGCCATGAGGTACAGGTGGAACGCGACGGCCGCGTCCACGCCGTGCAGCACGGCCCACGTGTCGAGCGTGGGCACCACGTCGAGGATGCCGAGGTGGCTCACGCGGTCGGGGTGGTCGAGCGCCGCGCGGAACGCGACGAGCGCGCCGCGGTCGTGGCCGACGAGGACGAACCGGTCGACGTCGAGCGCGTCGGCGAGCGCGACGACGTCGGCGCCCATGGTGCGCTTGGCGTAGACGTCGGGCGTCGTGGCGGCGGGCTTCGCGCTCTCGCCGTAGCCGCGCAGGTCGGGCACGACGACACGGTGGTCGCGCGCGAGGTCGGTCGCGACGTGCCGCCACATGTGGCGCGTCTGCGGGAAGCCGTGCAGGAGCACGACGGGCGTGCCCTCGCCCGCGGTCTCGGCGCGCAGCGCGACGCCGGGCGCGACCTCGACGGTGCGGGTCTCGAAGCCGGGGATGTGCATGGGGTGTCCTCTCTCGGGGCGGTTCTCGGCCGTGCCGGGTCGTGCCCGGCCGGCTCGTCGCCATCCTCCGAGCGGCGGATCAGCGTCCGATCAGTGCCGTCCGATCAGTGCCGTCCGATCAGTGCCCCGGTGCGGCGAGAATGGCGGGGTGGTGGAGCTGCGCGTCGAGGTGCTCGGGCCGGTCCGCGTGCTGCGCGACGGCGCGGACGTCGACCCCGGCGGACCGCGCCAGCGCGAGCTCCTCGCGCGCCTCGCCGCCGCGCGCGGGCGCCCGGTGCCGTTCGACCGCCTCGCCGACGACCTGTGGGACGAGCCTGGCGCGGGGACGGGCGACCGGCGCGGCGCGCTCGCGACGTTCGTCGGCGACCTGCGGCGGCGCCTGGAGCCCGGGCGCGCGCCGCGCACGCCCCCGCGCGTCCTCGTCACCGCGCACGGCGGCTACGCGCTGCGGCTCTCGGACGACGCGCTCGACGCGGCGCGCCTGGAGGCGGCCGTCGCCCGGGCGAGCGCGTCTCCCGGGGCCGGGGACGCGGCGTCGGGCACGACGCGCGCGCTGGCGGACGCCGTCGCCGCCTGGCGCGGCGAGCCGTACGCCGACCTGCCGGAGCGGGAGTGGGTCCGGGCCGAGCGCCGGCATCTCGTCGAGGTGCACGCGCGCGCCGTCGAGCTGCTCGCGGACGCGCTGCTCGGCGAGGGCCGGGCCGCGGAGGCGGTCGTCGTGCTCGACGCGCACGCCGCCGCGCACCCGTGGCGCGAGCACGCGTGGGCGCTGCTCGCGCTCGCGCTGTACCGCGACGGGCGACAGACGGACGCGCTCGACGTCCTGCGGCGCGCGCGCCGCCGCCTCGCCGACGAGCTCGGCCTCGACCCGGGCCCCGAGCTCGTCCGGCTCGAGCGCGACGTGCTCGGCCACGCGGCGTCGCTCGACGGCCCGACGCCGGGGCCGCGCCTCGCCGTCACCGCCCCCACCGGCTCGCGCACGCACCTGCGCTCCACGGTCGACGTCGCGCGCACGCTCGCCGTCGCCGGGGGCGACCACCTCGCGACCGCGCAGGAGCAGCGCGTCGCCGCGGCGCTCGCGGCCGAGGCGACCGGCGACCCGGTGCTCGCCGCCCGGACCGTCACCGCGTACGACGTCCCCGCCGTCTGGACCCGGAGCGACGACCCGGCGGCCGCGGACGCGCTCGTCGGCGTCGCGCGGCGGACCCTGGGGCGCCTCGGACCGGACGCGGCGCCGGTGCTGCGCGCGCGTCTGCTCGCGGTGGTCGGCGTCGAGCACCGCGGGACGCGCGACGCGTGGGCGTGGGCCGCGGCGGAGGACGCCGTCGGGATCGCGCGCGACCTCGGCGACCCGGCGACGCTCGCGCTCGCGCTCAACGCGCGGTTCCTCCAGTCCTTCCAGCGGCCGGGCGCTGGTCCCGAGCGGGACCGGACCGGCGCCGAGCTCGTCTCCCTGGCGGAGGACCACGACCTCCCGACCTTCGCGATCCTCGGCCACCTCGTCCGGATGCAGGCGGCGGCGGGCGCGGGCCGGTTCGCCGACGCCGACGCCCACGCCGCCGCGGCCGAGGACGTCGCGGCGGGCTACGAGTCGCCCGTGGTCCCGATGCTCACCGCCTGGTACCGGGCGATGCGCGACGCCGAGACCGCCCCGCCCGACGCCGCGGCGCGCGCGTACCGCGCCGCCGACGACCGGCTCGCCGGCGTGCGCATGCCGGGCGTGCGCGACGGGCTGCTCCCGCTCGCGCTCCTCACCGTGCGCGTGCGGCACGGGCGCCCGCTCGCCGGGATCGAGGCCGCCGACCTCGGCCCGTACGCCCCGTGGGCGGAGCCGCTGCTCGTGCTCGACGCGGGCGACCCCGACGCCGCGGCGCGGCTCGCGCGCGCGGCGCCCGAGCCGCCCGCCGACCACCTGCGCGAGCTGCTGTGGGCGCTGCGCGCGGAGACCGCCCTGCGGCTCGGGGACCGCGCGCTCGCCGGACAGGCCCGACGCGCGCTCGCCCGCACCCCCGACGAGCTTGCCGGGGCCGGGTCGGGCCTGGTCTCGCTCGGGCCCGTGCGCGGCTGGCTCGACCGGCTCGACGGGCGGCGCGCGTCGTAGGAGCGGCCGCCCGGGGTGGGTGTGAGGCCGCTCAGCGCTCCGGGAGCAACCCCGCCACGAGCGCGTCGACGACGTCGTCGGTCGGGATGTCGGGGTCGATCGGCGTGGTGAGACGGTCGAGGAGCAGCCCGTCGATCGCGTAGTGGAACAAGGCGATCTCCCGGCGCCCGCCGGGCAGGCCGGCCGACCGGTTGAACGCGACGTCGGCCTCGAATCCCGCGCGCAGCCACGGCCCGAGAACGGCCGCGAGCTCGCCCCGACGGCCGGACTCGAGCCGCAGCTCGAACAGGGCTCGGGTGACGTCGGCGTCGGTCGACAACCGGCGCACGATGTCGCGGAGGTAGTCCGCGAACAGCGCGCGGTCGGGCGTCTGGGTCGCGCGTCGGGCGAGGTCCTCGGGTGTCGGCGCGAGCCGCTCCCCGATGCGCTCGAAGAGCCCCGCGACGAGGGCGTCTCGGCTCCGGAAGTAGTTCGACGTCGTGCCCGTCGGGACCCCGGCCTCGTCGTCGATCGCGCGGTGCGTCAGGCCGCGCGACCCCTCGCGAGCGAGCACGGCGATCCCGGCGTCCGCCAGGGCGCTGCGCCGTGCGGTGTTCTTCGCCATGCGTCGAGGCTATCGCAACCACTGCACCTGTTGTAGTCTCCAACAACCACTTCATCTGTAGTTGTCAGGAGACATGATGCGCGAGCTGACCTACTACGTCGCCGTGAGCCTCGACGGGTACATCGCCGGGCCGGGGGGCGAGTTCGACGCCTTCCTCGCCGAGGGCGACCACATGGCGCCCATCTGGTCCCGGTACCGCGGCACGGCGCCGACGGACCTGGCCGGGGCCGCCGGGCTGCCGGTCGCCGACGGCCCCTTCGATACCGTCCTCATGGGCTGGAACACCTACGCCGTCGGCCTCCCCGACCACCACCTGCCGAACCCCTACCGACACCTGCGACAGATCGTCTTCACCCGCACGCGCGAGGCGCCCGAAGGGAGCGAGGGGGTGCTGTTCACCGGCGCCGACCCGGTCGAGACGGTCCGCGCGCTCAAGCGGGAGGACGGCCGGGGGATCTGGCTGTGCGGCGGGGGAGCGCTCGCTGCCGTGCTCGTCGACGAGATCGACCGGCTCGCGCTCAAGGTGAACCCGGTGATGCTCGGCGCCGGGGTCCCGCTGTTCGGCGAGCGGGACTACACGCCCCTCTCCTGGCGATCGACGGGCACGCAGACGTTCCGATCCGGCGTCACGCTCGCGGAGTACGCGCGGGCCTGAGGGCCGGTCCCGCGGCGACGACCGTGCGCCTAGACGTCGAGCGGTCCCCGCACGACCGAGTCGCCCGAGTGGGACGGGTCGCCGTCGAAGTGCTCCTCGGAGACGTCGACCACGGGGAACTCGGCGAGGTCGAGGCCGTCGGGCACGTCGAAGCGACCCTCCGTGCCGTCGAGCACGCCGAGGCTCACGAGGCCGCTCAGGTCCTCCGCGAGGAGCCAGACCTCGCGGTACGTGCCGTCGGGCACCGGCGCGTCGACCGTCACGACGACCTGGCGCCGCCCGTCGGGCCGCTCCTCGACGCGTGCGTCGCCGCTCGCGCCCTGCCAGTCGGGCAGCGGGTCGAGCGTCGCGCTCGCGACCGTCGTCTCGGGCGGCTCGACCTCGCGACGCTCCCACAGGATGCCGCCCACGCCGCCGACGACGAGCGCGGCGGCGGCCGCCGCCGCGACCGGGACCCAGACCCGCCGGCGCCGCGACGCGAGCGGCACGACGACGGCCGTGCCGGTCGCGCCGGTCGTGCTGTCCGGTGCCTCCGCACCCGTCCCGGCCGCGTCCCGCGGGAGCGTCGGCACGGTCGGAGCGTCGGTGACCGCCGCGGGGGCCACGACGGGCGGAGCGGCGGTGGCGCTCGTCAGGCCGAGCTCGGCCTGGATTCGCGACCACACCGCGGCGTCGGGGGCGACGAGCTCGTCCGCCGCGTCCGCGCCGTCGAACGCGTCGACGACGCGCGCGAGCCGGGCGACGGCGTCGGCGCACTCCGGGCAGGAGGAGAGGTGCGCGCGCGCGTCGTCGTCGAGCACGTCCTCGCCGAGCGCGAGGAGCGCGAGGGTCTCGTCATCGATGTGCTGCACCGTCCACCTCCAATCGGTCGCGCAGCCGGATCAGGCTTCGTCGTACGTGGCTCTTGACCGTACCCAGCGGCAGGCCGAGCTCCTCGGCGATCTGCACGTGCGTCAGGTCGCGGAAGAACGCGAGCTCCAGGATCGTCCGCCCCGGGTCGCCGAGCCGTCGCAGCTCCTCGGTGAGGAGCACGCGGTCGGCGACGCGCCCGACGTCGGTGTCCTCGCTCGCCGCGCGGCCCGGGTCCGGGGCGGTCGTGGCCGCGGCCTCCTCCGACCGGCGGACCCGCGACCGGGCCTCGTGCGCGTCGGCCACCGTGTGCCGCGTGATCCCGACGAGCCAGGCCGGGAGCCGGGCCCGGTCGGGGTCGAACCGGCCCCGGCCGCGCCACGCCGCGACGAACACCTGCTGGGTGACGTCCTCGGCGTCGGCGCGCGTGCCGAGCGAGCGCAGCGCGATCGTGTGCACGAGCGCGGACCAGCGCCGGTAGGCCTCGGCGAGCGCCTGCTCGTCGCCGTCGGCGAAGTCGCGGCCGAGGCGCCACAGGTCCGGGTCGGTGGTCCCGGTCTCGGTCACGTTCAGGGCGGGTCCTCGAGGGTCGGTGCCGACCGCTCGGAGCGGCAGCGGCGAGCGGGTAGCAGCGATCGTAGCGCCCGTGCGGGCCGTCACCGCGACGGGACCGCGGTCACGATCACGTTGTCCGAGTACGAGCGTCGCTCGGCGTCCCAGCGGCCGCCGCACGTCACGAGCACGAGTCGGCGCTCGCCGGAGCGGTCGAACAGCGTGTCGAGCGGGACGTCGGGCTTCGCGATGCTCCTGATGTCGGTCACTGTGTAGGTGTACGAGGTTCCCGTCGCGTCGACGACGTCGACGCTCGCGCCCGTCGTGATCTCGCGGAGCCGCGCGAACGGCCCGACCCCGTCCGGGTCGTCCACGTGGGCCGCGACCAGGGTCGTCCCGGTAGGGCTCGCCGGGGCCGGTCCGAACCGGTACCACGCGGCGACGTCGCCGGAGCCCGGCAGCGCCATCCGCCCCTCGGGGTCGACGCCCGCCGGCTCGACGGGCAGGTCGATCCCGAGATCACCGACGACGACCCGTGCGGGTGCCGGCGGCGGGGGAGACGGGACGTCCCGGGCCGGGCGCACCGGCACCGGTGCGTCCCGGGCCGGCCCGGGCGTCCCCGCGGTCGCCTCCCCGCCCTGGTGGGGGGCCGGGGTGGGGAGGGGGTCGGCCGACGGTCCGAGTCCGTCGGCAGACCCGTCGGCGGACGGCAGGGAGCATCCGCCGACGACCGCTGCGGTGACGAGCACCGCCCCCAGGAGGGTCCGGAGGCCGGCCCGCGCGCCCCGGGCGGGGCGCGCGGGACCGGCGGTCGTGCGCTGCGTCATGCCGTCCGGTCGCTCCGGACGGCGTGGGCCGCGTGCTGCTGGCGCCACGCGCGCGCCAGCATGAAGGTGGCCGCGACGAGCAGCAGGCCGAACAGCGACGCACCGAACGCGATGGCGACGCCCGTCGCGGTGCTGCTCGGCGCGTCTGCCGCGAGGCCCGAGAGCCCGGCCGGGACGCCCGACGGCGACGAGTGCAGGCCTTCGACCGTCTGCGTCGCGAGGGCGAGGTTGCCGTCCTCGAGGCTGCCCCACGCGTACGCGATGGTGTTGACGCCCTCGGCGACCGTGAGGTCGGCCGGGCCGAGCACGGGCTCCGTGGTGCCCGCGGCGGCGACGGTCGCCGAGATCGTGCCGGCCGGCAGGTCGAGCACGGCCTCCTTCGGGTTCTCCAGCCCCGTGACGACGGCGGTCCCGCCGGCGAGGACGTCGACCGCGGGCGCCGCGGCGACGTGGCGCACGGTGAGCCGGCCCTGGCCCGCGGCCGTGGGCTTCGTGTCGTTCGTGAAGAGCGTCGCGGTCGGCTGGCCGCCCGCGTCGAGGTGCGCGACGGCGGTGTAGCTCGTGCCGCCCGCGAGCTGGAGGTCGACCGGGCCGATGACCGGGGAGCTCGTGTCCGTCGCGTCGGGCGCCGTGATCGCGACCGTGTACGTCCCGGCGGGGAGATCGAGCGGACCCGCGAGGTCGCCGGGCTGGAAGTCGTCGAGGGTGAGCTCGTCGTTCACCCAGACGTCCACGGGCGTGTCCGGCACGCCGTGCAGGACGGAGAGCGAGGCGCCGTCGTCGGTGGCGGCCTGGGCGGGGAGCGCGACGGCCCCCAGCGCGACGAGGGTCGCTGCGCCCGCGAGCGCGGCGGTGCGTCGTGCGGTGCGGTGCATGGTGTCCTCCGGTGGTCGAGCCCGGTCCGTCCCGGGCGCTCGATCTGCTGACACCCCCTCTTCCCCCGCAGGTGCGGATCTGGATGCACACGCATCAAAAAAAGTGCCCGGCCCCGCGGTGCGGGGCCGGGCACGGGTACCGGTCAGAGGTTCTGGGGCCGCAGCACCGCGCTGATGCCGTGCGCGATCTGGACGTTGCCCTTGTTGAGGTCGAGCTTGCTCTTCACGAGGAACGGGTCGAGGTCGTTGCGGTCCTGGTCGACGAGGCGGACCAGGGCGAGGCGCTCGCTCAGCACGTCGACCCGGAACGTCGCGCCCTGCGCCGTGGTGAGGACGGCGTCGTCGGACCGCAGCGCGGTGCCGGAGTCGATCGTCGCGCCGGGGACGACGTGGTAGAGCAGCACCTGCTCGATCGCGTCGATGCCCACCGCCCCCGCGAGCGACGTGAGCACGCGCTCCTCCGTGGGCTGCCAGCGGTGCGTGAGGTCGAACGCGAGGAGCTGGAACGCCCGGTCGTTCGGCAGGAACGCGGTGAGCGGCACCGTGCCGTCGGCCAGGACCGCCACGGGGCTGTCCGGCTTGGCGGCGAGGACCGCGGCCACGGCCTGGTCGACGATGTCGAAGTCGTACCAGTTGCGGTCGAACGTGTCGCCGTCGGCCGCGAGCACGGAGGCGAGACTCGCGGTGCCCGACGGCGGCGCCGTCGTGGGTGCCGGTGCCGCGACGGCCGGTGCGGTCGCGGCGGCCAGGGCGAGGAGCGCGGCTCCTGCTGCGGTGAGCGTGCGTCGGAGGTTCATCGTCGAGTCCCTTCGTCGTGCACGGGACGGCGGTGCGCCGTCGGACGCCGGGCGGCGTCCACCTCTCCTTCACCCGGACCGCTGCGCGCGGATGCACCCACCGCCGGACGACTTTCCGCCGCGCTCGGCGCGCCGTCCGCTCAGCCCTCCGCGTCAGGCCCCTCCGTCGTGCCGCCCCCGAGGGGGCGCGCGAGCGCGCGGACCGTGTCGATCGTGTCGGCCTCGGCGGCCGTCTTGTCGTCGCGGTACCGGACGACGCGCGCGAAGCGCAGCGCGAGACCGCCGGGGTAGCGCGTCGAGCGCTGGAGGCCGTCGAACGCGATCTCGACGACCTGCTCGGGACGCACGTGCACGACGTACCCCTCGTCGGAGGTCTGGAGCTCGCGGAAGCGCTGCGTCTGCCACGCGAGCATCTCGTCGGTCATGCCCTTGAACGTCTTGCCGAGCATGACGAACCCGCCCTCGGGGTCGCGCGCGCCGAGCCAGATGTTCGACAACCACCCGCTGCGCCGGCCGGAGCCCCGCTCGACGGCGAGCACGACGAGGTCGAGCGTGTGCCGCGGCTTGACCTTCACCCAGCCCGCACCACGCCGCCCGGCCGCGTAGGGCGCGTCGAGCGACTTCACGACGACGCCCTCCTGGCCCTCCGCGACGGCGGCGTCGAAGAACGCGGTCGCGGCCGCGGCGTCGTCGGTCACGAGCCGGCGCACGGCGAGCGGCCCGGCGGCGTCGGCGAGCAGGTCGGCGAGCAGGTCGTCGAGCACGGCGAGCCGGTCGCGCAGCGGCTCGTCCAGCAGGTCGCGGCCGTCGGCGTGGAGCACGTCGAAGAAGAAGGGGGAGAGCTCGAGCGAGGCCGCGAGCTCCGCCTCCTCGGCGGCGCTGCGCTCGCCCTGGGTCGCGGAGCGGGCGGCGGTCTCCTGGAACGGGCGGGGGACGCCGTCGGGCCCGACGACGAGCGCCTCCCCGTCGAGGACGAGCGCCCGGCCGGGGAGCGCCCGCACGGCCGCGACGATCTCGGGGACGCGCTCGGTGATGTCGTCGAGCGAGCGCGTGAAGACGCGCACGTCGTCGCCGTCGCGGTGCACCTGGATGCGGATGCCGTCGAGCTTGACGTCCACGGCGACGGCGGTACCCGACGCGTCCTCGCCGCCCGGCGCGGCCCCGAGCTTGTCGAGCGCGGCGCCCACGTCGGGTGCGGACTGCGCGAGCATCGGCCGCACCGGGCGGCCGACGGTGAGCCGGAACGTCGCGAGCGCCTCCGCCGCGGCCTCCGGGCCGCCCGCCGTGAGCGCCGCGCGGGCGACCGGCCCGGTCGCGCCCGCGAGCATGACCGCGCGCCGCACCGCGTCGGCGGGGACGCCCGCCGCCTCGGCGACGGCGTCGACCACCACGGAGTCGAGCGCTCCCTGGCGCAGCTCGCCCGAGACGAGCCCGGCGAGGAGCGACTGCTCGCGCGCCGTCGCGGCGCCGAACAGGGCGGCGGCCTCGGCCTGGCGCGCGGTCGACGACCCGGGGCCGGAGAGGTCCGCCATGCGGGCGAACGCGGCGTCGACGTCGGTCAGCGTGAGGCCGGGTTCCTCGGCAGGGGCGGGGAGGTCGCGCAGCGACCGCCACCCGAGCCCGGTGCGGCGCTGGCGCAGCTCGCCCGCGAGGTACGCGACGGCGATCTCCACCTCCGCGCTCCCGGCCTCGGCGTCGTCCGCGACGCGCCGCAGCAGGTCGGCGATGGCCGCGCGCTTGGCGAGGCGCGAACGCGTGGCGGCGACGGCGTCGGACGTGGCGGCGACCTCGGCGAGCAGCATGCCCCATCCTCACGCCGACCACCCACGCCCCGCCCGCCGGGCGCCCCTCCGCGGTACATCCTTTTGTGAATACACGAGTCCGTGTACTGTCGCACCCATGGTCGAGACGGTCACCCTCACCCACACCGCCGCGCTCGCGCGGCTGGGGCACGCCCTGTCGGACGAGACGCGCGCCCGCGTCCTGCTCGCGCTGCGCGAGGCGCCCGCCTACCCGTCCGACCTCGCCGACGCGCTCGGCGTCTCCCGCCAGGTCATGTCCAACCAGCTCGCGTGCCTGCGCGGGTGCGGGCTCGTCGAGGCGATCCCCGACGGGCGCCGCACCTGGTACCGCCTCGCCGACCCGCACCTCGCACCCGCGCTCGACGACCTGCTGCGGCTCGTCGTCCAGGTCGACCCGACCTGCTGCGGCCCCGACGGGTGCACGTGCTCATGACCTCCGTCCCCGTCGGCGCACCGCCGTCCGCCCCCGCCCTGACGGCCGCGCGCCGCGCCGTCCTCGAGCGGCGCGTGCGGTGGGTCGTCGCCGCGACGATCGCGTGGAACGCCGTGGAGGCCGTCGTCGCGATCACGGCAGGACGGGTCGCGTCGTCGGCCGCCCTCGTCGGGTTCGGGCTCGACTCGCTCGTCGAGGTCCTCTCCGCTGCCGCGGTCGCCTGGCAGTTCGCGGCGCCCGACCCCCACCGGCGCGAGCGGGCCGCGATGCGCGTCATCGCGGTCTCGTTCCTCGGCCTCGCGGTGTTCGTGTCCGTCGACGCCGTCCGGTCGCTGCTCGGCGCGGCGGAACCCGAGCACTCGGTCGTCGGCATCTGGCTCGCCGCGGTGAGCCTCGCCGTCATGCCGTTCCTGTCGTGGTTCGAGCGCCGCACCGGACGCGAGCTCGGCTCGGCGTCCGCCGTCGCGGACTCGAAGCAGACGCTGCTGTGCACGTACCTGTCGGCGGTCCTGCTCGTCGGGCTCGTCCTCAACGTGACCCTCGGGTGGTCGTGGGCCGACCCGCTCGCCGCGCTCGTCATCGCCGCCGTCGCGGTCAAGGAGGGCGTCGAGGCCTGGCGCGGCGACGCGTGCTGCGCCCCGACCGCCGTCGTGCACGCCGCCCCCACGGACGCCGCCGCCCCGTCCTGCGACTGCTGCCGACACGAGCCCTCGACCGCCGAGCGAGGTGCACCGGTCGTACAGTGACCGCCGTGACGACCGAGCCTCCCCCTGATGTCGGCGCGGACTCCGGCGCCGCCGCGGGCACGGCTCACCGGCGACGCCGCCGTCGTCTGCCGCCGTGGCTCCCCGCCGCGGTGGTCGTCGTCGCGCTCCCCGCGACGGGGCTGCTCCCCGCGGCGGACGCGCGCGACCTGCTCGTGCGCACCGGGCCGGTCCTCGTGTTCCTCCTCGCCATCACGGTGGTCGCGGAGCTGTGCGCGGGCGCGGGCCTGTTCGACGCCGTCGCCGCCCGGGCGGCGCGGCTCGCCGGGGGTCGGCGGATCGTGCTGTGGGTCCTCGTCGTGCTGCTCGCGACGGCCAGCACCGTCGTGCTGTCGCTCGACACGACGGCGGTGCTCGTCACGCCCGTCGTGCTCGCCCTCGCCCGGCGCACGGGTACCAGGCCCCTGCCGCTCGCGCTCACCGTGCTCGCGCTCGCGAACACGGCGTCGCTCCTCCTGCCGGTCTCGAACCTCACCAACCTGCTCGCCGCGGACCGGTTCGGCACCGGGTACGTCGGGGTGATGTGGGCGCCGGCGCTCGCGGTCCTCGTGGTGACGGTCGTCGTGCTGCTCGCGCTGCACGGTCGCCACCTGCGGGGACGGTTCGACCTCGTGGGTCCCGGCCCGACGCCGCCCGACCGGGTGCTCCTGCGGGTCACCGGGGCCGTCGTCGTGCTCCTCGCGGTCGCGTTCGCGCTCGAGCTGCCCGTCGCGCCGACGGCGCTCGCGGGCGCGGCGGTGCTCGCGCTCGCGACGTGGTGGCGGCGCGTGCGCCCGCTCGTGCCGGTGCGGGAGATGCTGCCGTGGAGGTCCGCGGTGGTCGTGGCGGCGCTGTTCGTGGTCGTGGAGACCTGGCACGCGCACGGGCTCGGCGACCTCCTCGCCGCCGTCGCGGGCACGGGGAGCGGGCCGGGCGACCTCGCCCGCCTCGCCGCGACGGGCGTCGTCGCGGCGAACCTCGTGAACAACCTGCCCGCGTTCCTCGCGCTGCTCCCCGCGGCGGGCGAGGACGTCGAGCGGCTCGCGACCCTGCTCGTCGCGGTCGACGCAGGGCCGCTGATCACGCCGTGGGCGTCGCTCGCGACCGTGCTGTGGTGGCAGCAGTACCGCCGTCACACCTTCGGGCAGGAGCCGCCGCCCGCGTGGCACGTGATCCGTCAGGGCCTCGTGCTCGCACCCCTCGCCGTCGCGGCGGGGGTCGCCGTCGTGGCGCTGACTTGGCCGAGGTGACCCGGCATCACGGCCGAGCGCCATGACGAAGCCCGCGCGAGGAGACGAGACGAGATCTCCGGACGCGGGCTCCGTGCTGTCTCAGGCTGAGAGCTTGTGGTTGGCGAGACGGTTCATGGAGATGCCCTGCGCGGCAGCCTCCTCGACGAGCCGGCGGTGCATGGCCGGGGGGATCCGCACGCGGAACTCGCCGGAGTAGTGGCGCTCGGACAGGGGCTCGGGGACCTCTTCGCCAGAGGCTGCGAGGTCCTCGACCACCTCGGAGGCAAGCTTCCGGATCCCGGCGAACGCGGCGGCCGACTCGGGCTCCAGCCACGAGAGAGAGGGCAGCTCGAGAACCGTACCGACGAACTCTCCGTCGTCTGCGGACCAGGACACGCGGTAGCTGTAGTGCTCGGCGGCGTTCACTTCTCCTCCTCTGAGGGGTCGTTCTCCTCGTGCATGGCCTCGAGCCTGTCGATCGCCTCGAGGACCTGTTTGACCTGGTAGGCCTAGGCCCGGCCGTTGCTGTTCTGGATGTTGACCCGGGGGTCACCGGGCCACGGCATGGCATAGACGTGGTGCGAGCCCCCGCTGCGTCTGGGCTCGCCGAAGTAGTGGTCGCACACGGCGACGAGCTCGTCGAAGCGAACGCTGCCGGGGCTGTTCCGCATGCGGTCCAGCACCTTGTCTCGCTTCGTCACCAGACCTACGGTACCAATAGTGGTACCACCCGTGCTGTGGCCCGGCGTGCTCGGCCGCACAGGTCCGGGTGCGCTCGCCACGGGCCCGTGGTCGGATGGGGAGCGATGACTTCGCGATCGATGACGACACGAACTGTCCGCGCCGCCGCCTCGTCGCTGGCGGCGGTCCTCCTGCTCGGCGGGGTCCCCGCCGCGGCCGTCGCGGGCCCGGGGGGTGAGCCAGCCCGCACCGGTGCCGCCACGGCGTCGGCCCGCACCGGACCCGCCACGACGACGGCCGCCCAGGTCGAGGCACCCGTGCCCGAGATCGCGTGGGGCCCCTGCGACGGCGACGGCCTCGAGGCGTTCGAGTGCGCGACCGCGCAGGTGCCGACCGACTACGACCGCCCCCACGGCCGCACGACGACCATCGGCCTGACGCGGCTCCCGGCGTCCGACCCCGAGCAGCGGATCGGGAGCCTGTTCACCAACTTCGGCGGCCCCGGCGGTCCGGGCGTCGAGACGCTGCACCTGCTCGGGGGATCGCTCTTCGACGACGACGTGCTCGCGCGGTTCGACGTCATCGGGTTCGACCCGCGCGCCGTCGGGACGTCCGACCCCGCGACGTGCTTCCGCGACCAGGAGCGGGAGAACGCGTTCCTCGCGGGCCTGCCCGCGTTCCCCGTGACCGATCGCGAGGAGGGGCGCTACCTCGGCCAGATGGCGGCGTTCGGCGCGTCGTGCACGCTGTTCTCGGGCGACCGGATCGCGCACGCGTCGACGGCGAACGTCGCGCGGGACATGGACCTGCTGCGCCAGGCCGTGGGCGACGAGCAGCTCAGCTACGTGGGGTACTCCTACGGCACGGTGCTCGGCGCGACGTACGGGGCGCTGTTCCCGGACCGCGTCCGCGCCCTGGTGCTCGACGGCACGATGGACGTCGACGCGTGGTCGGGCGTCGGGTCGCGCGAGCTGATCGGCGCTCGGATCGGGCAGGCCGCCGGTGCGACCGAGACGTTCGGCGAGTTCACGCGGCTGTGCTCCGAGGCGGGGCCGTCGGCGTGCGCGCTCGCGTCGCTCGGCGACCCGGCCGACGTCGCCGAGGCGACCTACGCCGCGCTCCGCGAGGCGCCCGTCGACGTGCCGCTCCCCGACGGCACGAGCGTGCGCGTCGGGTACCCGGACACGGTGGCGCTCGTCTTCCAGTACCTGTACGAGCCCGCCGCGTGGGGCGACCTCGACCTCACGCTCGCGTCGCTCGCCGTGCTGAGCGGCGCCGTCGAGCCGCCCGCGGCTGCGGACCGCCAGCGCACGCTCGGTGCGCTGCCCTCGCTGGGGGAGCTGCTCCGCCGCGCGGGCTTCGCCGAGGACTACGCGTCCGTCGGCGGCGCGCTCGCGAGCCTGTGCGTCGACACGACGACCCCCGGCCGGCCGTGGCAGTACCCCGCGAAGGTCGACGCGCTCGACGCGCAGTACCCGCACTTCGGGCGCTTCCGCGGCTGGGTGGGCGTCCAGTGCGAGTTCGTGCCCGTCGAGGACCGCGACGCGTTCACGGGCCCGTGGGACCAGACGACGGACGCCCCCGTCCTCGTGGTCGGCACCCGGTTCGACCCCGCGACGCCGTACGGGTTCACGCAGCCCTACGCGGACCGCTGGCCCGACGCCCGCGTGCTCACCGTCGAGGGCTGGGGCCACACGATCATCGGCAAGAGCGCGTGCGCGGACGACGCTGTCGTGCGGTACCTCGTGGACCTCGACGCGACCGACGGCGCCACGTGCGAGCAGGACGTCGTGCCGTTCCAGGGCCCGTCGGTCCCGCTCGGGGAGGCGCTGCGCCTCCCAGTCGTCTGACCCGCTGACCGCTGACCACTTACCCGCTGACCCGCTGACCCGCTGACCCGCCGGACGGTGCCCGCTGGTCCCTTGCGGTCGCGGCCGTTCGGCCCTACCGCCAGGTCTCGGCGTCTGCCCACCCTGGAGGCATGACCGGACCGGGCCACCGCGTGACGGAGGCCGCCCGGCGCTACCCGTGGGTGGTCGCCACGGTGGCGGTGGGCGGTCTCGGCGGCGTGCTCGAGGCCTGGGGTCCGGACCGCTCGGCCCAGGTCGTGGTCTCGGCGTTCGCGCTCGTGCTCGTCGTGGTCCGGGCGCGCGCGATGGTGGCGGACCTGCGGGCGGGCGCGTACGGCGTCGACCTGCTGGCCGTCCTGTCCGTCACGGCCACGGTGCTCGTGGGGGAGTACTGGGCCGCGCTCGTGGTGTGCCTCATGCTCTCGGGCGGCGAGGCGCTCGAGGACTACGCGAACGGGCGCGCGCGGCGCGAGCTCTCGAGCCTGCTGGCCGGCGCCCCGCGCGTCGCCCACCGGGCCGGGCCCGGCGGGGAGTTCGAGGACGTCCCCGTCGACGACGTGCGCCCCGGCGACGAGGTGTGGGTGCGGCCCGGTGAGGTCGTCCCGGTGGACGGCGTCCTGCTCAGCACGGCGGCCACGCTCGACGAGTCGTCGCTGTCCGGGGAGTCGCTCCCCGTGGAGCACCGGCGCGGGGACACCGTGCTGTCCGGGTCGGTCAACGGCGGCGGAGCGGCGCAGGTCCGGGCGACCGCGACGGCCGCGGGCTCGCAGTACCAGGCGATCGTCGAGCTCGTGAAGCAGGCGCAGGAGTCCAAGGCGCCGTTCGTGCGCCTCGCCGACCGGGTGGCGGTGCCGTTCACGGTCGCCGCCCTCGCGCTCGCGGGCGCAGCGTGGGCGCTCAGCGGCGAGGCGACCCGCTTCGCCGAGGTCCTCGTCGTCGCGACGCCGTGCCCGCTGATCATCGCGGCCCCGGTCGCCTTCATGTCCGGCATGTCCCGCGCGGCCCGGAACGGGATCATCGTGAAGTCGGCGGGCACGCTCGAACAGCTCTCGCGCGTGCGCACCGTCGCGTTCGACAAGACGGGCACGCTGACCCACGGGGCGCCGGTCGTCGTGGAGGTCCTGCCCGCGGGCGACCGCACGCCGGACCGCGTGCTCGCGCTCGCGGCCGCCGTCGAGCAGTACTCGGTGCACCCGCTCGCGGCGGCGATCGTCCGCGCGGCCCAGGAGCGGGACCTCGCGCTGCCCGCCGCACGGGACGCGACGGAGGAGACCGCCCGGGGAGCCCGCGCGACGGTGGACGGCCACGCGGTGGCGGTCGGTCGGCTGGCCTTCGTCACCGCGGGCGCGCCCGCGGGCGTCCCCGTGCCCGGCGCGGGCCGCAGCGCCGTCCACGTGGGCGTCGACGGCGCGTACGCCGGGACCGTGCTCCTCGCCGACGAGCTGCGGGCCGAGGCCCGCCCCACCGTCGCCGCCCTCCACGCCGCGGGCGTGCGGACCACCGTCATGCTCACCGGCGACGGCGCGGCGACCGCCCGGCACGTCGCGGACCAGGTGGGCATCGACGACGTGCGCGCCGGCCTCCTCCCGCAGGACAAGGTCGACGCGGTGCGTGCGCTGCCGGACCGCCCCGTGATGATGGTCGGGGACGGCGTGAACGACGCCCCGGTCCTCGCGGTGGCCGACGTCGGCATGGCCATGGGCGCACGGGGCTCGACGGCGGCGACCGAGTCCGCGGACGCCGTCGTCGTCCGCGACGACCTCGCGCGCACCGTCGGCGCCGTGCGGATCGGCCGCCGCACCGTGCGGGTCGCGTGGCAGGCCATCGGCATCGGGGTCGCCCTGTCCGGGCTGCTCATGGTCGTGGCCGCGACGGGGCGGCTCCCCGCGCTCGCGGGGGCGTGGCTCCAGGAGGTCGTCGACCTCGCGTGCATCCTGTGGGCGCTGCTCGCCACCCGCCCGGGCAGGGACGAGACGCCGCCCGGACCGTCCCGGTCGGCATCCGCCGCGGAGGTCGGCGAGCCGCTCGTGCCGGCGGCGTCGTCCCGCTGAGACCCGGCGTCCACCCGCCCACGGGCGGACGAGAGGATCGGACCCCGGACCCCCGGCACCGTCTCCGAGAATGCTCTGAGAATCGGCGGGCACGCTGTCTCGCATGAGCATCCTCACGACGCGCCGGACGTCGGCCCAGCAGGCCCAGCCCCAGGACCGGGCCACGGCCCGGGCACGGCGCGGAGCGGGCGCACCCGCTCCGGGCGCGGTCGTCCTGCGGGCGGCGCTGGTCGGTGTCCTCGTGCTCGTCGTCGCGTTCTGGTGGCGGGGCACGCCGCCGTCCGCCGGGGCGTCCCCGGCCGGCGCGCTCACCGGCGTGGGGGAGCTCGTGGGGCTCGTCGCGTCGGTGCTGGTCTGCGCCCAGCTGCTCCTCGTCGGGCGCGTGCCCTGGTTCGAGCGTGCGGTGGGCCTGGACCGGCTCGTCGCGTGGCACCGCGTCCTCGGGACGGCCGTCGTGCTCCTCGTCCTCACGCACACGCTCCTCATGGTGGCCGGGACCGCCCTGCCGGCGCAGGCCGCGTCCTGGTGGCAGGCGCTCACCCTCGTGCTGGCGGAGCCGGACATGACGGCGGCGCTGGTCGGCACCGGCCTGTTCGTGGTCGTGGGGGTGTCCGGCGCGCGCCTCGTGCGGCGGCACCTGTCGTACGAGGCGTGGTTCCTCGTGCACCTGACGATCTACGCCGGGGTGTACCTCACGTTCGCGCACCAGGTCACGGCGGGCGCGCACTTCGTCGCCGACCCGACGGCCCGCGCCGCCTGGGTGCTCCTCTACGCGGGCACCGCCGCGGCCCTGCTCACGTGGCGCGTGGTGCTGCCGCTCCTGGGCGTGCTCCGGGACGCGCCGCGGGTGAGCGCGGTCGTGCCGGAGGCCGGGGGGATGACGAGCGTGTGGGTGTCGGGTCCGGCGCTCGCGGACGCCGGGGCACGGGCGGGCCAGTTCTTCCTCGTGCGCTTCCTCGCGCGGGGCCACGTCGTCACCGCCCACCCCTACTCGGTCTCCGTCGCGCCCGACGGCGAGCACCTGCGCTTCACCGTCGGTGGCCTGGGCGACCACTCGCGCGCGGTGGCCCACCTGCGGCCGGGGACGCGCGTGCTCCTCGAGGGACCGTTCGGCCGCTTCACCGCCGCCCGGGCGCGACGCCGCGGTGTGCTGCTCGTCGCCGGGGGCGCGGGCGTCGGGCCCGTGCGGGCGCTCGCGGAGGACCTGGTCGCGCGCGGTCACGACGTCGTCGTCGTGCACCGCGCCCGGTCCCGGGCGGACCTCGGCCTCGGCCACGAGCTCGCCGACGCGCCGCTCACGTACCTGCCCGTCGTGGGCCGCCGGGCCGACCTCGGGTACGACCCCCTGGGCCCGGGGCGGCTCGACGCCCTGGTCCCCGACATCGCGTCGCGCGACGTGTTCGTGTGCGGTCCGCCCGCGATGGTCGCCACCGTCGAGGACTCGGCACGCCGCGCGGGCGTGCCGCGGTCCGCCGTCCACCACGAGGAGCTGAGCCTGTCATGACCGGACGCCGCTGGAGAGGGACGATCGTCTACGCGGGCAGCGTGCTCGCGCTCGGGGCCGCCGCGCTCGCGCGGTACGGCGGGGTGCCGGGCCTCGCCGGGGACGGGTCCGCGACGTCGGCTGGTCCCGCCGCCGTCGTCGCGGGGTCGGAGCCCGTGACCCCCACGACCCCGACGCCGGCCCCCTCCACCGCGGGCTCGACGGACCCGGGCACGTCCCCGGCGAGCCCGGGCACCGGCACGCCCGACCCGACGCGGGCGACCGTGACGGGGTCGGTCGTCCAGACGCGGTACGGGCCGGTGCAGGTCGCGGTGACGTTCACCGGGACGCACCTCGACGCGGTGCAGACCGTGCGGTCGCCCAGCGGGGGAGAGAGCTCCCAGATCTCCGCGCGCGCCACGCCGCTGCTCGCGCAGGAGGCCGTGCGGGCGCAGTCCGCGCGCATCGACACCGTCTCCGGGGCGACCTACACCTCCGAGGGCTACCGCGAGTCCCTCCAGGCCGCGATCGACGCGCGGGGCTGACGGTGCGCCGGACGGAGACGGTCATGGGGCTGCCGATGTCGCTGGACCTGCGCGCGCCCGACGACGAGCGTGCGCAGGCTGCCGCCCGCGCGGCGTTCGCGGTGCTCCACGCCGCGGACGCGCGGTTCAGCGGGCGACGCGCGGACAGCGAGCTGTCCCGCCACCGGCGCGGGCTCGTCGCGCGCCCCTCCCGGGACCTGCGCGAGGTGCTCGACCTCGCGGAGGCCGCGCGCGTCGCGAGCGGTGGCGCGTTCGACGTGCACCGGCCGGACGGCACGCTCGACACCGACGGCGTCGTCAAGGGCTGGGCCGCGCAGCGCGCGGTGGACCGGCTCGTCGCCGCGGGGTTCTCCGACCTGTGCCTCAACGCCGGCGGGGACGTCGCCGTCCGTGGCGGGCCGGAGCCCGGCCGGCCCTGGGTGGTGGGCGTGCGCTCCCCGGCGCGCGTGGACGGGCTCGTGGCGCGGGTCGAGCTGCACGACGGCGCGGTGGCGACGTCGGGGACGTACGAGCGCGGTCTCCACGTGTGGGACGGGCGCACGGGTGCCGCCGCGCGCGGGCTCCTGTCGGCGACCGTCGTCGCGCCCGACCTCACGACCGCCGACGTCCTCGCGACGAGCGTCCTCGCGCTGGGCGAGGAGGGGGTCGCGTGGGCGGTGGACCAGGGGGCCGCCCTCGTGCTCGCCGTCCTCCCGGACGGGACGGTCGTCAGCGACGGGCCGGCGGGCCGAGCGGCAGCGTGAGCACGAGACGGGCCCCGTGCGGTGCGTCGGGGCGGTTCGTCGCCTCCACGGTGCCCGCGTGCTGGGCCGCGACCTCCGCGACGAGCGCGAGCCCCAGCCCGTAGTGGCGGCGCCCGCCCTCGTCGGGTGCCGGCCCGGGGCGGCGCGAGGCGAAGCGTGCGAACAGGTCGCCGGCGTCCTCGCCCAGCCCGGGTCCGTCGTCGTCGACGAGCGCCTGCGCGGCCGACCCGGCGCGCCGCACCGTGACGACGACCTCGTGCGTCGCGTGGTCGACCGCGTTGTCCACGAGCGCGGTGAGCGCGCGGCGCAGCGCGGCCGGCGCCCCCGCGACCGTGAGGTCGTCCGTCCCCGCGCGCCGCAGCGCGACGGAGCGCGACGCCGCGCGCGCCTCGGCCGAGCGCACGACGGCGTCGGCCAGCGCCGCGAGGTCGACGGGTACGAGGTCCACGGACCGCGTGTCCGCGGCCGTCAGCAGGTCGTCGAGCACGTCGCTGAGCGCGGCCGTGTCCTCGAGGAGCCCGTCGACGTCGCGCGCCACCTGCTCCGCCGTCCCCGGGCCCGGTCGTTCGAGCCGGCGACGCAGGAGCTGCGCGCGCGTCGAGAGCAGGGTGAGGGGGGTCCGCAGCTCGTGGCTCGCGTCTGCCACGAAGCGCCGCTGCATCGCGAGGGCCTGCGCCGTGGGGAGGACGGCGCGACGCCCGAGCCACCAGCCCCCGACGGTGGCGAGCACGACCCCGACGGCCGTCGCGACACCGAGCGCGAGGAGGAGGCGCGCCAGCTCCTCGCGCGTCTCGGACGGGTCGAGGACGGCCTGGACGACGCCGTCCCGACGCTCCACCGTGAGCACCTCGAACGTGCCTGCCGAGGTCGTCACCCGCTCCCGCGCGCTCGTCCCCGTGCGTGCCACCTGCTCGACGAGACCGAGGTCGGGCAGGCCGGCCGGCATCCCGGGCGACGCGTCGACACCGCGCGGCGAGGCCACGGCGACCCAGATCCCTGGGCCCGCGTCGGTGACCTCGTCGGCCGACGCCGCCGACTCGAGCCGACGGTCGTCCGCCTCGCCGAGCGCGCGAGCCACCACGGCGAGGACGACCGCCGCCACCACGAGCAGGCTCACGAGCACGAGGAGACCCGTCTGCACCGCGAGGCGCCGGCTCGTGCGCCGCAGGAGGTCGCGCTCCGCGCCCGTGATCACAGTGCGCCCCACCGGTACCCCAGCCCGCGCACGGTCGTGACCGCGCGGCGGCCGAGCTTGCGGCGCAGGTAGTACACGTAGGTGTCCACGACCCCCGGGTCGGACGCCTCGGGGAACACGCGCTCCAGCAGCTCGTCCCGGCCGAAGACCTGGTGCGGGTGCCGGGCGAGGACCTCGGCGAGCGCGGCCTCGCGCGCCGAGAGGTCGGCGGTCGTGCCTGCGTCCGTCGTCACGCGGCGGGTCCCGAGGTCGAGCGTGCCGCCCGGGAGGCGGATCGCGCCCGCCGCCGGGGACGCCTGGCCCCGCCGGCGCAGCGCGCGCAGCCGCGCCAGCAGCTCGTCGACGTCGAACGGCTTCCCCACGTAGTCCTCGGCCCCGGCGTCGAGGCCGGCCACACGGTCGGCCGGGTTGCCGAGCGCCGACAGCACGAGCGCGGGCGCCGTGACGCCGCGCGAGCGCAGCCGGGCGAGCAGGTCGAGCCCCTCGACGGCGGGCAGGCCACGGTCGAGGAGCAGCAGGTCGTACTCGCGCGTGAGGCCGAGGTGGAGCCCGCGCTGGCCGTCGTGCGCGACCTCGACGGCGTAGCCCTCGCTCCCGAGGAGCTCCACGAGCATGTCCGCGAGCATGCGGTCGTCCTCGACCACGAGGACCCGTGCCTCGACTGTCATGCGGTTCCGCCTCGTCTCCCGGACGTGTCCATTCTGACCGCCGGGCGGTCGGGCACAACTGCGGCCGACGCACCGCCGCCCGCCCGGAGCGGGTCCTCACGGACGGTCGCGACGTGCGACAGTGTTCCGGGCGTTCGAGCACAGGACGCCCGTCGTCGAGCCGAGAGGCGTCTTGTGGTCGCGTCCTCCGCACCCTCCGACCCCGCGCGCGCCGCCCTCGCACCGGCCGAGGCGGAGCGCCTCGCCGCCGCGCTCGAGCGGCGCGCGATGTCTGCGAGCGAGGTCTCGTTCACCATCGCGGACGCCCGCGCCCCGGGGGTGCCTCTGGTCTGGGTCAACCCGGCGTTCACGGCGACCACCGGCTACGCCGCGGACGAGGTGCTCGGCACCAACTGTCGGTTCCTCCAGGGCCCGGGTACCGACCGCGACGCGGTCGCGAGGATCCGGGCCGCGGTCGACGGCGGCACCACGGCGGGCGAGACGCTGCTCAACTACCGCAAGGACGGCACAGCGTTCTGGAACCAGCTCACGATCTCGCCCGTGCACGACGAGCTCGGCACCCTCACCCACTTCGTGGGCGTCCAGGCCGACGTCACGGCGCGGGTGGAGACGGCGCGCTCGCGCGAGGCCGCCCTCGACGCCGCGATCTCGGCGAACCGTCGGCTGACCACGACCACGCGGCTCGTCGAGCGCCTGGGCGAGCTGCTCGGCACGGAGGACGTGCTCGCCGAGGCGGCACAGGCCGTGGCCGAGGTGTTCTCGTGCTGGGCGGTCGTCGTGACGTACCCGGGTGGGCGCTCGCGCACCGACGTCGCGTCGCACGACCCGGCGCTCGCCGATGCCGCCCGGCGCCTGTCCCGGACACCGGGCTGGGCGGACCGCTCGCTCGCGGCGGTCGACGTGCTCGGGGGCGGCGCGCGGTTCGCGCGGCCGTTCGACGTCACGCCCGACCTCGTCTCGCCGCACGCGGACGAGGAGGAGCTCGCCGCCATGCACGAGCTCGGGCTCGGCTCCGCGATGTCCGTCGGGCTGCGGGCCCGCGGCCGGATCGTCGGCGTGCTCGCCGTGGTCAGCGCGCAGCCCGGGTTCTTCGAGGACGAGGACGCCGTGATGTTCGAGGATCTCGGCCACCGGATCGGCCTCCTGCTCGACAACGCGCGGCTCTACGAGCGCGAGCGCGACGCCGCGCACACCCTGCAGGAGCGCATGCTGCCGCGGCTCGGATCCCTCGACGGGCTGGACGTGGCCGTGGTCTACCGGCCCGCCGGAGGCGGGTCGTCCGTGGGCGCCGCGGCGGTCGGCGGCGACTGGTTCGAGGCGATCGAGCTGCCCGACGGCCGCGTGCTGCTCGTGGTGGGGGACGTCGTCGGGCACGACATGCACGCCGCCGCCGCGATGGGTCAGATCCGGTCGGCGCTCCTCACCGTCGCGGCGGACGGCACGACGCCCGAGGAGGTCGTCGAGCGCCTGGACGGGCTCGTGAAGCGCTTCGGCCTCGCGGACGTCGCGACGTGCGTCGTCGCGACGCTCGGGCCGCCCGACGCGGACGGCGGGCGCGAGCTCGTCTACTGCCGGGCCGGCCACCCGCCGCCCCTGCTCCGCACGCCCGACGGCGCCGTCCGCCCGCTCGACGAGTCGCTCACCACGCCGATCGGGGTCGTCACGCCCCGGCCCGTCACGGCCGCCCGGCTGCGACCGCGTGCCGGGAGCGTGCTCGTGCTGTACACCGACGGCCTCGTGGAGTCCCGCGCCCGGGGCCAGCGCGAGGGCGTCGCGGAGCTCGCGCGGGCCCTCGGCCGCGCCCCGGCGGACGCGGACGCTGCCGCCGTCCGGGACCACTTGCTCGACCAGGCCGGGGGCCGCAGCGACGAGGACGACACGTGCCTGCTCGTCGTCCGCCTGCCACGCGGGGACGAGGCCGCGGCATCCGACGGTGGTGCGCCGCCCCACCCCTGAGCGGCGGGCGCTACGGACCCTCGGCGAGCGGCCCCCGCAGCCGCGCCCGGTCGTCCTCGGTCCCGCCCCGGAGCCGGCGCGCGAGCGTGTCGCGCCAGCGCGCGGGGAGCGTCGGGAGCGCGGCGAGCGCCGCGGCGGCCGGGAGGTCGTCGCGGTCGAGGTTCATCACCCGGTTGACCTCCCGCACCGTCGCGCTCCGGGCCGGCCGGTCGACGACGACGGCGGTCGCGCCCGCCCGCACCGTGCCGGGCGTGAGCACGCGCAGGTACCAGCCCGTGCGACCCGACGCCTGGACCCGGTCCGGGAGGTCGACGAGGCCGTGCACGGCCGCGAGCTTGTAGCAGGGGCGGCGCGGCATGCTCACCTGGAGGGTCGCCGTCCCGAGCGTGAGCACGTCGCCCAGCAGCAGGTCGTCCTCGGTGAGCCCGCGCGTCAGGAGGTTCTCCCCGAACGCGCCGGGCGGGAGGTCCGCGCCGAGCTCGTCGCGCCACGCCGCGTAGTGCTCGACCGGGTACACGCACACCGCCTTCTCGGTGCCGCCGTGCACGCGCCGGTCGGCCTGCGCGTCGCCCTCCAGCCCTTCCGTCCCCACCGCGACGGGGCCGAGGCGCGGCTGCTTGCGGAACGCCGTCGGCACGTCGCGCCCGCGGTGGGCCACCGTGCCCACCCCGCCGGTGCGCACCTCCAGCACGACGGCGCTCGCGGGCCCCGGGGCCGGCACGGGGGAGCGCGGGTCGCCAGGTCGGGACGGTGCGGCGGGGCGGGACGGTGCGGCGGGGCGGGACGGCACGGTGGCTCCTCTCAGGCGGCGCGGCGCAGGCCGACGGCGGGGAAGTCGACGGGGACGTCGAGCGCCACGTTGACGTAGTTGGTGAACAGGTTGAGCGCGACGTGCGCGACGACCTCGACCACCTGCTCGTCGGTCCACCCCGCGTCGCGCACCGCCTGGACGTCCTGCGCGGTCACGTGACCGCGCGCGTCGACGAGGGCGAGCGCGAAGCGCAGCAGCGCCTCGACGCGCGGGTCGGACGCGGTGCCGTCCTGCGCGGCGGTGAGGTCGTCGCGCGCGACGCCGGCCTTGCGCCCGAGCGCGGTGTGGGCGGCGAGGCAGTACGCGCACGCGTTCCGGTTCGCGACGGCGACGGCGATCTGCTCGCCGACGGCCGCGCCGAGCGTGCCGGTGCCGAGGGCGCCGAACGCACCCCACATGCTCTGCAGGGCGGCGGGCGAGTTCGCGACCGCCCGGAACATCGCCGGGACGCCGCCGAACGCGGCACGGATCTGGTCGAGCCCGTCGGCGACTGGGCCGGTGGCGGACTCGGGGCTGACGAGGGGGACACGGGACACGAGGATCTCCTCCGGTTGCGGGGACGCCGGTCCCGGGCGGGGCCGACGCCGTCCAGCCTGGTCGGTCGCGTCGGACGACGGGGAACGAATCGTCCTCGGAACGTGTCCGATCGTCTGGCATCCTGGGGCGATGGCTCCCGTCGACCGACTCTCGCACCTGCTCGAGCGGTTCCGCGTGCGGACGCACCTCTTCCACACCGGGCCGCTGTGCGGCGTCACGACGTTCGACGCGCGGCCCGGGCGCGGGTTCCTGCACGTGCTCCGGCGGGGCGAGATGGACATGACCCACGTCGGCGCGGACGGCCGGGTCGAGCGCCGCAGCGTCGACCGCCCGAGCCTGCTCTTCTACCCGCGCCCGCTCGACCACGCGTTCCACAACGCACCCACCGCGGACTCCGACTTCGCGTGCGCGACGCTCGACGTCGAGGGCGGCGCCACCCACCCGCTGGTGCGCACGCTGCCGCCCGTGCTCGTGCTGCCGCTCGCCGACGTCGCGGGGCTCGAGCCCGCGCTCGACCTGCTCTTCCGCGAGATCGACGACGTCCGCTGCGGCCGTCGCGTCCTCGCCGACCGGCTCTTCGAGGTCGTGCTCGTGCAGCTCTTCCGGTGGATCCTCGACCACGCCGACGACCTCGCGCTCCCGCCGGGGCTGCTCCCCGGCCTCGCCGACGAGCGCCTCGCGCCCGTGCTCGTCGCGGTGCACGAGGCTCCGGGGGAGCCGTGGACGCTCGCGTCGATGGCGCGCGCGGCGCACCTGTCCCGGAGCGCGTTCGCCGCCCGGTTCACCGCCGTCGTCGGGCAGCCGCCCGGCGACTACGTGACCGGCTGGCGCCTCACCGTCGCGCAGGACCGGCTCCGGGCGGGCAACTCGGTGAGCCGGACCGCGACCGAGCTCGGGTACGCGACGCCCGCCGCGTTCTCGCGCGCGTTCAGCCACCGCGTCGGCCGTTCGCCGCGCGCGTGGCTGGCCGAGCGCGCGGACCCGGTCGCGCCGCCCGTGGCATCCTGACGCGGTGCGGTCGAAGGGGCGGGTCGAACGGTGCGGGCCGAACCGAGGCGGGTCGAGCCGGTGCGCGTCGAGCCGCTGAGCGAGGACGTCCTCGTGGACCGGGTGGTCGAGCGCGTGCTCGCCGTCGGGCGTGAGCAGCCCCGGGCGGTCCGCCTCCTCGTCGACGGCCACCCCTCCACGCGGCCCGAGGACCTCGCGGATCGTCTGGTCGCGCCGCTGCGCGCGGCGGGCCGCCCGGTCGCGCGCGTGCGCGTGCAGGACTTCTGGCGCCCCGCGTCGCTGCGCCTCGAGCGCGGGCGCGAGGACCCCGACGCTCTTCTCGACGAGTGGGTCGACGTGGCCGGGCTCCGGCGCGAGGTGCTGGACGCCGTCGGGCCGGGTGGTACCGGCCGCTACCTGCCGAGCCTGCGCGACCCCGCGACGAGCCGGTCGACGCGCGCCGCGTACGTCGAGGCCGAGCCGGGCCTCGTCGTCGTGCTCGACGGCGCGCTCTGCCTGGGCCTCGGCCTCGCGCTCGACCTCACCGTGCACCTCGCCCTGCGTCCCGCGACGCTCGCGCGCCGCACCGCGCCCGACGCGGCGTGGACGCTCGCCGCCTACGGCCGGTACGCGCAGGAGGTCCGTCCCGAGGACGTGGCGGACGTCGTCGTGCGGGTCGACGACCCGCGGCACCCGGCGCTCGTGGTCCGCTGAGCCACCGCTGGCGGGGCGGGCCGGAGCGGGCGCGGTCAGCGGGGGAGGTGGGTCTCGACGAGCTCGACGATCGCCGGGTCGTCGGGCAGAGTGCGCGGCCGGAACCGGTGCACCTCGGCGCCCGGCAGGACGAGGAACTTCTCGAAGTTCCACGTGACGCGCCCCGCCTTGCCGTCCGCGTCGGGCGTCTTCTTGAGCTCCGCGTAGAGCGGGTGCGCGTGACGGCCGTTGACGCGCACGCGGTCCACCACGGGGAACGTGACGCCGTACGTGAGCGAGCAGAACTCCTGGATCGCCTCGTTGCTGCCGAGCTCCTGCAGGAACTGGTTGCTCGGGAACCCGATCACGGTGAACCCGCGGTCGCGGTACTTCTCCTGCATCGCCTCGAGCGTCGCGTACTGCGGCGCGAGCCCGCACCGCGACGCGACGTTGACCACCAGCACGACGTCGTCCGCGTGCTCGCGCAGGGTGTGCGTCGTCCCGTCCATGGCGTCGAACGGGATGTCGTACAGGCTCATGGGACCTCCTCGGGCGAGGCGCCGGCGCGTCCGGGCCCGTCCCATCCTCGCACCGCGGGTGTGACGTCGTGCGGAACCCGTCCCGACCCCCGGTCGAGCGCGCGCGAGCCTGCCCGTGGCGTGCTGAAGTATGTGCGCGATGCCAGCAGCCGAGAGAAGGGACGCCTCCATGCGCCCGTGGACCCCGAAGACCGACATGGTGCGCCGGTTGTACGTCGCAGGCCGGGAGGCGACGAGCCCGGCCGAGGCGCTCCGGATGTCCCCGCAGGAGCTCGCGGAGGAGTTCGACCGCTGGCTCGAGGGCGTCCGCGCCGCGCGCGAGCAGTAGGAGCGGCGGAATCTCGGTGGCCTCCCGCGCCCGCGCGGGACAGACTCGGGGCATGACGACGCGGCTGCCGGACGACGGCCCGGGCCACGGACACGACGGGGGACCGGACGACGGCCCCGACACCACCTCGCCCGTGACCCGGGCGGTGGTCGGCGTGGTCGTGGGCATCGCGATCTTCGCGTTCGTCGGCGTCGTGGGGTACTTCGCCGTCGTGACGGTCGGGATGCGGTCGTGGGCCGACCAGCGGGGCGCCTCCGCCGAGCGGTCGGTCGCGAGCGCCCCGGCGAGCACCTCGGCCGGCGCCGGGACCGGGCGCGAGACGACGCTCGACGCGTCGAACGAGGCGTACCGCCAGCGCCAGGGCACGCCCGAGCGCGACGCCGAGGCGGCCCGCTCGGTGCCCGCCGTCCGCGCCGCGCTCGACCCGGTCGCGGACGGCTCGGCGGTCGACGCCGACGAGGTCGCGGCGGCGCTCGCCGCCGCGGGGTTCGAGACCGTGCAGGTCGTGGGCACGACGGCGTCCGGCGAGGTCGCGACGACCGTCGGCGTGGGCGTCGCGGTGCCCGGCGGCTGCGTGTTCGGGGGCGTCGCGCCCGACGCCGTGACCCTCGAGGCCGGGGGTCCGATCGCGGACGGCGGCTGCCTGGAGATGCCGGCGCACTGACGCCCCTCGCACCGGGCGCCTGTGGCCGCGAGGCCCGGCCCGGGCGGTCCGGGAGGCCGCCGGGCGGGTCGATCTCGCGACCTGCGGCTCCACCTGGGTACGGTCAGCGGGGCGGGCGACGGAGCCCGTACGGCTGACGGAGGATGAGAGATGCGGATCGAGGGCGCGGTCGCGCTGGTGACGGGCGGGGCGTCGGGCCTCGGGCGCGCGACGGCGGAGGGCCTGGTGGCGGCCGGCGCGCGCGTCGTGCTGGCCGACCTCGCGTCGTCCGACGGCGCGGCGGTCGCCGAGGGCCTCGGCGACGCGGCGCGGTTCGTCCCCACGGACGTGACGAGCGAGGACGACGTCGCGCGGGCCCTGGACGCCGCCGACGCCCTGGGCGGGGCGCGCGTCGTCGTGAGCTGCGCCGGGATCGTGCTCGCGCAGCGGGTCCTCGGCCGGTCCGGGGTGCACGCGCTCGACGCGTTCCGCCGCGTGGTCGACGTCAACCTCGTCGGCACGTTCAACGTCGTCCGGCTCGCCGCGGAGCGCATGCTCGCCCTCGACCCGCTCGGTTCCGACCCCGACGGCGAGGAGCGCGGCGTCGTCGTGCAGACGGCGTCGGTCGCGGCGTTCGACGGCCAGGTCGGGCAGGCGGCCTACGCCGCGTCCAAGGCCGGGGTCGCCGGCCTCACGCTGCCGCTCGCGCGCGACCTCGCCCAGCACCGGATCCGCGTCATGACGATCGCGCCCGGGATCTTCCGCACCCCGATGATGGCGTCGCTCCCCGAGGCGGCGCAGGAGTCGCTCGGGGCGCAGGTGCCGCACCCGAGCCGGCTCGGGCGCCCGGAGGAGTACGCGCACCTCGTGCGCGCGATCGTGGAGAACCCGATGCTCAACGGCGAGGTGGTCCGCCTCGACGGCGCCATCCGCATGGCGCCGCGCTGAGCCGCAGGACCGCCGGGGGCCACGGGCCGCCCGACGCCGACAGGACCCCGGGCACGCGCCCGGAGGAGAGGAGAGGGACGATGCCGCCGTACACGACGGCGACCGACTTCCGGGCCGACCTGCTCGCCCGCGCGACGGCGGCCCAGCGCCGCGCGTCCGCCCGGAGCTTCTCGGGCGACGGCACCGTCGCCGGGGTGCGCATGGGCGACGTGTTCGTGCTCGCGAAGAACGCCCTCGACCTGCCGGTCGACCAGATCGAGCTGCTGCTCGAGGACCGGGTCCACGAGGTGCGGGCCGGCGGGTGCTCGATCATGGGCAAGGCGGCGACCGCCCGGCGCGTGACGGTCGAGCGGCACGCGGAGCTCGTCGAGCTCTTCCTGCGCCGGCACGACCGCATCGACACGTGGGACCTCGTGGACCTCACCGCGTCCCAGGTGCTGGGGACGTGGCTGCTCGACCGACCCCGCGACGTGCTCGACGACCTGGCGCGCGCGCCCGACTGGCCGCGCCGTCGCTCCGCCGTCGTCGCGACGGCGGCGTTCCTGCGGCGCGGCCAGGTCGACGACACGTTCCGGCTGTCGGCGATGTTGCTCGACGACCCGGAGCCGTACGTCCAGAAGGGTGTCGGCTGGATGCTCCGGCACGCGGGCGACGTCGAGCCCGAGCGGCTGCGGGCGTTCCTCGAGGAGCGGGCGGCCACGATGTCGCGCGACGTGCTGCGTGCGGCCGTCGAGAAGCTGCCGCCCGCGGAGCGCAAGGAGTGGCTCGCGCGCTGAGCGTCGGTCCGGCGCCTCAGCCCAGGCGGGCCACCGTCGGGTCGTCACCCAGGTCGAGCCGCAGCAGCCGGCCCTGGACCGCGGCGTACCGGGTGCTGGACGCCGCGTCGCTCCTCCAGCCGATCTCGCCGTCACGGAGGTCGAGCGCGACGAGCCGTGTCGTGCTGTGTTCCTCGTCCTCCCACGCCGAGACGGCGAGGAGTGCACGGGCGCCGTCGGTGAACGCCTGCCCGACGTGCAGCATCCCGGGGCCCACGGCGGGCCCCGCGCCGTCGTCGACCAGCTCGTCGATCGTGCGGGTCCACAGGGTGCGCCCGGTCTCCACGTCGACCCCGACGAGGACCGAACCCATGCCCTGGAGGACGACGGCGACGCCGTCCGCGACGACGTACGCGATCTCGGGGGAGTTCACCTCCGCGTTCTCCCAGCGCGGGCGCCCGGTCGCGTCGTGCGCGACGAGGTCCGTGACCTGGCGCGTGAGCACGAGGTCGCCCGCGGTCCCGTCCGTCGCGGTCGGGACGATCACCTCGCCCGTCGGCTCCCACCGGAGGGCACCGTCCGGCTCGAGCACGGCTGCCGCGCCGGTACCGTCCGGCGCGGCCCAGCCGCGGCCGACCGCGCGCAGGAGCGCGCCGTCGGGGAGCTGTGCGACCACGTCCGCGGGCTTCTCCGGGTCGTCGACGCGGGTGCCCTCGGGCGTGAACCGGGCGTCGACACCGCAGCCCCGCACGGCCACGAGCCCGGCGGAGCGGACGACGGTCCCGCCGTCGAGGTCGGCGTAGGTGGCGTCCTCGGCGACGGAGTACTGGTCGCACCCGCCCTCCTCGGCGACGAAGGGCAGCTCCTGCTCCCAGCGGACGGCGCCGGTCCGGGCGTCCTCCAGCGTGACGACGGCCGCGCGCCCCCCGGACAGGTCGGTGGGCAGGCCCGTCGAGGGGTCGGTCGGCACCGGGGCGGCGGGCGTGTCGCCGACGCGGCGGAAGCGGGCGACCGTGCCGTCCGGTCCCGGCGCCGACCAGCCGCGCGACGCGTCCAGGGGGCGGGTCGTGGCGGTGCCGTCGGCGTCGAGCACGGTCACCTGCGGGGCGGGGATGGGCGCCGTCCCGTCGACCGCCTCGCCGGTGGTCGTCGTGAGGAGCGTCCGGCTCGCGAGCTGCGAGGGGACGTCGTCGGTGACGCACACGAGCGTCTCGTCCGGCACCGGGGACGTCAGCGCGAGCTCGAGCTCGCCGCCGCAGCGGGACGTGCGTGGGAGGGGCACGGTCCAGCGGACCGCGCCGGAGTCGAGGTCGTGGGCGACCGCCTCGTCGTCGCGCACGACGACGAGGAGGCCGGGCAGCGCGGCGAGGGCGCCGCTCGTCTGCGCGTCCGTGGACCAGAGCTCCCGCGGCGTGCTCTCGACGGGCTCGACACCCCCGACGGAGCGGCGCAGCGTCTCCAGCGACCCGCGCGACGACGCGGCGTCCACGACCGCCATCCCGGCGACGACGAGCCCGACGGCGGTCGCTCCCGCGAGCGCCAGACGCAGGCGCCGCCGCCCGGCGCCGCTCGCGCGAGGCGGGGCGGCCTCCTCGGGGGCCGGGCCCGGGCTCGGGTCCGGTTCCGGGTGCCGGTCCGGTCTCGCGTCGCCCGCGACGTCGTCGAGCGCGAACGTGATCCGCAGGTGGTCGGGACGGCGTCGTCGGGGCACGCCCGCATCCTAGGGGAGCCGCCTCAAGGGGTCCCCGAGGAGTGGCCGGGCGACGACCCCGCGCCCGCTGCGGGCACCCGGCCGTAGAAGGGCTCGCGCAACCGCAGCCCTTCGCGGCGGGAGAACCAGACCGTGAGCACGACGGTGGCGCTGCCGAGGAGCCCGAGGTCGACGAGCAGCACGAGCGGCTCGATCGCGCCCTGCTCCATCGACGAGGCGCTGAAGGGCGCGAGGAGGAACAGGAAGAGGTTGTTGGCGACGTGCACGAGCACGGCCAGCTCGAGCCCGCCCGTCTTCCAGACGAGGAACCCGGTGCAGAGCGCGAACGCCGCGATGCCGATCTGCCCCACCCCGTCGTACCCGTGGCCGACGACGAAGAACGGGACCGGAAGGACGATCCCCCACACCGGTGAGCGCAGCCAGGTGCCGAGCATCTGCTGGGGAAGGCCGCGGAAGGCGTACTCCTCGGCGGCGCACTGCGGCGGCCCGAGGAGGAGGATGCACCCCAGGCTCAGCAGCAGGGCCGGGGTCACGGCCGGGGCCGCCAGGTCGGACGGCGGCCGGAGCAGGAACCCGCCCACGGTGACGACGCCGTAGAGCGGCACGACGAGCGGCACCGCGCTGCCGACGAGCCCCCACCGGAACCTCCCGGTCACCGAGTGGATCGTGCCGCGGCGCCGACCGCCCCAGCGCACGCCGAGCACGACGGCGGGCAGCAGGAGCGCGATGAGCCCGAGGCCGATCGCCCAGTCCAGCGGGTTGAGCGGGTCGGAGAAGTCGTCGGTGGGCATCGGCAGCCCGGGCCGGTAAGGCACCAGCACGGCGTAGGCGACCGCGACGACGGCGACCGGGGCGAGGAAGGCGAGGTAGAGGAGCGCCGTCGCGCCGAACGTGGTGAGCGGGGTCCACCACCGTGCGGGGCGAAGGTCGACGTGGGCCGCCCGGTGGTAGGGGAAGGTGGTCGCGGTCGTGCTGTCGAGCGTGGGCTGGGACACGGGACCGAAGAGCGGCGGGCCGGGCACGGGTGCCGTCGGGACGGGGCTCTCGTCGAGCGAGGGGTGCATGCGTCGAGCCTGGTCGGGCGGCTCGGGCCGCGGTATCGGTCATCGGTCTGATTTCCCGTCCTCAGCCGGGGCGCCGGGCTCGTCGGTGCCTACAGTGCTCCGGTGAGCATGTTCGCGCAGCGCCCGGCGTGGCGTCGGGTCCTCCGCGAGACGGGCCTCCTGGCCGCGGTCGCCCTGTCGGGTGCCCTGCTGTTCCTCGGCAACTTCGCCCTCAGCGTCGACACGCCGGGAGCGCAGGACGACCCCGTGCGGTTCGCCGCGCTCCTGTTCCTCGACCTCGCGTTCGGGGTCGCCGCGTGGGTCGTCGTGCTCTGGCGCCGCAGCGCGCCCTTCCTCGTCGCCCTGCTGCTCGCCGTGCTCGCCGTCGTCTCGACCGCGGCGGTGCCGGCGGCCCTCTTCGCGTTCGGGTCGCTCGCCACCCGGCGCCGGGTGCGCGAGCTGGCGCCGGTCGCGGCGGTCTGGCTCGTCGGCGTCCTGACGGTGGCCGCCCTGGGGATCGACCTGGTCGGCGTCGCGCTGCCGTGGTGGGAGGTGGTGGTCGCGGTGGGCGCGACCGCGGTCGTCCTCGCCGTCGCGCTCGCCGCGGGCATCGCCGTCGGCGCGCGGCGGGACCTCGTCGCCACCCTGCACGAGCGGGTCCGGCTGACCGCGGAGGAGCAGCGCCTCGGCGAGGAGCGAGCTCGCCACCAGGAGCGCACGCAGATCGCCCGGGAGATGCACGACGCCCTCGCACACCGCCTCTCGGTGACCGCGATGCACGCGAGCGTCCTGCGGCACCGGACGGACCTCGACGCCGCGGACCGGGACGAGGCCGTCGCCGCCCTGCACGACAGCAGCCGTCAGGCGCTCGCCGACCTGCGCGAGCTCCTCACCTACGCGCGGGGCCCGAGCCGGTCGGACGACGACCGGCCCCAGCCGACCCTGGACCGGCTCGACGAGCTCGTGGCCGAGACGCCGCTCGCCCGGACGGACTGCGCCGTCGACCTCGAGCGCCTGCCCCCGACCGTCAGCCGGCACTCGTTCCGGATCGTCCAGGAGTGCCTGACCAACGCCCGGCGGCACGCCCCCGGGCAGCGCGTCGACGTCGCCATCAGCGGCGCTCCCGGCCGCGAGCTGGCGATCGTCGTGCGCAACGCACTCGCGGGGCCGGGGCAGGGCGCGCCCCGACCGGGCCTCGGCGTCATCGGGATGCAGGAACGGGCGCGGGCCGTGGGCGGGTCCGTCAGCGTCCGCCCGGGCGTCGACGAGCACGTGGTGTCGGTGACGATCCCCTGGCCGGCCGCGTGAGCCGCCCGTCATCCGACGTCGTCCGGGTGGTCACCGTCGACGACCAGCCGGAGGTCCGCTCGGCGCTGCGCCTGATGCTCGGCGGCGAGCCCGACATCGCCGTGGTGGGCGAGGCGGTCGACGGGGACCACGCGCGCGACGTCATCGAGGCCTGCCGGCCCGACGTCGTGCTCATGGACCTGCGCATGCCGCGCTGCGACGGGCTGGTCGCGACGGCGCGCGAGACCGCGCTCCGGCCGGAGACGGCGATCATCGTCCTGACGACCTTCGACACGGACCACCACGTCGTCCGTGCCCTGCGTGCCGGGGCGTGCGGGTTCCTCCTCAAGGACGCGCCGCCCGACGAGCTCGCCCACGCCGTCCGCGCGGCGGCCCAGGGACGGCCCGTCCTCGCGCCCGCGGTGCTGCGGCGGGTGATGACCCTCGCGGCCGAGAACACCCGGCCGCCGGACGCCGCCGCGGTCGACGCCCTCGCGACGCTCTCCCCGCGCGAGCGCGAGATCGCGCGCGCCCTCGCCCGGGGGATGTCGAACGCGGAGATCTGCGCGGCGCTGTTCATCTCGCTCGCCACCGTGAAGACGCACGTCAGCCGGGTGATCGCCAAGCTCGGCGTGGAGTCGCGCACCCAGGTCGCCGCCCTCGTGCTGCGGAACGACCCGGAGCACGGATGACCGCGGCGGGGGTTCCCGCGGCGGACCGGGCGGCGTACGGTGAGCGCACGCGGTCCGGGCATCCTGGCAAGAATCTCCCTTTTGCCTCTCTGCTGTGAAAGTTTGTGCCACACTGGCCCCGTGAGCAGCAGCACGCCCGGGGGGCCGTGGGTCGTCGGGCTCGACGTCGGGGGGTCGGGGAGCCGCCTCCTCGCCCGTCGCCTGCCCGCCGCGGCAGGGTCCGGTGCGGGTACGGACGACGTCGCGCTGTCCGGCCGACCGGTCGCGATCGGGCCGACGGGGAGCGACGCCGCGGACGTCGTGCGTGACCTCCTCGACGCCCTCCGTGCCGCGGTCCCCGCTCTCGCCGCGGACGGCGCCGCCGCGGCCGCGGTCGGTGCGACCGGCCTCGCGTCCCTCGTGCGCGACCCCGCCGAGCTGCACGCCGCGTTGCGCACGGGCCTGCCTCCCGCCGCGGGCCCCGCGGTCGACGGCGACCCGTCCGTCCGGCCCGGCCCGCGCACCGCCGTCGCGGCCGACGCGCTCACCGCGCACCTCGGCGCGCTGGGCGGCCGTCCCGGCGCCGTCGTGGCGGTCGGCACCGGGGCGATCGCGCTCGGCACCGACCTGCGGACCGTGTGGCACCGCGTCGACGGGTGGGGCCACCTGCTCGGCGACCTGGGCTCCGGGTCGTGGATCGGCGCGCAGGGGCTGCGGGCCGCGGTCGCCGCGCACGACGGCCGCGACTCCGGCGGCTCGCCGGCGCTGCTCGCCGCCGCCGTCGCGCGGTTCGGCCCGGTGCCGTCGTGGCCCGGGCAGCTCTACACGCGCCCCGACCGCGCCCAGGTGCTCGCGTCGTTCACGCCCGACGTCGCGGCCGCGGCCCGTGCGGACGACACCGTCGCGCGGCAGGTCCTCGCGGGCGCCGGGACCCACCTCGCGACGACGCTCGCCGCCGCGCTCGTCGACGACGTCCCGCCGCTCGCCGCCGCGACCGGCGGGGTGCTGGGGATCGGCCCGCTGCTGACGGACGCGTTCCGGGCGCGGCTCGCCGTGCTGCGGCCGGACGTCGCGCTCGTCGACCCTGCGGGCACGCCGCTCGACGGCGCGCTGCACCTCGCCGCGCGCCTCGCGACCGAGCCGGGCTCCGTCGTCGAGCACGCGCCCTGGCTCACGCTCGGCGACCACGCCGCGCCACCGACCGCCGTGCCACCGACCGCCGCGCCACCGACCGCCCTGCCGCCGGGCGCGCCCGGCACCGCCCCGCACCCGACCACCGCCGAGGAGACCCCATGACCGCCGACGGCCTCGTCCGCATCCGCCAGGCCCTGCCGAGCCTGCGGCCCGCCGAGGCGCGCATCGCCGAGGCCGTGCTCGCTGACCCGGCGGCCGTCGTGGGCAAGACGATCACGGAGCTCGCCGCGCTCGTCGGGACGTCGCAGGCGACGGTCGTGCGGTTCTGCCGCGCGGTCGGGTACGCCGGGTACCCGGAGTTCCGCATCGACCTCGCGCAGGCGACGAGCCGTCGCGCCGTCGAGCAGGAGCGCGCGAACGTCGCGCACGGCGAGATCGACCCCGACGACACGCTGCACGACGTCGTCACAAAGATCGCGTTCCACGAGGCGCGCACCATCGAGGAGACGGCGCGCATGCTCGACCTCGACGCGCTGGAGCAGGTCACCGCCGCGGTCGCGCAGGCGACGCGGATCGACCTGTTCGGCGTCGGGTCGAGCGGGCTCACGGCGCAGGACCTCGCGCAGAAGCTCCAGCGCATCGGGCTGCTGTGCTTCGCGTCGCCGGACCCGCACGTCCAGCTCCAGTCCGCGGCGCTCCTGGCCGAGGGCGCCGTCGCGGTCGGCGTCTCGCACAGCGGGCTCACCGTCGAGACGAACGACGCCCTGCGCATCGCGCGCGACCGCGGCGCGACGACCGTCGCCGTGACGAACTTCCCCGAGTCGCCGCTCGTCGAGCACGCGGACCTCGTGCTCACCACGACGGCGCGCGAGACGCAGTTCCGGTCCGGCGCCCTGTCGAGCCGCATCGCGCAGCTCGCGCTCGTCGACTTCCTGTTCGTGCGCGTCGCGCAGCGCCTGTACGACCGCACGACCGCGAACCTGCGCGCGACGTACGAGGCCGTGCAGCCCCACCGCCTCGGCTACGACCGCCGGACGCGCCCGTGACCGCCGTCGAGACGCCCGGCCTCGAGCTGCGCACGGACCTCCTCACGCGGGTCGCGCAGGCGCACGACGCGTCGCACTACCTCCTGCGGCCCGAGGTCGTCGTGCGCGCGCACGACCGCGGCGGCGTCGTCGCGGCGATGCGCGAGGCGACCCGCCGCGGGCTGCCGGTGACGTTCCGCTCCGGCGGCACGAGCCTGTCCGGCCAGGCGTCGGGCGCGGGCGTGCTCGTCGACACGCGCACGCGCTTCACCCGGGTCGAGGTGCTCGACGGCGGCGAGCGCGTGCGCTGCGAGCCCGGCGCGACGCTGCGGCTCGTCAACGCGCACCTGCTGCGCCACGGGCGCCGGCTCGGCCCGGACCCGGCGAGCGAGATCGCGTGCACGATCGGCGGGGTCGTGGCGAACAACTCGTCGGGCATGTCGTCGGGGACGGCGCGGACCGCGTACCGGACGGTCGAGGCGATGACGGTCGTGCTCGCGAGCGGGACGGTCGTCGACACGGGCGCGCCCGACGCCGACGCGCGCCTGCGCGCCGCCGAGCCCGCGATCCACCGCGGTCTCGCGGAGCTGCGCGACCGCGTGCGGGGCAGCGCCGCGATGCGCGCGGAGATCGAGCGCCAGTTCGCGATGAAGAACACGATGGGCTACTCCGTCAACGCGTTCCTCGACCACGACGAGCCCGTGAAGATCCTCGAGCACCTGCTCGTCGGGAGCGAGGGCACGCTCGGCTGGGTCGCCGACGTGACGTTCCGGACGGTGCCGCTCCTCGCGCACGCCGCGACGACCCTCCTCGTGCTCGACTCGCTGGAGCACGCCACGGACGCGCTCGTGCCGCTCGTCGCGTCGGGCGCGGAGGCGATCGAGCTGCTCGACGCGGCGTCGCTCCGCGTCGCCGCGGCGGACCCGGCCGCCGATCCCTCGATGCGCTCGCTGGCCTCCGGGGCGGGCATCCACCGGCAGACCGCGCTCCTCGTCGAGTACCGCGCGGCGACCTCCGACGCTCTCGCGCCCTTCCAGGAGGCGGCGCGCGACGTCGTCGGCTCGCTCGCCGGCTCCCTGGCCGTCCCCGCCGCGGTGACGACCGACGCCGCGACGCGCGAGCGCCTGTGGCGCGTGCGCAAGGGCCTGTACACCGCCGTCGCGGGCGCGCGGCCCGCGGGCAGCACCGCGCTGCTCGAGGACGTGGCCGTCCCCGTCGCCGACCTCACCGCGACGGTGCGCGACCTCGGCGCGCTCTTCGAGCGCCGGGGCTACGGCGACGCGGTGACGTTCGGGCACGCCAAGGACGGCAACCTGCACTTCATGATCACGCCGCGCCTCGGCGACCGCGCCGAGCTCGACCGGTACGCGGCGTTCAGCGACGACCTCGTCGACCTCGTGCTCGGCCACGGCGGCACGCTCAAGGCCGAGCACGGCACCGGCCGCATCATGGCGCCGTTCGTGCGGCGCCAGTACGGCGACGAGCTCTACGCCGTCATGCGCGAGGTCAAGCGGCTGCTCGACCCGCACGGCCTGCTCAACCCGGGCGTCGTGCTCACCGACGACGACCACGAGCACCTGCGGAACCTCAAGGTCGAGTCGTCGGCGGGCGGGGACGACGCGGCGCTCGTCGACCGCTGCGTCGAGTGCGGGTACTGCGAGCCGGGCTGCCCGTCGCGCACCGTGACGACCACGCCGCGCCAGCGCATCGCGCTGCTCAAGGAGATGGCCGCCGCGCCGCCCGCCGAGCGGCGCGAGCTCGAGCGGCAGTACGCCTACCAGGGCGTCGCGACGTGCGCCGCGGACTCGCTGTGCGTCGAGGCGTGCCCCGTGGGCATCGACACGGGCGTCGTCATGAAGGGCCACCGCGCGCGGTCGCAGCCGCGGCTCGTGCAGCGCGGGGGAGCGGCCGCCGCCGAGCACTGGGGGACCGTGGTCACGGGCCTGCGCGCCGCGCTCGGCGTCGTCGAAGCGCTCCCGACGCCGCTGGTGCGCGTCGCGTCCGACGTCGCCCGCGGGGTCGTCGGGACGGACGTCGTGCCGCGCGTCGACGCCGACCTGCCCGGTCCCGGGCCGCGCCGCGGGACCACGGCCGTCGTGTCCGACGGCGGCGCCACCCCCGCGCGCGCGGTGCTGTTCGCGTCGTGCATGGGTGAGCTCTTCGCGCCCGCCGGGGCCGGCCTGCCCGCGGGCGCGTGCGGCGGAGACGGCGCGAGCCGCCCGGTCGGGGCCGAGGCCGCGTTCCGGGCGCTGTGCGAGCGGGCGGGCGTCGGGCTCGTGGTCCCCGACGGGATCGGCGGGCTGTGCTGCGGCACCCCGTGGTCGTCCAAGGGCCTGCCCGACGGCGCGGCCGCCATGGCCCGCAAGGTCGTGGACGCGCTGTGGGTCGCCACGCGCGAGGGCGAGCTGCCGGTCGTGTGCGACGCGTCGAGCTGCACCCACGGCCTCGCCGAGACGGCGCGCCACCTCACCGGGACGGACCCGCGCGACGAGCGGGCGCGCGACCGGTTCGCCCGGCTGCGGGTCGTCGACGCCGTGACGTTCGTGCGCACCGACGTGCTGCCCGGCCTCGCGGCGCGCGGGGTCGACGTCGCGCGGGCGGGGGACGTCGTCGTGCACCCGACGTGCGCGACCGTGCACCTGGGCGCCGTGGACGACCTGCGGGCCGTGGCGGAGGCCGTCGCCGAGCGCGCCACCGTGCCGACGGCCTGGGGCTGCTGCGGGTTCGCGGGCGACCGCGGGATGCTGCACCCCGAGCTCACCGCGGGCGCGACGCGCGCCGAGGCGGACGAGGTCGCGCACCGCGCCGGCAGGCTCCCGGAGGGGCGCTTCGACGCGTACGTGTCGAGCAACCGGACGTGCGAGATGGGCATGTCCCGCGCCACGGGCGAGGACTACGTCCACGTGCTCGAGCTCCTGGAGGCGGCCACGCGCCCCGGCGCGGCCGTCTGACCCCCGCGCGGTCGAGCCGGGAGCGGTCGCTCGGCGCGGTCGCTGCGACGCGGGGAGGCGGCAGACCGCTCGTCGCGGTGCATAGGGAGTGCCGACTGGTGGACGCCACCGCCGGCACTGCCCCCCAGGAGGACGACCGGATGGACGGCATCACCGCGATCGCGCAGCGGGTGGCTGCCATCGAGGCGACCCTCAGCCCCGCCCGCACCGTCGACGTCCGCACCGTCGACACCCGCGCCGCGGACGCCGTCGCGAGCGGCTCCGGCGCGCGCTTCGACGAGCTCCTCAGCACGGTGCTGGCGGGGTCGACCGGCACCGGCAGCACCGCGGTAGCGGGCGCGACCGGTCCCGACCGGACGCGCACGGTCGACGGCGTCCCCGGCGACCTCGGGGCCTACGGCAACGGGAAGATCCCCCGGTCCGCCCTGCAGGAGGTCGGGACGACCGGCCATCGCCTCTGGGCGCCCGCGGGCCAGGCGCTCGAGGGCCTGCTCGCCGAGGCGGCGCGCGACGGCGTCCGCATCGGCATCACGGACTCCTACCGGTCCTACGACGCGCAGGTCGACGTCGCCGCGCGCAAGGGCCTGTACTCCCAGGGCGGGCTCGCCGCCGAGCCGGGGACCAGCCCGCACGGCTGGGGCATCGCGGTCGACCTCGACCTGGACGAGCGAGCGCAGGCGTGGATGCGCACCAACGGCGGCCGCTTCGGCTTCGTCGAGGACACCCCGCGCGAGCCGTGGCACTGGGTGTACCGGTCCTGACCGCGGGGCCCTCCTGCAGCAAGGAGTTCCGCGGCGCCTCGCCGAGCGGTTGACCACGGCGAACCCCGGCACGCTCGAACCGGGTCCCTGGTCACGGGGGTGCTCGCCTCGTGCTGGGTGGGCGGGGAGGGCTATCGGTAGGCGTCGGCGCGGTGCGCGATGCGGACGACGAGCAGCACCCCGGTGTCGTGGTCGAGCTCGAACAGCACGCGGTAGTCGCCGCGGCGCGCGGAGCGCAGGCCTTCGAGCTCGTACCGCAGCGGCTTGCTCATGCGTTCGGGGTTGGTCGGCAGGGTCGTGGTGACGAACTCGACGACCGCGGCCGCGATCTTGTGCGGCAGGCGCAGCAGCGACCGCTCGGCCGCGGGTGCGATCTCGACCCGCCACGCCGGTGTCTGGTCGTCGGTCACTGCGCCGGCAGCCCGAACCGTGCCCGCAGGTCCTTACCGGACGTCGTGGCGCCCTCGGCGGCGGCGCGACGGGCCTCGTCGATGTCGTCGCGCACGCCGGGCTGGGACAGCCAGAACAGCGTCTCGCGCAGCGACTCGAGGTCGTCCTCGGCCATCAGCACCGCGGCACCGCGCCCGTGCCGGGTGATCCGGATGATCTCGTGCTCCCGGTCGGCCTCGTCCACCAGGGCCGACAACTTGTCTTTCGCCTCGCTCAGCGCTACGGATTTCATACGGCCATATTAGCCGAACTGCTAGCCTGTAGGTAGCCCAATTTCCAGCCAATAAGGCCATCGGCTCCCTCTCACGCTCGCGCCCTGCGCTCCCCCACAGGACGTCGGCAGGCCCGGCGCAGCGGCGGACAGGCAGTCGGCATCGACGTGCTCGACGACGGATCGTTGGCGGGATCTCTGCGCGCTCGAGGTCAGTTCGCGAACCCGACAGCGCAGTCAGGATTCGGCTGCGTTCCTGCCTGTGGTCCGTGCATCGGCGGACTTTCGACTTTTGATTGACACCCGACAGAAGCCTCGTAGGATGACGACCGAGTGGTAGGTGAATTTCACCCGACCGCTACGGCCCGACCGCCTCCGCGCGTGCCCCGGTGCACGTGGTGGCACTCTCCGTCCGCACGACGACGTGCGGGGGGATCGCGCTCGACGACGAGACGAGGAGGACCACCGGGCAGGGGACGCGCAGCCCTCCCACCAGCACAGACAGACCGAGCCGCCCTGATTCCGTCGTTGGCGCGACGGGGGCGACCCGGTCCGGATGACCCCTCACAGGCGACTGAACCTCACAGGAGCGGCATCAGATGAAGGATATCGACCGGCGTACGCGCCGGAACCGGCGGGTGACCGCGGCTCTGGCCGCCGGCGCCCTCGCGCTCACGGGCCTGGGCGCGGCGACGGCACCCGCCGTCGCGCACGACGGCGTCGACCACGGCGCGGAACCGGGCGCCGAGGCGGCGCTCGACTGGTCCAACTACGAGCGCGTGCTGCTGACGAAGGACGTGGGCGAGCCCATCGACCTCGCGATCCTCCCGGACTCGCGCGTCCTGCACACGGCCCGCAACGGCGACGTCCGGCTCACGGACCCGGCGACGGGCGTCACGCGCGTGGTCACGACGCTCGACGTCTACGCGAACTCGGAGGACGGCCTCCAGGGCGTCGCGCTCGACCCGGAGTTCGAGGACAACGGGTGGGTCTACCTCGTCTACGCGCCGCGCGACGCGGACGGCGACGGTGTCGCGGACACCCCGACGGGCAACGCGCCCAACTCGCTCCCGGCGGGCGAGGACGAGAGCTATTGGGACCGCTGGGTGGGCGTGAACCGTCTCGCCCGGTTCCAGTGGACGGGCGACACGATCGACCTCGCGAGCGAGCAGGTGATCCTCGACGTCGAGGTGCAGCGCGGCCAGTGCTGCCACGTCGGGGCGGACATCGACTTCGACGGCGACGGCAACCTCTACCTCACGACGGGCGACAACACGCCCGCGAGCACCCCGGGCGCGAACGGCTTCGCGCCGAACAACGACGCCCCCGGCATGAACCCCGGCTTCGACTCGCGCCGTGGCGCGGGGAGCACGAACGACCTGCGCGGCAAGATCCTGCGGATCCACGTCGAGGACGACGGCTCCTACTCGATCCCCGAGGGCAACCTGTTCGCGCCGGGCACCGAGGGCACGCGCCCCGAGATCTTCGTCATGGGCGTGCGCAACCCGTTCCGGTTCGAGGTCGACCCGGAGACGAACTCGCTCTCCTGGGGCGACTACGGCCCCGACGCGACGAAGGCGGTCGCGGAGACCGCGGGCCGCGGTCCCATGGGCCTCGTGGAGTGGAACGTCGTCTCGCTCGACGACCCGCACAACGCCGGCTGGCCCTACGTCCAGGGCGACAACTTCGCCTACAACGACTGGGACTTCGCGACGGGCACGCCGGGGGAGTTCTTCGACCCCGAGAACCTCGTCAACGACTCCCGCTGGAACACGGGCCTGCGCGAGCTGCCGCCGGCCCGCGCCGCGACGCTCTGGTACGGCGACAACCCGGGCGACCAGCCGTGGGACGAGCTCGTGAGCTTCGGCTCCGGCTCCGGCCAGGCGCCCATGGGCGGGCCCGTCTACCACTACGACGCCGACAACCCGTCGACGACGAAGCTCCCCGCGTACTGGGACCGCAAGGCGTTCTTCGGCGAGTTCTCGCAGGACTACCTCGCCGCGTTCACGGTCGACTGGGAGACGTTCGACGTCACGCACATCGAGGACTTCCTGCCGAACGCCGCGCTCGCCGCGGCGGGCCAGCCGCCGCACGACAACCCGATGGACCTCGAGTTCGGTCCCGACGGCTCGCTCTACGTGCTCGACTACGGCGACGGCTTCTTCCGCGCCAACCCCGACGCGGGCCTGTACCGGATCGACTACGCCGAGGGCAACAAGGCGCCCCAGGCGCGCTTCACCGCGACGCCCACGTCGTCGTCGCAGGCACCGCTCGAGGTGACGTTCGACGCGTCGACGTCGTCCGACCCCGAGGGTGACGACCTCACCTACGCGTGGGACGTGGACGGGGACGGCACGTTCGACGCCGAGGGCGTCCGGGCGACGCACACGTACACGGAGATCGGCGCGTACACCGCGCGCCTGCGCGTCACCGACGCGTCGGGCAAGTTCTCCCTCACGTCGCGCGTCATCTCCGTCGGGAACCAGGCGCCCGAGGTCACGATCGAGTACCCGGCCGACGGCGCGTTCTTCGACTGGGGCCAGGCCGTCCCGTACAAGGTGACCACGACCGACGCCGAGGACGACCTCGGCGGCGGCGAGGCGCCGACGCCGCACCTCACGTCGGGCGACCAGATCGGCGAGTGGCTCGCGGACGCCATCGGGCACGACGTCCTCGTCGAGACGCTCGGGGTCGACGCCGAGACGCTGGGCGAGGCCTCCGGCTTCACCCTCGACGAGCTCGTCGCGATCTCCGGCGGCGCCGTCACCGCGCAGATGGTGGCGGACGTGCTCGAGGCGTACGCCGCCGCGTTCGAGGACCCGCAGGCGGGCTCGGGCACCGTGTGCTCGCGCGTCGCGTGGACGTACGGCCTCGGGCACGACGAGCACGCGCACCCCGAGTCCACGGGCACGGGCTGCACGGGCGCGTGGCGCACCGACCCCAACTCGCCCGAGCACGGCCCGGGCGCGCTCCTGTACGGGGCGGTCGTCGTCACGTACACCGACGCGGGCCACAACGGCCTCCCGCCGGCCGCGGGCGAGGCGACGCTGCGCCTCAACCCGAAGGAGCAGCAGGGCGAGCACGCGATCGGCCGCGAGGGCGTCGAGGTGTTCGCCGACGCGACCGCACGGGGCGGCAACGCCGTCCGCGGGCTCGGCGCGGGCGACTTCCTGCGGTACGACCCGGTGAGCTTCGCCGGGATCGACGGCGCCGTGGTCCGCGCGAGCGGCGGCGGCGAGCTCGAGCTCCGCTGGGGCGCGGCCGACGCCGAGCCGTTCGCGACCGCCGTCGTCCCCGCGGGCGAGGGCTGGCAGGACGTGGAGATCACGTTCGACGCCCCCGAGGGCTCGGGCACGCTGTTCGTGACGTCGTCCGACGAGCTCGCGGTGGACGCGATCACCATGGTGGGCGCGGGCGCGGCGGACGTCACCGCCCCGACCGTCGCGCACACGCTCGCGCCGGAGACGCCCACGGGCGTCGGCGGCGTGTTCAACGAGCCGGTGCGGTTCTCCGTGCAGGCCACCGACGACGGCGCGGTCGCGAGCGTGCAGTACTCGCGCGACGCGGGCGCGACGTGGACGAACCTCGCGGCGAACCAGCAGTACGGCGTGACGTTCTCGCAGGACGGCGCGTACGACCTGCTCTACCGCGCGACCGACACGGGCGGCAACGTCTCCGAGGCCGGCGCGGTGTCGTTCACGATCGACCTCGACGCCCCGGACGAGCCGACGGTCGCCTCGGCCACGACGGTCTCCGTCGGCGCCGCGCGCGTCTCCTACGGCGCGCCGGGCGAGGCCGTCGTCACGGTCACGGGCGAGGGCGGCACGCCCACGGGCGAGGTCGTGCTCACCACGGGCGAGACCGAGGTCGGGCGCGGGACGCTCGCGGACGGCACGGCGACGATCGCGATCGACCCGTCGCTCGCCGTCGGGACGCACACCCTCACCGCGACGTACGGCGCCGACGGCGTCTACACGGCGTCGGCGGGGACGGTGCGCCTCACGGTGGCCCAGGCCCGGTCGACCACGACGGGCAGCGTGGCGCCGAACCCGGTGAAGCCCGCCGTCGCGGCGAAGGCGACGCTCCACGTGGAGTCGTCGACCGGCGTCGTGCCCACGGGCGACGTGCAGGTGACGGTGCGCAAGAACAACGGCACCGTCGCGTCGCTCACCGGGACGCTCGACGAGGCGGGGGACGTCGTCGTGACGCTCCCCAAGCTCGCGGCGACCGGCACCTACCAGGTGCAGGCCCGCTACCAGGGGTCCGCCGGGGTCGCGCCCAGCACGGTGAACCTCACCCTCACGGTCCGCAGCTGACCGTCCCACCGGTGGCCCGGGCGACCCGCCCGGGCCACCGGCCCCCAGGCGTCCCCGGGTGCGGTCCCGGGGCGGCTCACCTCGAAGGAGAGACATGAGTTCACACCACCACCCGACGGTCTCGGCCAAGCCGATGACCCGTCGCAACCTGCTCAAGGCGCTCGCGGCGTCGTCGGTCGCCGTGGGCGTGGGGGCCGCCCTCGGTCCGTCGGCGGCGAACGCGCTCGGCGGCGCCCTCCCGACGGCGGTCGCGCCGTCCGGCGGGCGCAACCGGCTCGTGCCGGTGAACCGCATCGGCATCCAGCTCTACACCGTGCGGGACAAGGTCAGCTCGCTCGGGTTCCGGGCCGTGTTCGAGGAGCTCGCCGACATCGGCTACTCCGAGATCGAGTTCGCGGGCTACACGCAGGGGAGCGTCGGCGCGATCACCGTGCCGGAGATCCGGCAGCTGCTCGACGACAACGGCCTGCGGGCCGTCGGTGCGCACGTCAACCTCACCCCGGCGAACATCGACGCCGAGATCGAGAAGGCGCTCGCGCTCGGCATGCCGCACCTCGGCCAGGGCGGACCCATCGCGGGCGGCTACGGCGGACCCATCCCCAAGGCGCAGTGGCTCCAGGCCTGCGAGACCTGGAACCAGATGGGCGAGAAGGCCCGCGCGGCGGGGCTCAAGCTCTACTCGCACAACCACGCCCAGGAGTGGGCGTTCACCAGCGACGACCCGAACCAGCGCGTCTACGACCTGCTGTGGGACAACCTCGACCCCGAGCTCGTGTTCTTCGAGATGGACGTCTACTGGGCGTACGTGGGCCGCCACCTGTACCCCGGGTTCGAGCCGATCGACTACGTCACGCGCGACCCGCGCCGCTTCCCGATCCTGCACCTGAAGGACGGCAAGACCAACGAGTCCAGCGGCAACGGCTACGACATCATCGAGTTCGGCGCCGGCGACATCCCCTACCAGGCGTTCCTCTCCCAGCTCCGCGACCGAGGGCAGCGGTTCGGGCTGTACGAGCAGGACAACGCGGCGACCGTGGCCGAGCCCGGCAACGCCCTCAACTCCCTGGGCAACGCCCGCCGCAGCTACGGCGAGATCTCCTCGCTCCGCGGCTGACGCGGACCGACCACACCTGACAAGGAGCATCACATGAAGTGGAAGTGGAAGGTCCCGGCCGCCGCGCTGCTCGCGGTGGCCACGGCCACGGCGGTCGCGCCCGCGGCGCAGGCCGCCGACGTCGAGTGCACGACCGACCTCGGCGACCGGACCGTCAGCGGCGACCTCGTCGTCCCGGGGGGCGCGGACTGCGTCCTCGGTGGCGCGACCGTCGAGGGCGACGTCGTGGTCCAGCCGGGCGGCTGGCTCGACGCGACGTCCGTGACCGTCGGGGGCGACGTCGTCGCGACCGACGCGTACGGCGTGCTGCTCGACGGCACGAGCGTCGCCGGGGACGTCAGCGTCTACTCGGCGGGCACCCGGAACGGGTTCCTGTACCTCAACGACCTCACCGTCGGGGGCGACGTCGCGGCCGGGGGCGTGGACGTCGAGATCAGCGACTCGACCGTCTCCGGCGGGCTGCTCACGCAGGAGGCGAGCTACGTCGACCTGCTGCGCACGTCCGTGCGCGGAGACGCGACGCTCGACGGCTCCGCGTTCGGCGTGACGGTCGCGGGCGCCGTGGTCGGGGGCACGCTCACCGTGAGCAACGGTGCGCGCGACCTGCTCGTCGGCGCGACGGCGTCCGGCGAGGCCGACGAGTGGGGCAACGCGGTCGCGGGCGACCTCGTGCTCAGCGGCAACGCCGGCAACCTGCGGGTCGCGGGCACGGCGGTCCAGGGCACGATCCGTGCGACGGGCAACGACCCGGCCGCCGTCCTCGGGCCCGGGAACACCGCGGGCGGCGTCGAGGGCGACCACACCGGCGAGGAGCCGGGGGCCGCGCCCGAGGGCGACCAGGCCGTGGCCGTCACCGTGCCGCAGCAGTCCGGGGGCGAGCTCACGTGGTCGCTCGAGGGCTCGTCGCGCCTCGTCGACCTCGGCGTCGCCGACGAGGAACTCAGCTACTACCAGGCCCAGGGCCAGCTCGTCCCCGTGCGCGTCCAGGACACGCGCGCGGGCGACCCGGCGTGGTCCGTCACCGGCCAGGTGTCCGACTTCACGGCGGGCGGCCAGACCGTCGACGGCAAGCACCTCGGCTGGACGCCGGGCGTCATCGAGAACGGCGGCGACGCGGTCGCCGGCGCGCCGGTCGCGTCCGGGTTCGACGAGGGCGAGGGCCTCAAGCAGGCGCGCACCCTCGCGCGGGCCGACGAGGGCCACGCGCGCGGCGCGTCCGTGGTCGGCGCCGAGCTCGACCTCAAGATGCCGCTCGACACCCCGCGCGGCACCTACACCGCGACGATCACGCTCACCGCACTGGGCTGATCCCGCGGGACACCGCAGCCCGGCCCGCCACGGGCCGGGCGACCGGTCGGCCACCACGCACGCCGTGGTGGCCGGCCGGGCCGGCGGCTCGTCGTCCGAGCCGCCCCACCTGCACCGACGAAGGACCGAGCGCATGACCCACCGACGCACCTCTCCCGCCCCCGCGTCCCGCGCCCTGCGCGCGCTCGCCGGGCCCCTGCTCGCGCTCGCGCTCCTCGCCGCGCCCGCGGCCGCCGCGCTCCCCGGGGAGGCCGCGCCCGCCGCGGCCCCCCGCCAGGTCGCGCCCGCCGCGCGGGCGTCCCTCGCGACCGATGACGCGCCCGCCCCCGACCCGGCGCAGACCGTGCAGTGGGGCGTGCGCCCGGGAGACACCGCCCAGGGCGTCGACCGTCCCAACTTCGCGTACTCGCTCGCGCCCGGCGGCTCCCTGCGCGACAGCCTCGTCGTCTCGAACCACGGCGACACCCCGCTCGCACTCGCCGTGTACGCCGCCGACGGCTTCCTCACCGACGACGGCACGCTCGACCTCCTGCCCGCGGGCGAGGAGTCGACCGCGCTCGGGACGTGGATCGCCCTCGACCAGGCCGAGGTCGAGATCCCCCCGCAGGAGCGCATCGAGGTCCCCTTCACCGTCACCGTGCCCGACGACGCGACCCCGGGCGACTACGCCGCCGGAGTCGTGTCGTCCCTCGTCGTGGTCGCCGAGGACGGCGTCACGACCGACCGCCGGCTCGGCTCGCGCGTCCACCTGCGGGTCCAGGGCGAGCTCGCCCCGGCGCTCGCGGTCGACGACGTGCGGCTCGCCTACGACGGCACGCTCAACCCGTTCGCGCCCGGCAGCGCGACCGTCACGTTCACCGTGACGAACGAGGGCAACGCGCGCGTCGCGCCGGCGACCGCCGTCCGCGTCGCCGGTCCGTTCGGGCTCGGCGCGACGTCCGCGACCGACGTCGACGTGCCCGAGCTCCTCCCCGGCTCGTCCGTCGAGCGGACCGTCGAGGTCGACGGCGTCTGGCCGCTCGGTCGCGAGGTCGCGACGCTGACGGTCGGCGGAGAGGTCGTGCCGCTGCCCGGGACGGTGCCCGACCCGGAGGTCGTCGTGCCGGGCGTCGTCGCGACCGCCACCACCTGGGCCGTGCCGTGGGTTGCGCTCGGCCTCCTCGTCCTCGTGGCGCTGCTCGTCGTCTGGCGCGTCCGCGCGCGGCGCCGGGCGCGGACCGCCCAGCAGCGCGCGGTCGACGCCGCCGTCGCCGCCGCGCTCGCCGAGCGTGCCGCGGGCGGTGCGGACGAGCCGACGACCGAGGAGTCCCCGAGCGAGCCCGTCGGCAGCCCGGCAGCGGACCGGGACCCCTGGGCGAGACCTGCGCCGTGAGGTGTCCGGGCCGGAGCGACGGTGGTGGAGACGGCGTCACCTGGCGCACCTGAGCGGCGCGGCGCCTTCGATACGGTGCGGGGGTGCAGCTCGAGTGGACACAACCGTTCCGGTGGGGCCTCCTCCTTGCTTTCGACGAGCAGGAGTCCTTCGACCTTCCCCCGGACCTCGGCGACGAGGCGATCACGTCGTCACCGTCCTGCCTGGCCGTGCCGGTGCTCCATGCCGCCGACATCGACGTCTCGGACGACTGGCCCGAGGGCGTGGATCCTCCGTCCGCGACGGTCACCGTGACCGTCGTCGTCGGTGAGCCCTTGCCCACGGGAGTTGCGGAGTTCGACGGACAGCTCAGCTGCCCGTCCGGGCGACTCGCGATCGGGGACGCCGAGAACGAGCGCACCGTCGACGTCCCCCCAGGGTCGCTGCGTGTGCAGGTCGACCGAGAGCCCGCGGAGTACGCGAGCCACGTGACGATGCGCATCGCCGCCGCCCGGGAGCCGGACTGACGCCGGGGAACCTCGGCACGAGTCCGTGGAGCGGTACCGGGCCCGCGCCTGAGCGTCCCCGTCGCGGGGCGCAGGCTCAGCCTCCCGGCCGCGTGACGTCGTCGTGCGGGACGAGCACCCGCACCCCCGGCCGGTCGACGACGGTCGTCGTCGTGGCGTCGAGCGCGCGCCAGGTCTCGTCGCTGAACCCGTTGCCGGTCGACCGCACGAGCACGGCGGACGACCCCGACGTCAGGTAGCGCAGCGCCTCCTCCTGCCAGGCGAGGTTCCGACGGCGCGGCACCGGCTCGCCGGCGGCGTCCCGCGCGCCGTGGTCGTACGAGTACCCCGACAGGTCCACGGGGAGCTCGCAGCCGCGCTCGAGGTCGCGGCTCAGCACGTCGAGGACGGCGAGGACCCCGGGGGAGTCGGCGCGGACGCAGCCGTCGTCGGGGAGCGCCGCCGCCACCTCGGCCGTCGGGAACGGGGCGAGGCGCGGTGCGGTCTGCACCGCGGCCACGAGGAGGGCTGTGGCGCCGATGCTCAGGAGCGTCCCCGCCGCGACCCGGCTCGGGCGGGGCAGGAGCGAGCACGCGGCGGCCAGGACGAGGACCAGCGCCGGTGCCGAGAACGCCGCGTACTGCGGGTACGCGGACGGCGAGAGCAGCAGGACGCCGACCTGCACCGCGAGCAGCACGACCCACAGCCTCCCGCGCCGCCCGACCCACGCCGCGACCGCGGCGACCGTCGCGAGCGCCAGCACGGTCCACGCCACGGCGAGCTGCTCCTGCTCCGGCACGAGGTCGCGCAGGCCGCCGGTCCCCGTGAGCCACACGAGCCGCTGCTCGAGGTCCGTCGTCGCCGGGGGCCGGGTGAGCTGGTCGAGCACGACCATGCGGACCATGTCCGACCCCGCGGCGAGGAGGAACGGGCCGAGGACCGCCACCAGCGCGACGACAGCGCCCGTGGCCGCACGGGCCGCGGTGCGCCACCCGGCGGCGAGCAGCAGCCAGAGGAGCACGACGAGCAGCGGCACCACGCCCCAGATCTTGACCGTCGCACCGAGCCCGAGGACGGCCCCGCCCGCCCAGAGCCACGGGCGCTCGCGGCCGGTGCCCTCCTGGCGCCGGTCGAGGCCGCGGAGCAGCAGCACGACCCCGCCGAGCAGGCACAGGGAGCCGAGCGGTTCGAGGAGCGTGAGCCGCTCGGCCCACGCCGCGGCGTACGACAGCGCGTAGAGGACGCCGCCCACGACGGCCGCCGTCGTGCCCCACCGGCGCGCCACGCGCGTCAGGAGCACGGCGTTGGCCGCGCCGACGAGCATGATGCCGACGCGCGCTGCGACCAGGGCGTGGTCGTCGCTCGTCCACGTGGTGAGCGCCGCGAAGGGCGTCAGGGCGAGCGTCGAGCCGGGCGGGTGCAGCAGGAGGAAGTCGCGGTAGGGCACGCGGCCGTGCACGAGCGCCACCGCGGCCGAGAAGTACACGCCGTCGTCGTAGCCGCGGTACCCGCCGATCCCGGCCGAGCCGCCGACGAGGTGCCACCGCACGAGGAACGCCATGCCCGCCACGACGGCGGCCACGACCCACCCCCACCGCGCGGCAGCGGGCGCTCGGCGCGGGGCACGGGCTGCCAGGCTCACACCCGCCAGTGTGCGCCGGGGCCGCGGCGGGCGCGCGACGCGTCCCCCTAGCGGGACCCGACCGGGCGCTCCCGGCCGGGCTCCGGCAGGTCGTCGGCCGGGGCGGGCGCCGCCGGGCGCGGCAGGGGCCGGACCTGGCCCGCGACCGCGAGGGACAGCACCGTCGCGGCGCAGATCACGAGGAGCGCGTGGCGGGCCCCGACGCCGTCGACCAGCAGGCCGAGCAGCGGGGGAGCGCTCAGCATCGCGACCGTGGAGAACGACGTCGCGACCGCGACGCGGGGTGCGGCGTGCGCGGGATCGTCGGACGCTGCGGCGATCGCGACGGGGTTCGCGAGCGCCGCACCGCAGCCCCACAGGACGATCCCCACCCACGCGAGCGGCAGCGTGGGCGCGAGGCCGAACACGAGGAGCCCGACGAGCGCGGAGGCGCCCGACGCCCGGAGCACCGCGACGCGACCGAACCGGTCGATGAGCCCGGTGCCGGCGAACCGGAACACCGTCATCGCGCCGACGAACGTCCCGTACGCCACCGCGCCGAGCGCCTCGCGCACGTCGAACCCGTCGACCACGGCGATGGACAGCCAGTTGCCCGCTGAGCCCTCCGAGAGCGACGACGCGAGCAGCACGAGCCCGATGAGGAGGGTGCGCGGCTCGCGCCACGCGGCGAGCGCCGCGCGGACGCCTGCGCCGCGCCGGGGTGCGGGGGCGCCGTCGGCCGCCGCCGTGCGCGCCGCGGCACGCTCGGGCGCGATCGCCGTCGCGGGCGCGATGAGGAGCGCGCGGGCCGCCGTGACGACGAGCGTGACGACGACGACCTGCGTGGCGATGCCCACGTGCGCCCACGAGAACGCGGCGGCGACGAGCGCCCCGCACGCCGCCCCGATCGAGAAGGCCGCGTGGAAGTGGGGGAGGATCGCGCGCCCGACGTGCTGCTCCACCGACGCCGCGCAGATGTTGATGGGGACGTTGGTCAGCGCGCCGCACATGCCGTTGAGGAACGCGCCCGCCGCGAACACGCCGACGCTGCCGGTCGCCGTGCCGAGCGCGACGAGGCCGAACCCGACGACGTTCGCGGACGTCGCGACGACGAGCGTCGTGCGGCTGCCGAAGCGCGCGACGACTGCGCCCGTCACGACGACGGCCGTGAGGGTGCCGACCCCGCCCACGACGAGCAGCGCGCCGAGCTGGCCCGAGCTCAGCCCGAGCGCCTCGCGCACCGACGGCAGGCGGCTCATCCACGACGTGCCGATGACGCCGAACAGCGCGAACTGCACCATGAGCGCCCACCGCGCGCGCGAGACCACGGCGCGGTCCGTCAGGGCGCGCGCCGTCCCGGAAACCGGAGGGTTTGTTGACACTTGCCCGAGTCTACGGAGCGGGCGGGCCCCCGGGCCTCCGTTTTCCGGGGCGGCGACCCGTCAGACGCGGACGGTCCCCGCGACGCACGTGACGCTCGACCCGCCGACCCAGACGGTCCCGGCGCCGTCGCGCTCGACGTGCACGCGCCCCGCCCGGCCGAGCGCGGCGCCCTGGGCGGCGACGTAGCGGCCGGGGAGGCGGCCGTCGCGCGTGAGCCACTGTCCGACGACGGCGTTGAGGCTCCCGGTGACCGGGTCCTCGGGGATGCCCATGGCGAGCGCGAACCCGCGCACCTCGACGGCCGTGCCGTCGGGGCCGCCGTCGTCCCCGTGCAGGCCGGCGACGCCCACCGAGAGGTCGGGGTGCTCCGCGCGCAGCCGGGTCCAGTCGGGCGTCAGCCCCGCGACGCGCGCGGCGGAGTCGAGCAGGACGACGCGCCAGCCCGGCCCGTTGTCGAGCACGCGGTGGTCGAGCACGGCCTCGTCGGGGACGCCGAGCGCGGCGACGATCGCCGCGAGGTCGTCGGCCGGGACCGGCTCGTCGGCGAGCAGCGCGGGCGCGGCGAACGCGAGCCGCTCCGTGCCCTGCTCGCGCCGGATCGTCACGAGCCCGACGCCGCACTCCTGCACGACGACGTCCCCCGCGCGCGGGCTGCCGCCCGCCTCGAGCCACGCGTGGCACGACCCGAGCGTCGGATGGCCCGCGAACGGCAGCTCGCCCGCCGGGGTGAAGATCCGCAGGCGGTAGTCGGCGCCGCCTGCGGCGCCGTCGGGCGTGGGCGGCAGGAGGAACGTCGTCTCGGAGAGGTTGGTCCAGCGCGCGAAGGCGGCCATCTGCTCGTCCGTGAGGCCGACGGCGTCGAGCACGACCGCGACGGGGTTCCCGAGGGTCGGCGTGCGGGTGAAGACGTCGACCTGGGCGAACGGGCGGGACGCGGTCCGGTCGGCGATGTCTCCGTGGCGTGCGGTCATGCCGTGAGCGTACGTCCCCGCTGATGGGAGCACTTTTGTCGACGGTGCGACGGAAGTTGTAGACACATCGATAGAACGGGGGCTAGCCTGTCCAGCGTTGTCATCGACGGGGCCAGGCAGGGGTTACGCTCCGTGGACTCGTAGTCCGACCGAGTAAGGAGCAACGATGCTCGAACGCACCAGCCTGCCGGTGTCCCGCCGGATCAGGTACCGACGCGGCGCGGCCGCCCTCACCCTCGGCGCCCTGGTCGTCGCGGGCTGGGCCGTCCCCGCCGCGGCCGATCTCCCCGAGCAGGAGCCCGGCGTCACGCTGCGGACCTTCCAGCTCGCGCAGAACCCCGGCGGGGTCTGCACCCTGAAGTCCGGGCAGACGCCCAACGTCGACAAGCTCATGCCGACCATCGACTGGTCCACGGCCGAGCAGTTCGGCGCCGAGGACAACTTCATCTCGCAGGTGAGCGCAAACCTGCACGTCCCGGCGGACGGCCAGTACCAGTTCCGCGTGACCAACGACGACGGCGCGCTCGTCTACATCGACGGCCAGCTCGTCCTCGAGAACGACGGCCCCAACGACTCGACCTCCGTCGAGGGCAGCGCGACGCTCACCGCAGGCGTGCACGACCTGCGGGTCGACTACTACGAGGGCAGCGACAAGCAGCGCCTCACGCTCGCGTGGAAGACGCCGGGCAGCTCCTCCTTCCAGGTGATCCCGACCTCGGCGCTCAGCACCGAGGCCGGCGTCGTGCGCGTGACCGCGCCCGGCTACAAGTACTGCGAGGGCGCGACCGACACGGCCGGCGACGGCCTGCGGCTCGACTCCGTCAACCCCAACTACGAGCTCGTCGACCTGCGCCCCGCGGGCTTCGAGCCCAAGGTCTCCGGCCTGGCGTTCACGCCGGACGAGCAGCTCGCCGTCGTGACGACGGGCGAGGTCAGCTCCGGCGGCTGGCGCCCCGACCCGGTGTCCGGCGAGGTGTACTTCCTCGACGGCGTCACCACGGCCGACGGCCCCGAGGACGTCACGGCGACGCTCGTCGCGGACGAGCTGCTCAACCCCATGGGCATCGAGGTCGTCGAGGACTCGATCTTCGTCTCGGAGCGGTACCAGCTCACGCAGCTCACCGACCCCGACGGCGACGGCTTCTACGACACCCACACGAAGATCGCGGAGTGGCCCGACGGCGGCAACTTCCACGAGTTCGCGTTCGGCCTGATCCACGACGAGGACTACTTCTACGTCAACCTCTCCGTGGCCATCAACAACGGCGGCGCGACGACGAACCCGCAGCCCGCGGCCAACCGCGGCACGTCGATCAAGATCGACCGCGAGACGGGCGAGGTGAGCTACGTCGCGGGCGGCCTCCGCACGCCGAACGGCATCGGCTTCGGCCCCGAGGGCGAGATCTTCGCGACGGACAACCAGGGTGCCTGGCTGCCGTCGAACAAGCTCATCCACATCCAGCAGGACAAGTTCTACAACCACTACACGAACCCGGCCGGGCCGTTCGACTCGAACCCCGTCGCCCCGCCGGCCGTGTGGCTGCCGCAGAACGAGATCGCCAACTCCCCGGGCAACCCGATCCTCGTCGAGGACGGCGAGTTCGCGGGCCAGATGCTGCTCGGCGACGTCACGTACGGCGGCATCCAGCGCGCGTTCCTCGAGAAGGTCGACGGCGAGTTCCAGGGTGCGGTCTTCCGCCACACCGCGGGCCTCGAGGTCGGCGTGAACCGCGTCATCTACGGCCCCGACGGCGCGCTCTACGCCGGCGGCACCGGTGAGGGCGGCAACTGGGGCGAGTCCGGCAAGCTCCGGTTCGGCCTCCAGAAGCTCGTCCCCGTCAACGAGGACTCCTTCGACATGAAGGAGATGCGCGTGGTCGAGGGCGGCTTCGAGATCGAGTACACCGACCCGGTCTCCGACGAGGTCGTCGAGAACCTCGCCGACGCGTACCAGATCAAGCAGTGGCGCTACGTGCCGACGCAGCAGTACGGCGGCCCGAAGGTCGACGAGCAGCCGCTCTTCGTCACGGACGCCCAGGTGTCCGAGGACCGCACGACCGTCACGCTGAAGATCGACGGTCTCAAGCCCGGCCACGTCGTCTACGTCCGGTCCCCGCGCCCGTTCGCCTCGGCCGACGGCGCGGAGCTCCTCAGCACCGAGGCCTGGTACACGCTCAACTCGCTGCCCGGCTACGTCGCCCCGGCCGACCGCGGCTGGTACGAGGCGGAGCTGGCCCAGCCCCTCGGCGGCTCGAGCATCGGCTCGGACCACAGCAACTACTCCGGCTCCGGCTTCGCCGCGGGCATGACGAGCGTCGGCTCCGGCCGCACGTTCTCCGTGACCGTCCCCGAGGCGGGCACCTACCCGGTGAACGTGCGCTACGCCAACGGCATCCACCCGTACACCGAGCTGCGGTCCAAGAACGTCTCGCTCCACGTGAACGGCCAGGACCTCGGCCAGTGGAACTTCCCGACCACGGGGAGCTGGAAGGACTGGGGCGTGCAGACGCGCGACCTCGAGCTCCAGGCGGGCACGAACACCATCACGCTCGCGTACGAGACGGGCGACCAGGGCAACATCAACATCGACGTGCTCTCGATCGGCGAGAACCCGGACATCTGCACCCCGGGCGAGGTCGAGGACGGCTACACCGCCCTCTTCGACGGCACCCTCGCGAGCCTCCAGGCGGGCTGGCGCATGGCCGGTCCGGGTGGCTTCGGCCGCCAGGAGGACTGCTCGATCCAGGGCGCGGGCGGCATGGGCCTGCTCTGGTTCAACCAGGAGCTCGGGGACAGCTACAGCCTGAAGCTCGACTGGAAGCTCCTCAAGGACGACAACGGCGGCGTGTTCGTCGGGTTCCCGAACCCGGGCGACGACCCGTGGGTGGCCGTCAACAAGGGCTACGAGATCCAGATCGACGCGACGGACGCCGCCGACCGCACCACGGGTGCCATCTACACGTTCCAGGGTGCCGACGCCGCGGCCGTCGAGGCCTCGCTCAAGCCGGTCGGCCAGTGGAACGCGTACGACATCCGCGTCGAGGGCGACCGCATCCGGGTCTACCTCAACGACGTGCTCGTCAACGACTTCACGAGCAGCGACCCGGCCCGCCTGGTCAACAGCTTCGTGGGGATCCAGAACCACGGCAACGGCGAGATGGTCAACTACCGGAACATCCGGTTCAAGGAGCTGACCGACGAGCCCGTCGAGGAGCTCGCGATCTCGACGACGGTCCAGACCCGCTGCCTCGCGGGCAAGGTCTACGTCGCGGTCCGTGCCACGAACGACGACACGGTGCCGGCGGACGTCACGCTCACGACGCCGTTCGGGACGAAGACGGTGACCGGCGTCCAGCCGGGTGCCTCCGCGTACCAGTCGTTCGCGACGCGTGCCACGTCGGTCGAGGCCGGCGTCGCGCAGGTCTCCGCGACCGGTGACGGCCGGACGTTCGAGGCGGACGCCGCCTACGAGGCCGTCAGCTGCGGCTGAGCCGATGACCCGGGGCGGGCGGCGTGAGCCGTCCGCCCCGGGTCGCACCGGGCGGGGGCGGCGGCACGAGCCGCCCCCGCCCGACCCGTCTCGTCCGGCGCCCGGCAGGGCGTCCCCGCAGGGCGGAGCGCGGTCCGACGGCGCTCCCACCCTCGCGTAGGGTGCTCACGTCCGCGCGCTGCCGCACGGACGCACCGCACGAACGTCGTGGGCGAGCCGGCCGAGGCCGACCCCACGACTCCCCGACGAGTTCCCGACGAGGGGAGCCCCCATGACGCTCGGACGCCTCCTGCACCGGACCGGACGATTCGCCGCCCGCCGCCGGGGCGTGGTCCTCGTCGTCTGGGCCGTCCTCCTCGCCGCGGGCGCCGTGCTCGGCGGGGCGGTCTTCGACAAGACCTCCGACGTCGACCCCGCCCCGCCGGGCAGCGCGTCCGCCCTCGCGGCGGAACGCCTCGAGGAGCTCGCCCCCGAGGGGGAGACCGTCGTCGCGGTGCTGTCCGGCCGCGACCACTTCTCCGCCGACCTCATCGCCCAGGCGAGCGAGGTCATGCACGGCATCCGCGCGATGCCCGGCGTCGTGGAGCTCTCCGACGCCTACACCGGCGGCGGGCTCATCGCCGACGACGCGCAGGGCTCGCTCGTCGTCGTCGAGCTCGACCCCGCGCTGTCCGACGACGAGGCGCTCGCCCTCGCGCACCGCGTCGCCGACGCGCTGCACACCGTCGACACCCCCGAGGTGCTCGTGGGCGGTGCGCTGCTCGCGGAGGAGGCGTTCGTCGAGCAGGCGATCACCGACGCCGCGGTGGGCGAGGGGATCGCGATCGCGGTGCTCCTCGTCGTGCTCGTCGTCGTCCTCGGCGGCCTGCGGGCCGGCCTGGTCCCGCTGCTCTCCGCGCTCGCCGCGATCGCGGTCGCGCTGCTCGTGCTCAGCGGGCTGCTCGGCGTGGTGCCCGTCAACGAGTTCGCCGTGAACGTCGTGACGCTGCTCGGTCTCGGCCTCACGGTCGACTACTCGCTGCTCGTGCTCGCGCGCTTCCGCGAGGAGCGCGCCGCGTCCCCGGGCCTCCCGCTCGACGAGCTCGTCGGGCGCACGCTCGCGACCGCCGGCCGCGCCGTGCTCGCCTCCGGCCTCGCGGTCGCCATCTCGCTCGCCGGGCTCCTCCTGCTCGGTGACTCCCTGCTCTCCGGCATGGCGGTGGGCGGGGCGATCGTCGTGCTCGTCGCGACCGTCGCCGGGCTCACGCTCGTCCCCGCGCTCGTCGCGACGTGGCACCGCGCGATCCCCGCGCCGGGCGCGCGCACGTGGTCCCACCCGTGGACGGGCCGCGGCGGCGCCGGCACGCTGGGCCGGCTCGCGCGCACCGCGCAGCGCCACGCCGTGCTCGTCACGCTCGGCGCGACGGCGCTCCTGCTCGCCCTCGCGGCGCCCCTCGGCTCGCTCACGCTCGGCAGCTCGGAGGTCCGCTCGCTGCCCGCCGACGCCGAGGCGCGCCTCGCCGCTGACGCCACCACCTCCCGCTTCGCCGACCTCGGCGTCGCGCCCGTCACCGTGCTCGTGGAGGGCCCGGTCGACGACCCGGCGGTGCCCGAGCTGCTCGACCGGGCCGCCGCCCTGCCCGGCGTCGAGGACGCCATGCAGGACACCGGCTACCCGCCCGAGGTCACCGTCGTCGACCTCACGCCCGACGTCGGCCCGGGCGGCGACGCGACGGCCCAGGAGGCGCAGGACCTCGTGCACGCCGTGCGCGCCCTCGACACCGACCTGGAGGTGCGGGTCGCCGGACCGGCCGCCGAGGTCGTCGACACCCAGGAGCACCTCGCGCAGCGGCTCCCGCTCGCCGCCGGGGTCGTGGTGCTCGCGACCTTCGTGCTGCTCTTCCTGCTCACGGGCTCGCTCGTCGTGCCGCTCAAGGCCCTCGTGCTCAACCTGCTCACGCTCGCGGCGACGCTCGGCGTCCTCGTCTCCGTGTTCCAGCACGGCGTCGGCGCCTCGCTCCTCGGGTTCGAGCCGTGGGGTGCGCTCGACGTCACCACGCCCCTGCTCGTCGGCATGCTCGTGTTCGGCCTCTCCACCGACTACGAGGTGTTCCTCCTGTCTCGCACCGCGGAGGAGTGGCGCGCCCGCGCGCCCGGCGAGGACCCGCGCGTTGCGAACGACCGGGCCGTGCTCCGCGGCATCACCGCGTCCGGCCCGGTCGTCACGACGGCGGCCGTCGCCATCGGCATCGTGTTCCTCGGCTTCGCGGCGGGCGAGCTCGTCGCGATGAAGGAGGTCGGCGTCGGCATGGCCGTCGCCGTGCTCCTCGACGTCACCGTCGTGCGCGGGCTGCTGCTGCCCGCGACGATGACGCTCCTGGGCCGGTGGAACTGGTGGCCCTCCTGGCGCGGGGGAGAACCCGGGTCCGCCGACGTAGAGCCCGGGTCCGCCGAGGGAGACCCCGGGTCCGCCGAGGTAGAGCCTGGGTCCGCCGAGGTAGAGCCGCGGTCGGTCACACGTCGCGCATGACCTCGGTGACGAAGCGCGCGGAGCGCTCGCGGAGGCCGTCGACGCGGAGCTCGACGAACAGCTCGCGCATCGACTCGTCGTCGCCCATCTCGGTGCGGGTGGGGGCCCGGCGGACGTTCTGCGAGCAGAGGAACTGCGTGCAGATGAGGGTGCCGACGGTGTTGCCGCGACGCCCGGCGGCCCCGGCGCGGCGCGCCACGTAGAGGCTGACGTCGTCCGTCACGACGACGTCCTCGCACCACGCGCACACGGCGCGCTTGCGCCGTCCGCCCGTCTTGGCGTCGGTCGAGCGCAGCAGGACGCCGCGCGGCTCGTCGTCGACCTCCACGACGGCGTACGCGAGGAGCGGGGCCTTGCGGTCGCGCCACCCGAGGTAGTCGAGGCGGTCCCAGTCGAGCGTGTCGAGGTCGGGGAGGGTCGCCTGCGCGGCCTCGCGCTTGGACGCGTTGACGAACGACGCGCGGATCTGCTTCTCGGTCAGGGGGTTCATGGGTTCGCTGCTTCCGTGTCAGGACGGTCCGCGGCCCGGCGGGCGTGCACGACGACGCGTGCTCGCCCGGGCGCACGACGGCGCCGCCGGGGGCGGGGAGGACGGCGTGCCCGCAGCCGTCGCGTCATGACCGGCGCGGCCGGGCGACGACGGGGTCGTCGGACGGCGGTGCGCCCCGGAGCGTGGCGGGCGTCGGGGACGACGGCCCGCGGCCCGGTGGTCTCAGCGGGTGACGGTGCGGGGGGAGAGGGCGCCCGAGCAGGCCGCCATGGCCACCTCGCAGCCTGCGGCGCCGTGCATCCGCGTCTCCTCGTCCCGTGCGGCGCGCCGTCGGCGCGATCCTGACTCGTGGTCGTGCCCGTCCGGCACGACGGACGGCTGCCCTCGGCAACCGTCACCCTCGATGGTGCTCCTCGGCACCCGCCGTCGTCAACGTGATTGCCGCCGGGCTGCCGCGCGACCCGGGGCCCGACGGCCGACGTCGCCCCTCAGGACGTCGCCCAGACACCCAGCTCGTTGCCGCTCGGGTCGAGGAAGTGGAACCGGCGGCCGCCGGGGAACTCGTACGGGCCCTCGACCACCTCCCCGCCCGCGTCCCGCACGGCGGCGAGCGTCGCGTCGAGGTCTTCGGAGAACAGCAGGACGAACGGACCGCCGCGGGTCACGTCGCCCGACTCGGCCAGGCGTAGACCGCCGGCCTCGTCCGCGCCGGACTCTGCCGCCGTGCGGATCCCGGAGTACCCGGGGCCGTAGGGGACGAACTCCCAGCCGAAGGCCGCGCCGTAGAAAGCCTGCGCGGCGGCGAGGTCGGTCACGGGGAGCTCGACGTAGTCGATCGAGTGGTGGATGCCGTGCGCGTGGGTGCTCATGCGCCCATCGTGACGTGGGCCACCCACGGTCGCCGCGCGGGCCGCCCGCGGGCCGCTCGCAGGCACCACCGCGGCGGGCGCTTCCCCGGTGACCTTCGACCCCGACCGGGTGACGAAGTGCCGGGCCCGGCGAGCGGGTCGCCCGGCCAGACTCGGAGGTTCCGCCGTCCACCGTCCGGGAGGAACTCCGTGCCCGTCGCCCTGCCGCCCCCGTCCGAGACCGCCGCACCCGCCGGGGAGCGGCTGGTGTCCGTGGAGGTGGTGGTGCCGTCCGGGGTGTTCTGGGCGGGGGAGGCGCGGAGCGTGACGGTCCCGGCGGCGTCGGGCACGCTGGGCATCCTGCCGCGGCACCAGCCGGTCGCGGCGTCGCTCACGGCGGGCCGGGTGCGTCTGCGCACCCCGGACCGCCCGACGGCCGAGCTGCGGATCGGGGGCGGGTTCCTCGTCGTCGACCAGGACGAGGTGACGATCCTCGCGGACGACGCGACGTGGGTGCCGGCCCGCTAGCCCGCTACGCGGGGTCGGTCGTCGTCCCGAGCTGCACGACGACGACCCGGTGCCCGTCCGGGTCGTGGACGTGCGCGAACCGGTCGCCGGTCTCGGCGTCGGCGTCGGGCCCGACGAACGGCTCGACCCCGGCCGCGGCGAGGCGCCCGAGGGTCGCGTCGAGGTCGTCGACGTAGAGCACGAGGTTGGGCAGGCCGTGCCGCACGAGCGGGGCACCGCCCTCGGGGAGCGGCACGAGCCACAGACCCGGCTCGTCGACGCGCCCCGGGCCGACGTGGAGGAGCGGGAACCCCTCGGTCTCCCCCTGGAACAACGTGCGGAAGCCGAACCCGTCGGCCCAGAACGCGGCGCTCGCGTCGAGGTCGCGGCAGAGCAGGACCGTGCGCCCGATCGTCGTCGTCATGCGACGAGCCTAGGGCGCACCGCCGACGCCGCGTCCGCGTGGGGCCCGGCCTCCCGGGGCGCGCCCGCGCCGTCGGGCATACCGTGGACGGCATGGCGACCGACGGCGGCATCCGCAGGACGATCAGCGACCTCGTGGCGCAGGAGCGCGAGCTCCGCGAGCAGCTCGCGCAGGGTGAGATCACCGGGGGCCAGGAGCACGAGAGGCTCCGGGCGATCGAGGTCGAGCTCGACCAGTGCTGGGACCTGCTGCGCCAGCGCGGCGCCGCGCGCGAGTTCGGCGGCGACCCGGATGCGGCGACCGTGCGAGACCCCGGTACGGTGGAGAACTACCTGGACTGATCGCCGACGGCGACGTCCGGCTCCCGTTCCGACCTCAGAAGGAGAAACCCATGACCACGTCCAGCGAGCAGGCGGCGCAAAGCCCCCTCCCCACCGGGACCGAAGGGCGCGACATCCCCGGTCACGCGGGCGCGGTCGCACGGTTCGTCGTGGCGTTCGCGCTGTTCGTCGGCGGGCTCGTGCTCATGGGGTCGGGCATGTCCGGCGTCGACGGCGGCGTCTGGCTCTTCGTGGGCGGCCTCGCGGCGGCGACGCTCGCCTTCGCCCTCCCGATGGCGGGCACGGGCACGACCGAGCGCTGACCCCCTCGACGCGGAGGCCGGGTCCCGACGGGACCCGGCCTCCGGCGTCTCCCGGGGTCAGCCGAGCGTGGCCCGGACGGCCTTCGCCGCGGTGACGAGGTGCTCGAGCGACGGCACGGTCTCCTCGTAGCGGCGGGTCTTCAGGCCGCAGTCCGGGTTGACCCAGACGACGCGCGGGTCGATCGACTTCACCGCGAGCTCCAGCAGCTCGGTGACCTCCTCCGTCGAGGGCACGCGCGGGCTGTGGATGTCGTAGACGCCCGGCCCGATGCCGCGGGAGTACCCGGCGTCGCGCAGCTCCGGCACGATCTCCATCCGCGAGCGCGCCGCCTCGACCGACGTCACGTCGGCGTCGAGGCCGTCGATCGCGCCGATGACCTCGCCGAACTCCGAGTAGCACAGGTGCGTGTGGATCTGCGTCGCCGCCTCCACGCCCGACGTCGCGAGCCGGAACGACCCGACGGACCAGTCGAGGTACGCCGGCTGGTCCGCGCGGCGCAGCGGCAGGAGCTCGCGCAGCGCGGGCTCGTCGACCTGGACGATCCCGATGCCGGCGGACTCGAGGTCCGCGATCTCGTCGCGCAGCGCGAGGCCCACCTGGTTCGCCGTGTCGCCGAGCGGCTGGTCGTCGCGCACGAACGACCACGCGAGGATCGTCACGGGCCCGGTGAGCATGCCCTTGACGGGCTTCTCGGTGAGCGACGCCGTGTACGCGGACCACTCGACCGTGATCGGCGCGGGCCGCGTGACGTCGCCCCACAGGATCGGCGGGCGCACGCAGCGCGACCCGTACGACTGCACCCAGCCGTTCGCCGTGACGGCGAAGCCGTCGAGGTGCTCCGCGAAGTACTGCACCATGTCGTTGCGCTCCGGCTCGCCGTGCACGAGCACGTCGAGGCCCAGCTCCTCCTGGAGCGCGACGACGCGCGCGATCTCCTCGCGCATCGCGGTCGTGTAGTCCGCGTCCGCGAGCTCGCCCTTCGTCCACAGCGCGCGGGCGCGGCGGATCTCGGGCGTCTGCGGGAACGACCCGATCGTCGTCGTGGGCAGCAGCGGCAGGTGCAGACGCTCCTGCTGCGCCGCCGCGCGCTCGGCGTAGTCGCCGCGCGCGAAGTCCGCGTCGGTCAGCGCGGCCGCGCGCTCGCGCACCGCGGGCACGACGACGCCGCTCGCCGCCGCGCGCGACGCCACCGCCGCGCGGGACGCCTCGATCTCCGCCGCGACGGCGTCGCGACCCTCGGTCAGCGCGCGGGCGAGCGTCGCGACCTCGCCGACCTTCTGGTCCGCGAACGCGAGCCAGTCGCGCAGGCGCGGGTCGAGCGTGGTGCCCGACGCCGTGCCGGGCTCGGCGAACGTCTCGTCCTCGACGTCGTGCGGCACGTGCAGCAGCGACGTCGACGTGCCGACGGCGACCGCGCCCGCACCGAGGCTGCGCGCGGCGGTCAGCGTGTCGAGCTTTGCCGAGAGGTCGGCGCGCCACACGTTGTGCCCGTCGATCGCGCCGACGACGAGCGTCTTCGTCAGGAGGTCGTCGTAGGGCGAGTCCGGAAGGTCCGCACGGACGGCGTCGATCGCGATCGCTTCGACGTCCGTGCCCGCGAGGGCCGCCAGGAAGTCGAAGGTCGCGCCGTCGCCGTCCGGCGACGTCTCCAGCCCGCCGAACGGCGTGGCGACGAGGATCGCGGGCCGCGCGTCCTGCGCCGAACCAGGGGTTGCCGCCGGGTTTGCGGACGAGGCCGCCGAAGACCCCGGGCTCGGCACCGGGCGGAGGTCGGTCGCGAGGGCGCGGTACGCGGACCCCACGGCGGCGGCGAGCTCGGTGAACGGCACGTCGACCGAGTCGGTGACGAGGATCGGCTCGTCGAGCTGGACCCACGGCGCCCCCGCCGCGGCGAGCGCGCGCAGCAGGTCGGCGTAGGCGGCGACGACGTCGTCGAGGCGGTCGAGCGGCGAGTACCCGGCGGGCGCGTCGTCCGCGGCCTTGGACAGCGCGAGGAACGTCACCGGCCCGACGACGACGGGCCGCGTCACGACGCCGGCTTCCTTCGCCTCGACGAACTCGCGCACGACGCGGTCGTCGACGAAGCGGATCGGGGTGTCCGGGCCGATCTCGGGGACCAGGTAGTGGTAGTTCGTGTCGAACCACTTGGTCATCTCGAGCGGGGCGTCGTCCCCCTGGCCGCGCGCCACGGTGAAGTAGCCCGCGAGGTCGAGGCGACCGGCGTCGTCGGTCAGCGACGCGAACCGCGACGGGACCGCCCCGAGGGAGGCGGCGACGTCGAGCACCTGGTCGTAGAAGGAGAACGAGCCGGGGACGGACGCGTCGTCGGCGCCGAGGCCGAGGTCGACGAGCCGGCGGACGGTCGCGAGGCGCAGCTCGCGGGCCGTGGCCTCGAGCTCCTCGGCCGAGGTCTTGCCGGCCCAGAACGCCTCGACGGCCTTCTTCAGCTCGCGGCGGCGACCGATGCGCGGGTAGCCGAGCACGGTGCCGGCGGGAAAGGCGGTACCGGCGGGAGAAGCGACCGGGTTCTGGGTAGGGGAGGGTACGGAAGTGTCCATGATCGAAACCTCTTGCTGGTCCGGAGGACCGGTCAGACGGGCGCGCCGTGCGTGGCGGCGCTCGTCGTGGGCAGGGAGGTGCCGGTGACCCACGGCCCGCTGGCCAGGTCCGGGACGAGCGGGGCGGCGGCGGCGCTGGCGCCGCCCCCGGTCCCGACCGACCCGCCGCCGAGGTGGACACCCTCGAGCAGGTCAAGAGCGGCGCGGTGCTTGTTGAACGTGTACACGTGCAGACCGGGCGTGCCCGCGTCGAGGACGCGCTGCGCGAGGTCGACCGAGTACGCGATCCCGTAGGCGTGCTGCGCCTCCGGGTCGGGCAGGGCGTCGAGCGCGTCCAGCAGGCGCTGGGGCGCGCGCACGCCCGTGAGCTCCTCGACGCGACGGAGCCGCGCGGGCTCCGTCGTGGGCAGCAGCCCGGCGAGGATGGGGATCGTCACGCCGGCCGCACGGGCCTCGGCGACGAAGTCGGTGTACGACGACGCGTCGTAGAAGAGCTGCGTGATCGCGAAGCTCGCGCCGGCCTGCTGCTTCTGCCAGAGGCGTCGCACCTCCTGGGTGCGCGTCGTGCCAGCGGCGGGGTTGCCGTCGCAGAACGTCGCGACGGCGATCGTCAGCGGCCGGGCCGCGCCGCGCAGCGCGACGGCCGGGTCGGACGCGCAGCGCGACGCCTCGACCTCGCGCAGCAGGGCGACGAGCTCGGTCGACGACCGGACGCCGTCCGGCGCGGGCTGCCAGTCCGGCTGGTCGCGCGGCGGGTCGCCCCGCAGGGCGAGGAAGCTCCGCACGCCCTCGTCGAGGAAGTCGGTGATGACCGACTCCACGTCCTCGCGCGACGCCCCGACGCAGGTGAGGTGCGCGATCGGCAGCACGGGCGTGCCCTGGAGCAGGCGTCCGACGACCTGGCGCGCGGTCGCGCGGTCGGTGCCCGCGGCGCCGTACGTCACGGACACGAAGTCGGGGTGCGTCGCGACGAGACGGCGTGCCGTCTCCCAGAACTTCGGGGCCGCGTCCGGTCGGCGCGGGGGCATGAGCTCGAACGACACCGTCGGCCGAGGACGGCCCGGACGGTGCGCGAAGGATGCCTCTGAGGTCATGCGTCACTCCATCGACCCTGGCGTTAGCACCTTTGTCCTCGGGAGGCTTCCGTCGGCGGGTTGCTGCGGTGTCGTCGAGCCAGGACTCTCGACCGCTCTGGATGGTTGGCACGATCCTACGACCCATCCGACATGCGGTCGAGAGCGCCCGCCAGGTGAGATGCGGAGGGATCGGCCGGAGGCGTACCGGCGCCCCGCGCTACGGATCTCGGGCTCTCTACGCTACGAATTTCAGGTTTCCTACGCTACAGATTTCAGGTGCTCGAGCGAGGTCCCAGACACCGACCATGGCGACGGGTCGTCGTCGGCCTTGCAGGTCTCAGGCCCTCCGGCGCTCGGGCACGTGCAGGCGGCGGAGGAACCGGTCGGTGCGCAGCGGCGGCCCGCGCCGGTCGAGGAGCGACACGACGACGACGGTCGCCGTCGCGAGCGGGATGGTCCAGGCGGCGGGCTGGGCGAGCAGGGCGCGCACGACGCCGGGGACGCCGTCGGCCGTGCCGCCGGACGGGCTCCCGTACCCCGCGGCGACGAGCGCGGACGACGCGAGCAGCGCCGTCGCGCACAGGACGGCGCCCACGACCATGCCCGCCACCGCGCCGCGCGCGGTGAGGCCGCGCCACCACACGCCGAGCAGGATCACGGGGGAGAGGGCCGACGCGGCGAAGACGAACACCGTCCCGACGCTCGTCACGAGGCCCTGCGGGATGGTGACGAGCGCGAACGCGAGCGGGATGAGCGTGCACGCGACCGCCGACCAGCGGAAGGACCGCACGGTGCCGCCGAACAGGTCCTGGCTCACGACGCCCGCCAGCGCCACCACGAGCCCCGACGACGTCCCGAGGAACGCGGCGAACGCCCCGGCGACGACGAGCGCGGCGAGGAGCTCGCCGCCGAGCCCGGGCACGAGGCGGGTCGGCAGCGTGAGGACGACCGTGTCCGCGACCCCGGGCGCCGCGAGGTCGGGCGCGACGACCCGCGCCACGAGCCCGAGCGTGCTCGACACCATGTAGAAGACGCTGATCATGACGAGCACGACGACGGTCGTGCGGCGGGCCGAGCCGCCGTCGGGCGAGGTGTAGAAGCGCACGAGGACGTGCGGCAGGCCGGTCGTGCCGAGCAGGAGGGCGAGCAGGAGCGAGACGGTGGCGTACGCGTCGAGGCCGCCCGGCCCGGCCTCGTGGGGGAACACGGCGGCGGGGTCGAACGTGACGACGGCGCCGCCGGGCTCGAACGCCCCGCCGAGCGCCATGAGCACGAAGACGAGCGGCACCGCGAGCGCGGTGAGCTTGACCCAGAACTGGAACGCCTGGACGAACGTGATGGAGCGCATCCCGCCCGCGGCGACGACGGCGCTCACCACGACCGCGATCCCCACCGAGCCGACCCACGGCGGCACCGCGGCCACGCTCGTGATGACGAGCGCCGCCCCGTGGAGCTGCGGCACCACGTAGAGCCACCCGATGACGAGCACGAGCACGCTCGTCACGCGGCGCGCGACCACGGAGTCGAGCCGGGCGTGCACGAAGTCGGGGATCGTGTACGCGCCGCTGCGCCGCAGGGGGCCCGCGACGAACAGCAGGACGAGCAGGTAGCCCGCCGCGTACCCCACGGGGAACCAGAACGCCTCCGCGCCGGACAGCAGCACGAGGCCGGAGAGCCCGAGGAACGTGCCCGCGGACAGGTACTCGCCGCTGATCGCCGACGCGTTCCAGACCGGCCGCACGGTGCGCGACGCGACGAAGAAGTCGCTCGTGGTGCGCGAGATCCGCAGGCCGTAGAACCCGATGAGGCCGGTCGCGAGCAGGAGCAGCGCGATCGCGACGAGGGGCAGCGCGCTGGTCACGGCGCACCGCCGTCGTCGGGGCCGGGCTCGTCGGGCCCGCCCGCGCCCTCGGCGAGCGCGCGGTACCGGCGCTCGTTGCGCGCCGCCGCTACCGCGAAGACGACCGCGAACGCGACGATCACCGGGTAGAAGCCGTACGCGTGCACGAGCCACGGCAGCGGCACGCCGAGCAGCACGACGTCGTCCAGCGCGGGCACGCCGCTCATCGTCACCGTGAGCAGCGTGACGACCGCGAGGAACGACGCCACGCACGCCAGCCCGAGCCGGAGCTGGGCCCGCACGAGCCCGCGCGTGTAGGCGGTCGCGGCGTCGTCCGGCTCGCCGGAGCGTGCCGTGCCCGACGGCGCCCCACCCCCCGGGACGGCGCCCTCACCGGGGCCGGGGCGCGCCGCGGGGAGGTCGGTGGACCGGACGCGCACGCGCGCGTCCCGACGCGGGTCGGTGCCCGTCACGGCGCGCCCCGGTGCGGCCCGAGAAGCGCCTCGCGCACGGCGGGCACCATGCGGCGGCTCACCGGGACCTCGTGCCCGGCGACGACGAGCGCGGGCTGCGCCCCGCCGAACCGCGCCGCGGTCACGGCCGCGCGGTCCACGAGGTACGACCGGTGCACGCGCAGGAACCCCGCGGGCGCCCACCGCTCCTCGAGATCGGAGAGCGGCTCGCGCACGAGGAACTGCTCGGTGTCCGTCACGAGCCGGGAGTAGTCGCCCTGCGCCTGCACCCACCGCACCGCGCTGCGCCGGACGAGCCGCGTCGTCGTGCCGACCGTCACGACGAGCGTCTCCTCGGCCGGGGCCGCACCGCCCGCCGGGTCGCCGGCAACCGGCGGTGGAGCGGCGGCGCTCGCGGACGGTGCCGCCGCGTCGGTCGCGGGGGTGCGCCCCGCCGCGGTGCGCTCCGCGACCCGTTCGACGACGCGGTCGACCGCGCGCGTGAGCCGCTCGCGCCGCACGGGCTTGAGCACGTAGTCGACGGCCTCGACGTCGAACGCCTCCAGGGCGCGCGCCTCGTCGGCGGTGACGAACACGACCGCCGGGCGGTCGGCGAACCGCGAGAGCGCGCGGGCGAGGTCGAGGCCGGTCAGCCCCGGCATGTGGATGTCGAGGAACGCCGCGTCCACCGTGCGCGACGAGAGCTCGCGCAGCGCCTCGGAGCCGCTCGCGACCCCGCGCACGGTGCGCACGCGCGGGTCGCGGCGGAGCAGGGCCACGAGCTCGTCGAGCACAGGCCGCTCGTCGTCGGCGACGAGCACGTCCAGCCCGACGGCGTCGCCCGCCCCGCCGGGGAGACCGCCGGCCGGAGCCGGGTCCGGGGTGGTCACGGCACGCTCACCTCCGTCTCGTGCAGCGGCTGCGACCGCGGGACGCGCAGCCGCACGAGCGTGCCCGAGCCGGGCGCGGTCTCGATGTCGAGCGCGTGGTCGTCGCCGTAGAGCTGGCGCACGCGGGTGTCGACGTTGCGCAGGCCCACGTGCGTCGTGTCGCGCGACGTGAGGAGCTCGCGCACGACGGCCGGGTCCATGCCGACGCCGTCGTCCTCGACCGTGATCTCCGTCTGGGTGCCCTCGTCGCGCGCGGTGATGACGATCGTCCCGCCGTGCTCGCGCGGCTCCAGGCCGTGGCGCACGGCGTTCTCGACGAGGGGCTGCACGGAGAGGAACGGGATGACGGCCGTCAGCGACTCCGGCGCGATCTGCAGGGTGACGGCGAGGCGCTCGCCGAACCGGGCGCGCTCGAGCTCGACGTAGGAGTGGATCGAGCGCAGCTCGTCGGCGAGGGTCGTGAAGTCGCCGCGCCCGCGGAACGAGTAGCGCGTGAAGTCGGCGAAGTCGAGCACGAGGTCGCGCGCCCGCTCGGGGTCGGTGCTGATGAACGACGCGATGGCGCCGAGCGCGTTGTAGACGAAGTGCGGGCTGATCTGGGCGCGCAACGCGCGGAGCTCGGCCTGGGCGAGCGCCGTGCGCGACGCCTCCAGCTCGGCGAGCTCGAGCTGCGCCGCGCACCACTGCGCCACCTCGCCCGTCGCGCGCACGAGCGGCGGCCGCACGGTGTCGGCGAACGCGACGACGACACCGGCGACGCGCCCGCCCGCGACGACGGGCGCCCCGACGGCGTCCTCGACGTCGCCGCTCTCGACGTGGCGCCGCCCCGTGGCGAGGACGCGCTCGGCGACGCGCCGCGCGTCGGGCTCGAGCGTCGAGCTCCCGTCGAGGGCGACCGCCCCGTCCGCCGTGACGACGGCGAGCGCGTCGGCGCCGAGGAGCTGGCGCAGGGAGCGGGCCGCGCGGCCGACGTCATCGCCGTCGAGCCCGTCGCGCAGGTGCGTCGCGGCGCGCGACGCGAGGTGGAGGGTGCGGAACGTCGCCCGGTCGGAGTCGCTCCCGAGCTCGCGCGACCCGCGCGCGAGCCGCCAGGCGAGCACGAGCCCGAGGGTGAGCAGGACGCCCACGACGAGACCGGCGGCGGCGCCGGCGAACACGGGCCCGGACATGCAGTGATCGTATCCAGCGCGGCGTCACCCGCCCCGGTGGGCAGGTAAGGTTAGGCGACCCTATCCCACGACGGAGGAACCTCCTGTGCCGATCTCCCGGACCACGTCGAGCCCGCGCGTGCGCCGCAGCGTCACCACCACCGCCCTCGTGCTCGCCGCGACCCTCCTCGCGGCGTGCTCGTCCGACCCCGAGCCCGCGGCGACCGGTGCGCCGGCGCCGGACGACACCGCGGCGGGGTACGCCGTCGAGCACGCGCGGGGAACCGCCGAGCTCGACGCGGCGCCGCAGCGCGTCGTGACGCTCGAGCCCGTCGAGACGGACACGGCCGTCGCGCTCGGAGTCGTCCCCGTGGGCGCCGCCGTGCTGAGCGTCGAGGCGGGCGTGCCCGCGTACCTCGGCGAGGAGGCGCAGGCGATCGAGGTCGTCGGGACCGTCCCCGAGCCGAACCTCGAGGCCATCGCGGCGCTCGAGCCGGACCTCATCCTCGGCACGGAGTCGCGCCACTCCGACCTGTACGACCAGCTCGCGAGCGTCGCGCCGACCGTCTTCATGGCGACCCAGACCGACCCGTGGCAGGAGAACGTGCTGCTCGTCGGCCGCGCGCTCGGCCGCGAGGCGGACGCCCAGGCCCTGCTCGACGCCTACGACGCGCGGTGCGCCCAGCTCCAGGAGGACTACGGCGTCTCCGGCACGGCGCAGCTCCTGCGCCCGCGCGACGGCATCGTGTCCGCGTACGGGCCGCGGTCGTTCGCGGGCAGCACGCTCGAGTGCGTCGGGTTCACGACGCCGGAGCAGGAGTGGGGCGAGGACATCTCCCTGGACCTGTCCCCGGAGCGCGTGACCGAGGCCGCCGCCGACCTCGTGCTCGTCTCGGCCGCCGACCCCGACGACGCGTCCGCGGTGCCCGCGGAGATCCCGCTCAACGCCGCGTCGTTCCCCGACGTGCGCGTCGTGGACCAGTCCTCCTGGATCAGCGGCGTCGGGCCGCTCGGCGGGCAGGCCGTGCTCGACGACGTCGAGCGCTTCCTGCAGGACCGTGCCGGCTCCTGACGCGGCGGCCGGGCCTCCGGCGACCGCCGGGAGCCCGGCCGGGTGCCGGTTCCACCGGTCGCCCAACGTGCTCTTCCCGACGACCGTCGCGCGCGTGCACGACGTCGGCCCGCGCCTCGTGCGCGTGACGCTCGCCGGTCCGGACCTCGCCGGGTGCGCCGACGTCGGGCTCGACCAGCGCGTGAAGGTCCTGCTCCCGGGGCCGGGCGCGGACCGCCTCGCGCGCCGGGCGCGCCTCGCGGACGAGAGCACGTGGCGCCGTGAGTGGTCCGCGCTCGACGACGACGAGCGCCCCGTCATGCGCTCGTACACGCCCGTGGCCGTGCGGCCGGAGGCCGCCGAGCTCGACCTCGACCTGTACCTGCACGAGCCCGCGGGCCCGGCGAGCGCCTGGGCGCGGCGGGCGGCGGTCGGGGACCGCGTCCTGCTGTCCGCGCCGCACGCGCGGTACGGCGTGACCGACCACGGCACGCAGTGGGACCCGGGGCCCGCCGTCGGGCACGTGCTCCTCGTCGCGGACGAGACGTCCGCGCCCGCGGTGCGCGGGATCCTCGCGAGCCTCGGCCCCGACGTCCGGGCGCACGTGCTCGTCGAGGCCGACGACCCGGCGGACGCCCCGCTCGGTGACGTGCCCGCGACCGTGCACGTCGAGCGCGTGCCCCGCGCGCGACGCCGGGGCGCCGAGCGGGCGGTGCTGGGCGCCGTCCGCGACTGGGTCGCGGAGCACGGCCGGTCCGCGGCCTCCGCGGGTGACGGCTTCTACGCGTGGTGCGCGACGGAGAGCGCCACGGTCGCGCGCGTCCGGGCCGAGCTCGTGGCGGCGGGCGTGGCGCGGTCGCGCGTGCACGCCCAGGGCTACTGGCACGACCGCGCCCGGCCGGACGCGACGGTCAGACGAGGAACGCGACCATGACGACGAACGCGACCAGGAAGAACAGCAGCACGCCGACCCCGACGAGCAGGCCCAGCGCGACCGGGTGCGCCTGACGCCACGGCACGAGCCGGGGGTCCATCGCCCGCAGCTGCACGGGAGTGACCGGCTGGTGGACCGGGTTGAGGGGGACGCCGCGGTGCGCGAGGTCGAGCGCGACGGCCGAGAGCTGGTCGCGGTCCCACATCTGCCCGACGAGCAGGGCGAGGCGCTTCGTCGGCCCCACGACGATGAGGTGGTGCGTCGGCGTCATGCCCCCGAACCCCATGCTGTCGACCGTGACGACGCGCTCGATCTCGGCCACCGTGAACCGCCGCGGTCGGCCCCAGCCCTGGACCGTCACCGACCCGTCGCCGAACGTGACGCGGGAGCGGTCAGTGAAGCGGCGCGCGAGCACGTACGTCAGCGGGATCATCGCGAGCACGACGCACGCGTACCCGAGCGCGAGGGCGAGGTTGCGCGTGCTGATCCCCAGGGAGACCGCCGTGAGCCCGAGGATCGGCACGAGGACCGCGGCGAACGTGAGGTTGGCGCGCACCACGCGGCGCTTGGCGTCGTCGTGCAAGGTCAGCTCCGTCACGGGCGGCATCGTCCCACGGCACCGCGTCCTCGCGCGGGGCGGCCCGCCCGGGCGGTGCAAGGTTCGCCCACCGGGCGACACGATCGAGACATGACCCGACGACGTCCCCCGCGCAGGACGACGGCCCTCCCGGTGCTCGCCGTGGCGCTCCTCGCGTCGTGCGCCGGGCCGGGCGCCGACGCGCCCCTCCGCCCGGGGGAGACGGCCGGGCCGGCGCCGACGACGGCCGCACCCTTGCCCGACGGCACGGCGCCCGCCACCGCGGGCGACCTGGTCGGCCGCTGGCAGCCCGGGACCGACTACGTGACGGACCCGCACGTCGCGCTCGTGGAGGACGGCTCGTGGACCGGGACCGACGGGTGCAACGTCGCGGACGGCACCTGGCGAGTCGGCGCCGAGGGGCGCCTGGTCGTCACCTCGGGCGGGCACACCGAGATCGGCTGCGAGGGCGAGCCGGTGCCGGATCTCCTGGCCCGCTCCTCCCGCGCCGGGCTCGACGGTGCCGTGCTCGTGCTCGTCGACCACGACGGCGTCGAGCTCGCGCGGCTGGAACGGGGCTGACTCTCGTACCGCCCGTCCTGGGCTACCGGTAGGCGTCGGCCCGGTAGGCCATCCGCATCACGGTGACCAGACGCTGGTCGTCGTCGATGCGGACCAGGACGCGGAACCCGATCCCGACGTACCCGGCGCGCTGGCCGGCGAGCTCGGCCCCGAGCGCCTTCGTCACCCGGTAGGGGTTCGACGCAAGTGGTTCGTCGCAGAAGCGGATCACGGCGTCGGCCAGGCGTGGTGGGAGCTGGTAGAGCGTGCGCGCGGCCGGTGGGCTCAGGCGCACCTCCCACCCACCGTCGACGTCGGTCACCGTCGCGAGGCCAGCTGCTCGCGCACCTCAGCGAGGCTCAGGGTGCGGCCCTGCGCCACCGCCTCCTCGGCCTCGGCCATCTCGGCCGCGTGGTCAGGGTCGGACAGCCATGCCAGCGTCTCCATGAGCGTCGCCAGGTCTTCCGGCGCGATCAGCACCGCCGCTGCCTTCCCGTGACGGGTGATCGTCACCGGTTGGTGGGTGCTCTCCACCTCGTCGACCAGGGCGGAAAGGTTGGTCTTCGCTTCGCTCATGGGATAGGTCTGCACCCCATGATTCTAGTCTCTATTCAGACTCGAATTCTAGTCTGAAGATGAGGCGCCTTCTCGGTGTCCATCTGGTCGGTACGGGTGCTCAGGAACCGCGGAACAGGCGCTTGCGCGACCGCGGGTGGCCGGGGGAGCCGGCCGGCAGGTCGTAGGCGCTCGTCCACACCGGGACGTCGTGGGGCGGGAGAGCCCCGGCGCGGACCGCGGCCTCGTGCAGGTGCCGCGCGACGGCGCCGAAGCTCTCGCGGCAGGAGAGCTGGCCCTCGACGAGGGAGAGCATGACGACGGTGCGGTGCGCGGCGGCGTCGGGCTGGACCGTCGCGACGGCCCGCCCGTGGGAGAAGAACGCCGCCGCACGCGGGGTGACGAGGCGGAGCACGTCGAGGTCGTCGAGGAAGAACGCACGGGCCGCGCCCCCGACCTCCCACAACGACGCGCCCTCGCGGTGCGCGACGTCGGACGCCCGGCGCTTCCAGCGCAGCGCGCCGAACGCGGCGGCGACCCACCCGGCCGCCGTCTCGGGGTCGGTCCCGAGCACGAGGGTGCACGCGGAGAAGGTCCCCCGCGGCGGGTCGGACGTGATGCGGACGGGAGGGCGGGCCACGCCCGTCACCGTAGCCCGTGGGGGTCGGGCCCCTCGCCGAGGGCGGCGAGCGCCCGCAGCAGCACGTCGTGACCGGACCGGGCGGCCCCGGGCAGCCAGGCGGCGAAGACCGCGCCGAAGGCGAGCGGGAGGAGCGCGACGAGCCACGCGACCCCGTTCTGGTAGACGGCGCCGAGCGTCGCGATCCCGGCGGCCGCGGCGAGCCAGATCGCCACCAGCACGAGGTCCAGCCCGCTCGGGGCGACCGTCCCGCGCACGCGGACGCCGTCGGGCTCCTCGGTGAGCCGGGCGCGCAGCACGCTGTGCCCGCTCGCGTGCGCGCCGGGGGCCCAGCGGCGGGCGACGAGCACGTCGTCGCGCACGCGGACCCGGACCTCCTGCCCGCGGCGGGGCAGCTCCGCGGCGCGCTGCCGGACGTCGGCGACGGAGACCCGCGGCAGGAGCAGGTCGAGGGGGACGTGGAGCACGGCGCCGAGCCTAGGCCGTCAGCAGCAGCGCGACCCCGGGTTGGCGTCCTGCTCGGCGTGCCGCATGCGCCAGAACTCGCGCTCGGTCATGACGACGCCCCCCGGGTGCACTGCGCGCTGGTGCGCGGCGTAGGTCGCGTACGCGTCGTCGCCCATCACCTGCCGCACGTACCAGCGGACGTGGGCCGCGCCGTCGTGCACGCGGGTCGCGGCACTGCGGAGCCCCGCCACGACGGTCGCGCGGACCGTCGTGGCGGGACCCTGCGTCCCCTGCCGCACCGTCACCGGTGCCCCGTCGCGGCAGGGCGCTTCTCGGGCGGCAGCGCCGCCCACTCCTTCTGGATCGCCTTCTCGGCCTTCGTCGCGAACAGGTCGGCCGGGGCGAACCGGCGCGACGCGACGGGCGGGTCCTCGTGGTTGGCGCCGCCGCCGTCGCGCAGCGCCTTCGCGGTCACGAGGACCGACGCGACGATGACGACGATCGCGAGGACGACGAACACGATCGAGAGCGTGCCCTGGACGAACGTGTTGCGGACGACCGCCTCCATGGCCTCGACCGAGCCGGCGGTGCCGAACGACGTCTCGCCCGCGGCGAGCGCGTCCTTGAACGCGTTGTGGTTGGCCCAGTACCCGACCGCGGGGACGGGGGAGAAGATCTTCTCGATCGACGCCCAGATGGTGATGACCGCGGTGAACGCGAGCGGCGCCGCGACGATCCACAGCCAGCGCTGGTAGCTGCGCCCGCGCTTGGCGACGATCGCCAGCACGACGGCGAGCGCGATGGCCGCGAGGAGCTGGTTCGCGATGCCGAACAGCGGGAAGAACGTGTTGATCCCGCCGAGGGGGTCGGTGACGCCGAGGTAGAGGATGCTGCCCCACCCGGCGACCATGATCGCGGTGCACAACCACACGCCCGGCCGCCACGTGACGTCGCGGAACTTCGGCGACACGTTGCCGAGGGTGTCCTGGAGCATGAACCGCGCGACGCGCGTGCCGGCGTCGACGGCGGTGAGGATGAACAGCGCCTCGAACATGATGGCGAAGTGGTACCAGAAGCCCATCATCGCGGTGCCGCCCACGAGCTGCTGCATGATGTGCGCGAGGCCCAGCGCGAGCGTCGGGGCGCCGCCCGTCCGGGACACGATCGACGGCTCCCCGACGGCCTCCGCGGTCGACGTGAGCATGTCCGGCGTGAGGTTGACGCCCATGAGGCCGAGCCCGTTGACGAACGCGACCGCGCCCTCGACCGTGCCGCCCGTGGCGGCGGCGGACGAGTTCATCGCGAAGTAGATGCCACGGTCGATGGAGATCGCGGCGACGAGCGCCATGATCGCGACGAACGACTCCATGAGCATGCCGCCGTAGCCGATGAAGCGCGTCTGGCGCTCCTTCTCGACGAGCTTCGGCGTCGTGCCCGACGCGATGAGCGCGTGGAAGCCGGACAGCGCGCCGCACGCGATGGTGACGAAGAGGAACGGGAACAACGCCCCGGACACGACCGGGCCCGTCTCGCCGCTCGCGAACTCGCTGATCGCGGGCACCGTGATCTCGGGCCGCACGACGATCACCGCGACCGCGAGGACGACGATGACGCCGACCTTCATGAACGTCGAGAGGTAGTCGCGGGGCGCGAGCAGGAGCCACACGGGCAGGACGGCGGCGACGAAGCCGTACACGATGACGCCGACCGCGATCGTCGTGCGGTCGAGGTGGAAGAGCTCGGCGCCCCACGCGGTGTCCGCGATCCAGCCGCCGCCGACGATCGCGGCGAGCAGCAGCACGAAGCCGATGACCGAGACCTCGGTGATCTTCCCGGGCCGGATGTACCGCAGGTACACGCCCATGAACAGCGCGATGGGGATCGTCATCGACACGGAGAACACGCCCCACGGGCTCTCGCCGAGCGCGTTGACGACGACGAGCGCGAGGATCGCGACGATGATGATCATGATGAGCAGCGACGCGACGATCGCGGCGGTGCCGCCCACGCGGCCGAGCTCCTGGCGCGCCATCTGGCCGATGGTCCGCCCGCCGCGGCGCATGGAGAAGAACAGGACAAGGTAGTCCTGCACCGCGCCGGCGAGCACGACGCCGACGATGATCCAGATCGTGCCGGGCAGGTAGCCCATCTGCGCGGCGAGCACGGGACCGACGAGCGGGCCCGCGCCGGCGATCGCGGCGAAGTGGTGACCGAACAGCACGTGCCGGTCGGTCGGGACGTAGTCCTTGCCGTCCTCGCGGGCCTCGGCGGGCGTGGCGTGGCGGTCGTCGGGGCGCGTGATGTAGCGCTCGATGACCTTGGAGTAGAAGCGGTACCCGATGAGGTACGTGCACACGGCGGCGAACACGAACCAGATCGCGTTCACGGTCTCGCCGCGGACGACCGCGAGCATGACCCACGCGATGCCGCCGAGCAGGGAGATCGCGGCCCACAGGGCGATCTTCTGCGGCGTCCAGCGGGTGCGCGTCTGTGCCCCGGGAAGCTCCTCGGGCACGGCGGTGGGGGGCAGGGACGGGTCCGGCACGATCTCCGGGTCGTCGTCCGCGGCGTTCCGCGCCGCGCGGGTGTCTGTCGTCATCGAGCCTCTCCAGGGTCGCGTCGTTGCGGTCCGACCACGGAAGGCTAGGAACCGCGGCGGACCGTGATCCACGTCACGGCGGCGGGCGGTCGAGGTGTGCGACGAACGGTGGTCGGTGTGCGACGAACGGCGCGGGAAGAAGGTTGCGCGCGCCTCGTAGCCTGGGGCGGTGCAGACGCTGACGACGCCCCGACTGACCCTCCGCCCCTGGCAGCCCGACGACGCCGACGCCGTCCTCGACATCTACTCCCGCTGGGACGTGATGCGGTACGTCGGGACGACGCCGCGCGTCCTGGAGCACCGGGACGAGGCGCTCGCGCGCGTCGCCGCGTGGGCCGAGGTCGACGACGGCACGCACGGCGTCTGGGCGGTCGTCCCGCGTGAGGACGACGGCGCCGGTCTGCCCGACGGCGCGCCCGTGGGGACCATCCTGCTCAAGTCGATCCCGGCGTCGGGCACGGGCGACCCGCTGCAGCCGTCCGGCGACACGGAGATCGGGTGGCACTTCCACCCCGCCGCGTGGGGCCGCGGGTATGCGTCGGAGGCGGCCTCGGCCGTCCTCGCGCACGCGTTCGCGCGGGGCCTCGACCGGGTCGTCGCCGTGACGCACCCCGACAACGCGGCGTCCCAGGCGGTGTGCCGACGGATCGGCATGACCCCCCGCGGCAGGACCGACGCGTACTACGGCGTGACGTGCGAGCTGTTCGACGTCACCGCGGCGGAGGGGGCGCGGGCGGCCCGACCCGCGTGAGGCGGCGGACCGCACCGAGGACGTCGACGTCGTCGTGCGGCTCGGTGTCGAGCGCGCGGTGGATCGTCATGCCCTCGATGAACGCGTCGAGCACGCGGCACGTCGCGGGGTCGAAGTGGCGGCCCAGCGCGGCGCGGCTGCGACGCATCCAGTCGTTGGTGAGCGTCCGGTAGGCCGGGTCCCGCGCCGCGAGCGTGTAGAGCTCGTGCGACAGGACGAGGTCGCGCTGCGTCGCGAAGACGTCGTGCGTGATGAGCGTCGTGACAGCCTGGACGGCCTCCTCGGGCGTGCGCGCGTCGCCCATGCGGCGCTCGAACTGCGCGGCGGCCTCGCGCGTGAACCGGCCGAACGCCTCGCGCAGCAGGTCGTCCATCCCGGCGAAGTGGTACGTCATGGAGCCGAGCGGGACGTCGGCCGCCGCCGCGACGCGCCGGTGCGAGGTCCCTTCGACCCCGTGCTCCGCGATCACGTCGAGGCACGCGTCGATGATGCGGTCGCGGCGCTCCGGGTCGTGGCGGCGCGCGCGGCCCGTCGGGCCGGGAGGCGTGGGGGTCTCGGTCACGGGTCAGATGTTCTCGCGGATCACGCGCGCCGGGTTGCCGACGGCCACGACGTTCGCGGGCAGGTCGCGCGTCACGACGGACCCCGCGCCCACGACGGTGTTGTCGCCGATCGTCACGCCCGGGCACACGATGACGCCGCCGCCGAGCCACACGTTGTCGCCGAGCGTGATGGGCTCGGCGGCCTCGAGCTTGTCGCGCCGCGGCTGGGGGTCGACGGGGTGCGTGGGGGTGAGGAGCTGGACGTTCGGCCCGAGGAGGCAGTCGTCGCCGACGGTGATCGCCGCGACGTCGAGCGCGGTGAGCCCGGAGTTGACGAACGTCCGGTCGCCGAGGTGTACGTTGCTGCCGAAGTCCACCGCGAGCGGGGGCTTCACCGACGCGCCCTCGCCGAGCGAGCCGAGCAGGTCCGTGAGGATCGCGCGGGCGCCGTCGTCGTCGCCGTCGAGCACCGCCCGGTGGTAGGCGTCGACGAGGCGCAGGCCGCGCTGGACGCCGCGCGCGATCTCCGGGTCGTCGGCGACGTAGAGGTCGCCCGCGGCCATGCGCTCGTAGCTGGTGCGGTCGTCGCCGGCGAAGTAGTCGGTGGTCATGCGCTGGTCTCCTGGGACTCGAGGGTGCGGTCGTGGGGGGAGGGGTGGTGCGGCGAGCTGGTGGCGCGGCGCGGTGCGAGGACGCCGGCGAGCAGCACGACGACGACGCCCGCGAGCGGGAGCACGAGCAGGCCGGTCCGCAGGCTCGTGGCGTCGGCGACAAGCCCGACGATCGGCGGCGACAGGAGGAACCCCAGCCGCATGAGCCACGAGACGAGCGTGAGGCCCGTGCCCGCGCGCAGCCCGGGGAGCTCGTCCGCCTGCTGCATCGCGGCCGGGACGAGGGTCGCGACGCCGAACCCGGCGGCGGCGAACCCGGCGATCGTGCCGGGCACGGAGGGGAACGCGAGCGCGAGGCCCGTGCCGAGCGCGACGAGCGCACCCCCGGTCCGGGCGACGGCGCGCTGGCCGAAGCGGTCCACGAGGCGGTCTCCGACGAGGCGCCCGACGAACTGGGCGCCGACGAGCGCGACGAAGCCGGCGGCGGCGAGCGTCGCGGGGGCACCGAGCGACCCGGACAGGTAGACCGCGGCCCACGTGCTGCCCGCGTCCTCGACGAGGGTGCCCGCGACAGCGACGAGCACCAGCGCGGCGAGGACGGCGGCCGTGCGGCCCCGGGACGCGCGCGCGAGTGCTGCGCCGGTCCCTGCGGGTTCCGCGCCTGCCGGGGCACCGGCCGGGGTCGCGACGGCCTCCGCCGCGACGGCGTCAGGCGCCTCGCCGTCGAGCCCGGGCAGGCACCAGCGCAGCGCGACGAGCGCGACCACCGCGAAGAGCGCGCCCGTGATCGCGAGGTGGACGCCGAGGGGCAGGCCGAGCGCGATGGCGGCGGCCGCCATCCCGCCGCCCACGACGGCGCCGACCGACCACAGCGCATGGAAGCCGTTGATGATCGAGCGGCCGTACCGGCGCTGCACGCGCAAGCCGTGCGCGTTCTGCGCGACGTCGGTGAACGCGTCCATCGCCCCCGCCGCGAACAGCGCGACGACGAGCAGCGGCAGGGCGGGCGCCAGGCCCGCGAGCAGCAGCCCGGCCGCGGTGAGCACGGTGCCGGCGACGGCGACGCGCGCCGACCCGAACCGGCGGACGAGCGCCGCGGCGGCGAGCCCGGCGGTGATGGCCCCCGCGGGGAACGCCGCGACGGCGAGCCCGTACGTGGCGTTGCCCAGGTCGAGCCCGGCCTTGATCTCGGGGTACCGCGGCACGAGGTTCGCGAACAGCGCGCCGTTGGTGAGGAACAGCGCGGCGACGGCGACCCGCGCACGCCGGACGTCCGGCGCCGGGCCCGCGAGGGTGGGGGGCGGCATGCGGACGATCGTACACATGATGTGTACGGCCGTACACATCCCCGCGGGGTCGGGGCCGTGGTCTGCGCCTAGGCTGGCGGGCATGGACACCGAGGAGCGACTGGCCGTCTTCATCGACTACGAGAACCTCGCGCTCGGGGCGCGCGAGCACCTGGGCGGCATGACGTTCGACTTCGGCCCGATCGCCGACGCGCTCGCCGTGCGCGGGCGCGTCGTCGTGCGGCGGGCGTACGCGGACTGGTCGTACTTCGACGAGGACCGTCGCTCGCTCACGCGCCACCAGGTCGAGCTCATCGAGATGCCCCAGCGCATGGGGGCTTCCCGCAAGAACGCCGCCGACATCAAGATGGTCGTCGACGCGATCGAGATGGCGTTCGAGCGCGACTACATCTCGACGTTCGTCATGTGCACGGGGGACAGCGACTTCTCCCCGCTCGTCCACAAGCTGCGCGAGCTGAACAAGCGCGTCATCGGCGTCGGCGTCGAGAAGTCGACGTCCCGCCTCCTGCCGCCCGCGTGCGACGAGTTCCTGTTCTACGACCGGCTCGAGGGCGTCGACGTCCCCGACGAGCCGGAGCCTCGTTCGGTCCGCGGCGGGCGCGCCGGGGCCACGTCCGGTGGCGCGAAGGCGAAGCGCACCGGCGGCCGCACGTCCGGGCGCCGCAAGGCGACCGAGATCGCCGAGCCGGAGGTCGAGACGCCGGCAGCGGCGGCGCTCGCGGAGCTCGGCGAGGCCGTCGGGCGCTCGTCGCGCCGGGCCGAGCCCATCGTGACCGAGAACGCCGAGGTCGACGGCGAGACGACGCCCGTCGAGCAGCCGGCCGACGAGCCCGCGCTCGTCGCGACGACCCCCGAGGCCGACGACGACGCGCCGTCCGGCGAGGACGTCCCCATGGAGGTGCGCGTCGCGCAGACGCTGGCCGACCTCGAGGCGTCCACGAGCGGCCCGGTCACCGCGTCGGTGCTCAAGCGCACGCTGCTGCGCAAGGACCCGACGTTCAGCGAGGCGGACTACGGGTTCCGCAACTTCGGCGAGTTCCTGCGGTTCCTCGCCGACCGGAGCTTCGTGGAGCTCGCGCCCGGCCCCGCGACGGGCGACCCGGAGGTGTCGCTGCCCGCGCAGGGCGACACGGACCAGGCGTTCGCGCTCGTGCGCGACGTGGTCCGTGAGGAGGGCGGCTCGACGGTCCTGTCCGGGCTGAAGAACGCGATCCGCAAGAAGCGCCCCGACTTCAGCGAGAAGGCGCTCGGGTACCGCGGGTTCCTGCAGTTCTGCAAGGCGGCGCAGGCCGCCGGCGCCGTCGACCTCGCCTGGGACGACGACGCCGACGACTACCGCGTGACGGTCGCCTGACGCTCCCGCCCGCCCGTGGCGCCGGGCGCCGGAGACCACCCCGGCGCCCGGACGCGGCGCCCGGACCTGCCGACCGGCGTCGCGGTCAGCGGCCGACGAAGGCGAGCAGCGCCTCGTTGACCTCGGCCGCGTGCGTGACGAGCAGGCCGTGGGGAGCACCCTCGACCTCGACGTACTCGGCGTCCGGCACGAGCTGGCGGAAGCGGCGCCCGGTCGCGTCGATCGGCAAGATGTTGTCCTTCGTGCCGTGCAGGATCAGCGTCGGCTTGCCGGCCGCGCGGACGGCCTCGACGTCGGCCCGGAAGTCCTCGATCCAGGTCGGCACGACCGCGTACGCGGCGACGGGCGCGGACCCGATCGCGGTGATCCAGCTCGCGTGCACGGCGTCCTCGCTGATGCGCGTCCCGAGGTTCTCGTCGAGGTTGTAGAAGTCCTTGTAGAACTGCGTGTACCAGGCGTAGCGGTCGGAGCGCGCGGCCTCGACGATGCCGTCGAACACGGACTGCGGGACGCCCTCCGGGTTGTCGTCGCGCTGGACGAGGAAGGGCTCGAGCGAGGCGAGGAACGCGAGCTTGGCGACGCGCTCGTGGCCGTGGTTCTTCACGTAGCGGGCGAGCTCGCCGGTGCCCATGGAGAAGCCGACGAGGATCACGTCGCGCAGGTCGAGCGTCTCGAGGACGGTGTCGAGGTCGGCTGCGAACGTGTCGTAGTCGTAGCCGCTGCCGACCTTGCTCGACGCGCCGAACCCGCGGCGGTCGTAGGTGATGACGCGGTGGCCGGCGTCGAGCAGCTCGCGCTTCTGCAGCTCCCAGCTGTGGCCGTCGAGCGGGTAGCCGTGGATGAGGACGACCGGCTGCCCGGTGCCCTGGTCCTCGTAGTAGAGCTCGATGTCGGTGGAGTTCTCCTGCCCGACGGTGATGTACCCCATGGTCGTGCTCCCTTCGCGGCGTCGGGAGAACGGTCGTTCTCCCGTGAGTCGCTACACTAGAGAACGATGGTTCTCCGCGCAAGCGGTACGACGTGAACAGGAGATGAGCGATGCTCGACGACGTGAGCGCCCGCGCGGCCGTGGTGGCCGCGGCCGACCGGCTGTTCTACGCCCAGGGCGTGCAGTCCGTCGGGATGGACGCCGTCCGCGCCGAGGCCGGGGTGTCGCTCAAGCGCATCTACTCGCTCTTCCCGTCCAAGGACGACCTCGTCGTGGCCGTGCTGCGCCAGCGCACGCGCCGGTGGGACGAGGGGATCGCGCAGGCCGCCGCGGGAGCGGCCACGCCCCGCGACCGCCTCCTCGCGGTGTTCGACTTCCTCGACGCGTGGTTCCGCGAGGACGGCTTCCGCGGGTGCGCGTTCATCAACTCGTTCGGCGAGCTCGGCGCGACGTCGCCCGGGGTCGCCGCCGCGGTGCGCGAGCACAAGGAGTCGTTCCAGCGGTACGCGCGCGACGTCGTGCGCGAGGCGGGCCTGCCCGACGACGTCGCGCTCCAGGTCGTGCTGCTCGCCGAGGGCGCGCAGACGACGGCGGCCATCACGCAGGACCTCGACGTCGCGCGCCAGGCGCGCCGGGCGGCCGAGGCGATCCTCGACGCGGCGGTCCCTGCAAGGGTGTGACGTCCCGAGGCGTTTCCGGGGGCGTTCGGGTCGCTCGTTCGCCCGTGGTGACGGAGAGGCGATATGGGAGCGATCCCACGACACGCCGAGAGAGCGCTTGCTCGGCATGATCCCGCCGCCGTAGGTTCGCGACGGAGGGCCGAGGAACGGCCCCCGCCCCGGTGCAGAGTCGCGCCGAGAGCACGTCGCGCACCGTGGCGAGACGCAGGCGGCACCGCCGCCGGACCTGGAGGAACGATGGACCTCGCACGTCACCGCTCCCTGACCCCGCCCCTGACCCCGCCCCTGACCCCGCCCCGCACCCCGGCCGGGCCCCGACCCCGCACCCGGCGGCGCCTCGCGGGCGCGCTCGTCGCCGCGCTCACGGCGGCCGCCGCGGCGCTCGCCGTCACCGTGCCCGCGACGTCGGCCGCCGCCGCACCCGGCGACCTCCTGTGGTCCGACGAGTTCGACGGCGCGGCGGGCTCGGCGCCGAACCCGGCCGTCTGGAACCACGAGACCGGCGCGCACGGGTGGGGCAACGCCGAGCTCCAGAACTACACGGCCTCGCGCGCCAACTCCGCGCTCGACGGCCAGGGCAACCTCGTCATCACCGCGCGTCGCGAGGGCGACGGGTCGTACACGTCGGCCCGCATGACGACCCAGGGCAAGTACCAGCCGCAGTACGGGCGCATCGAGGCGCGCATCCAGATCCCGCGCGGCCAGGGGATCTGGCCGGCGTTCTGGATGCTCGGCGGGAGCTTCCCCGGGACGCCGTGGCCGTCGTCGGGCGAGATCGACATCATGGAGAACGTCGGGTTCGAGCCGCACCGCGTGCACGGCACGGTGCACGGCCCGGGGTACTCCGGCGGCTCCGGCATCACGGGCATGTACCAGCACCCGCAGGGCTGGTCGTTCGCGGACACGTTCCACACGTTCGCGGTCGACTGGAAGCCGGGGGAGATCACGTGGTTCGTCGACGGCCAGCAGTTCCACCGCGTCACGCGCGCGAGCGTCGGCGCGAACGCCTGGGTGTTCGACCAGCCGTTCTTCCTCATCCTCAACGTCGCGGTCGGCGGGCAGTGGCCCGGCTACCCCGACGGCACGACCCAGCTCCCGCAGCAGATGAAGGTCGACTACGTGCGCGTCTACGACAACGGCTCGGGCTCGTCGAACCCGGGGAACCCCGGCACCGGCCTGCCCACGGGGACCGGCGCGGTGCGCGCCGCGAACGGCATGTGCGTCGACGTCCCGTGGGCGGACCCGACCGACGGCAACCAGGTGCAGATCGTCACGTGCAGCGGCAACGCCGCGCAGACCTGGACCCGCGGCTCCGACGGGACCGTCCGTGCGCTCGGCAAGTGCCTCGACGTGCGCGACGGCGCGACGACGCGCGGCGCCGCCGTGCAGGTGTGGACGTGCAACGGGACGGGCGCGCAGAAGTGGGCGTACGACGCGGGGAGCAAGGCGCTGCGCAACCCGCAGTCCGGGCTCTGCCTCGACGCCACGGGCGGCGCGCCCCTGCACGACGGCCAGCGGCTGCAGACCTGGACGTGCAACGGCACGACCGCGCAGCAGTGGACGGTGTGACGGCCGGCTGACCTGGCGACCGCGGCGACCGGCCGCGCGGGAGGGGCACCCCGGGGTGCGTCACCCGCGCGCGGTCGCCGCGTCGTCGGGCGGGTCGACGCGCGGGCCCGGCTCGCCCTGCTCGCCCGGTCGGGGCGGGCGGCCGCCCGGCTCGCGCGGCCCGAGCCGGCTCGCGACCATCGGCAGCACGATCACCGACAGCACGCCCGCGCCGACGAGCGCAGCCCCGACCTGCGACGTCATGGCGCCCTGCTCGACGGCGATCTCCGTGAGCGCGACGAGCAGCGGCAGCGCGGTCGCCGCGTAGAGCGCGGTCTGGACACGCTCGACCGACGGCAGCTCGCGCCGGAACCACAGGAGCACCGGGCCGCCCCGCACGACCACCATGAGCGCGAAGAACGTCAGCGGCAGCAGCGGGGACGCGACGATGGAGTCGATGTCCAGGCCCATGCCGGAGCTCACGAAGAACACCGGCACGAACACGCCCCACGCGACCGCGTCGAGCTTCTTCTCCAGCGCCTCGACGTCGCCGGGCGCCCAGCGCCGCAGCACCATGCCGCCGACGAACGCGCCCAGCACCGCGTCGAACCCGAGCCCCGCGGCGAGCGCGAGCAGCACGACGAGCAGCAGCACCGTGAGGCGCAGCGTGCTCTGGCCGGTCCCGTGCTCCGCCGCGCTGAAGAGGCGGTCGCCGCCGAGGGCCTTGAGGCGCCCGAGCCGGCCCGGCAGCGCGGACAGCGCGACCGCGACGACCGCGAACAGGACGAGCAGGATCGCCGCGACCCCGCTCTCGCGCGTCCCGAGCAGCACGGCCATGGCGACGATCGGGCCGAGCTCGCCCACCGCCCCGACCACGAGCACCGCGCGGCCCAGCCGCGAGCCGAGCTGACCGCCGTCGCGCAGGATGGGGAGCACCACGCCGAGCGCCGTCGTCGTGAGCGCGATCGCCCCCGCCGCGACGGCGTGCGGCGAGTCGTGACCCACGACCACGAGGACGAGCACGGCGCCGACGACGAGCGACGTCAGCCATGCGGCTCCGGCCCGCCGTCCGACGCGCTCGCGCAGGAGGCTCGGCTCGAGCTCGTACCCGGCCAGGAGGAAGAGGAAGCCCATGCCGAGGTCCGAGAGGAGCGTGACGTCGTCGGGCGTGGCGAGGTCGAGCGCGGACGGCCCGACGAGGATGCCGCCCAGCAGCAGCACGACGACCTGCGGGACGCGCGACCGCACGGGCATGAGGCCCGTGAGCAGCGGCGCCAGCAGGGCGACGACGAACACCGGCACGAGCGGGGCGTAGACGTTCACGGACGGCTCCCGGTGGTCGGCGGCGGCGAGCACCAGGATGGCGCAGCGGCCGAGGTCGCGCGCGGGAAGCCGCGATGGACGGCGGCGGGCCTTGACGGTGCCCGCGTCCCGGCCTAGCGTCGGCCGGGCCGCGTGACGCGCGGCACCTGGATCGGCAGACAGGACCACTGAGCCGGCGCACCGTGGCGCCGGAGCCGCGCCCCGGTGAGCGACGAGCCACCAGGAGGCACCATGACCAGCACCGACGCAGCGACCAGGACGTGGGTCCGCGACCCGCTCGGCGTGTTCACCGCCGACGACTCCCCGGACGCCCCGGACGCGCGCGGCGGCCTCGTCGTCGAGGGCGGGGTGATCGTCGAGCTCGTCGCGGCCGGCGCGCAGCCGTCCGCTCCCGTCGACGAGACGTTCGACGCGTCGCAGCACGTGCTCACGCCGGGCCTGATCAACACGCACCACCACTTCTACCAGACGCTCACGCGGGCCTGGGGGCCGGTCGCCGACGCCCCGCTCTTCCCCTGGCTGCAGCGCCTCTACCCGGTCTGGGCGCGCCTCACGCCGCGCGACCACGAGCTCGCGACGACCGTCGCCCTCGCAGAGCTCCTGCTCTCCGGCTGCACGACGGCGGCCGACCACCACTACGTCTTCCCCGCCGGTCTCGACGACGCGATCGACCTCCAGGTCGCCGCCGTCCGGCGGCTCGGGATGCGCGCGACCCTCACGCGCGGGTCCATGACGCTCGGTCAGGACGACGGCGGCCTGCCGCCGCAGTCGGTCGTCCAGGACCTCGACACGATCCTCGCGGACTCGCGGCGGCTCGTGGACACGTACCACGAGCGGGGTGCCGGGGCGCAGGTGCAGATCGCGTTCGCGCCCTGCTCGCCGTTCTCCGTGACGACCGACGCGATGCGGGAGAGCGCGGCGCTCGCGGAGGAGCTCGACGTCCGCCTGCACACGCACCTCGCCGAGACGGTCGACGAGGAGGACTTCTGCCGCGAGCGCTTCGGGATGCGCACGGTCGACTACCTGGAGTCCGTCGGCTGGCTCACGGACCGCGCCTGGCTCGGCCACGGCATCCACCTCGACGACGACGAGGTGCGCCGCCTCGGGGCGGCGGGGACCGGCGTCGCGCACTGCCCGACGTCGAACATGCGCCTCGCGTCCGGCATCGCCCGGGCCGTGGAGCTGGAGGACGCGGGCGCTCCCGTCGGGCTCGGGGTCGACGGCTCGGCGTCGAACGACGCCTCGACGATGATCCTCGAGGCGCGCCAGGCGCTCTACCTCCAGCGCCTCCGGTACGGCGCGGACATCCCCGTGACCCGCGCGCTCGGCTGGGGCACGCGCGGGTCGGCGCGCGTGCTGGGCCGGGACGACGTCGGCGTGCTCGCGGTCGGCAAGCAGGCCGACCTCGCGCTGTGGCGGCTCGACGAGCTGCGCTTCTCCGGCGCGCACGACCCGGTCGCCGCGCTCCTGCTGTGCGGCGCCGACCGCGCGGACCGCGTCATGGTGGGCGGCGCGTGGCGCGTCGTCGACGGCGCGATCCCCGGGCTCGACCTCGGCGCCCTCGCGGCCGAGCACTCGGCGGCGGCCCGGCGCCTCGTCGCGGGGTGAGCCGCGGCCGGCGGGGACGGGCCGGGCCGACGCCCGGGCGCCCCCGCCGGCTCAGAGCTCGCGGTAGTAGTGGACGACGGGCAGCGCGGTGAAGCCGCTCGACTCGTACAGGGCGCGCGCTGCCCCGTGGCCCGGGTCGCCGCCGGTCCAGACGTTGGCGTAGGCGCACCCGGCGTCGCGCATGAGCGCGAGGGCAGCGTCCACGAGCCGGCGGCCGATGCCGTCGCCCTGCACGTCGGGGTCGACGGCGATGATCTCCAGGTCGGCGGTGCGCGCGCCCTCCGGCGCGGGCTCGCCGAGCACCGTGGTGGCGAACCCGACGACCCGGCCGTCGCGCTCCGCGACGACCGTCGTCGCGGGGTGCTTCTCGCACGCGCCCCGCACCTCCGCCGCCTGGCTGCGGCGCCAGTCGGGGTAGGCGAGGTCGTAGAGGCGCTCCCCGAGAATCTCGCGCCAGGAGGCGAACGCGCCCTCCCACGCGCGCAGCGACAGCGCGACGACCGCGTCGAGGTCGGCGGGGCGGTAGGGCCGCAGGGTGGTGGTCACCGCTGGAGCGTAGGGAGGGCGCGCGGCGTGGTGCCAGCGCTTTGCCGCGTCGCGCGGGCGGCGTCACGGGTGACGTCGGGCGGGCGATGTCGGACGGTCGCGACCGTCCCCGCTGGCCACGCACGAGTTGGAGGGCGGGACTTGACACAGGTCACACTAGGCGTTCGAATAGTGGAAGTAGTTTTCCGCCAAGCGGAACGATAGCTGACGAGGAGGTCCGCTATGAATGCGCGAGCCACGAGGGCCACGGACGGCGCCGAACGGCGTCCGGCACGCCCCGAGGACGAGCGGCTGCCCATCGGGTCGACGTTCGGGTACGGGTTCCAGCACGTGCTCACGATGTACGGCGGCATCATCGCCCCGCCGCTCATCGTGGGGAGCGCCGCGGGCCTGACCGGCGCCGAGATCGGGATGCTCGTCGCGGCGTCCCTCTTCATCGGCGGCCTCGCGACGATCCTGCAGACGGTGGGCATCCCCTTCTTCGGGTCCCAGCTGCCGCTGGTCCAGGGCGTGTCCTTCGCGGGCGTGTCCACGATGGTCGCGATCGTCAACGGCGGGGGAGGGATCCCGGGCGTCCTGGGCGCGGTGCTCGTCGCCTCCGTGATCGGCCTGCTCATCACGCCTTTCTTCGCGCAGATCATCCGGTTCTTCCCACCGGTGGTGACGGGCGTCGTCATCACGACGATCGGGCTCACGCTCATGCCCGTCGCGGCCAACTGGGCGATGGGCGGCAACGCGAGCGCGCCCGACTACGGCTCGGTGAGCAACATCGGCCTCGCCGCGCTGACGTTCGCGATCGTCATCCTGCTGTCCAAGGTCGGCAGCGGCACGATCTCGCGCCTGTCGATCCTCATCGCGATCGTCGTCGGGACGCTCATCGCGCTCGCGCTCGGCAAGGCCGACTTCTCCGGCGTGGGCGACGGGCCCGTCGCCGCGTTCCCGTCGTTCCTCGGCTTCGGGGCGCCGACGTTCGAGATCGCCGCGATCATCTCCATGCTCATCGTCATCCTCGTGACCCTCACCGAGACGACGGCCGACATCATCGCCGTCGGCGAGATCGTCGGCACCAAGGTGAACCGCAAGCGCATCGCGGACGGCCTCCGGGCCGACATGGCGTCGTCCATCGTGTCGCCGTTCTTCGGGTCGTTCACGCAGTCGGCGTTCGCGCAGAACGTCGGCCTCGTGGCCATCACGGGCGTGAAGTCGCGGTTCGTCGTGGGGGCGGGCGGCGCGATCCTCGTGATCCTCGGCCTGCTGCCGGTCCTCGGCCGCGTCGTCGCCGCGGTGCCGACGCCGGTCCTCGGCGGCGCGGGCGTCGTCCTGTTCGGCTCGGTCGCGGCGTCGGGCATCCGCACGCTCGCCAAGGTCGACTACTCGCGCCCGATGAACCTCATCATCGTGGCGGCGTCGATCTCGTTCGGCATGATCCCCATCGCCAAGCCCGACTTCTACGACCAGTTCCCCACGTGGTTCGGGATCATCTTCCACTCGGGCATCAGCTCGGCCGCGGTCATGGCGATCCTGCTCAACCTGCTCTTCAACCACCTGAAGTTCGGCACGCCGCCCGACCCGTCGGTGTTCGCCGCCGGGGCGGAGCACGGGGCGAACGCCGTGGACGACGAGGACCTCGACGACCTCCAGGACGACGGCGTCCTCAACGGCTCGACGCGCCGACCGGTCGCCGTCGACGCCGCGGCGCCGACCCCCGACGCCCCGGCGCCGGACGGCGACGGACGACAGACCGGCACCGCCGCCGGAGCGGGCGACCGCGCCGACGACCCGGCCGCGCCCGGCGACGGCACCGCCGCGCCGCGCCAGCACGCCGTCGCCCCGCTCCCGCGGACCGCGACCCCGTAGCGACGGCACAGCGTCGTGCCCGACGCCGCCCCGCACTCCACGCGTCCCTCACGCCGGGTGCGGGGCGTCGTCGCGCCCGGGCCGTGTAGCGTCGTGGGTCGGCGTCGAGCACGGCGTCCCGACCCCGACCGCAGGACCGCACCATGAGCACCCCCACGCCCGAACGCCCGGCACCGTCCGCGAGCGGGGCCCCGTCCACGACCGGGCCGACCGGCGACGCGACCGTCGACAGCGGCGCGGACCCGAGCGCCGACCGAGGCGCCGACCCGAGCGCCGACCACCTGGGCAGCGGGCTGCGCACGCGGCACCTGACGATGATGGGCCTCGGCTCCGCGATCGGCGCCGGGCTGTTCCTCGGCTCCGGCGTCGGGATCGCCACCGCCGGCCCGGCCGTGCTCGTGTCGTACGCGATCGCGGGCGTCGTCGTCATCCTCGTCATGCGGATGCTCGCCGAGATGGCGAGCGCGCGCCCCGCGAGCGGGTCGTTCTCCGTCTACGCGGAGGAGGCGCTCGGGCCGTGGGCCGGGTTCCTGCTCGGCTGGCTGTACTGGTTCATGCTCGTCATGGTGCTCGGCGCCGAGATCACCGGGGCCGCGCGCATCGTCACCGGCTGGTACCCCGACATGCCGCAGTGGGGCGTCGCGCTCGCCGTGGTCGTCGTGTTCGCGGTGATCAACCTGTGGGGCGTGCGGCAGTTCGGCGAGCTCGAGTTCTGGTTCGCGTTCGTCAAGGTCGCGGCGATCGTCGGGTTCCTCGTCGTCGGCGTGCTGCTCGTGCTCGGCCTGCTGCCCGGGACGGAGCCCGTCGGCACGTCGAATCTGCTCGGCCAGGGCGGCTTCGCCCCGGAGGGGTGGGGCGGCATCGCGGCGGGGCTGCTCGTCGTCGTCTTCGCGTTCGGCGGCATCGAGATCGTCACGATCGCCGCCGCCGAGGCGCGCGAGCCGCGCACCGCCGTCGCGCGCGCGACGCGCAGCATCGTGTGGCGGATCCTCGTGTTCTACCTGGGCTCGGTCGCGATCATGGTGCTCGTGCTCCCGTGGGACTCGCCGCTGCTCGCCGAGAGCCCGTTCGTCGCGGTGCTCGACCTCGCCGGGCTGCCGGGCGCGGCGCGCGTCATGGAGGTCGTCGTCGTGGTCGCGCTGCTCTCGGCGTTCAACGCGAACGTGTACGGCACGTCGCGCATGGCCTACTCGCTGGCCGGGCGCGGCGACGGCCCGCGCGCGCTGCGGCGCGTGTCGCGGCGCGACGTCCCCTGGGTGTCGGTGCTGGTCTCCGTGTTCTTCGCGCTCGTCGCGGTCGGGCTGAACTGGCTCCTGCCGGAGGCGCTGCTGGGCATCCTGCTCAACGCCGTGGGCGCCGCGCTGCTCGTCGTGTGGGTCCTCGTCGCCGTCTCGCAGCTGCGGCTCCGCCGCCGGATCGAGGCGCAGGCCCGCGCGTCGGGCGAGCCGATGGCGCTGCGCATGTGGGGCTTCCCGTGGCTCACGTGGGCGGTGCTCGTGGGTCTCGCGGCGCTCGCCGTCCTCATGCTGACCGACGCCGCCGCGCGCGCCCAGCTCGTGTCCACCGCGGGTCTCGTGGCCGTGATCCTCGCCGTGTACCTCGTCACCCGGCGGGGCCGGGCGCGGCGCGATGCGGCGGCGGGGGCGCGCGCCGACGGGTGAGCCGTCGTCCACGGCGTGCACGGACGTGCGCCCCGGACGGTGCACAATGAACGGATGACCTATCGCGTCCTGAGGCTCATCCTGTCGCTGCTCGCCTACGTGCTGCTGCGGCCCCAGGTGACAGGACGCAACAACATCCCGCGCCACGGCGCGGTGATCCTCGCGAGCAACCACCTGTCGTTCATCGACTCGCTGCTCATCCCGATCGTCGCGCCGCGGCACGTGACGTTCCTCGCCAAGGCCGAGTACTTCACGGGCCGCGGGATCAAGGGCCGCCTGTCGCGGTGGTTCTTCACGACGATCGGCATGATCCCCGTCCAGCGCGACGACCCGCGCGCGGGGCAGCGCTCGCTCGAGGACGCGCTCGAGGTGCTCCAGCGCGGCGGCGCGTTCGGGATCTACCCCGAGGGCACGCGTTCGCGCGACGGCAAGCTGCACCCGGGCCGCACGGGCGTCGCGTGGCTCGCGCTCGCCGGGCACGCGCCCGTCGTCCCCGTCGCCGTGCGCGGCACGGACAAGGTCCAGCCGGTCGGCAAGCGGATCCCGCGCCTGCACCGCGTCGAGGTGCACTTCGGCAAGCCCATCGACCCGCAGCGCCAGATCACGGCCGGGACCAAGCCGGCGCAGGCGCGCCGCGAGCTCACGGACGAGGTCATGGCGTCGATCCACCGCATGAGCGGCCAGGACCTCGCGGCCTGACGGCGGTCAGCCGCCGATCGAGCTCAGGCCGAACGCCGTCGCGAACCCGAGCACGGTGACGAGGCCGGTGACCGGGCCGCCGAACTCCGTCGCCTCGGGGATCATCGTGTCGACGAGCATGGTGAGCAGCGCCCCCGCGGCGAACGCCTGGGTGACCGCCACGACGGCGGGCGACGCGCCGTCGAGCGCGAGGTAGCCGATCCCGGCCGCGAGCGCCGAGACGAGCGTCGTCGACCCCCACAGCACCCACAGCCGCGACGGCTTCGTGCCGGCCTTGAGCAGCCCCGCCGTCGCTGACATCGCCTCGGGCAGGTTGGACACGAAGACGGCGGCGAGCATCGCGACGCTCACCCCGCCGCCCCCGATGAGCGTCGCGCCGAGCACCACGGACTCGGGGATGCCGTCGAGCACGGTGCCGAGCGCGATCGCCGCGCCGCCGGTCCCGCCCGCGGCCTGGACCGACTCCTTCTGCACGCCCGTGGAGCGCTTGCGGCCCTCGCCGCCCATCCGGTCGATGATCCGGTCGCCGACGAAGAACGTCAGCGCCCCGCCCGCGAGACCCGCGAGCAGGACGAGCCCGCTCGCGCGGGTCGACGCGTCCTCCACGAGGTCGTAGGCGACCGCGCTGATGAGCACGCCCGAGCCGAACGCCATGACGAGCCCGACGAGCCGCTGGCCCGGCGGGCGCCAGAAGACGAGCGCGGCCCCGAGGAGCAGCGACGACGCCCCGACGAGGCCCCACCAGAACCCGATCACGCTCCCATTGGACCAGCGGGCGTGCCGGGGCGCGCGGCGTCGCGCACGCCGCGGTTCCCCCGTCGAGGGGATGTGCCGCGCGGGCGGCGCGGTGAGACTGGGGGCCATGACGACCGACGCGCGCCCGCCGCGAGGGTGGGGACCGGTGCTCGCCCCGTTGCGCAGCACGGCCACGGTGCGCGCCGGGGTGTTCCTCGTGGTCGGCGGCGTCGTCGCCGGGGCGTATGCGGCACTCGTCGCGGGGTTCGCGCAGATGTTCGCGTCCCTCCAGACGCCGCGGGTCGCGACGGTCGTCCTGGCGCTCGTGACGGCGGTCCTCGCGAGCGCGCCCCCGTTCCTCGCGCCCGTGCGGACGCTCGAGATCGCGGCGGCGCGGACGTTCCTCGACGTCGACGTGCCGCTCCCCGCGGCCGGTGCCGCCCCGCCGGGGGCGGCGACGCGCTGGCGGGCCGCAGCCTGGTACGCGCTGCACCTGGCCCTCGGGGCGGCGGTCGTGGTCGTGGTGCTGTTCGGGGTCCCGGTCGCGACGCAGCTCGTGCTGTCCGCGACGGGCGTCGAGCCGGTGCTGCTCGCCGACTGGCGGCCGTGGGAGGCGCTGCCCGCGTGGACGTGGCTGCTCACCGCGGTGCTCGTGCTGCTCGCCGTCCCGTACGTCGTGGCGCTCGCGCGCGCCGTGCTGCGCCAGGCGGCCCTCCCGCTGCTCGGCCCGGACCAGACGGAGCAGATCGCGGAGCTCGAGGCGGCCGCGGACCGTGCGGCCGAGCGGGGCCGGCTCGCGCGCGAGCTGCACGACTCGGTCGGCCACGCGCTGACCGTCACGACGCTCCAGGCGGCCGCGGCGGCACGCCTGCTGGACTCCGACCCGCCCGCGGCGCGCCGTGCGCTCGCCGCGATCGAGGAGACGGGCCGCAGCGCGATGGCGGACCTCGACCACGTGCTCGGCCTCCTGCGCGCGGACGTCCCGGGGGCGCCGCCCCGCGCCCCGGCCCGCACGCTCGCCGACCTCGACGCCCTGCTCGACGACGCGCGCGGCACGGGCGCCGACGTGCGGCTCGCGCGGGACGGCGCCGCGCTGCCCGACGTCCCGCGCGCCGTGTCGCAGGAGGCGTACCGGGTCGTGCAGGAGGCGCTGACCAACGCGCTGCGCCACGCGCCCGGCGAGCCCGTCGCCGTCGAGGTGGCGCCCGGTCCCGGTGACGCGCTGGTCGTCGAGGTGCGCAACCCGCTCGGGGCGGGCGCGCGGCGTCGGGCACCCGACGGCGGCGCGCGCGAGCACCGCGGCCTCGCGGGCATGCGCGAGCGGGCCCACCTGCTGCGCGGGGAGGTCGCGGCCGGTCCCGCGCCCGACGGCGGCGCCTGGGTCGTGCGCGCGACGTTCCCGCGCGCGGGGTCGTCGCGATGAGCGCGGGCCCCGGCAGGAGCGGTCCCGTGACGGGGACGGTCCGCGTGGTGCTCGTCGACGACGAGCCGCTCGTGCGCGCGGGGCTGCGCGTCATCCTCGACGCGGAGCCGGACCTGGAGGTCGTCGGCGAGGCGGGGGACGGCGCGGAGGTGCCGGGCGTCGTCGCGCGGTCGCGCCCCGACGTCGTGCTCATGGACGTGCGGATGCCGCACGTCGACGGGATCGCGGCGACGCGGGCGCTGCTCGCGCGCGACGGCGCGCCGCGCGTCCTCGTGCTCACGACCTTCGAGAACGACGACCACGTGCTCGACGCGCTCCGGGCCGGGGCGCACGGGTTCCTGCTCAAGCGCGCTCGCCCGGAGGAGGTCGCGCAGGCGGTGCGCGTCGTCGCGCGCGGCGAGTCGCTGCTCTTCCCCGACGCCGTGCGACGCCTCGCGACGGCGCACCCGCCCACGGGCGACGCGCTGCGGAGCGCGCGCCTCACAGAACGGGAGGGGGAGGTGCTGCGGCTCGTCGCGCAGGGACTGTCGAACGCGGAGGTCGCGGCCGAGCTCTACCTCGGCGTCGAGACCGTGCGGACGCACGTGGGCAACGTCCTCGCCAAGCTGGGCGTGCGCGACCGCACGCAGGCCGTGGTGCGCGCCTACGAGTCGGGGTTCGTGCGGGCGGGCTGACGCGCGCGCCGACCGCCCCGGTGCGACGATCGCGCCATGGACCTCTCCGTGCTCACCCGCCCTGCCCCGCCCGTGCCGCCCGTCGCGACGGTCGCGCGCGTCACGCTGGGGCTCGCCCTGGTCGGGGCAGGGATCAGCCACCTCACGGTCGCGCGCGAGGAGTTCCAGGCGCAGGTCCCGTCCTGGTTCCCCGTGGACGACGACGTGACGGTGCTCGCGTCGGGCGCCGTCGAGATCGCGCTCGGCGGGTCGCTCGTCGTGCTGTCCCGGTGGCGCGTCGCCGTCGGGCTCGTCGCCGCCGCGTTCTTCGTGGTGATCTTCCCGGGGAACGTCGGGCAGTGGCTCGAGCACCAGGACGGGTTCGGCCTCGACACCGACGCCAAGCGGTTCGGGCGCCTGTTCTTCCAGCCCGTGCTCGTGGCGTGGGCGCTCTGGTCCACGGGCGCCCTCCGGGCGCTGCGTCGGGCGCGCCCGCGCGACTGATCCCCTGACGCGCCGGCCGGTCGCTGCCGGACCGGTCGCGCCGGAGGGCGGTCACCCGCGCGGGGGAGCGGGCTCGCCGTGCCGGGGGATCCGCTGGCGGGCGGGGTCCGGGAGCGTCGAGGCATGACCACCTCGACACCGCACCCGCCCCTGTCCGACCGCACGCCCGCACCCGCGTCGTCGGGTCGCGGCGGTGGACCGTCGACCCGCGGCGGGCCACCCGCCCGTCCCGGGCGGGCGTCCCGAGGTCGCTGGGTCGCCCCCGCCGCAGCCGCGTGGTGGACGCTCGGCGGCGTCGCCGCGCTCGTCGTCACCCTGACCGGCGGCACGCTCGCGGTCGGTGCCGCGAACGACCTGTCGTTCGGCGCCCTGAGCAGGGTCCCGGGCGCGACCCTCACGCCGTGGGTCGCGGTCCTCGCGCTCGTCGGTGCGGCCACCGCGCTGCGCGCGTGGCTCGGCGGACGGCGCGGTCCCGTTGCCCGGGCGGACCGCGCGCTGACCGTCGCGGCGACCGCGGTCGTCTCGGCCGGGGTGCTCGCCCTCACCGACGCGTCGATCCTCGCCCGGCTCGGGTACCTGCCGGTCACGCTCGTCATGGCGCCGTTCGACCCCGTGATCCGCGCCGCGTTCGAGGACTTCCTCGGCGCCGGCCCGCTCACGCAGCTCGCGCTCCTCGGCGGCGGCGCCCTGCTCGTCGCCTCGACGTGGCGGTTCGTGCGCCGCGGGGCCGGGGCGTGCGCGTCCTGCGGGCGCCGCCACGACGGCCGCGACCCGGCGTGGACCACGCCCGCCGCCGCGGCGCGCTGGGGCCGGACGGCCGCGCTCGTCGCCGCCGCGATCCCCACCTTCTACGCGGTCACGCGCATCGCCTGGGTGCTCGGCATCCCGCTCGGCTTCTCGCCCGACGACGTCGCGCAGCTCGCCGGGGACGACGGCTGGGTCGCGGCGCTCGGGCTGGGCGGCTTCGCGCTCGTCGGCGCGGTGCTCACGCTCGGCCTGTTCCAGCGCTGGGGCGAGGTCTTCCCGCGCTGGGCGGTCGGGCTCGCGGGCCGCCGCGTGCCGGTCGGGCTCGCGGTGGTCCCTGCGACCGTCGTCGCGATCGCGGTGCTCCCCGCGGGGCTCTCGCTCATCGTCCTCGGGTTCGGCGAGAGCCGGCTGGCCCTGACCGCGGACTCGTGGGGCGCCGTCGGGCCGACGCTCCTGTGGCCGGTCTGGTCGCTCGCACTCGGCGCCGCGACCTACGCCTACTGGCTCCGACGCCGTGGCGCGTGCCGGGTGTGCGGGCGCGGGTGAGCCGGGCGGCGTTGGCCCGGAGCGCGCACCAGGACCCAGAATCAGGAGCGGGTACCGATCGTGCAGAGAGAGGCTCCTCATGTCCGACACGCTCACGCCGCAGGCCGCCGCCGCCCGAGCAGGCGTCAGCCTCGACACGCTCCGCTACTACGAGCGGGAGGGGCTCATCGGGCCGATCGCCCGCACGGCCGGCGGGCACCGGGCCTACGACGGGGACGACCTGTTCTGGATCGGGCTGGTGACGTGCCTCCGGGACGCCGGGCTGGGGATCTCCGAGCTGCGCGAGTTCACGTCGCTCCTCCGCCGCGAGGGGAGCCCCGCGGACCGCGTCGCGTTCCTCCAGGGCCATCGTCGGGAGCTGCACGAGCGCAGGGCGCGGATCGACCTCGCGCTCGGCGTGCTCGACGACAAGATCGCGTACTACCGCGAGCAGGCGGGAGAGGGCCCGGGCACGAGCGTCGAGGGGGAGCCGGCTCCGCCGTCGAGCACCGCTTGACCTGGAGCGCGCTCCAGCATCGAGCATCGGGGCATGACCGCACAGCAGAACGCCCCCCAGATCGTCCTCGGGACCATGGACCACGGCACGCGCGTGGAGCAGACCACCGCGTTCCGGCTGCTCGACCGCTTCGTCGAGGCCGGTGGCCACTGGCTCGACACCGCCAACTGCTACGCCTTCTGGACCGACCCGAGCGGGCTGGGCGGCGCCAGCGAGCGCGTGCTCGGTGCGTGGCTGCGGGCGAACCCGGGGGCGCGCTCGGCCGTCGGGCTCGCGACCAAGGTCCGTCAGGACCCGCTGGTCGCGCACGCGTGGCCCGAGAGCGCGGAGGGGCTCTCCGCGTCCGCCGTCCGGGCCGGGCTCGACGGGAGCCTCGAGCGCCTCGGCGTCGACCACGTCGACCTGCTGTGGGCGCACGCGGAGGACCGCACGGTCGACCTCGGCGAGACCGTCGCCGCGTTCGGGGAGGCGGTGGCCGAGGGGCGTGCCACCCGGATCGGCGCGGCCAACCACGCGTCGTGGCGGGTGCAGCAGGCGCGTGACCTCGCGCGTCGGCAGGGCGTGGCCGCGTGGTCGGCGCTGCAGCTCCGGCACTCCCTCGTGCAGCCCCGCCCGGGCACGACGGTCCCGGAGGCGGGCCACAAGCTCCTGTCCCCGGACGACCTCGACCACGCCCGCACGGAAGGGCTCGACCTGTGGTGCTACACGCCCCTGATGATGGGCGGGTACACCCGCGCGGACCGTCCGTTCTCCGCGGGCTACGCCCACCCCGGGACCGAGCGCGTGCTCCGCGTGCTCGACGAGGTCGCCCGGGAGACCGGTGCGACGCCGAACCAGGTCGTCCTGGCCTGGCTGATGAGCCAGGGGATCTCGCCCATCGTCGGGGCGAGCAGGATCGAGCAGGTCGACGAGGCGATGGCCGCGCGCGACGTCACGCTGTCGCCGAGCCAGCTCGACCGCTTCGCCGACGCCCGCTGACCCCTCGGCGGGGTTACTGCGGCTCGACCGGGCCGTCCTGGCCGGCCACGAGGTCGCCGCAGCTCGTCTCCTGGGCTGTCGTGACGACCGGGTCGTCGGCGGCGGCGCCCTGCGCGACCGTCTCCTCCTCGCCGTTCGTCGCGACCTTCGCGCCCGTGTCGAGGTCGACGAAGGTGCGCGACACCGTGAAGGTGGAGCCGTCGTCGGGCACGGCATTGAGGCCCGCGAGGCGCAGCGTGCCGTCGACCTCGGTGCAGCCGACGCCCGTGCCGAAGCCCGTGAAGCCCTTGTCGAACGTGTAGGGCTCGTCCTGGGCGTTCTGCGTCGGCGTCAGGGCGCAGTCGGCGGCCGAGAGCAGCAGGACCTCGCGGCCGGTGTCGACGAGCGCGATCGGCGCGGTCCCGTCGCCCGCCGCGACGAGCTGGACGATCGCGCTCGCGGGCTGCGGGCTCGCCGACTCGACGGGTGCGGAGAACGTGGCGCCGGACGCCGTCGTGATGCCGAACGTGCGGTCCGCGCCGCCGGTGAGCCACGCGGTGTCCGGGCGGCCGTCGCCGTCGACGTCGACGACCTCGTGCGTGCTCGCCCCGGCGGGGACGCCGTCACCGGTCGCGGGGCACCCCTCGGCGGCGGGGGTCGAGGCGCCGTCGGTGGGCGACGCCGCGTCGGTGGGGGACGGGCTCGCGGGAGCGCTGGTCGACGGCGCGGGCGTCTCGACGGCGGGGCCGTCGTCCGTCGGGCGGTTGACCAGCCACACGACGAGCGCGATCACCAGCACCGCCACGACAGTGACGACGATCCACGGCCAGGTGCGGCGCGTCGGCGCGGGCTCGGGGTCGGGCATGGGGAACGGGTCGTGAGGCGTGGTCATGTCCTCAGGCAACCACCACGCGCGGGGGACGGCACCCCGGACGCGTCACGTTGCGTCACGTCCGCCCGAGATGCGAGAACCCGCTTCCGGTCGACCGCCCGGCCCGAGGACCATGTCGCCATGACCGGCACCCGACCTCCCGCCGAGCGCGCCCCGCGCCTCGGCGTGCTGTGTCGACGGGGCGACGGACCCCGACACGTCGCGAGGTAGGCCCCGCTCTCGCGGTCGTCGAGCGGCCGTCCGTCGCCCCTGCCCGGACCGCCGACCTCCCGACTCTCTGCGACAGGACCACCATGAGCGAGCACGAGACCCCCGGCGCCGCGCGCGTCGAACCACCCGTCACCGTCGAGACCGTCCGCCGCGTCCACCTCTCCGAGGACTGGCTCGCGACCGGCGTCGGCCTCCTGATCGTGGCACTCGGCCTCCTCGGGCTGATCCCCGAAGGGCTGGTGCCGTGATGAGTGCCCCCACCCCGCCGCCCGCGGCGACGAGCACCACGCCGACCACCGACCCGGCGACGGACCCCGAGGGGCGCGGCCCGACGTCGGGCACGAGCCTGGAGGAGTCCGTCGTCCAGGACGGGCGCAACCCCGGGGCGGGCTACGTCGTCGCCGGGGTCGTCGTCCTCCTCGGCCTCGCGTGGTCGGTCCGCTACCTGGAGCAGCACGTGCCCGACTGGCTCGCGGGCACGCCGCTGGCGGGCATCGCCAAGGCGGTCGAGTACCCGGTGTACGCGATCGCGCTCGGCCTGCTCGGCAACCTCGTGCTCACCGCGCTCGGGCTCCGCGACCGGCTCGCCGCCGCGTTCCGCACCGAGCTCTTCATCAAGACCGGGCTCGTCCTGCTCGGCGCGACGGTGAACCTGGCGCTCATCGTGTCCGCGGCGGGCCCGGCGATCGCCCAGGCGTTCCTGCTCATCACGCTCGTGTTCGGGTTCACGTGGTGGCTCGGCGGGCGGCTCGGCATCGAAGACCGGCTCCGGGCGCTGCTCGCGTCCGCGGTGTCGATCTGCGGGGTGAGCGCCGCGATCAGCGCGGCCGGTGCGGTGCAGGCGAAGAAGGAGCAGCTCGCGTACACGGCGAGCGTCGTCATCCTCTTCGCGCTCCCGTCGATCTTCGTCCTCCCGGCGCTGGCCGAGTCGCTCGGCCTCAGCCCCGCCGTCGCGGGCGCCTGGATCGGGGGCAACATCGACACGACGGCGGCCGTCACCGCGGCGGGCGCCCTCGCGGGGGACGAGGCGCTCCAGGTCGCCGCCATCGTCAAGGCGACCCAGAACGCGCTCATCGGCGTGGTCGCCGTCGCCCTCACCGCGTACTTCGCGTTCAAGGTCGAGCGGACGCCGGGAGCCTCGGCCCCGCGCGTGCGCGAGCTGTGGACGCGGTTCCCGAAGTTCGTGCTCGGCTTCCTCGCCGCGTCCGTCGCCGCCACGGTGTACGTCGGCGCCGTGGGCGCCGACGCGTCGGCGGACCAGATCGCGGTCCTCAAGTCGCTGAGCACCGTGTTCTTCATCGTCGCGTTCGTCTCGATCGGCCTGGAGTTCAAGGTCACGGCCGTGCGCGAGGCGGGCTGGAAGCCGCTCGTCGTGTTCGGGTCCGCGACGGTGTTCAACCTCGTGGTCGGGCTCGCTCTCGCGAGCGTGCTGTTCGCGAACCTGGAGGTCTGAGGCGCCAGCCCTGACGCGCGAGGTAGAGGCGTGGTCCTCGGACCGCGCCTCTACCTCGTGGTGCGGGGCCCCGAGCGGCGCCGGACGGTCAGCGGTGCAGGACCCGGGCGAGCGAACGGGTGAGCGCGTCGCCGTCGGGTCCGTGCGCCGTCGGGACGCCCCCGACGTCGCCCGGCAGGCTGCCCGGCGCGGGCAGCGGTGAGCCGTGCGCGAGGACCTGCTGCGCGGGCGTCAGCTCGCGGATCGCGACGGCCGCCACGTGGCCCGGGTGGCGCCGCGCGGCGCGCGCGTAGATGTCGGGGTCGTGCTGTCCGTCGTCGCCGATCAGCAGCCAGTCGACGTCAGGCAGCTCGCGGAACAGCCGGTCGAGCGACGTGTCCTTGTGCTCCGGGCCGCTGCGGAACCAGCCCGTGTTCGTGGGGCCCCAGTCGGTGAGCAGCAGCGGGCCGGGCGGGAAGCCGTGGCGCTGGAGGAAGCGCCGCAGGTTGGCGGCGGTGTTCCACGCGCCCGTCGACACGTAGACGAACGGGGTGCCGGGCCGCGACGTCGCGATGCCGCGGTACAGCGCCGCCATGCCCGGCACCGGCACGCGGGCGCTCGAGTGCCGCACGAACGTGTTCCACGCCGCGATGAACGGGCGCGGGACGGCGGTCACCATCGCGGTGTCGTCGATGTCCGAGACGACGCCGAGCCGGCGCCCGTCGGCCACGACGAACACCCGGCCGGTCGCCGTCGCGCCCGCCGACGTCCGGAACGAGACGTCGTGCCAGCCCGGCGCGAGGTCGACGTCGATCACCCGGTCGAGGTAGCCGCCGCGGTCGGACACGAGGTCGACCGTCGTGCTGCCCACCCGCACGCGGACCTCCTCGCGCGGGGCCGGGGCGGTGAAGAAGTACCGCCAGCCGCGGCGGTCCGCGGACTCGCGCTCGTGCAGCGCCGGGTCGAACGCGGGGCTCGCGAGCAGCACCCGGCCCAGCACGCGCACGCGGCGCGGGCTCCCGTAGCCGGCGAACGGCTCGACGCGCGGGCGCCACCCGCGGGCCTTCTGGAAGCGGGAGACGACGGCGCGCCACCGGTCCTCGAGCCGCGCGGCCCGGTGGGGGCGCTGGCTCGGGGTGGGCTCGCTCGGGACGGTCGGTACGGGTGCGGTCTGTGGCATGGCTCGCGGCGCTGTCCTCGGTCGGGGGTGGCGGGTCAACCCTGTCACAGCCTGCCCACGAGCGCGGGGTGTCGCTCGGGGCGGCGGTCGTCGCTCGGGACGGCGGCCGTCGCCGACGAGCGCGTGCGGGCCCGGCGGGTCGTGCCTAGCGTGGCCGCGTGAGCGACGAGACCTCCCGGAACCCTGCCGACCTGCCCGGCCGCCCCGTGCCCGACGGCGTGAGCGACGCGACCGTCGAGGCGCTCGGGGCCCTGAGCGAGGCGCTCGAGACGACGGAACGCGCGCGCGGGCACCTCTACACGTTCCACCAGCTCACCGGCGAGGCGGACCTCGCCCTCGGCGACGCGGTCGAGAAGCTGCGCGCCGCAGGGCACGCCGAGGTCGCGGACCGCATCGAGACGGACCTCGTGGGCCGCAACGTCGTCCCCGGCCGCTGGACGTTCCAGCTCGTCGAGGAGTACGACGACGGCTACTGGTCGGCGTTCCGCGAGCACGAGCGCGCCGCGCGCGACGGGCTCGCGGGCGGCGCACGGCACCTGTTCGAGGCCCGGATGAAGCAGGACCGGCGCACGGCGGGCCGCCCCGGGCACGAGGCCGGCCCCGACGACGTGCGGTGACGTCCCGTCGGTCGGCGCAGGACCGCGGTCCGCGCGACCGATGAGTCCGGGCGCGCTCGTCGGTCCCAGGGGCAGGACCGACGAGAGGACCGCCATGACCACCACCGACCAGCCGGCCGCGCGACCCGACGCCCCCGACGCACCCGAGGGCACGCTCGTCCCCGGTTTCAGCTCTCCCGGCGCGCGCCCCGTCCCGTGGGAGACGGTGCGCGGCGCGCTCGAACGGGCCGAGATCTCGTGGATCTCGACCGTGCGCCCTGACGGGCGCCCGCACGTCACGCCGCTCATGACGGTCGTCGCCGACGGCAGCCTCCACGTGACCACCGGGCCCGACGAGCGCAAGGCCCGCAACCTGGCCGAGAACGCGCGCGTCGTCCTCACGACCGGGACGAACGCCTACGAGGACGCGCTCGACGTCGTCGTCGAGGGCACCGCCGCGCGCGTCACCGACGACGCGGCGCTGCGCCGCCTCGCCGAGCGGTGGCGCTGCAAGTACGGCGACGACTGGACGTTCGACGTCGGGGACGGCGTGTTCCTCCACGACGGCGACCCGGCGCTCGTCTTCGCCGTGCGGCCCGAGGTCGTGTTCGCGTACGAGCGCACGTCCGAGCACGCGGCGATGCGGTGGCGGTTCGGCCAGGACGGTCCGGAGCCGGGCCCGGGGTCGCCGCGCGCGCCGCAGCCCGCCCCGTGAGGCGGGCTGCGGCGTCGGGCGGGGTCAGTTGCGCGTGATGGTGAAGGTCGACGTCGTGTTCTCGATGTCCCGGTAGTTGCCCGAGAACGTGAGGTTGGTGAACGTCGCGGTGCCGACGGCCGGCCCCTGGCCCGCCTCCGGCATCGGGTTGGCCCAGATGCCGTAGCCGGACTTGGCGTCGTAGGCGTCGCCGCTCTTCTTCGCCCCGGTGATCGTGACGTTGGTGAACGTCGGGTTCTGGAAGGTGTTCTGCGGCTGCCCGCCGACGTAGTTCGTCTGGAACATGATCCCGGAGTACGTCGGGTCGACGACGTCGAGGTTGTTCACCTGGATGTTCCCGAACGCCTTGGACGCCGAGAACATCCAGACGGCCCCGAACACCTGGTTGCCCCAGAAGTGCCCGCCGGAGCGGACGACGGTGATCCCGTCGAACACGGTGGGCGCCGGGCCGAAGCCCTCCATCGGGTACCCGAAGTCGAGCGAGCTGATCGTGACGCCCGAGTAGACCAGGGTGTCCGCGATGTAGATGTTGCGGAACGTGTTGTCCTGGCCGCCGTAGACCGCGAGCCCGGCGGCGCGCCACGTGTTGGTCGAGGTGAGGTTCTCGAACACGTTGCCGCGCTGCCCGCTGCCGCCGTTGTCGGTGGCCGCGAAGAGCGCGAACGAGTCGTCGCCCGTGCCGCGCGCCTGGTTGTTGTGCACGTGGTTGTTCGCGCTGCCGTTGGTCATGTTGATCGCGTCGGCGAACGTGTTCCGGATGCGGGAGTTCTTGACCTCCGAGTCGTCCATGTTCGAGGCCCAGAACATGCAGATCATGTGCTCGACCCAGATGTTGTCGATCGTCATGTTCTTCACGTTGGCGAAGTCGAACACCTTGCCCGGCCCGTCGATGCGCGACGTGTAGTTGCCGAAGTAGGCGAAGTCGCGGAACGACGAGCCGTTGGCGCTCGCCTCGCCACGGAAGCCGACGTCCGTGTTCTCCTGGCCCTGCGGCGCGAAGAACCGCGTGAACCACGGCCCGGCGCCGACGACGTCGACCCCCTTGCCGTACACCTGGAACTTGCTCGCCGTCTGGTAGTCGCCCGCGGGCAGGTAGACGCCCTTGAGCGTCCCCGTCGTGTCCATGCGGACCTTGTCGAGCGCGGCCTGGACGTCCTGGTGCGTGAAGCCCGTGGGCTGCGTGTACTGCGCGGGGTTCGGGTTGGCTCGCGGCGTCGCGAGCTCGAGGTCGACGAAGTCGATCGCGTACTGCGACGTGTTCTGCGCGGTCTTCTGCAGGCGGATCTTCGAGCCCGCGGGGACCGTGGTGCCGAGCAGGGTGCTCGCCTCGTCGTAGATATGGCGCGGCGCGCCCTGGCTGGGCTGGTTGCCCGGGTTGGTCTCGTTGCCGTAGAGCCACGCGTAGCGCGACGTCAGGTCGATGTTCTTGAGGAACTGGCCGTCCACGTAGATCGCCAGCGTCGCGTTCGTGCCGCCGCCGCCCGCCGAGTCCGGGATGGAGAAGCGGGTGAGGAGCGTGTTCGTCGGAGCCTTGGTGGTCCACTCGACGTAGGCGCCGGTCTGGTTGAGCGTCACCGCGCGACGGCCGGACGCCTCGCCTGCGAGGTCGCCGACGACGCGGTTGGGAGCGAGCACGCTCGCGCCGCCACCCGTGACGCCGTCCTCGGCCTCGTACGTGTCGAACGGGAGGTTGGCGCCGCGTCCCACGAACAGCGCGCGGGTCGCGGTGTTGTTGGCCTGCTTCGCGGCGACCTCGGTGGAGTCCGGCGCGGCGACGACCTTGACGTCGTAGCTGCCGTTCGCGGCGGTCCACGTGCCGAGGTTGACGCTCGCGCTGCTCGCGCCCGCGGCGATCGCGCCGCTCACGGAGCCGGTGAGGGTGCGCACGACGGCGCCCGTCGCCTTGTTCGTCACGGTCACGGTGAGGCCGTGCGCCGCCGCGGAGGTCGCGACGTTGCCCTGGTTGGCGATCGTCGCGGAGAACGTCACCGTGCTGCCCGCCGACGGGTTGGTCGGCGCCCACGTGAGCGTCGGGACGAGGTCAGAGCTCGGGACGGCCGTGACGACGAGCGGGGTGGGGTTCGCGTAGGCGTTGTTGCTCTCGTCCTGCTCCGGGACCGTGCCGCCCGCGTCGGCGACCGCGCCGATCGTGTAGCTGCCTGCGGGGCGCGCGCCGACGTCGGCGGTGACGGTCGCCTGGGCGCCGGCGGCGAGGCCGCCGACCGGCTTCGTGGCGACCGTCTGGCCGTTGAGCGTGAACGCGACGTCGGTCGCGGCGGACGCCTGGGTGCCGATGTTCTTGACGACGGCCGACAGCGTGATCGCCTGCGACTCGAGCGGTGACGCGGGGGTCGCGGTGACGCTCGTGACGACGAGGTCGGGGTTGGGCGCGGGGGTGCCGAACACCTGCAGCTCGGCGACCTGGCCGTTGCCGGAGCCGGTGTTCCCGGTGAACCGGAGGCGCACGTCCTTGGCCGTGCCGGTGACGGGCACCGTCACCGTGTTCCCCGACGTGGGGGAGAACGCGTAGCCCGCCGACGGCTTGAGCGTCTGCCACGCGCCGGTCGCGGTCGCGCGACCCTGGACCTCGAAGGTCTGGGTGCGCGGGCCCCAGGCGGACGCCGGCGGGAGCTTGACGACGACGTTCGTGAGCTGCGTCGCGGAGTCGAGGGACACGCTGAGCGTGCTCGGGTACTGGCCGCCCGCGCCCTCCCAGTAGGTCGACGTGCTGTCGTCGTTCGCGTTCTTCGCCACGAACTGCCACTCCGTCGACGACGCCTCGATCGGCTTGTTCAGGGCGAGGTTGGTGCCGGCGGGCGGCTGGGGGTTCCCGGGCCCCGGGTCCGTGCCGCCGGCGGTGCCGCGCACCTCGAGCTCCGAGAGCTGCCCGGCAGGCCAGCCGGTGTTCGCCGTGATCTGCACGCGCACGTAGCGGGCAGGCGTGTCCGGCACGTCGATCGTCACGGTGTTCCCGGACCCCGGGGCGAACGTGTACGCCTGGCTCGCCGTGAGGGTCGTGAAGCTCGAGCCGTCCGTGCTCGACTCCACGCTGAGGGTCTGGCTGCGCGCCCCCCAGCCCGTGGGCAGCTTGAGCACGAGGTCCTCGACCGTGGCGGTCGCGCCGAGGTCGACCTGCGCCCACTGCGGGAACGTGTTGTTTGTCGACTCCCAGTACGTGCTCTGGTTGCCGTCGGTGAGGTTGCCGGACAGGTACGGCGAGGTGTTGCTGCTCGCGGCCGTCGCCTTGCCGGTGGACAGCACCGTGGGCGCCGCCGTCGCGGTGGTCGTCAGGCCGAGCGGGACGAGCAGGGCGGTCGCCGCCGCCGTCGCGGCGACGAGCCGGAGCCGGCGCCGGCGCTGCGGTGCGCGGACAGGTGTGCGGTTCGACGTGCTGGGTCGATGTCTCATCGGTGTCCTCGATCTCCCGTCGTCGTCGACGGGCGTCAGGCCGCGCCGAGCGCGACCCCGCACCGGACCGGACGGCCGGGTCGGAGGACGGGCCACGGCGCACGTCCGGCCGTGGCCGGATGGCTCGGGTCAGTACCTTCGAGAATTGCGGACCCGCTGTGCCGCACCGCACAACGGAGTGTTGATTTCTTGCGTCAACACGCAAGAACGCTACTGCCGGGTGAAGGGCGCGTCAAGAGATGTCGCAAGCACCCCATGCGCCCGGTTGGTCGCACGAGCAGCCGCCGTCGCGAGGGGGGCCCGCTCTTCCCTCGGCGAACCACGGTGCCCCCTCGCGCGCGCAGGGTTCACCGCGACGAACGGGGGCCGGGCGCCCGGGGGCAGGGGTCGGTGGCGCGGGTCGCGGCCGCCGTGACGGTGCCGTCCTCCTCCGCGCTCGACGGCGGCCTCCTCGATCAGCACGCCCGTGTGGTGCGCGACCCGCCGGTCCAGCGGCTCGAGGCCGGCGTCCGACCCGAGGTCGGCCTCGAGCGCCCCGGCGCCGTACCCGGCCGCGAGCGGCTCGAGGCAGGGCTCGTGGACCTCGGCCTCGCCGCCTTCTCTCCGACCTGTGTCGGCGGGGTGCGACCCTTGCGCACCGGTAGGGTCCGCGCATGATGCTGTCCACAGGCCTGGGGTTCCTCAGCCTGCTCTACGTCCTCGTGCTCGTGACGACCGCGGTGCTGGTCATCTGGGCGCTGGTGCTGACGATCATGCTGCTCCGCAGCGTGCTCGCCGAGCGCGCCGCGCGCGGACCCGCGGGCTGGCCGCCGCCGCTCTGACGTGCTCCGTCGCGGTCAGTCGACCGCTGGCCCGAAGCGCTCGGTCTTGATCCGCGCCGGGTCGTGGCCGAGCGCCACGAGCTGCCGCGCGACGGCCTCGACGAAGCCCGTCGGCCCGCACACGAAGCACGCGGGCTCGATCTCGGGCGGCCAGCCCCACGTGGCGAGCTCGCGCCGCTCGACGCGGCCCGGCCCGCGCGTCGAGCCGAGCGGGGTCGAACGGGTGTGGACCACGTGGACGTCGAGCCCGTCGTGCGCGGCGGCGAGGCGGTCCAGGTCGTCCACGTACAGCATGTCTTCAGGACGGCGCACCGAGTACACGAGCCGGAACGGCGTGCGGTCGCCGGCGTCGCGCCGGGTGCGGAGCATCGCCATGAGCGGGACGAGGCCCGACCCACCGGCCGCGAGCAGCACGGGCGTCCCGGCGTCGCGCTCCGGCGACCAGACGAACCACCCGCCGACCGGCCCGCGCAGCTCGATCGCGTCGCCCACCGCGAACACGTCGGTGAGGTACGTCGAGACCTCGCCACCGGGGACCCGCTGGACGGTGACCTCGACGCGCGCGGGGGCGCCGCCGTCGGGCACCGTGCCGTCCTGCGGGACGGCGGGCGGACCGCCCGGGGAGGGGTCGTCGTCGGGCAGAGGGGTGCGCGTCGCGGCGCTGCCGATCGAGTAGCTGCGCTCGGCGGTGTAGCCGTCGGGCGCGGTGAGGCGCAGGTCGACGTGCTGGCCGGCGAGGTGGCCGGGCCACGCGGGGACCTCGAGGACGAGCGTCCGCGCGGACGGGCTCTCCGCCCACGCGTCGACGAGCGTCGCGACCTGCCAGCGCGACGGCGTCGCGTACCGCGCGCCGAGGCGGACGGGCGCCTCAGTCACCCTGGTACCTCTGCTCGCGCCACGGGTCGCCGAGGTCGTGGTAGCCGAGCCGCTCCCAGAAGCCCTGCCGGTCCATGGGCATGAGGGTGATGCTGTTGACCCACTTCGCCGACTTCCAGAAGTACAGGTGCGGCACGAGGAGCCGCGCGGGGCCGCCGTGCACGGGGTGCAGCGGAGCGCCGTCGAACGTGTGCACGACCCACGCCTTGCCGCCGAGCAGCTCGGCGACCGGGAGGTTGGTCGTGTAGCCGCCGTAGCAGCCGATCATCGCGAAGTCGGCCGTGGACTCGACCTCGCCGAGGAGCGTGTCGAGCGAGACGCCGCGCCAGGACGTGCCGAACTTCGACCAGCGGGTGACGCAGTGGATGTCGACGGTCGGCTCGTCCTGGGGGAGCGCCAGGAGGTCGGCCCACGACCAGGAGCGGGTCGCGCCGGTCTCGGTGGTGACGTCGAAGCGCCAGGTCGCGGTGTCGACGCGCGGTGTGGGCCCTGCCGAGAGCACGGGGAAACCGGTCTCGACGTACTGGCCCGGCGGGAGCGCCACACCCTGCGGGCGTGGCCGGCCCTGGAAGCCGGGGGTGAGGGTGCTCATGGCTCACGGTAGGCGCGGCCCGCCAGGCCGCGCCAGGGGTGAGGCGTCCGCGTCGCCCGGCGGCGGTGCGGCGACGAGCCGCACGACGGCGTCGCGCAGCCACGCGCGGTACCGCTCGCGCGACCAGCCCGCACCGGCCGCGAAGTGCGTCCAGCCCTCCGGCGCGAGGAGGTAGGACAGGGTCTCGGCGGCCTCGTCCCGCGGCGCGCGCAGCCGGAACCCGTGGTCCGCGAGCACGTCGACGCTCGCGCGCAGGTCCGCGCGACGGCGGTCGAGGAGCGCCGCGAGCTCGGCGGCGACGGCCTCGTCGGACCGGGCCGCCGACGTGAACGCCGACCACAGGGCCGCGACGCGTTCGTTCGCCGCCGCCACGAGCGCGACGAGCCCGTCGAGGAAGGCCTCGGGGTCGGTGGTCCCGGCGACGGCGCGACCCTCGGGCCGGGCGGCGAGCGACTCCTGGCCCTCGGACCCTGCGAACGTCACCTCGAAGGCCGCGAGGAGCAGGGCGCGCTTGGGCCCGTGCGCCTTGACGGTCTCGAGGGACACGCCCGCCCGCTCGGCGACGCGCGCGAGGGTCGTGCGCTCGTAGCCGCGCTCGGCGAGCTCCTCGGCCGCCGCGCGCACGACGCGCTCGCGGGTGCGCGCGGCCTGCTCGGCGCGGAGGTCGGACGTGTAGGCGCGGGGGACCACTATTGACTACCCCTCCAGGGTGATGAATACTCCTGACGGTTACCGATCTTCTCACACGCCGCCTCCCCCCTCGGCGTCCTCGCGCGGACGGCCCGGTCCCGCGCCTTCCCGTCCGACCGGCGCGTCCCGCGCCGCCCGAGAGAGGCACACCGATGGTCACCGTCCTGCTCTGCTCCACCCCCGTGCACGCTCATGTCACCCCGCTGCTCGCGGTCACGCGCGCGCTCGTCGCCCACGGCCACGAGGTCCGGTTCCTCACCGGGGCGCGCTTCGCCGCGGCCGTGGAGGCAGTCGGCGCCGAGCACGTGCCGCTGCCCGCCGCCGCCGACTTCGACGACCGCGACCTCGCGGCCGCCTTCCCGGGCCGTGCGGGCCGCACCGGTCTCGACGCGATCCGGCACGACATGCTCGAGATCTTCGTCCGGCCGGGCGCCGCGCAGCACCGCGCCGTCCTCGACGCCCTCGCCGCGCGCCCGGCCGACGTCGTGCTCGTCGAGCCCCTGTTCCTCGGTGCGATGGCGCTCGTCGCCACCCCGGCCGACCGACGCCCACCCGTGCTCGCGCTGGGCATCTTCCCGCTCGGGCTGAAGAGCGACCTCACCGCACCGTTCGGCCTCGGCGTGCTTCCCGCGCGCGGGCCGCTCGGGGTGCTGCGCAACCGGGCGCTGCACCGGTTCGTCGAGGGCGTCGCGTTCGCCGCGCCGCAGCGCGCCGCGCAGGACATGGTGCGCGCGACCGGCGCCACCCCGAGCGACACGTTCTTCCTGGGCTGGCCCGCCGACGCGGACGCCGTCGTGCAGCTCACCGTCCCCGAGCTCGAGTACCGGCGGCCCGACGTCGTCACGCCCGTCCGGTTCGTCGGCCCGCCGCGACCCGTCGCCGCGCACGGCGACCTCCCTGCCTGGTGGGACGACCTCGGCACGCGCCGCCCCGTCGTCCACGTCACGCAGGGCACCGTCGCGAACGAGGACCCGTGCCAGCTCCTCGTCCCGACCCTGCGCGCGCTCGCGGACGAGGACGTGCTCGTCGTCGCCGCCACCGGCGGGCGGCCCGTCGAGACGCTCGGCGCGCTGCCCGCGAACGCGCGCGCCGCCGAGTACCTCCCGTACGACGCGCTGCTCCCGCGCACGTCGGTCCTCGTGACGAACGGCGGCTACGGGGGCGTGCACCACGCGCTGCGGCACGGCGTGCCCGTCGTCGTCGCCGGGAAGACGGAGGACAAGGCGGAGGTCGCGGCCCGCGTCGCGTGGACCGGGACGGGCGTGCGGCTGCGGACCAGCACACCGCGACCCGCCCAGGTGCGACGCGCGGTGCGCCGCCTGCTCGACGACCCCGCGTACACCCGGGCCGCCGCGCGCCTCGGCGAGCGCATCGCCGCCGCGCCGGGGGAGGACGGCGTCGTCGCGGTCGTGGAGGAGGTCGTCGCCCGGCGCGCCGCGCCCCGTGCCGCACGCTGACGGGGGAGGAGGATCGGGGGATGCCCAGCGACCTGCTCATGCGCATCCACGGTCCCGAGTTCCGCGCCATGTCCGAGCGCGTGCTGGAGGCGACCGCGCTCACCTCGCGGCTCAACGTGCTCCCGTTCGACGACGAGGACGGCAAGGCCCGGCTCCTCGAGCAGATCCTCGGGCGACCGCTGCCCCCGCGCACGACGATCTACCCGCCGTTCTTCACCGACCACGGTCTGCACCTCGACCTCGGTGAGCGGGTCTTCGTCAACCAGAACTGCACGTTCCTCGACTACGCCGGCATCCGGCTCGCCGACCGCGTGCTGGTCGCACCGCGGGTCACGTTCATCACCGTCGGGCACCCCGTCGACACCGACGACCGCAAGGTCTGGCTCACCGGCGGCCCGATCGACGTCCACGAGAACGTGTGGATCGGCGCGGGCGCGACCATCCTGCCCGGCGTGACCATCGGTCGCGACGCCGTCGTCGCCGCGGGCGCCGTCGTCACCGACGACGTCCCGCCACGCAGCCTCGTGACCGGGCCGCGGGCGGACGTCCGCCGCACCTGGTGAGCGACCGCCGGCCCAGCACGTGTTCCTTCGGTCGTGCTGGAGCCTGTGCTTGCTCCGCTGCGCTCCGGCTCAGCACTCGTGCCCTCGGTCGTGCTGGACCCTGTGCTTGCTCCGCTGCGCTCCGGCTCAGCACTCGACGACGTTGACCGCGAGGCCGCCCGTCGAGGTCTCCTTGTACTTGGTCGACATGTCGACGCCCGTCTGGCGCATGGTCTCGATGACGGTGTCCAGCGAGACGACGTGCGAGCCGTCGCCCTGGAGCGCGAGGCGCGCGGCGGAGACGGCGGTGCACGCGGCGATGGCGTTGCGCTCGATGCACGGGACCTGGACGAGCCCCCCGACGGGGTCGCACGTGAGGCCGAGGTTGTGCTCCATCGCGATCTCGGCCGCGTTCTCGACCTGGGCGGGCGTGCCGCCGAGCACCGCGCAGACGGCACCGGCGGCCATGGAGCAGGCCGACCCGACCTCGCCCTGGCACCCGGCCTCCGCGCCGGAGATGGACGCGTTGCGCTTGTACAGCGCGCCGATGGCGGCGGCGGTGAGCAGGTACGTGCGCATCGCCCGACGACGGCGGGCCGGGTCGGCGGCGACGTCCGGGTGCGTGCGCAGGAAGTGCCGCCCGACGGCGGGGATGATCCCGGCCGCGCCGTTCGTCGGGGCGGTCACGACGCGCCGCCCGTCGGCGTTCTCCTCGTTGACGGCCATCGCGAAGGCCTGGAGCCACTCGATCGTCGTGTCGGCGCCACGCTCGTCGGCCAGCTCGAGGCGCTCGCGCTGCGCGCGGGCCCGACGCCGGACCTTCAGCCGCCCGGGCAGGAAACCGTCGCGCTCCAGCCCGGCGTCGACGCACGCGCTCATCGTGTCCCAGATGTGGTCGACGCCCGCCTCGACCTCGGCCACCGGACGCAGCGCGGTCTCGTTGGCCCAGGCGACCGCGGCGATGGACGTCCGCTCGCGCTCGCACACCGCGAGGAGCTCGGCCGCGTTGGCGAACGGGAACGGCACACCGGCCGGCTCGGTCCGCGGGTCGATCGCCTCGCCCGCGAGCTCGGCCCCGACCTGGGCGGCCTCGTTCGCGGCGGCTGCCTCGAGCTCGGCCGCGGTGAGGACGAACCCGCCGCCGACGGAGTAGTACGCCTCCTCGGCGACCGTCGCGCCGTCGGCGTCGAGCGCGGTGAAGCGCATCCCGTTGGGGTGACCGGGCATGCGCGTCAGCGGCGCGAGGCGCACGTCGTCGCTCGTCATGGTGATGCGGTGGCGGCCCAGGAGCGTGACGGGCGCGCCGTCGCCGAGCTTCTCCCACGACCCGGGCACGCGCGCCGGGTCGCACGTCTCGGGGTCGAGGCCGAGCAGGCCCGCGACGACGGCGTCCGGCGTCCCGTGGCCGACGCCCGTCGCGCCGAGCGAGCCGCACAGCACGACCCGCAGGCCGGCGACACTGCCGAGCGTGTCGTCCGCGGCCAGGGTCGTGACGAACGCCTTCGCCGCGCGCATCGGCCCGACGGTGTGCGAGCTCGACGGGCCGACGCCGACGGAGAACAGGTCGAGGACCGAGACGTAGGCGCTCATGCCCACCATGGTCGCACCTCGTCCACGATGCGGGCGGATTTTGCTATAGCGAATCGGTCACGAGCGCGTGGGCGCGGGACGGCTCATGGCGACCGGGCAGGTCGCGAGGTGGTCGTCCACCAGGCCGCACGCCTGCATGGCCGCGTACGCCGTCGTGGGCCCGACGAACCGGAAGCCGTGCTTCTTGAGCGCCTTCGACAGGGCGACCGACTCCGGGCTCGTGCTCGGGACGTCGCCCCACGTGGCGGGCCGGCCGGAGCGCGCGGGCGGCGCGAACGACCACACCAGCTCGTCGAGCGAGCCGCCGCCGGCCTGGAGGGCGAGGAGCGCCCGCGCGTTGTCGATCGTCGCCGTGATCTTCTGGCGGTTGCGGATGATGCGGGCGTCCGTCAGGAGCCGCTCGACGTCGGGCTCGTCGAACGCCGCGACCGCCTCGGGGTCGAACCCCGCGAACACCTCGCGGAAGGCCGGTCGCTTCCGCAGCACCGTGATCCAGGACAGCCCGGACTGGAAGCCCTCGAGGACCAGACGCTCGAACAGCGCGGTGTCCCCGTGCACCGGCACCCCCCACTCGGTGTCGTGGTACTCCTCGTAGAGCGGGTCGCCGTCGCCGAAGCAGCGGGCGCCGGGGCGCGGCGCGGGAGGCGCGTCGTCGGGCACGGCGAGCGGGGTGAACGCGTCGGTCTCGGTCGTCATGCGCCCCACTCTGCCGCCTCCCGCCGACACCCACGAGGTCCCTGTGGACGGCGTGCGTCCGGGCGCGTGCGCCGAGGCGCCTGTGGTCAGGCGTCGGCCGGGGGCAGCGCGACCTCCGCGATCGCGCGCAGCGCGTCGAGGTGCGCGCGCAGGGCGGCGGCGCCGGCGGGCGTGAGGCGCGCCCAGGTGCGCGTGCGTCGTCCGGCACGCTCCTTGCTGATCTCGACGTACCCGGCGTCCTCGAGCACCGTGAGCTGCTTCGACAGGGTCGAGTCGGACAGCTCGATGGTGTCGCGCAGGGTCCGGAAGTCCGCCTTCTCGACGCCCGAGAGCGCGGCGACGACGGAGAGGCGCACGGGGGAGTGGATCACCTCGTCGAGCGTGTGGCGCGGGTGGTGGTCGACGGCGGAGCCGTCACCCGCCGGGGGACGGTGCGTCGTCACGCCGTCACCGCCGCGTCCCGCGGGGCGGGCCGCCACGCCGCGACGAGCAGCGGGACGGCGCTCACGAGCGCCGCGGGCACCCAGTACGCCACGGAGCCGGGCCACACCACCAGCCCGGCGACGAGCACGGCCCCGTAGACCACGGCCCAGGACACGGCGCCGACGGCGATCCGGCGTCGCGTGCCGACGGCCAGGGCGCCCTGCCGCCCCGCCCACGTGGCGCCGACGGTGACGATCGCGACCCAGGCCGCCATGCCGACGACGAAGCCGACGCGGCCGCCGAGCCCGATCGCGAGCACCAGCCCGACGCTCGCGACGGCCCACCCCGTCAGGTAGAGCCGGACCCACCGCCACCCGCGCGCCCGGGTGGCGCCGGCGAGGCGGTCGGCACGGTCGAGAGCGGCTGCCGCGTCGAGGGGCGCCAAGGAGGTCGTGTCGTCGGTGCTCATGGATGCCATCGAAGCATCTACTTTCCATCATGGCAAGTGGTTTCCATGGGGACCTCTCCCTATCGTGCGCGTCACCGGTCCCGTGCACACTGGTCCCGGCCGTGCCCCGCCCCGGGCCGCACGACGCCGTCGTCCCGACCTCCGTCCCCGAGGAGCACCCATGTCCGACGCCCTGGCCGCGCTCGCCGCCGCCGTCGCGGCAGCGCCCGCGAGCGCGCCGCTGCGCGTGCACTACGCGAGCCTCCTGCTCGCCGCGGGGCGTCCCGTCGAGGCGCTCGAGCAGGCCAGCGCCGGGCTCCGGATCGACCCCGCCGACGGCGAGGCGCTGCGGCTCGTGCAGGAGGCGGCCGCGTCCGCCGCGGCGGCGTCGCGGCCGGGAGACGCCGCGCCCGAGCAGGCGCCGGGCGACCCCGCGCCGTCCGGCGACTCCGCGCTGTCCGGCGAGCCCGCGCCGTCCGACCACCCCGGGCAGGGCGCTCCCGCAGGGTCGGGGAGCCCGGCGTCGGGAATCGACTGGGACCGGCTGGAGGACGAGCTCGACGTGCGCGTCCCGCCGCCCTTCGTCGAGGAACCGGCCGTCGGCCCCGCCCCCGCGGGCCCCGCTCCCGTCGACCCCGGCCCCGCGCCCGCGCACAAGGGCGCCGACCCGGCACCCGGGGGCGGGCAGCCGTTCCTCGTGCCCGCGCGCGACGACGCCCCCGACGACGGGTCGGGCCTGCTCGAGGTCTCGCGCGAGACGGTGACGCTCGCCGACGTCGGCGGCCTGGAGCCGGTGAAGAAGCGCATCCGCGAGGCGTTCCTGGAGCCGATGCGCCACCAGGCCATCGCGCAGGCGTTCGGCAAGTCGCTGCGCGGCGGACTGCTGCTCTACGGGCCGCCCGGCACCGGCAAGACGTACATGGCGCGCGCGGTCGCGGGCGAGCTCGGCGCGCGGTTCCTCACGGTGACGCTCGCGGACATCCTCGACAAGTACATCGGGGAGAGCGAGCAGAACCTCCACGCCCTGTTCCAGCGGGCGCGGCAGCTCGCGCCGGCCGTCCTGTTCCTCGACGAGGTCGACGCGATCGGCGGCAGGCGCGCGCAGTACTCCGGCTCGTCGGGCATGCGGACGGTCGTCAACCAGCTCCTCCAGGAGATGGACGGCATCGGCTCCGACAACGACGGCCTGTTCGTGCTCGGCGCGACCAACCACCCGTGGGACGTCGACACCGCGCTCCTGCGCCCGGGCCGGTTCGACCGCGTCGTGCTCGTCCTGCCGCCCGACGAGCCCGCGCGCGAGGCCATCCTGCGCCACCACCTCGCGGGGCGGCCCGTCGCCGGGATCGACCTCGGCGCCGTCGTGCGGCGCACCGAGGGATTCTCCGGTGCGGACCTGGAGCACCTGGCGGCCACGGCGGCCGAGAAGGCGATGATGGACTCCATCGCGTCCGGCCAGGTGCGGCCCGTCACGATGGCCGACATGGAGTCGGCGCTCGCGGACGTGCGGCCGTCCACGACGGCGTGGCTCCAGTCCGCGCGCAACGTCGTGACGTTCGCGAACGCCGACGGCCGCTACGACGAGCTCGCCGCGTACCTGCGCGCGCGACGCATGCTCTGAGACGGCGAGGCAGCCCACGGTGACCACGACCGTCGACCCGCGCGCCGTCGGCGCGCGCGTCGAGATGCTCGTCCAGATGGGGCGGCCCGAGCGCGCGCTCGACGAGGTCGACGAGGCGCTCGCGGCCGTCCCCGACGACCCGCGGCTCCTCCTCGCCGCCGCGTGGGTGCGGCTGCACCTCCAGCGCTCCGCCGACGCGCTGCCCCTCCTGGAGCAGGTGGTCGCCGCCCAGCCCGCGGCCGACGGCGCGCTCTACCTGCTGTCGGTCGCGCGCCAGAACACCGGTGACGTCCCCGGCGCGCGCGACGCCGCACGCCGCGCGCTCGAGCTCGACCCCGACGACGCGCGCTACCACCTCCAGCTCGCCGACGCCCTCCTCTCGGGGCGCGTGCGCGGCGCCGACCGACGGCTCGCGCGCGAGCGCATCGCCTCGGCGCTCGAGCTCGCCCCCGAGGCCCCGGACCGGCTCGCGCAGGCGGCCCGGCTCTGGTCGCGCCTCGGGGACGACGACCGGGCGCGCGCCCTGGTGCGGCAGGGGCTCGCCGTCGCGCCGGAGCACGAGGACCTCCTCTACCTCGACGCGGCCCTCGCGCTCGACGCGAGCCGCAGCGCCCAGGGGTACAGCGGCGTCCTCGCCATGAACCCCGAGCACGCCGAGGCCGGGTACCTGCTGCACCTCAGCGTGTGGCAGCAGGTGCTGCGGCTCGTCGAGATGCCGGTCCTGCTCGTCGGGGCGGTCGCGCTCGTCGTCGCCTTCGCGATGAGCGACGCCCACGTGGGCAGCGTGCCGGTCTGGGGGGTCGTCGTGCTGCTGTGGACGGGCGTGACCGCGCTGCGCGTCCTGCCCGTGCTCCTCCAGGTCCCGCGCGGGCTGCTGCGCCGCACCCTGCGCCGCACGCCGTTCCGCGGCGGCACCGTCGTGGCGATCGCCGTCGGGTGGGCGGGCGTCCTCGCGGGCCTCGCCCTGCTCTACGTCGTGCGCGACGCCGTCGCCGTCCGCTGGTTCCTCGTCGGGCTCGGGGTCGTGCTCGCCCTGACGACCGTGACCTCGGCCGTGCTGCACGCGGCGATGTTCACGCAGGCGCGCGAGCTCGGGTACCTGCCGGCCGGGACGGCGGGAGCCGTGCGGATCGCGGCCCTGCGCGCGAGCCTGCGGGGCGCCGTCGTGCGCCGCGCCGTCGTCCTCGGCATCGTCGCGGTCGTCGTCGGGAGCATCGGCCCGGGCGCGGTCGCGCGCGAGGACGCCCGGCCCGTGGCGGCCCTCGCCGCGGTGGCGTACGTGCTGCCGCTCGTCGTCGGGATGTGGGCCGCGTGGCGCGTCGCGGCCCGGCAGCGCGCGGTGTCCGACGAGCGCCCGCCCGTGAGCACGGCCGCCGCGGTCCGCGCGGGGCTGGGCGGCGCCGTCCTCGTCCTCGCCACGGTCCTGCTGCTGCTCGCCGAGGCGGCCGCGCTCGCCGCGCTGCCCGTCGCCCCCGACGAGCACGACGCCGACGGCCGCTACGTCCAGGAGGAGCGCGCGCCGCGCGACCCGGGCTCGGCCGTGCAGGAGTGCACCGGGCGCCCCGCCGCGCGCCTCGCGTGCCTCCAGGAGAACAACCGGGTCCGCCAGGAGGAGCTCCAGGAGCGGCTGGGAGAGCTGGACGTCCCGACGATCGACGTCCCCACGTTCGACGTGCCGGACCTCCCGGATCTCCAGGCGCCGGGCTCCACGGAGCAGCACACCCCCTGATCCCCGGTACCCCGGCGGGTGACATGCCCGCGGCCGTGCGGGTGACCCGGGGCGGTGCGACCGTGGCCGCGTGGCAGGACTCGTGGAGACGCTCTCTCGACCTGTCGGCGCGGCGCTCGCGGCCGTGACCGGCACGGTCGCGCGCGTGCGCGACGGCCGCGCGATGCACGCGCGCGGCGTGCTGCTCCGCGGCACGCTCGTCGTCGCGGAGGACGAGGCGGGCGCGGCGAGCGTCCCGCAGGGCCGCACGCCCGTCACGGTGCGCGTGTCCCTCGGGGCAGGCCTCCCGCGCGGGCTCCCGGACGTCGTCGGGATCGCCGTGCGCTGGACCGACGACGGCGCGCCCCAGGACGTCCTGTTCGCCTCCTCGGGGAGGGGGCGGCTCACGCGCTTCCTCCTCGTGCCGCGCCGCGCGCTGCTGGGCGGCTGGCTGTCGACGCTCATGCCGCTGCGGTCGCCGCACGGTCCCCGCGTGCTCGCCCTGCGGCCGGACCACGACGCGGCGCGGGGCGCCGGGACGCCGGTGCTCGAAGTGCTCGAGGCGACCCCGCTCGGCGCCTGGCACCGGTTCGGCGCGGTCGAGCTGCACGGCCCCGAAGCGGGGTCGGCGCACGACGGCGACGACCCCGAGGTCCGTTTCGACCCCACCGGTCACGCGCCGCGCCACCTCGGCACGTACGGCTGGGAGGACGCGCTGCGCGCTCGCGGCTACCGGGCCGCGCGCCGCGCCGGCGGGCCGGCAGCCCGGTAGCGAGAGAAGGGCGGCGACCCCGGAGTCCTGTCCACCGGGACCGCCGCCCGCGAGGGCGGCACCGTCGACGTGAGGCCGCCCCCGAGCCGGGGGCCGGGCGGCGAGGACGCCGCCCGGCCGTGCGCGCCGGTCCGTCAGACCGCCGCGAGCCGACGGCGCAGCCCGAGCCCGACGCCCGCGACGCCCGCGAGCACGGACCCGCCGACCAGCGCCGACATGCCGAGCGACACCCGTCCGACGGGGCTGTTCTCGACGCTGTCCTTGAGCTCCGTCGTGCCGTCGGAGAGGGTGCCCGTGCCGTCCGCGAGCGTGGCCGCGCCGTCGGCGATGCGGGTGCTGCCGTCGTGCAGGTCGGACGCGCCGTCGGCGAGGGTCGTCGTGCCGGCGTGCAGCGTCGCGGAGCCCTCGGCCAGCGCCGCGTTGCCCGCCGCGAGGGTCGTCGCGCCCGTCGAGAGCGTCGTGAGCCCGTTCTGCAGGCGCAGCGTCCCGTCCTCCAGCCGCGTGGTCCCGCCGAACAGGTCGCCCGCGCCCGTGCGCAGCCGCACCGCGCCGGCGGAGAGGTCGCTCGCGCCGGTCGCGGCCCTCGCCGTCCCGGCCTTGAGGTCGGCGGCGCCGGACGCGAGCTCCGACGCGCCCGTCGCCAGCTCGGAGGTCTTCGTCGCCAGGAGCGCGGTGCCGCCGCTCACGCGAGCGGCGCCCGCCGCGAGGTCGGCACTGCCCTCAGCGATCCGTGTCGCCCCGGCGCTGAGCTCGCCGACCTTCCCGTGGAGCGTCGTGGCGCCCGCCTCGAGCTCACCGATCTTGCCGTCGAGCGTCGTAGCGCCGGCGGCCAGCGCGTCGATGCCGCCCGCGAGCTGGACGTCGATGCCCGTGCGGAGCTGCTGCACCCCGGCGGCGAGGCCCGGCTGTGCGGGGGTGCCCTCGCCGAGGCCCGCGCGAAGCTGCGCGAGCCCCGTGGAGACCCCGGGCTGCTGCGGAGTGCCCGCCCCGAGGCCGGCCGAGACCCGATCGACACCCACGGTGACGTCGCCCGCCCGCAGGGAGAGCTGGCCTGCGCCCGCCGCGAGCCTCCCGGCGCCGCCCGCGATCTGCGCGGAGGCGCCGGGTGCCGACTCGGTGCCGTTGCCCAGCGCGCGGAGGTTCGCGGCGATCGTCCCCAGAGTCTCCGGCGACGCCGCGACCTCTCCGCGCGCGATCATGTCCAGCTGTGCCGCGAGGCCGTCCAGGTTGGTCCCGACGGTCGTGGCCGAGCGCTGGAGCTCGTCGGCAGAGACCCGCAGCTGGTCGGCACCTCCACCGAGGGCGACCACGCCACCGCGGACCTGGGTCGCTCCTCCCCGGAGCTCGTCGACCCCTGCCTGGAGTGCGTCGACCCCCGCCCCGGCTGCGGCCACCCCGTCGGCCAGACGCGTCGCACCGGCGGAGAGCTGGGCCTGACCCTGGTCGAGCGACTGGACGCCGCCGCCGAGGCTGTCTCGCACGCCGGCCCGGAGCGCGGTGGTCCCGGCGGCGAGCGTGTCGGCTCCCGTCGCGAGCCGACCCGCGCCCGATGCGAGATCGGCGGAGCCGTTCGCGGCGCGGACGGCTCCCGCGCTCAGGTCGCCGGCGCCCGCGTCGAGGTCACCCGCGCCCGTCGCGATCTGGGACGCGCCGTCGGCGGCACGGGCGTTCCCCGCGGCGAGGCGTGCCGCCCCGGAGTCGAGGTCCTTGCTGCCCGCGGCGAGCCGGGCAGCGCCGCTCGCGGCGTCGCCCGCCCCGGCGGCGAGGCGTGCCGCCCCGGCGTTGAGCTCGTCCGCCCCGGCGGCGAGCTCGGTCGCGCCGTCCAGCGCGGTGGCGCCGCCCGTCGCGAGCTGGGTGGCGCCGTCGGACGCCTTCCGCGCCCCGGCGGAGAGGTCGCCCGCGCCGGCCTCGAGGTCGTCCGCGCCGTCGGCGAGGCGTCGGGCGCCGGCCTGGGCCTCGGTCGTGCCGTCGGCGAGGGTCGCGGCGCCCGCGTCGAGCTCGGCCGCGCCGTCGTCGAGGCGGGTCGCGCCGTCGGCGACCTTGCCGTTGTACACGAGGAGGAACGCGACCAGGCCGGCGACCGCGAGGGCCAGCACGGCGAGCGCGACGGAGGTGAGGACCGTGTGCGTGCGTGACGGTCGGAGAGCGTGCTGCGTCATCTGTCGTCCTTCCTCACGCCCGGCGTCGTCGCGGGGCGGTCGGCACGAGGGGAGAGCTGCGGTAGAGGCGGGTACCGGTCTGCTCGGCGCGGGAGTGCGCCGGTGCGCCCGCCACCGTTGGCGGGACGTGGAGTAGCAGGTAGATCCCCAGCGACGCTAGCAACGCCCCGGACACCACGGACAGCGAGTACTAGGTACTTTCGGCGTCACGATTCGGTCACGGGCCCGGAGTATCAGGTACTCCGTGCGCGAGTCCGTCGCTCGGAGCAACGGCCGCCCGTCCGGGGCGCCGCAGACGAGCCCGAGCGCTGCCGTCCGGAGCGGGAGCCGCGCCGCTCATGAGGCGATCTCGGCGCTCATCGGCGAAGGTAGGGCGGTGCTCGACGACGCGCCCGACCAGCGGGGCTCGACGGTGACGCTCCGGACGGCTGCCGGGACCGGGGCGGAGCGAGGACCGGGCAGAAGGGGAAGAGGAACAGCATGGAGTGCAGTGCGCCGACCGGCGTGTCGTCCTTCCGGGGCAGGGCGTGGAAGACCGACGCCGAGCCTGGGACCACGGTCGACGGCTCCGGAGCCCGTCCGCGAGCAGGGGCGGTGATCCGGTGAGGGATCCGGTGAGGGCGTCGTCACGCGCGGCGCGGTGGGCCGCCGGCCTCACGACCGTGGTCGTCCCGCTGACGGTAGCGGGGTGCTCGTTCCAGAGCTCCGAGGAGAGGGCCGCGGAGCAGGTGGTCACGACCTTCTTCGACCGCCTCGTCGACGGCGACGCCACGGGCGCGGGCGAGCTGCTGAGCGATCCGTCGGTGGTCAGCCCGGTCGCGCTCGACGACGCGGTCTACGCCGAGGCGGTGCGCCCCGTCGAGGCCCGTGTCACCTCCGTGACCGGATCCGGCCCGGAGTCCTCGGTGGACGTCGAGTACCGGCTCGACGGCGAGGAGGAGACGCGCACCCTCGTGGTCAGCACGGAGACCGTCGGAGGGGAGCCGAGGGTCGCGCTCTGGTCCGACCACGGGCTCCCGGTCGTCCATCCGGGCGTCCCGGTGGAGATCGTGGTCGAGGGGTCGGGCGCGTTCGACCTCGCGACGTCGGGGCCCCTGCGGTTGCTTCCCGGGATCTACGACCTCGAGCTCGCCGGGCCGCAGGACCTCACGACGATCGATCCCGACGGCGGCGACAGCGAGCCGTTCACGGTGGAGTTCCCCGTGGACCCGGACGCGATCCAGCCTCCTCCGGGAGCGGAGCTGCGCTCGCAGATGCTGCACGTCGACCCGGTCCTGCGCGCCGAGGTGGCCACCGAGGCCGAGGCGCGCATCGACGAGCTGCTCGCCTCGTGCACCGCCGCCGGGCTCACGGGCGACGACTGCCCGCAGAGCGTCGCGGACGGCATCTTCCGCGGGTACGCAGGGGTGGACGTGGCGTCCGCCGTCTGGGCCCAGGCGGAGCCGCTCTCCCTCGTGGCCGGGGAGGAGGTGCGCGCGTCCGCCCCGTACACGGTGAGTGCTCGATGGCCGCAGGGCCCGCTGGAAGTCACCGTGAGGGTTGAGGGCACCGTGCTGCGTGACCCGTCCGGCGCCGTCGTCGTCGAGCTCGACTGAGGCGTCCCGGCCCGCCGGGACGAGTCGGTCGAACGACCGCCAGGGGCTTTGCCCGACCGGCGTGTGGACCGGGGTCAGTCGCGGTCGTTCGGCATGAGGGCCCACAGGACCAGGTACGCGATGACCTGGGGGCCGGGGAGCAGGATCGAGACCGCGGCGACGATGCGGACGACGGTCGGGTCCCAGCCGAACCGGCGGGCGATCCCGGCGCACACGCCGGCGATCATCCGGCCGTGGCGCGGGCGGGACAGCGTCGGGCGGTACGCGGCGGTGGAGGCGTCTGAGGTGCTCATGCCTCGACGGTACGAGCGACCCGGGCGCCCCGGTATCCGGAGGTCCCCCGACCCGACCCTGATCCTCAGGGCGGCGACCCCGAGGGTCGGGGCTCAGCGGGCGAGGGCGGCCTGGAACGCCGCGAGCGCCCGCGGCGTCGCGAGGGCGAACGTCACGGCCGCGACGCCCGGCCCGGGGCGCGACCCGTCCGGGTCCTGGGCCGCCGTCGGGCGGGCGCGCTCGTCGACGAGGTCGGGTGCGGACCAGCCGCGGACGGCGTCCACCGCCACGCGGGCGACCTCCTCGACGTCCCAGCCGTACGCGCCCGCGCTGATCGCGGGGAAGGCGACGGTCGCGGCGCCGAGCTCGTCCGCGACGTCGAGCGAGCGGGCGAAGCACGACGCGAGGAGCGCGGGGTCCGTCTCGCCGCGGTAGCGGTTCGGCCCGACGGTGTGCACGACCCAGCGGGCGGGGAGGTCGTAGGCGTCGGTGGCGACGGCGTCGCCCACGGGCAGGCCGTCGGGGAGGGTCGTGCGCCGGAGCCGACGGCACTCCTCCAGGAGCCGCGGCCCGGCCGCGGCGTGGATCGCGCCGTCCACCCCGCCGCCGCCCAGCAGCGACGAGTTCGCGGCGTTGACGATCGCGTCGACGTCGAGCGTCGTGATGTCGGCGAGGCGTGCGTCGAGGTCCATCGCTCCATCGTGCCCGGGGACGGGGTTGCTCGCCGTCGACCACGGGGTCCGTGGCGTTCTGGCCGCCTCCCCGACGGCAACCTCGTGCTCGGCGACCCCGGTCAGTCGCGCGAGACCACGACGCTCGAGCTGTGCCCGCCGAACCCGAACGCGTCGACGAGCGCGTGCCGGGCCGACGTCGTGGCCGCCTCCCGCACGACGTCGAGGTCGATCGCGGGATCGAGCGTGTCGACGTTGAGCGTGGGCGGCACGCGGCCGTCGCGCAGGGCGAGGAGCGCGACGAGGACGCCCAGCGCGCCCGACGCGCCGAGGAGGTGGCCCGTCGCGCCCTTCGTGCTCGTGACGGGCGGCGGCATCCCGAGGGCGGCGCGCAGCGCGTCCGCCTCGTTGACGTCCCCGACGGGGGTCGCCGTCGCGTGCGCGTGGACAAGCCCGACGTCCTCGGGGGAGAGGCCCGCCGAGCGCAGCGCCATCGTGATGGTGCGGGCCTGGTTCTCGGGGTCGCCGCCGACGATGTCGAACGCGTCCGACGTCAGCGCCGCACCCGAGACGACGCCGTGCACGACCGCCCCGCGGGCCCGGGCGTGGTCCTCGCGCTCGAGCACGAGGAGCGTCGAGCCCTCGCCCATGACGAACCCGTCCCGGTCCACGTCGAACGGCCGGGACGCGCGCTCCGGCTCGTCGTTGCGGGTCGACATCGCGCGGGCCGCGGCGAAGGCCGCGAGCGAGAACGGCTGGACGCCCGCCTCGACGCCCCCGCACACGACGACGTCCGCCGAGCCGGCGAGGATCATCTCGCGGCCCATCGTGATCGCCTCCGAGCCCGCCGCGCACGCGCTGATCGGGGCGCGCGCGCCGGCCTTGGCGCCGAGGTCGATCGACAGCCACGCGGCCGGGCCGTTGGCCATGAGCATCGTCACGGTGTGCGGGGAGACGCGCCGGTGGCCCTGCTCGTGCAGGACGCGCGACTGGTCGAGCGTCGTCGCGATCCCGCCGTTCGCGGAGCCGACGACGACGGCGAGACGCGTCGGGTCGACGTCGGGCGACCCGGCGGACGCCCACGCCTCCCGGCCCGCGACGAGCGTGAGCTGCTCCGCCCGGTCGGTGCGGCGCCGCTCCCGGACGGACAGCGCCTCGGCGAAGGCGTCGTCGACGCGCGCGGCGATGCGCACGGGCAGCTCGGCCGCCCAGTCGTCGTCGATCGCCCGCACGCCCGGCTCCCCGCGCAGCAGCGCCTCCCACGTGTCGGGGGCGGTGCGCCCGACCGGGGTCACCGCCCCGTACCCGCTGACGACGACTCGTGTCATGGTGTGCCCCTTGCAGCCGAGCCGCCGAGAACGGCGACGGGTGTGGTCGATGGGTCTTATTCCAAGTCATCGCGGCGGCCTTTGTCGCCCTCGCAGGTGTGACGGTGCGCACGCCCACATCCCGGCGGGAGCGGCGGACGACTGCCGCGAGCGCCCGCCGGCCGCGTACGGTCGGCACAGCGGCCGCCGTCGGGGAGGCCGCGGGACGAGGGCGGGGGAGTCGCGGTGCGACGAGCGAGAGCGCGAGGGCCTGCTGCCCGACGGCGCGCGCACCGCGCCGTGGTGGCGGTCGCCGTGGGCGTCGTCGTGCTCGGGACCGGGTCGTGCGCCGCGCCCGCGCCCCCGGCGCCCGCGGCCTCTGCCCGGGCGGAGACGCCCGCCCTGCCGCCCACCGACGGTGTGCTCGACTACCAGCTCGGCGCCGCGTACGACGAGGTCGACGCGGGGGACGGGCCCGTGCGGCCGGACGTCGTCGTGCGGGACGCGACCGCCGCACCGCTGCCGGGCGCGTACTCGGTCTGCTACGTCAACGGCTTCCAGACCCAGCCGGGAGAGGCCGACCGGTGGCTCGACGGTCACGAGGACCTGCTCCTGCACGACGCCGACGGGACGCTCGTCGTCGACCCCGACTGGCCGGACGAGCACGTCCTCGACCCCTCCACGCCCGAGCAGCGCGACGGCATCCTCGCGATCCTCGGGCCCGTCGTCACGGGCTGCGCCGACGAGGGCTTCGACGCCGTCGAGCTCGACAACCTCGACACCTGGACGCGGTTCGACGCCATCGACGAGGACGGCGCGCACGCCCTCGCCCGCGCGTACGTCGACCTCGCGCACGACGCCGGGCTCGCCGTCGCGCAGAAGAACGCGGCGGAGATCGCGTCCGTCGCGCACGACGACCTCGGCTTCGACCTCGCCGTCACCGAGGAGTGCGCCGTCTTCGACGAGTGCGCCGCGTACACCGACGTCTACGGCGACCACGTGCTCCAGGTCGAGTACCCCGACGCGCTCGCCGACGCGGGCCTGACCTTCGACGACGTCTGCGCCCGCGACGACCGCGCCCCGCTCACCGTCCTGCGCGACCGCGACCTCGTCGGCCCGGACGAGCCGGGCTACGCCTACGACGTCTGCTGACGGCGCGGCACGAGCGCCCGTTCTTCACGAGCGTGACCGTGGGTTCCCGTGCCGCGCGTCACCAGCCGTCGGGCGTGAGGAGCTTGCGGATGCGCTTCTCGCTCACCGGGCCGTCGGTGCCGAGCTGCTGCGCGAACAGCGACACGCGCAGCTCCTCGATCAGCCACCGCACCTCGGCCAGGTCGGCGGCGCGGACCGGGTCGGCCGGGCCCTGGGCGTACGCGGCACGGGCGCGCTGGTAGGCGTCCTCGACGTCGTGCACGCGCCACGCGAGCTCGGCGTCGCGGTTCGGGTTCGACTGCGCCTTCTCCAGCCGGTACGACGCCGCCCGCAGGTAGCGAGTCAGGTGCGGCAGTCGTCGGGGCGGGGTCTGCGAGACGAAGCCGTCGTGGATCAGGCCCGCCGCCTGGTCGCGGAGGTCGGTGAGCGTGTTGAGCAGCGCGAGGCTGTTCGACGCGCGGATCTCCGCGTCGAGGTTGCGCGACGCGGTGAGCGCGGCGACCACGTGCCCGACCACCTGGTGCACGTGCTCCTCCAGGTGCGTGCGGACGAACGTGCGCGCGGCCGCGTAGGCCTCGGCGTCGCGGACCGTCGCCGCGTCCGGCTGCCCGCTGCCGCCGCTCGTCAGCGCGATCACCGCGGCGAGCTGCAGGTCCGCGACGAGCGCGTCCGTGTTCCGGTACGGGCTGGCCGCCAACGTGAGCGACTGCGTGCCGTTCCACCGGCTCGTGATGCGCCCGGTCTGGAGCGCCGTCTCCGTCAGCAGCAGACGCCGCACACCCCGCGCGTGCTCCCGCGCCTGCGCGGTCGCGTCGGCCAGCACGCGCAGCGCGACGACCGGCGTCCCCTTCGCGTCCTGCTCCTCGACGACCGCCGGGTACCCGCGCACCACGACCCCACCCCCGAGGTCGGTCGACACCGTCGCGGGCAGCCGCCCGTCGGTGAGGTCGTCGGGCCAGGTGGTCAGGTCGGTGCGCTCGCTCACCAGGCTCGTGGTCGAGCCCGTGGGCGGTGCGCCGTCGGTGCTCGGGCCGGCCGCGCCGTCACCTGGTGCGGTCGGCCGTCCGTGGCCGCGCGCGGCCTCGACGCCCGTCGCGCCCGACGACGCGCCGCCCGCTCGTCCTGCACCTCGCCCGGGTGAGCCGGACGCAGAGGCGGGGGAGGGGGCGTCGGATGCGAAGGGCGTGGCGGGCCTGGCGGGAGCGCCGTGAGGAACGAGCGGCGCGGATGGTAGCCCGAGCACCGACGCCGCCCCCTCCGCCGCCGAACTCGACCCCGCGAGCTCCGATCCGGACCCCGCGGCAGCCTCGCGCAGCGCCGCACCCACCGCGCCCTTGACCGCTGCCCGCACCGCCGCCTGGTTCTGTGCCGCGAGACGGCGCTGGAGCGCGAGGAGGTCCTTCGACTCGTCGAGCACGACGGAGCCGCCGCGCCCGCGCGTGTCCTCGACCCGGAACGTCATGCGCAGGTGCGCGGGCAGGCGCGCCTCCTGCTCGGGGCCCCACGCGTCGTCGGGGATGACGACGTCGCGCAGCGCCCGGACGGCGCGCGTGAACGCGACGTGGAACGGCTCGGCCATGTCGCCCGCGCGAGCCATGTCCTCCCAGGCGGGCGTGTGCTCGCGGAGCCAGGCGACGACGTCGCGCGCGACGTCCGGTGCCGGCACGAGCTGGACGCGGACCGGCTTGGGCAGCGAGCGGATCGTCGCCGTGGCGAGCTCGTCGAGCAGGCCCGGCACCATCCAGTCGAACCCGTCGGGGACGACGCGGTTGAGCACGGAGATCGGGACGTGCACGGTCACGCCGTCGGCCTCGGTCCCGGGCTGGAACTGGTAGGTGAGCGGGAGCGTCAGCTCGCCCTGGGGCCAGGTCTCCGGGAACTGCGACGTGTCGACCTGCTCGGCGTCGGGCACGAGCTGTTCGAGCGTGAAGGTGAGCAGGTCGGGGTCGCGGCGCTGCGCCGTCTTCCACCAGCGGTCGAAGTGCGCGGCGGAGACGACGTCGTCGGGCACGCGCTCGTCGTAGAAGTCGAACAGCACGTCGTCGTCGACGACGAGCCCGCGCTGGCGCGAGCGCGCCTCGAGCTCCTCCGCCTCGGCGAGGAGCTTGCGGTTGTCGTGGAAGAACCGGTGGTGCGTCGTCCACTCGCCCTGCACGAGCGCGTGCCGCACGAACATCTCGCGCGCGGCCTCGGGGTCGACCTTGGCGTAGAGGACCTTGCGGTCCGCGACGATCGGCACGCCGTACAGCAGCACCTTCTCGGTCGCGATCGCCGCGCCGCGCTTGGTCGACCAGTGCGGCTCGGAGTACGTGCGCCGCGCGAGGTCGCCCGCGAGGTCCTCGGCCCACTCGGGCTGGATCCGGGCGACGTCGCGCGCCCACAGCCGCGACGTCTCGACGAGCTCGCCCGCCATGATCCACGCCGGCGGCTTCTTGCTCAGCGGCGAGCCGGGGAAGATCGCGAACCGCGCGCCGCGCGCGCCGGTGTACTCGTTGCGGGCCTGCTTCTGCGCGCGCCGCAGCGCCTTGGCGCGAGCCTCGCCCTTGAGGTGCGCGACCGACGACGCCTTCACCTCGCCCGTGTCCTGCATCCCGATCTGCGACAGCAGGCCGGACAGGAGCGCCTTGTGGATCGTGTCGCCGTCCCAGGCGGGCTTGTACGCCTGGGTGTCGGGGGTGGCGTCCGCGGTGGGGGCGGCGTCGGTGCTCGGAGCTGCCGCGCCGTCGCCCTGGTCGTCCGGCCGGAAGTTCACGAGCGCGGCTTGACGCTCTCTCGCATCCGACGCCGCCCCCACCGCTCGTCCTGCTCGTCGCCCGGGCGTCGACGCCGCGTCCCCCGCGGCGCCCGACCCGTGACGCGCGCGGGGGCGGTACGACATGTCGATGCCCAGGGGCTTGGACATCTCGCGGAGCTGGGCGACGACGTCCTGCCACTCGCGGATGCGCAGGAAGTTGAGGTACTCGGCCTTGCACAGGCGGCGGAAGGCCGACGACGAGAGCTCGTGCTGCTGCTCGCGGACGTACTCCCAGACGTTGAGGTAGGTGAGGAAGTCGGAGTGCGGGTCGGTGAAGCGCGCGTGCGCCTGGTCGGCCTGGGCGCGGACCTCGGCGGGACGCTCACGCGGGTCCTGGATCGACATGACGGCGGCGATGATCGCGACCTCGCGCGCGACGCCGAGCCTCGAGCCCTCCCAGATCATGCGGGCGAGGCGCGGGTCCATGGGGAGCTGCGCGAGCACGCGCCCGACCTCGGTGAGGCGCGTGACGCCGTCGGACGTGGCGAGGGCGCCGAGCTCGGTGAGGAGCTGGACGCCGTCGCGCACGGCGCGCGTGTCCGGGGGCTCGACGAACGGGAAGCGCGCGACCTCGTCGGGGGTCTCGACGACGCCGACGGAGATCATCTGGAGCAGCACGGACGCGAGGGAGGTGCGCAGGATCTCCGGCTCGGTGAACTCGGGCCGGGAGAGGAAGTCGTCCTCGGAGTAGAGGCGCACCGCGATGCCGTCGGCGACGCGACCGGAGCGGCCGGAGCGCTGGTTCGCGCTCGCCTGCGAGACGGGCTCGATGGGCAGGCGTTGGACCTTCGTCGCCTTGGAGTAGCGCGAGATGCGGGCCGTGCCGGGGTCGACGACGTAGTGGATGCCCGGAACGGTGAGCGACGTCTCGGCGACGTTCGTCGCGAGCACGATGCGTCGCGAGGAGTGCGCCTGGAACACGCGGTGCTGCTCGGCCGACGACAGCCGCGCGTACAGCGGCAGGATCTCGACGCCCTGCGGGTGCTTCGGGTCGGTGACGCGGTCCTTGAGGTGGCCGGTGAGCGCGTCGGCGGCGTCGTGGATCTCGCGCTCGCCGGAGAGGAACACGAGGATGTCGCCCGGTCCCTCGCGCATGAGCTCGTCGCACGCGTCGACGATGCCGGTCACGAGGTCCTTCTCCTCGGCGCCCGTGCGTCCCTTCGCCTTCGTGCCGCTGCCGGTGGAGGCGCCGGGGTCGACGTCCGGGGACAGCGGCCGGTACCGGATCTCGACCGGGTAGGTGCGGCCGGACACCTCGACGACGGGCGCAGCGTCGGGCAGCGCGTCGACCACGTAGTCCGGCGCGCCGCCGAGCTGGGCGAGGTGCGCGGGGGAGAAGTGCTGCGCGAAGCGCTCGGAGTCGATCGTCGCCGACGTGATGATCAGCTTGAGGTCGGGGCGGCGCGGCAGGAGCCGCGCGAGGTAGCCGAGCAGGAAGTCGATGTTGAGGGACCGCTCGTGCGCCTCGTCGACGATGATCGTGTCGTAGGCGAGCAGCTCCGGGTCGCGCTGGATCTGCGCGAGCAGGATGCCGTCCGTCATGACCTTGACGAGCGTGTCCTCGCTGGAGGTGTCGGTGAACCGCACCTGGTACCCGACCACGCCGCCCAGCTCCGTGCCGAGCTCCTCCGCGATGCGCTCGGCGACCGTGCGCGCGGCGATGCGGCGAGGCTGTGTGTGCCCGACCTGCCCCGCACGGCCTCGGCCGAGCTCGAGCGCGATCTTGGGGAGCTGCGTCGTCTTCCCGGAGCCCGTCTCGCCCGCCACGATGACGACCTGGTGGTCGCGGATCGCGGCGGCGATGTCCGCGCGTCGGGCGCTGACCGGGAGCTGCTCGGGGTACGTGATGGGCGGGACCGTCACGTTCTCGCGCGCCTGCGCGGCCCGGTCGAGCTGCGCGCGGCTCACCTGCCGCGGGCCCGACGTCGTCCGCGCGCCCCGCCCGCGACGCGTCGGCTCCGTGGTCGTCGAGGTGCCGGACGCCGCCCGCTCGCCCCGACCGCGCCCGCGGCGGTTCCCGCGGCGTCGGCGGCCCTCGCGCGGGGTGCCCTCGGCGGCGCCGTCCCGCTGGGGAGGGCGCGCGTCAGGCTGGTTCGCTGCGGGCTCGGTACTCACGACGGTCCATTCTCTCAACCCGTCGCAACTTCATTGCTCCGGGGTGCTGACCGAACGGTGCCCACTGGCGCCGAGCACGGGATCAGCGACCGTTCTCGTCGAGACAGGTCTCCAACCCCGTGTTCGATGCCGGTCGGGGGGAGGGGGGAGGGGAGCGGGGGTGGGGTGGGTCACGGCGGGGTCGCGCGGGCGTAGCGGGTGGCCAGGGTGCGCACGTGGTCGACGAGAGCCCGCGGTTCCGTCACGTGGAAGTCGAGGCCCAGCATCCCGACCCACACCGCGACGACCTCGACGCTGTCGCCGCCGGTGACGAGGACGGAGCGGTCGTCGGCGAGCGGCTCGACCGTGCCGACCGTCGGGTTGATGCGCCGCAGCACCTCGTCGGCGGGCGCGTCGACGACGATCCGGGCGTGCACGGCCCAGCCGGCGCGCGCGACCTCGCGCACGACGAAGTCGGTCAGGTCGCCGGGGAAGTCCACCGGCGCGAACCGCCGCCCGCCCGGCACGCGCAGCACGAGCCAGTCGACGCGGTAGGGAGCCCACTCGCCGGTCGTCGTGTCGCGGGCCACGAGGAACCAGCGGCGCTGCCACGCGACGAGGCGGTACGGCTCGAGCTCGAGCGGCTCGTCGCGGTAGAAGCAGCGCAGGCCCTGGTGGTCGCGCACGGCGTCGGCCAGGGCGGTGAGCGTGTCCGGGTCGACGACCGGGTCCTCGACGTTCGAGTCCGTGTTCGCGGGGCCGGCGGCGCTCGCGGACCGGAGCGCGGCGAGACGACGGCGCAGGCGGTCCGGCATGACCTGCTCCAGCTTGGCGAGCGCGGACGCCCCGGACTCCTCGAAGCCCGCCGTGCCGGTCGCGGCCCGCAGCCCAACGGCGACCGCGACGGCCTCGGCGTCGTCGAGCAGGAGCGGGGGCAGCCGCGCCCCGGCGCCGAGCCGGTACCGGCCGCCCGGGCCGCGCACCGCGTCGACGGGGTAGCCGAGCTCGCGCAGGCGGGCGACGTCGTTGCGGACCGTGCGGTCGCTGACGTCGAGGCGCTCGGCGAGCTCGGCGCCCGACCAGTCGGGGCGCGACTGGAGCAGGCCGAGCAGCGCGAGCATGCGGGCCGAGGTGGAGGCCACGGGTCCCTCCTGGGGTCGACGGACGACGCGGGAGAACTTCTCGGAGCACAGCCAGAATAACGGAAGGAAGCGTTCCTGAACCCTTCCTAGAGTCGGGAGCAGAGCGGGGCACGAGGCCCCGCCCGACCGAGGAGACCACCATGACCGCGTCGCACCGCTCCCCGTCCCTCGAGCACCGCCCGTTCTCCGTCGCCGTCCCGCAGGTCGACCTCGACGACCTCAGGTCGCGCCTCGGACGGACCCGGTTCGCGCCCGCCGCCCCCGGGGACTCCTGGGACTACGGCACGCCCGAGTCCTACCTGCGCGACATGGTCGGGCGCTGGACGGCGTTCGACTGGAGGGCGGTCGAGGACCGGGTCAACACGTACCCGGGCTTCCGCACCGAGATCGACGGCCAGCCGATCCACTACCTCCACGTGCGCTCCCGGCACGACGACGCGACGCCGCTGCTGCTCGCGCACACCTACCCGGGCTCGTTCCTCGACTTCCTCGACATGATCGACCCGCTCGTCGACCCCGTCGCGCACGGCGGCCGCCCCGAGGACGCGTTCCACCTCGTCATCCCCTCCATGCCGGGCTTCGGATTCTCGACGCCCGTCGTCGGGGACACGGACTGGACGATGGCCCGCGTCGCCCGCGCCTACGACGTCCTCATGCGCGACCTCGGGTACGACTCCTACGGGATCCACGGCAGCGACGGCGGCGCGATGGTCGGCCGCGAGCTCGCGGTCCTCGACCCCGAGGGCTTCCTCGGCGCCCACGTGCTCCAGCTCTTCTCCTTCCCGTCGGGCGCTCCCGGCGAGATGGACGGCTTCGGCGAGAAGGAGTTCGCCGCGCTCGGGCACCTCCAGTGGTTCCAGTCGGTGGGTGCCTACAACACGATGAACGCGTCGCGGCCGCAGACGATGGCCGCGGGCCTCGCCGACTCGCCCGTCGCCGTCCTCGCCTACCACGAGCTGTTCGAGAGCTTCGGCAACGGGACGAGCCTCGTGAGCGCCGACCAGGTGCTCGCCCAGGCGACGCTCTACTGGCTGACCAACTCCTACGCGACCGCCGCGCGCTACCACTACGCGGAGCAGCGCTCGGGCGCCGAGCCGGTCGTGAGCCGGGGCCGGATCGGCGTGGCGGTCTTCGCCGACGACTTCCAGACGATCCGCGCGTTCGCCGAGCGCGACAACGCCCGGATCGAGCACTGGTCCGAGCACCCGCGCGGCGGTCACTACGCGGCGCTCGAGGTCCCGCTCGACGTCGTCGCCGACCTCCGGGTCTTCTTCGCCTGACGCCCGCGACCGTCGAGAACGGGGTACCGCGCGCTCGACCACGACGTCGTCGTCGTCATCCGACCGATGACGACGGCGACGTCGTGCTCGGCGCAGAATGGGGCGGTGTTCTCCCGACCCGTGACCCGCCTCGACCTCGTCCCGCGCCGCGTCCGCGTGCACGCCGTCCGGGAGACGTCCGGCGCGCTGCGCCGCCTCACCTTCCGCGACGCCGCCCCGGGCGACGCCTCGCTCGCGACGCTGCGCGCGCCCGGCCCCGACGACCACGTCAAGGTGTTCCTCCCGGACCCGGCCACCGGCGTCCTGCACGCCCCGACGCTCACCGACGACGGCGCCCTCCAGCGCCCGGCAGGCGTCGTGTCGATCTCGCGCGAGCTGACCGTCCGGGCGACGCGGACCGTCGACGGGGTTCCCGAGGTCGACGTCGACTGGGTGCTCCACGGCGGCACCGACCCGGGTGCGCCGCCCACGGGCGAGGGTGGCCCGGCCTCGGCGTGGGCCGCACGGGCGGCGGTGGGCGACGAGGTCGTGCTCGCCGGCCCGACGACGAGCCGCGCCGTGCCGGACGGCGTCGGGCGGCTCCTGCTCGTCGGGGACGAGACGGGCCTGCCGGCGCTCGCGCGCTGGGTGGAGGCGGTCGGGGCCGACGTGCCCGTGACCGCGATCGTGGAGATCGGCGACGACGTCGACGAGGCGTTCGTCGAGGACGAGCTCGGGCGCGCGACGACCGAGCTCCTCTACCGCACCGACGGGCCCGGGCAGCTCGCCGAGGCCGTCCGCGCGCTCGGTCCGCTCGACGCCGACGAGTACGTGTTCGCCGCGGGCGAGGCGACCGACCTCGTCGCGGTGCGCCACGCGCTGCGCGGCTCCGGGGCACGGCCCGACCAGCTCGCCGTCCACGGCTACTGGCGCCGCGGCGTCGTCAACCTCGACCCCGAGGCTCCTTTGGACCCGACCGACCCCGACTGACCCCGCGCCCGGGTCACCTGCCGTGCATGACGTCGACGGCGAGCCCGCGTCCGGCGACGGCGAGCCGCGAGTCGTTCGTCCACAGGGCGGAGCACCCGTGGACCTGCGCGGCGGCGAGGTGCAGCGCGTCGGGCGTCCGGAGCGACGAGGAGGCGCGCAGGCGTGCCGCCCGCTCGAAGGCCGTGGCATCGAGGGGAAGCTCGACGAACAGGTCGAGCGCGCCCCGGTACCGGTCCTCGAGCTCCGGGTCCCCGGACCGCAGCGGTCCCACGAGGCACTCCAGCCGGACGAGCGGGCTGATCGCGAACTCCTCGTGCCCGTGCCGGGCCAGCAGCTCGCGCACGTGCGGACCACGCTCGGCGTCCTCGACCAGGTAGATGACGAGGCACGTGTCGAGGTAGATCACTCCCAGCCCTCGCGCGCGGCCTCGATGTCGGCGTCGATCTGGCTCGCCGAGCGGGCGGTCCGTCGCGACGGCGGGTGGTCGTCGAGCCACTCGACGATCGCCGCCCCGGTCCCGTGCGCGAGGTCGGCCCGGACCGGCACGAGTCGCACGAGCGGGACGCCACGCCGCGCGATGACCACGTCCTCGCCGGCTGCGGCTCGATTGACGAGCTGAGAGAGGTTGTTCTTGGCCTCCAGCACGTTGACCTGCATCGCCGCTCCTCGGGTCGGTATCCTGGCCAGGATACCCGGCCAGTGTGCTCCGCGGAAGGCTCGCGAGGGCCGTGAGGTCCCCTCCCGCGGGCGTCTGCGGGCGGCGTAACGGGCTGCAAGCGGACCGACGGCGCGCCACAGTGGGCCCATGACCCGACTCCTCGTGCTCGGCGGTTCCGACTTCGTGGGGCGCGCCGTCGTCGACGACGCCCTCGCCCGCGGCTGGGACGTCACCGTCCTCAACCGGGGCACCACGCCCGTGCCCGACGGCGTCCGGCAGCTCGTGGGCGACCGCACCAGGCCCGACGGCCTGGACGCGCTGCGCGCGGACGACGTCCCGCAGAAGTGGGACGTCGTCGTCGACACGTGGTCCTGGGCGCCCGCGGCGGCGCGCGACGCCGCCCGGCTCCTCGCCGGCCGGGTGCCGGGCGACGACCGGTACGTGTACGTGTCGTCGCGCTCGGTGTACCCGTTCCCGCGGCCGCGCGGGGCCGACGAGACGTCGGAGCTCGTCGACGGCGACCCGGACGACACGACCTCCGACGACTACGCCCGCGCCAAGCGCGGCGCGGAGATCGCCGTGACCGACGCGCTCGGCGACCGGGCGATCCTGCTGCGCGCGGGCCTCATCCTCGGGCCGCGGGAGAACGTGGGCCGCCTGCCGTGGTGGCTGCGTCGCGTCGCGCGCGGCGCCCCGGTGCTCGCCCCCGGGCCCGCCGACCTGCCGCTGCAGTACGTCGACGCGCGCGACCTCGCGGCGTTCGCGCTCGACGTGGCGCTCGCGGGCGCGTCCGGGCCGGTCGACGTCGTCAGCGCGCCCGGGCACACGACCATGGGCGAGCTGCTCGCCGCGTGCGTCGAGGCGACCGCCGCCGACGCGGCAGCAGTGGGCAACCCGCCCGCCGAGCTCGTGTGGGTCGAGCCGGAGGCCGTCCTCGCGGCCGGGATCGAGCCGTGGACCCAGCTCCCGGTCTGGCTGCCGCCGGGCGAGCTGCACGACGCGCTCCACGGATCCGACACGTCGCGCGCGGCGACGCTCGGCCTGCGCACGCGCGACGTGCGCGAGACGGTGCGCGACACGTGGGCGTGGCTCCGCGCCCTCGAGGCCGCGGGAGAGGCGACGCCGCAGCGGGCGGACCGCCCCGCCGTCGGGCTCCCGCCGGACCTCGAGGCCGCCGCGCTGCGCGCCGCCGGCCGCGGCTGACCCGCCGACGCGCTGACCCCCGGCCCGCCGACCAGCCGCCGTCGAGCACGACCCTGCCCGCCGTCGAGCACGGCGTTGCTGTCGTTCTCGCCCCGAGGGCGACAGCAACGTCGTGCTCGACGAGGGGGTTGGCTGCGCAGCGATCAGTGGGGGTCAGTGCTCCGCGAGGAGCTCGCGGACGCGGGGGATGACCTGGGTGCCGTAGAGCTCGATGCTGCGCAGCATCGTCGAGTGGGGGAGCGTGCCGGTCGAGTACTTGAGGTCGAACCGGCCTGCGCCGAGGAGGCGGACGGTGCGGGCGATCTTGCGGGCCACCGTCTCGGGCGAGCCGACGTAGAGCGAGCCGTCGCGCACGTCGTGGGCGAACCGCCCGCGGTGGTACGCGGGCCAGCCGCGCTCGCGCCCGATCCGGTTGTTCATCGCCGCGAAGTGCTCGTAGACCTCCTCCTGCGCCTGCTCGTCGGTCTCGGCGACGTGGCCGGGCGAGTGCACGCCGATCGGCAGCACGGGCGTGCCGAGCTCCTCGACCGCGCGGTGGTAGAGGTCCACGTAGGGGCGGAAGCGCTCGGGCTCGCCGCCGATGATCGCGAGCATGAGGCCCAGCCCGTGCCGCGCGGTCCGCACGACCGACTCGGGCGAGCCGCCGACCCCGACCCACGTGCGCAGGCGCCCGCTCTCGGTCTTGGGCCAGACCTCCTGGTCGGCGAGCCCGGCGCGCGTCGTACCCGACCACGTGACGGGGCCCTCGTCGAGCAGGTGGACGAACAGGTCGAGCTTCTCCTCGAACAGCACCTCGTAGTCGGCGAGGTCGTAGCCGAACAGCGGGAACGACTCGATGAACGACCCGCGCCCCAGGATGACCTCCGCGCGCCCGCCGGACAGCGCGTCGAGCGTCGAGAACCGCTCGAAGACGCGCACCGGGTCGTCGGAGCTGAGCACGGTCACCGCGGAGCCGAGGCGGATGCGCGACGTCCGCGTCGCGATCCCGGCGAGCACCACCTCGGGCGCGCTGATGGCGAAGTCCGCGCGGTGGTGCTCCCCGACGCCGAAGAAGTCGACGCCGACCTGGTCCGCGAGCTCCGCCTCCTCGACGACGTCGCGGATCGTGCGCGCCCCGCTGAGCAGCACGCCGTCCGGCCCGGCGGTCACGTCGCCGAAGGTGTCGAGCCCGAGCTCGACCGTCGCGGGGTCCGGTTCGGCCGTCGCGCTCTCGGTGGGGATCGGGGAGGTCGTCTCGTCGGTCATGATCTGCTCCTGCGGTCGGGCGACCGTCGGGGGACCGGTGCTCTCACCGGTGGCGCGGTCGTGCGCGTCTCAACCGTGCCCGGTCCGCGGATCTTCCGCGACCCGTCCGCGGGCGGCCGGCAGGGACGACGACGGCCGCCGCCCCGCGTGGGACGACGGCCGTCGGTGCCGCGCCGGCGGGCCGGCGGGGACGTCAGTACGTCGAGACGTCGCCGTTCGCGACGAGCGCCGCGATGGCGACGATGTAGATGACGAAGCCGATGGCGCCGAGCACGGTGAAGATGATGCTGAGGATGAGACCCCACTTGGCGAGCTGGTTGTCGAAGCCCGCCTCCTTGCTCTTCTTGCGCGCGATCGCGCTGACGACGATGCCCGCGACCGCGAAGACGAACGCGAGGACGAAGCCGACGATGCCGAGGGTCTTGCCCGGGTCCTCGATCGGGGCCGAGTAGCCGGCGGGGGCCTGCGGGGCGGCGGGGTACTGCTGGGCCATGGTTCTTCTGCTTTCTGGTGGGGCCGACGTGGTCGAGTCCGGACGGGGCGCGGACGGGGTGCCGTCCGCGCGACTGCGGGGCTCATTGTGGGGCATGACGCCTGTGCGTGAACAGGGGGAGTTCTCCCCGGGTGCCGTGAACACAGGACATACCGGACAGGCCGGGCGGATCAGCCCGCCGTCGGGTCGTTCGGGGCGTAGAGACGCAGCGCTCCGCGCCGCATGGTGAGACGGACGGTGACCGGCCCGGTGGGGGCGACGTCGTCGAGCGAGAGCGTCTCGCCGTCGTGCGCGAGCACCACGGGCGGCGACCCGGGGTGCCCGTGCTCGGCGTCGGGGGAGCGGTCCGTCGTGACGGCCTCGCCGTCGGGCCCGACGACCGCGCCGCGCGCAGGGAAGCGGAGCTCGAGGGCCGGGACGGACGTCGCGTCGACCACGAGGTGCCCCCGCACCCCGGGCACGCGCCGCGCGACGCGGGTCCCCGCGTCGCCGGCCGCGACCTCGAGGAACGTGCGCAGCCGGCTCGCGCGGCGCTCGGCCCGGGCTGTGCGGACGTCGAGCACGCCGTCGTCGAGGCGGTGCCGCTCGACCGGCGCGAGGCTCTGCGGGTAGTAGCGGTTGACGCCCGCGAACAGCGACCAGTACTCGCCCTCGTGCCCGTCCACCTCCATGCGCACTCGGTGTGCGCGCCGCAGCACCCGCGCCGCCGCGAGGACGGCCGCCGGCCACTTGCCGAGCCGGTGCTCGTGCTTCTCGCGCTCGGTGACGAGCTCCGGGTAGACGCCGGCCGAGAAGGTGTTGAGCACGGTGCGGGGCGGTCCGTCGACCCCGTCGACCTCGAGGTCCGCGACGTCGATCGTCACGCCCGAGCCCGTCCGCACCGCCTCGATCGTCGCGCGCATCGACGTGAGGTCGGCCGCGCGCGCGAAGTGGTTGAGGGTGCCGCCGGGGAGCACGGCGAGCGGGAGGTCGTGCGCGCGCGCCGCCGCGGCCGCGGTCGACACCGTGCCGTCGCCACCGCTGATGCCGAGCGCGCGGGCGCCCCGCGCGACGGCGTCGTCGTACAGACGGCGCAGGTCGTCGCCCTCGGCGAGCACGTGGAGGTCGGCGCGGGGGAGCCCGTCGCGGACCGCCGCGAGCGGGTCCTCCTTGAGCAGCCGGCCCGAGCCCGCCGCCGGGTTGACGACGACGAAGAGGCCCGCGCCGTCGTCGAGCGCGGGGACGTCCGCGGGCGGCCCCGCCGGGACGTCGGGGCGCTGCTCGGCACGGCCGGGGACGAGCACCCGACCCGCGAGCGCGACCCCGACGCCCAGCGCCGCGCCCGCGGCGACGTCCGAGAACCAGTGCGAGCCCGTGTGCAGACGCGAGTACAGGACGGCCCCGGCGAGCGGCGTGAGCGCCAGCCCGACCGTCGGCCACTCGATCGCGACGCCCGTGACGAACGCGGCGGCCGACGCCGAGTGACCCGAGGGGAACGAGGGCGACGTCGGCGGGTCCGCCACGCGGCGCCACAGGGGAAGGCCGTCGAGCGACGGGCGCACGCCCCCGAACACGGTCTTGCCGACGACGTTCGCGAGGACGCTCGACACGAGCAGCGAGCCGTAGCCGCGCAGGGCGGCGTCGCGCCCGCGCCGCCCGGTGGCGGCGATCCCGACCGCGGCCCCGGCCCACAGCACGCTGTGGTCGGCCCACGTCGAGAGCCGGGAGAGCGCGGTGTCGGCCGCGGCCCCCAGCGCGCGGCGGTTGGTCCAGCGGTTCACCGCGCGGTCGAGGCGGGCGACGCCGGGGAGCGCCTCGTGAGGCTTGACGATCCCGGTGACACGAGGCATCTCGCCATCGTAGGAAGGGCGGTCGAGGACCGCGCGGCGACGGCGCTCCGGCCCCGCGTGTGGCCCGGGTGGTCGGGCTCAGGCCCCCGCGCGGCTCGTCTCGCCGCGGAGCGTGTCGATGTGCGCCTGCAGGCGCTCGAGCGCGACGGCCACGCCCTCGCCCGCGTCGTGCGCGAGGTCCGTCACGTAGCGGAGCTGGGCGGACGCCGCGTCGAGCGCGACCTGCGCGTCGGCGAGCGCGACGGCGGCGCGACCGTCGGCCGCCTCGTCGTCGTCGGTCGCGCGCTCGAGCGCGGAGCGGGCCTCGTCCGTCGCCGCCTCGACCGACTCGACGGCGTCGAGCACGTCGTTGCGGAGCACGGGGTGCAGGGCGGGGAGCTGGGCGTGCACGCGGTCGAGGTCGTTCCCGATGGTCTCCGTCTGGACCTGCGCGTCGGCGATGAGCTGCTGGACCTCGGCGGCGCTCGCCGTCGAGCACATCGGCAGCATCATGGACAGCGCGAGCAGGCTCGCCGCGGCGAACCGGGCAGACGTGCGCGTGCGCTGCGGCGTCGTGGGCTCGCTCGTCCTCGCTGACATGGCGACAAGTCTCCCGGGCGAACCTGAGAAGCACCAGGGAATCGAGGGCGAATTCATGGAGATTTCGCACACAGCGCACGCAGGAGGCGTCGTCCGGCGGCCCGGACCGGGTTGCGGGCCGCCGGAGCGGACGGTCAGACGCGCGCGAGCCGACGGCGTCGGGCCGCCGCGACCCGCGTTCCGACGAGCCCGTGCCGCGGGCTGAACAGGTACGCGAGCGCGAACGCCACGCCCAGCGCGACGACGACCGTCCCGCCCGACGCCGTGTCGAGGTAGTAGCTGACGTAGATGCCCACGACCCCGCACACCGCCGCGACGAGCGGCGAGATCCACAGCATCCGCGAGAAGCGGTCGGTGAGGAGGTACGCCGTCGCGCCGGGCGTGATGAGCAGCGCGACGACGAGGACCACGCCGACGGCCTGGAGGGCGACCACCACCGTCAGCGCGAGCAGGCCGAGCAGCAGCGCGCCGAGCCGTCGGGGCGAGAGCCCGATCGCGTGCGCGTGCGTCGGGTCGAACGCGTAGAGCGTGAGGTCGCGCCGCTTGAGCACGACGACCGCGAGCGTCACCGCGCCGAGCGCGAGCACCTGGAGCAGGTCCGCACGCGACACCCCGAGCAGGTTGCCGAAGAGGATGTGGTTGAGGTCCGTCTGGCTCGGCGTCACGGAGATGAGGACGAGCCCGAGCGCGAAGAGCGTCGTGAACACGACCCCGATCGCGGCGTCCTCCTTGACGCGCGACGTGTCGCGCACCGCGCCGATGAGCAGCACCGCGAGCAGCCCGAAGACGAGCGCGCCGAGCGCGAACGGCGCCCCCACCACGTACGCGAGCACGACGCCGGGCAGCACGGCGTGCGAGACGGCGTCGCCCATGAGGGACCAGCCCACGAGCACGAGCCAGCACGACAGCACGCCGCACACGATCCCGGCGGTCACCGTGACGGCGAGCGCGGTGCGCAGGAACTCGAACGACAGCGGCTCCAGGAGGGTGTCGAGGAGGTCGGTCACGGGGCCACCTCCACGCCGAACGCGAGCGCGAGGTTCTCGGGCCGCAGGACCTCCGCGGGCGTCGAGTGCAGCAGGACGCGGCGGTGGAGCAGCACCGCCTCGTCGGAGAGCTCGGGCAGCGCGTGCAGGTCGTGGGTCGAGACGAGGACGGTCGCCCCGCCGGCCGCGAGCTCGCGCAGCAGCGTGGTGATCGTCGCCTCCGTGCGCTTGTCCACGCCGGCGAACGGCTCGTCGAGCAGGAGGATCGTCGCGCCCTGCGCGAGCCCCCGGGCGACGAACGCGCGCTTGCGCTGCCCGCCCGAGAGCGCGCCGATCTGCCGGTCGGCGAGGTCGGTGAGCTCGACGCGCGCGAGCGCGTGCTCGACCGCCTCCCGGTCCGCGGGCCGCGTGCGCCGCGTGAAGCCCTGGTAGCCGTAGCGGCCCGTCATGACGACGTCGCGCACGCTCAGCGGGAAGGCCCAGTCGACGTCCTCGCTCTGCGGCACGTACCCCACCGCCTGGGCGCGCCGGGCGCGCGCGGGGGGTGCGCCGTCGACCAGGACGGTGCCGCGGTCCGGCCGGACCATGCCCATGACCGCCTTGAACAGCGTCGACTTGCCCGAGCCGTTCATGCCGACGAGCCCGCACACCGTCCCCGGCCCGTGCGAGGACCCCAGGGCGAGGGTCGCGCCGTCGAGCGCGAGGACGTCGCCGTAGTGGACGGTGAGGTCGCGCACGTCGATCGCGGGCGTGCCCGACGGCGCCCGCCCGCCCGCGCTCACGCGTCACCGCCCGCGGTGGTGCCGGTGAGGCCCGCGACGATGGTCTCGGTGTCGTGGCGCAGGAGGTCGAGGTAGGTCGGCACGGGGCCGTCGGGCGCGGAGAGGGAGTCGACGTAGAGCGTCCCGCCGAACGCCGCGCCGGACTCGCGCGCGACCTGCTGCATCGCGTCGTCGGAGACGGTGGACTCGCAGAACACGGCCGGGACGTCGTGCTGCTCGACGAACTCGATGGCGCCGACGACCGACTGCGGTGTCGCCTGCTGCTCGGCGTTGACCGCCCACAGGTACTTCTCCGCGAGCCCGGCGTCGCGCGCGAGGTACGGGAACGCGCCCTCGCACGTGACCAGCGCGCGGTGACCCTCGGGCAGCGCGTCGAGCGCCGTCGTGAGCTCGTCGTGCACGGCGGCGAGCTCGGCGGAGTAGGCCGCGGCGTTCGCCGCGTAGTCGTCGGCGTGGGCCGGGTCGAGCTCCGCGAAGGCGTCGGCCATGTTCTGGACGTAGACCTGCGCGTTCACGGGCGACATCCAGGCGTGCGGGTTCTCCTTGCCCTGGTACTCCTCGGCGGTGTCGTCGCCGAGCGCGATGGGCTCGACGCCCTCGCTCACGACGACGTGCGGCACGTCGAGCCCGTCGACGAACCGCCCGAACCACGCCTCGAGCCCCATGCCGTTGTCGAGGATGAGGTCGGCGTCCGCCGCCCTGCGGACGTCGCCGGGCGTCGGCTCGTAGCCGTGGATCTCCGCCCCGACCTTCGTGATCGACTCGACGCGCAGGTGGTCGCCCGCCACGTTCTCCGCCATGTCGGCGAGCACGGTGAACGTCGTGAGCACGACGGGCCGGCCGTCGTCGGGCGGGGTCGCCCCCGCGTCCGTGGCGCTCGAGCAGCCGCTCAGCGTCGCTGCGGCGAGCACCGCGACGGCTGCGGCAGCACGGGATGCGGACCTCCGCGTCAAAAAGTTCGGCATACCGAAAAACCTAGTCGTCACGTCGGCCGCACGCAACGCCGTTTCCACCCCGGTCAGCCGAGGTAGAGCCCAGGTCCCGCGAGGTAGAGCCCAGGTCCCGCGAGGTAGAGCCCTGGCTCAGCGAGGAAAGAGACCACGGCTCTACCTCGGCAGACCAGAGCTCTACCTCGGCGCGGACGGGGCGGACGGGGCGGTCGGGCTCGCCGGGCGGGTCGGGGAGGCGCGGGCGCCGATGCGGCGGCTCACCTCGGCGGCGGCGCGCCCGACGGCGGCGGCGAGCTCCGCGCGGCGGGCGGGTGGGGCGTCGTCGGACCAGAAGGTGAGGGCGATGCCGGCGACGGGGAGCCCGGTGTGGTCGACGGCCGCGTGCGCGACGGACGCGAGGCCCGGGGTGACCTCGCCGTCCTCCTCGGCCCAGCCGCGCCGTCGGACGCCGCGCAGCACCTCGCGCAGGGCGCCGAGGGTCTGCGGCCCGACGCCGGTGCGGTCGGCGAACGCCGCGGCGCCGGGGAAGAGGGCGCGGACCTGGGCCGCGGGGAGGCCGGCGAGGACGGCGCGCCCGCTCGCGGTGAGGTGCGCGGGGAGGCGCACGTCGACGTCGGTCACGAGCGTGGGGCGGCCCGGCGCGCGCTGCTCGACGAGGTAGAGGACCTCGCGCCCGTTGAGCACGGCGAGGTGCGCGCTCTCGCCCGTCGACTCGACGAGGCGCGCGACGACGGGCCGCGCGAGCCGCGCGAGGGGCGCCTGCCGCGCGTACGCCGACCCGAGCGCGAGCGACGCCGTCCCGAGCCCGTAACGGTGCTCCTCGGGCAGGTGGGTCACGAACCCCTCGTCGACGAGGACGGACAGCAGGTGGTAGACGGTCGAGCGGGGCAGCCCGGGGCCCTGCGCGACGGCGGCCGCGGGCGACGGGCCCGCCTGCGCGGCGAGGAACGTGAGCACGCGCACGGCCTGGCGCGCGGCGGGGACGTCGCTCGGCATGGAGGCCACGGTAGGCCCGTGGCACGATCGAGGCGTGACGACGACGCCCGACGACCAGCGCCTGCGCGACCTCGCGCGCCTGCGGCGCGTGCGGGACCGGATCGACCGCGAGTACGCGCAGCCGCTCGACGTCACGGCGCTCGCGGCCGGCGTGCACGTGTCGGCCGGGCACCTGAGCCGCGAGTTCAAGGCGGCGTACGGGGAGTCGGTCTACGCGTACCTCATGACGCGGCGGATCGAGCGCGCGAAGGCGCTGCTGCGTCGCGGCGACCTGAGCGTCACGGACGTGTGCTTCGCGGTGGGGTGCTCCTCCTTGGGGACGTTCAGCACGCGCTTCACCGAGCTCGTCGGCGTGCCGCCGAGCGTGTACCGACGGCGCGCGGCCGAGTCCGACGCCGGGTCCCCGGCTCCCGCGGAGTCGCGGACGGCCGCGGCGGCGGCACCGGGCACCGCGTCGGGCGCCGCGTCCGCCGCCGAGGCGGGCGCCGTCCCCGGCGCGGAGCGGCTGGACGGGCTGCCGGCGTGCGTCGCGCGGCGCGTCACGCGACCGGTCAGGAATCGAGAAGCGCAGGCCGGACGGCGGTCCTAGCGTCGTTCTCATGAACCTCACCATCAACTCCAGCTTCCTGCCCCAGACCGACCCCGACGCGTCGCTCGCGTTCTACCGCGACGTGCTCGGCTTCGAGGTCCGCAACGACGTCGGCTACGAGGGGATGCGGTGGATCACCGTGGGCCCGGCCGACCAGCCGGACACCGCGATCGTGCTGCACCCGCCGGCCGCGACCCCGGGCCTCAACGACGACGACAAGCGCGCCCTCCTGGAGATCGTGGCCAAGGGCGCGTACTTCGGCGTCAACCTCGCGACGCCCGACGTCGACGAGACGTTCGCCCGGATCGAGGCCGCGGGGGCGGAGGTCGTGCAGGAGCCGATCGACCAGCCCTACGGCGTGCGCGACTGCGCGTTCCGCGACCCGGCGGGCAACGAGATCCGCATCCAGCAGCGCTCCTGACCTCCGCCCCGCCGCGGTCCCGCTCCGTCGCCCGGTTCCGCGCCGCCGTCGCGCACGGCGCGATGAGTCCCGACCGCCCGGCCGGTCCTCACCCCCGGGACGTCCACGCACCGCACCCATCCACGCGCCGACCGTCCGGCTCTCCGGCAGACTCTTCCCGGGCTGCCGGGAGCGGGCGGTCGGCGCCGTCGACCGGTCCTCCGACCGTGCGACGAGGCTCGACGACGAGGAGACACGCATGAGCACGGCCACGACGACGGGAACCCCGACCTCGGAGCGCCAGGACCCCGACGCGCACGACGTCATCCGGGTCCAGGGGGCGCGGGCGAACAACCTGCAGGACGTGAGCGTCGAGATCCCGAAGCGGCGTCTCACGGTGTTCACGGGCGTCTCCGGGTCGGGCAAGAGCTCGCTCGTGTTCGACACCGTCGCGGCCGAGTCGCAGCGCCTCATCAACGAGACCTACCCGGCGTTCCTCCAGGGCTTCATGCCCACGCTGGACCGCCCCGACGTCGACGTGCTCGAAGGGCTCACGACGGCGATCGTCGTGGACCAGGAGCGCCTGGGCGCCAACCCGCGCTCCACGGTGGGCACGGTGACCGACGCGAACGCGATCCTGCGGGTGCTGTTCAGCCGGTTCGGCGAGCCGCAGGTCGGCCCGCCCACGGCGTTCTCCTTCAACATCCCCGCGCGCAAGGCGAGCGGCATCATGACGTCGGCCACCGGCGAGAAGACGATCGTCCGCAACGCGATCTACCACGGCGGCATGTGCCCGCGGTGCGAGGGGCGCGGCGCGGTCTCGGACCTCGACCTCACGGAGATCTTCGACGACTCCAAGTCGCTGCGCGACGGCGCGATCAAGGTCCCGGGGTACACCGCCGACGGGTGGATGGTGCGCGGGTTCGCCGAGTCGGGGTTCTTCCCGGGCGACCGGCCCATCCGCGAGTTCACCGACCAGCAGATGCAGGACTTCCTCTACAAGGAGCCCACCAAGATCAAGGCGATGGGGATCAACGTCACCTACGAGGGCCTGATCCCCAAGATCCAGAAGTCGATGTTCTCCAAGGACGTCGACTCGCTCCAGCCGCACGTCCGCGCGTTCGTCGAACGCGCCGCGACGTTCGCGCCGTGCCCCGACTGCGGTGGCACGCGCCTGTCCGAGTCGGCGCGCTCGTCGAAGATCCGCGGCGTGAACATCGCGGACCTGTGCGCGATGCAGATCACCGACCTCGCCGCGTGGATCCGCGACCTGGACGACCCCCACATGGCGCCCGTCGTCAACGCCCTCGGCGAGAACCTGGCGTCGTTCGTCGAGCTCGGGCTGGGTTACCTCAGCCTCGACCGGCCGTCGGGCACGCTGTCGGGCGGCGAGTCGCAGCGCATCAAGATGCTGCGCCACCTCGGGTCGTCGCTCACCGACGTCACCTACGTCTTCGACGAGCCGACCATCGGCCTGCACCCGCACGACATCGACCGCATGAACGGCCTCCTGCTCCAGCTGCGCGACAAGGGCAACACGGTCCTCGTCGTCGAGCACAAGCCGGAGACGGTCGTCGTCGCGGACCACGTCGTCGACCTCGGCCCGGGTGCGGGCACGGCGGGCGGCCGGGTGACGTTCGAGGGCACGGTCGAGGGGCTGCGGGCGAGCGACACCGTCACCGGCCGCCACCTCGACGACCGCGCGACGCTCAAGGAGGAGGTGCGCTCGCCGTCGGGCGCGCTGGAGATCCGCGGCGCGGACGCGCACAACCTGCAGGACGTGGACGTCGACATCCCGCTCGGGGTGCTCGTCGTGCTGACCGGGGTGGCCGGGTCGGGCAAGAGCTCGCTCGTCGAGGGGTCGGTGTCGCGGCGTGAGGGCGTCGTGACGATCGACCAGAGCGCGGTGCGGGGGTCGCGCCGCAGCAACCCCGCGACCTACACGGGCCTGCTGGAGCCGATCCGCAAGGCGTTCGCCAAGGCCAACGGCGTCAAGCCCGCCCTGTTCAGCGCCAACTCCGAGGGCGCGTGCCCCGAGTGCAAGGGCGCGGGCGTCATCTACACCGAGCTCGGCTTCATGGAGACCGTCTCGACCCCATGCGAGGACTGCGGGGGCCGCCGGTTCCAGGCCGCGGTGCTCGACTACACGCTCGGCGGGCTGAACATCGCCGACGTGCTCGACCTCCCGGTCGCGAAGGCGCGCGCGTTCTTCTCGTCCGGCGAGGGCAAGGTGCCGGCCGCCGCGGCGATCCTCGAGCGCCTCGACGACGTCGGTCTCGGGTACGTGAGCCTCGGCCAGCCCCTCACGACGCTGTCCGGCGGCGAGCGCCAGCGCCTCAAGCTCGCGACCCACCTCGGCGACAAGGGCGGCGTGATCGTGCTCGACGAGCCGACGACCGGCCTCCACCTCGCGGACGTGCAGAACCTCCTCGGGCTCCTCGACCGGATCGTCGACGCGGGCAAGTCCGTCATCGTCATCGAGCACCACCAGGCGGTCATGGCGCACGCGGACTGGATCATCGACCTCGGCCCCGGCGCCGGGCACGACGGCGGTCGTGTCGTCTTCGAGGGCACCCCGGCCGACCTCGTGGCGGCCCGCTCCACCCTGACGGGCCAGCACCTCGCGGCCTACGTGAACGCCTGACCCGCTGCCCCCGGCCTCTCCGCCGCCCGCCCCTCCACACCCCCCGCCCGGTGCCGAACAGGTGATCGTGGCGCGTCCCGGGCAGCTGACGCGCCACGACCGCCTGCTCGGCTCGCCGGGATGGCCTGGTCTGCGGCGTGGGCGGCGTGGGCGGCGTCGGCGGCAGTTGCGGTAGGGGGCGGTTTCCGGCGGAAGGTGCGGGAGCCGTCTGGGATCCCAGACTGAACCTGTCGCAGCGGGCTCCCGGCGCGTCGAGGCGCGGTGTGTCCTGGGGGCATGGCAGCGACGACGCACTCCCCGGCCGTCTCCGACCCGGCCCGCGCCGCGCGCGTCGTCGTCGTGGGCGACGGTCCGCTGACGATCGACGACGTGGTCGACGTCGCGCGGCACGGCGCGCGCGTCCGGCTCGCGGACGCGGCGGTCGAGGCGATGGCGGCGAGCCGCGCCGTCGTCGAAGGGCTCGCGGACGACCACCGCCCGCACTACGGCGTCTCGACCGGGTTCGGGGCGCTCGCGCGGCGCCACATCCCGGTCGAGCGGCGCGCGCAGCTCCAGCTGAGCCTCGTGCGGTCGCACGCGGCGGGGTCGGGGCCGGAGGTCGAGCGCGAGGTCGTGCGGGCGCTCCAGCTCCTGCGGCTCGCGACCCTGGCGACCGGGCGCACCGGGGCGCGCCCCGTCGTCGCGCAGACGTACGCCGCGATGCTCGACGCCGGGATCACCCCGGTGGTGCGGGAGTTCGGCTCGCTCGGGTGCTCGGGCGACCTCGCGCCGCTGGCCCACGTGGCGCTCGCGGCGCTCGGCGAGGGCGAGGTCCGGGACGCGACGGGAGCCGTCGTGCCCGCTGCCGACGCGCTCGCCGCGGCCGGGATCGCGCCGCTCGCGCTGCGCGAGAAGGAGGGCCTCGCGCTCATCAACGGCACGGACGGCATGCTCGGCATGCTCGCGCTCGCGCTGCACGACCTGCGGTCCCTGCTCACGACGGCCGACGTCGCGGCCGCGGCGAGCGTCGAGGCGCTGCTCGGCTCGGACGCGCCGTTCGCGGCCGACCTCGTGGCGATGCGGCCGCACCCCGGCCAGGCGGCGTCGGCCGCGAACCTGCGCGCGCTGCTCGACGGCTCGCCCGTCGTGGCGAGCCACCGCACGCTCGACGCCGACGGCCGGCCCGAGTGCACGCGCGTGCAGGACGCGTACTCGCTGCGGTGCGCGCCCCAGGTGCACGGCGCCGCGCGCGACACGCTCGACCACGCGACCGCCGTCGCGCGCCGGGAGCTCGCGGCGGCGATCGACAACCCGGTCGTCACGGTGGACGGGCGCGTCGAGTCGAACGGCAACTTCCACGGGGCCCCGGTCGCGTACGTGCTCGACTTCCTCGCGATCGCCGCGGCCGACGTCGCGAGCATGAGCGAGCGCCGCACGGACCGGTTCCTCGACAAGGCCCGCAACGAGGGCCTGCCGCCGTTCCTCGCCGACGACCCGGGCGTCGACTCCGGGCTGATGATCGCGCAGTACACGGCGGCGGGGATCGTCTCGGAGCTCAAGCGGCTCGCGGTGCCGTCGAGCGTCGACTCGATCCCGTCGTCGGCCATGCAGGAGGACCACGTGTCCATGGGCTGGGCCGGGGCGCGCAAGCTCCGCCGCGCCGTCGACGGGCTGGGCCGCGTCCTCGCGATCGAGCTGCTCACCGCGACGCGCGCCCTCGACCTCCGCTGCGACGCCGGGTCCCTGCACCCCGCGCGGGGGACCGGCGCCGTGCGCGACCTCGTGCGCACGGCCGCCGCGGGCCCCGGACCGGACCGCTACCTCGCGCCCGAGATCGAGGCCGTGACCCGCCTCGTCGCGACGGGTGCCGTGACCGCGGCGGCGAGCGCCGCCGTCGGGCACCTGGCCTGAGACCCACCCGACCCGAAGGAGCGAGACGACCATGGTCCACGAGCCGACCCACCGCCTCGGCACGCCCGTCCCCGTCCGCGCCCCGCGCGGCACGACCCTCACCGCGCGGTCCTGGCAGACCGAGGCGCCGCTGCGGATGCTCATGAACAACCTCGACCCCGAGGTCGCGGAGCGGCCCGACGACCTCGTCGTCTACGGCGGCACGGGCCGGGCGGCGCGCGACTGGCCGAGCTACCACGCGATCGTCCGCACGCTCACGACGCTCGCGGACGACGAGACGCTCCTCGTGCAGTCGGGCAAGCCCGTCGGGGTGCTGCGGACGCACGAGTGGGCGCCGCGCGTGCTCCTCGCGAACAGCAACCTCGTGGGGGACTGGGCGACGTGGCCCGAGTTCCGGCGGCTCGAGGCGACGGGCCTGACGATGTACGGGCAGATGACGGCAGGGTCGTGGATCTACATCGGCGCGCAGGGCATCCTCCAGGGCACGTACGAGACGCTCGCTGCGGTCGCCGCGAAGCTCGCCGCCCGCCAGGGCGGGCAGGGGTTCAGTGGCGGGACCCTCGCCGGGACGCTCACGCTCACCGGCGGGTGCGGCGGGATGGGCGGCGCGCAGCCGCTCGCGGTGACGCTCAACGGCGGCGCGTGCCTCGTGGTCGACGTCGACCGGTCGCGCCTCGACCGGCGCGTGCGCGAGCGGTACCTCGACGTCGTCGCCGACGACCTCGACGCCGCGGTCCGGCTCGTCGAGGACGCGCGGCGCGAGCGCCGGGCGCTGTCGGTGGGGGTCGAGGGGAACAGCGCGACGGTCGTGCCGGAGCTGCTGCGGCGCGGGGTCGAGGTCGACGTCGTCACGGACCAGACGTCGGCGCACGATCCGCTGTCCTACCTGCCGGTCGGGGTGGACCTCGCGGACTGGGCCGACTACGCCGCCGCGAAGCCCGACGAGCTCACCGACCGCGCGCGCGAGTCCATGGCCCGGCACGTCGAGGGCATGGTCGGGTTCCTCGACGCGGGCGCCGAGGTGTTCGACTACGGAAACTCGATCCGCGACGAGGCGCGCCGCGGCGGGTACGACCGCGCGTTCGACTTCCCGGGGTTCGTGCCCGCGTACATCCGGCCGCTGTTCGCGCAGGGCAAGGGCCCGTTCCGGTGGGCCGCGCTCTCGGGCGACCCGCGCGACATCGCCGCGACCGACGCCGCCGTGCTCGACCTGTTCGACGACGACCACCTGCACCGCTGGATCCGCGCCGCCCAGGAGCGCGTCGCGTTCCAGGGACTGCCCGCGCGCATCTGCTGGCTCGGGCACGGCGAGCGCGACCGCGCGGGCCTCGCGTTCAACGACCTCGTGGCGTCGGGCGCGGTGCGCGCCCCGGTCGTCATCGGCCGCGACCACCTCGACGCCGGGTCGGTCGCGTCCCCGTACCGCGAGACGGAGGCCATGGCCGACGGCTCCGACGCGATCGCCGACTGGCCCCTGCTCAACGCGCTCACGGCCGCGTCGTCGGGCGCGACGTGGGTCTCGATCCACCAGGGCGGTGGCGTCGGCATGGGCCGCTCGATCCACGCGGGCCAGGTGTCCGTCGCGGACGGCACGCCGCTCGCCGCGGCCAAGCTCGCGCGCGTGCTGTCGAACGACCCGGGCCTCGGGGTGCTGCGCCACGTCGACGCCGGGTACGACGACGCGGTCGTCGCCGCCGAGCGCGGCGGGCTCCGCGTCCCCGCGCGGGAGACGCCGTGACGGGACGCCGCGCGACGGGCACGTCCTCGGGGCCCGGGTCGACGCTCGTCACCGGCATCGGCGAGCTGACGACCAACGCCCCGGGCGGCCCCGGCACGCGCGACGGCGACCCGACCGGCCTGGTGACGGACGCCGTCCTGCTGCTCGACGGCGGCCGGGTCGCCTGGGCGGGCCCGGCCCGGGAGGCGCGGGACGCCGTCGGGCACGCGCTGGACGGACGGGAGCCGGACGTGACGGTCGACGCGGGCGGGCGCGCGGTGCTCCCGGGGTTCGTCGACTCGCACACCCACCTCGTGTTCGCGGGCGACCGCGCCGCCGAGTTCGAGGCGCGCATGGCCGGGCGCCCGTACGAGGCGGGCGGCATCCGGTCGACCGTCGCCGCGACGCGCGCCGCGTCCGACGACGTGCTCCGCGCCGGGCTGGCCCGGCACCTCGACGAGGCGGCCCGCCAGGGCACGACCACGGTCGAGGTGAAGAGCGGCTACGGCCTCACCGTGGCGGACGAGGAGCGGTCGGTGCGGCTCGCGCGCGAGGTGACGCCCGAGGTGACGTTCCTCGGGGCGCACGTCGTGCCGGTGGAGTACGCGGGCCGGGCCGACGCGTACGTCGACCTCGTATGCGGGGAGATGCTCGCCGCGTGCGCGCCGCACGCCCGGTGGGTCGACGTGTTCTGCGAGACCGGCGCGTTCACGCCCGAGCAGTCCCGCCGCGTGCTCGAGGCCGGGGCCGCCGCCGGGCTCGGGGTGCGCGTGCACGCGAACCAGCTCGCCCCGGGGGAGGGGGTGCGCCTCGCCGTCGGGCTGGGCGCTGCCGCGGTGGACCACTGCACGTACCTCACCGACGACGACGTCGCGGCGCTCGCGGGCTCGTGGACCGACAGCGGGACGCGGCCGGACGGGACGTCGGGAGCCGTCGCCGGGACCGTCGCGACGTCGGGAGCGGGCGCCGGGACCGTCGCGACCCTTCTCCCCGGCGTCGAGTTCTCCACGCGCCAGCCCTACCCCGACGCGCGACGACTCCTCGACGCGGGGGCCGTCGTCGCGCTCGCGAGCGACTGCAACCCTGGGTCGAGCTTCACGTCGTCGATGCCGCTGTGCGTGGCGCTCGCGGTCCGCGAGATGCGGATGACCGTCGCCGAGGCCGTGTGGTCCGCGACCGCGGGCGGCGCGCTCGCGCTGCGGCGGGACGACGTCGGGCACCTCGCCCCCGGAGCCCGGGCCGACGTCGTGCTGCTCGACGCCCCGAGCCGCACCCACCTCGCCTACCGCCCCGGCGTCCCCCTGATCGCGAAGACGTGGAGGTCTGGCCACCCCCACCCCTGACCCACCCCCGGCGAACAGGTGGTCCTGGTGCGTCCGGGTCGCGTGTCGTGCCAGGACCACCTGGTGGGCCGGCCGGAACCGCCTGGTCGGCGGGGGGGGGGCTACGTCCGCAGCGGTTCCGGGGTCGGCGGGTGGAGGGTGAGGCCGGCCGCGAGCTCCAGGACGCAGAGGGCGGCGAGGCGGACCGTGCGGCCGTCGGGGGCGTCGGCCGTCGCGTCGACCTCGACGACGTCGGCGGAGCGGAGCCGGTCGTCGCGCGCCGCGGCCCGGACGAGGGCGCGCAGCTCCCACGCCGCGATCCCGCCCGGGACGCTCGCGGGGCAGCCCGGGGCGACGGAGCGGTCGCACACGTCGACGTCCACGTCGAGGTGCACCGGCCCGCCCGCGGCGCCCGCGACCTCCATGGCCGCGCGCATCACCTCCTCGGGCCCGCGCCGGCGCAGCTCGTCGACGTGCACGACGGTGATCCCCAGCTCGACGGCGCGGCGCGCGTACTCGGCGGAGTTCGCGAAGTCCGCGATGCCGACCTGCACGACCCGCCGCGGGTCGAGCCCCGCCTCGATGAGCCGTCGCACCGGCGACCCGTTGGACACACCGTCGCGCAGGTCGTGGTGGGCGTCGAGCGTGACGAGGCCCGCGGTGGCGAGGTCGTCGTCCCACGCGCCGAGCGCGGTCGCGACGGTCACGGAGTTGTCGCCGCCCAGCGCGACGAGCAGCCGAGCGCGCTCCAGCGCGGCCTGGACCGCCGCGCGCGTCGGGCCTCGCCCTCCGCGCCGTCGGGCTCGTCGACGTCGCCGAGGTCGGCGAACGTGAGCTCGGCGAGGTCGACGGGGCCGGTCCGCTCCGCGGGACCGCCCGAGGCGACGGGTCGCACGCGGGCGGAGGGGCCGCCGTCGGGCAGCGGGCGGTCGGGTACGAGCGCGGGGCTGAACCTCCGCAGCGCGGCGCGCACCGCGGCGGGCGTCGCGTGCGCGCCGGTCGGCGAGAGCGACGTGCGCCAGGCCGGGACGCCGAGCAGCGCGAGGTCGACGGCGTCACCCGCCGGCCCGGGCCAGTCGCCCGCCCGGGGCAACGACGGGTCGTGCGGGAGGGCCTGCGCGTCGTCGCTCACGGTCTCGACGCTAGCGGCCCGACGGCGTCCCCGCCCCGCGCGGACGGCACCCTAGTCGCGCGCCGCGTGCACGACGGCGACGGGGTGCGTCGCGTGGTGCAGCACCTCCTGGCTCACCGAGCCGAGGAGCATGCCGCGCAGGTCGCCGCGGCCGCGCGAGCCGACGACGGTCAGCGCGGCCCCCGCCGCGGCCTCCCGGAGGGCGACGGACGGCTCGCGGTCGACGACGAACGTCTCGACGAGGACGTCGTCGTGCTCCGCGGTGCGCACGCGCCCGAGCGCGGCCTCGACGGTGCGCGACGCCTCGGCGCGCGCGTCGCGCTCGGCGGCGGTGTAGAACGCGGGGTTCTCCTCCCACAGCGGTCCGGTGGGCATCCGCCACGCGCACACCGCGACGACGCGGGAGCGGGTGCGCGCGGCCTCGTCGAGGGCGAACCGGAGCGCGGCGTCGCCGTGCACGGACCCGTCGACGCCGACCACGACGTCGGTGGTGCGCTCCACGCGCTCGACGGACGGCGGCACGACGACGACCGGCACGGGCGCGCGGGCGGCCAGCCGGGTCCCCACGGACCCGAAGAACATCGACCCGACGGACCCGAGCCCGCGGGAACCCACGACGACGAGGTCGGCGTCCTTGGCCTCGTCGAGCAGCGCCTCCGAGGGCGGGCCGGAGCGCAGCAGCGTCCGCACGGGCACCGACGCGTCCACGCGCGCGGCGCGCTCGGCGGCGGCCGAGAGGATGGGGCCGGCGATCTCGCCGAGCTCCTCGACGCTCGGGTAGTACGCGCCGCCGACGAACGGCGTCGCGACGACGGGCACGTACGCGACGTGCAGCACGCGCAGCTCCGCGCCCCGACGCGCCGCCTCGTGCACCGCCCAGTCCAGGGCCTTGCCGCTCGTCGTGCTGCCGTCCACACCGACCAGCACGACCTGCTGCGTCGATCCGCTCACCATGACCACCTCGGTCCTGTCGTCCCCTTCGTGGCGGTCGTCCCGCCACCTGCCACACCTCCTGGATACCGCGCGCGGGCGGTCCGCCGCACCCGGCGACCGCCCCCGACGCGCGGGACGCTCGGCACGACCCACCGGGACGAAGGTCCCGCACCCGCGGCGCCACGGGCGGGCGCGCGCGAGAATCCCCCTCCGACCGGCTACGTTGAGGGCATGGGCTCTCCCCACCCGATCCGCGTGTTCCTGCTCGACGACCACGAGGTGGTCCGCCGCGGCGTCGCCGCACTGCTCGAGGCCGCCGGTGACATCACCGTCGTCGGCGAGGCCGGCACCGCCGCCTCCGCGCTCGCCCGCATCAAGGCGACGCGCCCCGACGTCGCGATCCTCGACGTGCGCCTGCCCGACGGCTCGGGCGTCGAGGTGTGCCGCGAGGTGCGCTCCGAGCTGCCCGAGGTCGGCTGCCTCATGCTCACGTCCTTCGCCGACGACGAGGCGCTGTTCCAGGCCGTCCTCGCCGGGGCGTCGGGGTACGTGCTCAAGCAGATCCACGGGTCCGACCTCGTCGGCGCGGTCCGCACGGTCGCGGCGGGCGGGTCGCTGCTCGATCCGGCGAGCACCGCGCGCGTGCTGGAGCGCCTGCGTCACGCCGCGGACGAGACGCCGGACCGCCTCGAGGGCCTGTCCCAGCAGGAGCGCCAGATCGTCGCGCTCATCGGCGAGGGCCTGACGAACCGCGAGATCGGCAAGCGCCTCTACCTCGCGGAGAAGACGGTCAAGAACTACGTCTCCCACGTCCTCGCGACGCTCGGCCTGCAGCGCCGCACCCAGGTCGCGGTCCTCGCGACCGAGATGCGCCAGGAGGAGGCGTCCCGCCAGGGCGCCCCGGGCGCGGGCGGTCCCACCGGGGACCGGCAGCACGGTGGCCCGGCGCAGCGTCCCTGACGGCGGGCCCGACCCGCAGGGCGGGACGGGGCCCGAGGGCTCGCCCGCGCACGGACCGGGGGCCGACGCCCACGGACCGGGCGACCGCGCGGCGTCGGGACCTTCGGCACTCCCGGATCTGACACCGCGGCGCGACGATGTGGAGATGGACACAGTCGAGCGGACCGGGACAGGGGCACCGGTGGGGAGCGGGGGGCTCGCGACCGCCGAGCGCCCGCGCGCCTCGGCAGGGCTCGCGGAGCTCACGCCGGAGGAGAGCTACGCGCTCCTCGCGACCGTCCCCGTGGGCAGGATCGTCTACACCGACCACGCGCTGCCGGCGATCCAGCCGGTGAACTTCGTGCTCGACGGCCCGGACGTCGTGTTCCGGACCGCGGAGGGCTCGAAGCTCGCGGTGGCCGCCAGCCGCGCCGTCGTGGCGTTCGAGGTCGACTCGTTCGACGCCGACGCCCGCTCCGGGTGGTCCGTCGTGCTCGTCGGCCGCACGTTCGAGGTCACGGAGCCGGTGGAGCGCGCGCGGCTGCTCGCGCTCCCGCTCGTGACCTTCGTGCCCGGCGTGCGCGACCGCGTCATCAAGGTCGTGCCGCGCATCGTGACCGGCCGGAGGATCCTGCGCTGACCCGCGGCCCGCGCACTACGCTCGCCCGGTGACTGCGACGATCGAGGTACGTGCCGGGACGCCCGCGGACTGGCCCGGCATCTGGCGGGCGCTCGAGCCCGTCTTCCGCGCGGGCGAGACGTACACGTACCCGCGCGACATGACCGAGGCCGACGCCCGGGCCGCGTGGCTCGACGCCCCGGGCGCGCGCGTCCTCGTCGCGGTCCCGGCGGAGGACGGCGCCCGCGGCACCGTGCTCGGCACGGCGAAGTACCTGCCCAACCACCCCGGTGCCGGGGCGCACGTCGCGAACGCGAGCTTCGTCGTCGGGCCCGACGGCGCCGGGCGTGGCGTCGGCCGGGCGCTCGCGCGCGCCGTGCTCGACGGTGCGCGCGCCGACGGCTACCGGGCGATGCAGTTCAACGCGGTCGTGGAGACGAACGAGCGCGCGGTCCGGCTCTGGGAGTCGCTGGGGTTCACGATCCTCGCGACCGTCCCCGAGGCGTTCGACCACCCGGCGCACGGGCTCGTCGGCCTGCACGTCATGCACCGGACGCTCTGAGCACCCGGCGCGTCAGCCGAGCGGCACCCACCACTCGAGGCGGGTGCCGCCGTCGGGCCGGGCGGTCGCGGTGCTCGACCCGCCGAGCGCGGCGGCGCGCGCCTGCATGTTCCGCAGGCCGGAGCGCCGGCCGCCGGGCTGGATGCCCACGCCGTCGTCCGTGACGGTGAGGCGCGCCTCGTGCGCGGTCACGGCCAGGTGCACGACGACGCGGCTCGCCTGCGCGTGCCGGGCGACGTTGGTCAGGGCCTCGCCGAGCACGACGACGAGCTGGTCCGCGACCTCGGCCGGCAGGCTGGGGCCGCCGTCGGTCACGCCCGCGCCCGACCCCTCGGCCGCCACCTCGACGTCGACCTCGGGCGCGAACCCGAGCACGGTCGTCGCGGCCTCGGCCTGCGCGCGGAACCGGTCCTCGATCGAGGGCGCGTCCGGGTCCGTGGCCGTGTGCAGCGCGAAGATCGTGGACCGGATCTGCCGGATCGTCTCGTCGAGGTCGGAGACGGTCTCCTCGATGCGCGTGCGCGCGTTCGGGTCGCTGACGAGCGGCTGCACGCTCATGAGCGTCATGGCCGACGCGAAGAGGCGCTGGATGACGACGTCGTGCAGGTCGCGCGCGATCCGGTCGCGGTCCTCCAGCACACCCACCTGCTTCGCCCGGCCGTAGAGCCGCGCGTTCTCGATGGCGACGCCCGCGGCGGCGGCGAGCGCGACCACGGCCGCCTCGTCCTCCGCGGTGAACTCCTCGCACCCGCCCCCGGGGACCTGCTTGTCGGTGAGGTAGAGGTTGCCGAACACCGTGTCGCGCACCCGCACCGGCACGCCGAGGAACGTGTGCATGGGCGGGTGGCCCTCGGGGAAGCCGGCCGAGCGCACGTCGTCGGCGATCTCCGGCACGCGGATGGGCGCCGGGTGGTCGATGAGCTCGCCCAGCAGACCCTCGCCGTGCGGCCAGTGGTCGATCTCGGCGACCTCGTCGTCCGAGAGGCCCAGGGGGATGAACTGCGCGAGGCGCTCGCGCCCCGAGGCGTCGAGCACCCCGAGCGCGCCGTACCGGGCGCCCGTGAGCTCCATCGCCGCGTCGACGATGCGCCGCAGCACCTGCGGCAGGTCGAGGTCGCTCGTCACCGCCACGACGGCGTCCAGCACGCGTTGCCCGGCGCTGGCCGGCAGGTCGGTCGTTCCGCTCACCCGATGCAGTCTCCCAGACCCCGGCGGCCGGGCGGCACCCGTCTCGCCCGGGGTGTGACGTGGGCGACACCGCCGCGCTATCGTGCGTCCACATCTCGGGACGTCCGACGCCGTCCTGCCGCCGGCCGCACGTCGCCGTCGCGCAGGTCCCGGACCACCGGGCCGTCGACGCAGGGGGCCGAAGGGACGCGGTGCCGCATGCCGACCACCGACCAGGGCGCGGACGTCGCCCCGCGCTCCGGAGCGCCCGCCGAGGCCGCGGCGAGCGCCCTCGCGGACCTGCGGTCCGCCGTCGGGCACCTGCACCCCGACGACCCGGCCGAGCTCGTCGCGATCGCCGACGACCTGCGCGCGCTCGGCAGCCCGGCCGCCGCGGTCCCGTTCTACGAGGCGGCCGTCGAGCAGGGCGTGCCCGGGGCTGTGTACCGGCTGGGCGTCGCGCACCACGAGGCGGGCGACGCAGCGGAGGCGTTCCGCTGCTTCGAGCTCGCCGGTCTGGCGGGCGACGCGCTGGGGGCGTTCATGGCCGCGCAGGTCGCGGCGGAGCGCGGCGACCTGCACGCGGCCCGCCGCTGGTACGAGCTCGCGCAGGGTGTTGAGGGCGCGGCCGTGCGGCTCGCGCAGGTGCTCGCCGAGCTGGGGGAGCGGGACGCGGCCGACGACGTCCTCGCGGCGACGTCGGGCGAGAGCTGGGAAGCGGCGGTCGAGCTCGTGCGCAGCGGCGCCTTGACTCCGGACGACGCCGTCGCGCTGCTCGAGGGGTGGGCCGGGACGGGCGAGGCGCGCGTCGCGGCGACCCTCGCGGACCTCTACGTGCGCGCGGGCCGCGGGCCGGACGCCGAGGACCTGCTCGAGCAGGCGGCGCTCGCCGGCGAGCCGACCGCGCGCACGAGCCTCGGGGTGCTCCGCCTCCGGGCGGGCCGCGTCGCCGAGGCGATGGCCCTGTGGCACGAGGCGGCCGCCCAGGGCGATCCCCAGGCGGCGGAGCTGCTGGCCCGCTTCGGCTGACGCCGGGGCCGCACCGGACAGGGCCGCGGGCCGGGCACGCAGAAAGGCGCCCGGCGGGCGACCGGCTCCGTCGAGCTGTCGGTCGCCCTGCCGGGCGCGGAGGGCGGGACGTGCGGGTGGTCTCCCCACCGCCCGCACGCCCCTCTTCCCCCGGGAGCGACTCCCTGCAGCGACGGCCTCAGATCGTCGCGCGGTATCGGTCGCCCCGTGGCCCGCCGCACACGGCGGGCGGTCGAACCGTCAGACCAGCCAGGCGTTGCGCTGGACGAACGGGATCCTCTTCCACGCCTTGCCGAGGCCGAGCACGCTGCCTGCCCCGAGGAGGGTGAGAGCGATGATCGTCAGCGACATCGTGATGTGGTCGTCGATGATCGGGTTGGTCACGAGCGGGAGCTCGGCCAGGTACATGAGCAGGAGCAGGAGCGTGCCGCTCACCGCGGCGATGCGCATCCCGATGCCCAGGATCAGGGCGAGCCCGATGCCGAGCAGGCCGACCATGAAGAGCACGTCGATGAACGCGTTCCCCGCGAGGCCGCTGAAGAAGCCCGAGAACGTGCCCTCGAGGTTCGACAGGAAGCCGGTGGTCGGGCTGTTCCCGTTGATCCACGACCGCTCGGCGGGGGTGGCGAACCCGAGCCCGAACGTCTTGTCGAGGAAGGCCCAGAGGAAGTAGAACCCGATCGTGATCCGCAGGACGCCGAGCACCACCTGGGTGGGTCGCGTGGCGCGCTCCGCGAGGCTGAGGGTCTCCGGCTCGGTGCCTTCGACCGTGGGGAGCGGCGCGTTGGCGTTCCGCTCGATCGTCCCCTTCATCACTGTCCCCTCTCATCGACCCGTCCGGTGCGGTCGGGCTCCTGAGACCAAGCAAACCCCTGTGAAGGAAGGGTGGACGTCAGGCAAAAGTCGCCGGGCCCGGGGACCTAGGTCCCCGGTGCGGACGAGGGTCCGGCGACACCGGGCGCGGGCCGCCCGCGCCCGGCCCGTGCGGTCAGGAGCCGGACGCGTCCTCGAGGTCCGCGCGGAGCTCGTCGACCCGGGTGCGCAGGCTCTCGATCGCGTCGCGCACCGCGGCGTCGGCGCCGGAGAGGGTGCCCGCGACGTCGCCCAGCTCGGTGGACGCGTCCTCGAGCGCGGCCTCGGCGTCGGCCAGGCGCTGCTCGGCCTGGGCGCGCGTCTCGTCCGTGGCGGACGCCGCCTCGTCCGCCGCGGAGCGGGCCTCGTCGGCGGCCTCCTGCGCGGACGCGACGGCCTCCTCCGCGCGGGCGCGCGTGTCGTCCGGGAGGGTGCCCAGGTCGTCGGTGAGCGACCGGACGTCCTCGCCGATCGTCTCGACCTGCGCGCCCGCGTCGTCGAGGAACTGCTGGACCTGGTCGCCCGTCAGGGTGAATTCCGGCACGCTCACCGAGCCGTCCTCGGCGCACCCACCCAGCGCGACGGTCGCGGCGACGGCTGCACCGAGCGCGAGCGCGCGGGACGTTGACCTGCGGTGACGTGTCGGTGAACTCATGGAGCGATTGTCCACCGCGAACATGAGACGAGGGTGAGAGCCTCGTGGAGGCGGTGTACGGTAGGCGGACGAGGGCACTGTGGCGTGCAGCACACCGATCGTGTGCGCGCGCAGCCGTGACGTCGGGCGCGACGACGCGCACATCCGGCGTGCGGGACCGCAGGTCCGTGGCAGGGCACGAAGCACGGGAGTGAGCGGTGAGCACCACGGCGGAGCACGAGGGCGCGGACGACGCGCCCGTGACGCCCGAGCCCGCGCCCGCCGCCGCGGTGGGTCCGGAGTCGTTCGGACGACGCGCGCGGGCCGTGTCGCACGTCCTCATCTCCTCGGCGCTCGCCATCACGCTCGCCGCGGCACTCGCCGGCAGCGCCCAGCCCCGCCCGGGCGCGTCGTTCTTCGCGCAGGAGACGGCCACGGCGACCCAGGTCGCGGCGCTCTCGAGCACCCTCGGGGCCGGCCTCGACGAGGGCCAGCAGCTCGACGGCGCCATCGAGGTCCTCGCGACGGCCAACGCGCTCGACGACGGCCACGTCTCCCCGCCCGTCGAGCAGGCCCGCGCCGAGCTCGGCATGCTCCTGGCCACCTACCTCGCGCAGCAGGACGCGGCCCGCCGCGTCCCCGCGCCCCTCGTGCCCGACGGCGACCTCGACCTGGACGAGTCGCTCGACGGCGCGCAGGTCCCCGAGCTGCCGGAGCCGCTCGGCCCGGGCGCAGGCGATGGCACCGACGACACCACGACGGGCACGGACGGCGAGACCGACGACCCCGCGACCGACCGCCCGGCGCAGCAGCCCGCGACGGTCGACGCCGCCGGCGACGTAGCGACCGACGCGGTCCGCACCGCGGCGACGCCCACCGCGCCGTCGCCCAGCCCGACGAGCAGCCCGTCCCCCAGCGCGTCCACCGACCCCTCGCCGAGCGACTCCCCGAGCCCCGGCGGCACGCCGAGCCCGGCGCCCGGCACGAGCACGCCCCTGGACCCGACCGCCCCCGGCGGCACGGGATCCGCGGGAGACGCGGGGTCCCCGGGCGACCGGACGCTGCCCGAGGACGAGGTGCCCGCGCCCGACGGGGTGGCCCCCGGTGAGCTCGACGGCTCCCAGGACCCGGCCGACGGATCGGCTGACAGCGGTGACGGCGGCCACGCCGAGGGCGACGACCACGCGCACGGCGACGTGACGCTGGAGGACGTCCTCGCCTCCGCGACGACGCTCGCCGAGCTGCTCGGCACCGACCTCGTGCCGGTCGGGGTCGTCCCGGCAGCCGGGGCGACGGCGCTCGCGGGCACGACCCTCGCGGAGCGGCTCGCCGAGGTCGTCGAGCGGTACGCGGGCTCGACGGCGCAGTACCAGAACGGCCGCATCCCGCCGGAGGCGTTGTGCGCGCTCGACTTCGCGCCCGGCAAGACCCTGCGCTGCGACGCCGCGGAGCAGCTCGAGGCCCTCGCCGCCGAGTTCGAGAAGGAGTTCGGGTACGCGCTGAAGATCACCGACGCGTACCGCCCCTACGACGAGCAGGTGCGCCTCAAGGCGGTCAAGCCCTACCTCGCGGCCGTGCCCGGCACGTCGCAGCACGGGTGGGGGCTCGCGATCGACGTCGGCGGGAACGTGCCGTCGGGGACGTCGCTCGAGTACGTCTGGCTCCGCACGCACGGCCCGGACTACGGCTGGGACAACCCCGCATGGGCGCGGCCCAACGGCTCCAAGCCGGAGCCGTGGCACTTCGAGTTCTTCGCGGCGGGGAAGATGCCGACGCGGTACACGCCTGCCGAGGGCAGCGCGCCGTCCACGCCGCAGAAGCCGGCGACGCCGAGCGCCCCCGCGCCGAAGCCGACGACCCCGCCCGCGCCGCAGCCCCCGGCACCGACGCCCACGCCCACGCCCACGGAACCCCCGCCGACGAAGCCCACGGACCCGCCGCCGCCCACGACCGTCGCCGTCCCGGCGAACCTCGTCGGCAAGCAGCAGGCCACCGTGGAGGCAGCGCTGCAGGGCGCCGGGCTGAAGGTCAGCGTCACGACGCAGGTCGACGAGGCCGCGCCCGGGACCGTGCTGTCCGTCACGCCGGGCTCCGGCACCCAGGTCGCGCCGGGAAGCACGGTCGCGATCGTCGTCTCGTCCGGGCCGCCGCCCGAGCCCGAGCCCGAGCCGTCACCCGAGCCGACGGACCCGGCACCCGAGCCCACGGTCGCGCCGACCCAGGCCCCGACGGCCCCCGGGACGGAGCCGACCACCCCCTGAGCCGAGGGGCGTCGTCGGGCCCGGGCGGAACCGTGGCCGCGCCCGGCGCGAGGGCGCCGCCGGGAAAATGCCGTGCGCCTTCCGTACCGACGGCGTAGCGTCGGGCGGGATGTGATCCTCACCCGCCCCGGCCGCTCCGTCCCGTCGAGCCCGTCGCCGTGGCCCCCGCCGCCCTCCGCGGCGTGCGCGCGCCACCCGGGCACCTGGTAGGTGATCACCCATGGCACGTCCCACCCCTGTCCTGCGCGCGTCCGACGTCCGCGTGTCCTTCGCGGGCCGCGCGGTCCTGCGCGGCGTCGACCTCGCCGTCGACCCCGGCCATCGCACGGGTCTCGTCGGCGAGAACGGTGTCGGCAAGTCCACGCTCCTGCGGGTGCTCGCGGGCACGCTCGCCCCAGACGACGGCACGGTGAGCCGGCCCGCCGACCTCGGGTTCCTGCACCAGGAGTTCCCGTACCCGCCGACGACGTCGGTCCGCGCGGTCGTCGACGACGCGCTCGCGCGCGTCCGCGGGATCGAGCGCGAGCTCGAGGAGGCGGCGCTCGCCCTCGCCGGCGACCCGGGCGGCGAACCCGTCCCCGGTGCCGAGGAGGCGTACGCGCGCGCCCTCGCGCGCGCCGAGCTCGCCGACGTCTGGGACGCCGACGCGCGGGCCGCGCGCACGCTCGCGGGTCTGGGGCTCGACGTCGACGGGGTCGTGGGCCGCGAGGTCGGGTCGCTGTCCGGGGGCCAGCGCACGCGGCTCGGCCTCGCCGCGCTGCTCGTGCGCCAGCCCGGCGCGATGCTGCTCGACGAGCCGACGAACCACCTCGACGACGACGCGGCGGAGTTCCTCGCCGCGGCGCTGCGCGCGCTCCCGGGCGCCGTGGTGCTCGCGAGCCACGACCGCGTGTTCCTCGACGAGGTGTGCACCGAGATCCTCGACCTCGACCCGGTCGCGGAGCCGCTCCGCGGCGCGGGCGGCGGGGACGCGGCACGCGGCGGGGGAGCGGGGACCCTCTACGGCGGCACGTACGGCGACTACCTCGAGGCCAAGCGCGTCGAGCGCGAGCGCTGGGAGCAGCGCTTCGAGGCGGAGCAGGCCGAGCTCGCGGAGCTGCGGCGCGGGGTCGCGGTGACGGCCCGGGACGTCGCGAAGAACCGTGAGCGGGGCAACCAGGCGAAGATCCTCTACGACTTCAAGGGCGAGCGCGTGCAGGGCCAGATCGCGCGGCGCGTGCGCAACGCGCAGCAGCGGCTCGACGTGCTCGAGCGCGACCAGGTGCGCAAGCCGCCCCCGCCCCTGCGCTTCGCACCGCCGAGCGGGGGGACCCGCCTCGCGCCGGGCGGTGGCGACGTGGTCGCGTGGGCGCGCGGCGTCGTCGTGCACCGGCCCGGGCGTGGAGGGCCCGGGGCGGCCCCGGGCGAGCGGCCGGACCGGCTCGACATGGCGGCGTCGGGCGTCCCGTCGATCGAGGTCGCGCGGGGGAGCCGGCTGCTCGTCACCGGGGCCAACGGTGCCGGGAAGTCCACGCTGCTGCACGTGCTCGCGGGCGACCTCGTGCCCGACGCCGGCACCGTGGGCCGGGCGCGCGGGGTCCGGGTGGGGCTGCTCGAGCAGGACGTGCACCTGCACGACGACGACCGCACCCCGCGCGAGCTGCTCGCCCTCGCGCAGGGCGTGGACCCGGCGGACGCGCGCGACGCGGCCGTGGACGCGCACGGCCTCCTCGCGCCGCGCGACCTGGGGCGACGGCTCGCGGAGCTCTCCGTGGGGCAGCGCCGGCGCGTGGTGCTCGCGATGCTCGTCACGCAGGCGCCCGACGTGCTGCTCCTCGACGAGCCGACGAACCACGTGTCGCTCACGCTCGCGGGCGAGCTCATGGAGGCCGTGGAGGAGTGGCCGGGCGCCGTGGTCGTGGCGTCGCACGACCGGTGGCTGCGGCGCCGCTGGCAGGGCGACGCCGTGCACCTCGCCTGACGTCCCCGCCGCGCTCGTCGGTCCGGCCGCGGGGTGGGGCGCCCGGGAGGTGGGGCACGGGGTGCGGGGTCCGGGAACGCGGTGGCCGTCCGCGGCGCGGCGTGCGTAGGGTCTGGCGGTGGACGACGACCGGACGGGCGCCCCGGTGCCCGACAACGCGTGGAAGCAGGTGGTCGCGTCGCTCGCCGACGCGGGACGGCTCGAGGTGCTCGCGCGCGTCGTGACCGAGGGGCCCGCGGAGGCGGTGCTGTCGGCCGACGAGCGCCGTCGGCTCGCGCCGCTCCTCGCCGCGGGCGTCGTGGTGCGCGAGGAGACGGGCTTCCTGCGGGCGGCGCCCGAGCGGTTCGCGGCCCTGCTCGCGTCCGCGCCCACGCCGCGCCCCACGGGCCCCGACCGCTTCCTCACGGACGGACGCCTGCTGCGCATGCCGAAGCGGCTGCGCGACCGCGAGCTCGTCGTGCAGTACCTCGCGGCGCAGGTGCTCCCGCTGGAGGAGCCCGTCACCGAGCTCACGTTGACCAAGCGGCTCGCGGCGCGCGCCGCGGACCCGGTGTCGCTGCGGCGCGCGATGGTCGACGCGGGCCTCGTGCACCGCACGCGCGACGGCGCCGAGTACTGGCGCACCGTCGTGACGGAGTTCGACGACGTCTGACGGGCGGCGGCCCCGCTACGGCAGCCCGTGCGTCGGGAGCGAGGGCTAGGGTCGGTTCTCATGAGCAGCGAGCGCGCCGTGGCGGCGCTGGAGGCGTCGGGCATCGACTTCACCCTCACCCGGCACGGCCGGGTGGGGTCGCTGGAGGAGGCGGCCGCCGCGCGCGGCGTGCACCCGGCGCGCGTCCTCAAGACGATCGTCGTGCGGCGCGCGGAGGACGACTACCTGTTCGTGCTCGTCCCGGGCGACCGGCAGATCTCGTGGCCCAAGCTGCGCGCGCTGCTCGGCGTGTCGCGCCTGTCCATGCCGGACAAGGAGGTCGCGCGCGACGTCACCGGGTACGAGCGCGGCACCATCACGCCGTTCGGCGCCACGCACGCGTGGCCCGTCGTGGCGGACGTGCGCGTGGTCGCCGTGCGCGGCGAGGACGAGGTGGACGTCGCGGGCGACCCGGCGACCCCGGAAGCCCCGGGTGACGGCGACCACCTCGTCTCCATCGGCGCGGGCGAGCACGGCGTGGCCGCGACGGTCGACGGGCAGGCCCTCGTGGCCGCCCTCGGGGCCCAGGTCGCCGACGTCACCGAGCCCCTGTAGCGGGTAAGGGAACGAGACCGCGACGCCGCCCGGGCTGCGCCTTCTCGTGGCGCTCCCGGGGCTCCGGGAGGCGCGCGGAGGCACCGACGCGGTCCGGGTTGTGAGGGTTCGGAGGAAGGTCGCGGTCGACCGCCGCGCGGGCTGGTGTGCGCCCCGCGCCGGGTGCAGACTCTGGGGTGCTCCGGTCACGGTCGCCTCGTCCGACCCGCCGCCCGACGGTCACGGCGAGCAACCGGACGGAGCCGTGAGGCAGGCGCAGGGAACAGGCCACCACCGCCGGACGTTGTCCGGAGGGGCGGCCGACAGCAGGCAGGACGACTCGAGAGAAGCGGGAACCGTGGACACAGGCAGCGCGATCGACCGGACGAGCGGGATCGTCTACGCCCCGGCGGACGGCGGCGTGGTCGTGACGATGTGGGGAGAGGTGGACGCGGCGCTGCGCGACCGCGCGAGCGAGGCGATGTCCTACGTGCTCGACACCCGCGGGCGCGTCGTGGTGGACGTCGCCGACGTCACCTTCATCGACTCCTCGGGCATCGCGTTCATCATCCAGCTCTACATGCTCGGCGAGGAGGACGGCCGTGAGGTCGTGCTCCGGGACCCGTCGCCGAGCATCGTCGAGCTGCTCGACATGATCGGCATGGGCGGGCGGATCCCCGTCGAGCGCAGCGGCGCCTCCACGGGCCCGATCGAGGTCGTCGGCGCCGTCTGACACCCGCGCGCCCGCCGCCGCCCCGGGTCCCCGGGGCTGTGGGAACCGGCCGGTACGGTGCGGGCATGCGCATCCTGCACACCTCCGACTGGCACCTCGGGCGCACCTTGCACGGGGTCGACCTGCTGGAGCACCAGGCCGCGCACCTCGACCACCTCGTCGAGCTGACCCGCTCCGAGGCGGTCGACGCGGTCGTCGTCGCGGGCGACGTCTACGACCGCGCGATCCCGCCGGTCGACGCCGTCTCCCTCCTCTCGGACGCGGTGACGCGGCTCGCCGAGCACGCGCACGTCGTCGTCACGCCGGGCAACCACGACTCCGCCGTCCGGCTCGGGTTCGGCGACCGCCTCCTGCGCCCGGGCGTCCACGTGCGGGCACGCCTGGCCGACGTCGGTGCGCCCGTCGTCCTGGGCCCGCGCCCCGGTGCGACGAGCGGCGACGCCTCGCCGCTGCTCGTCTACGCGCTCCCGTACCTCGACCCGGACACGGCCCGGCACGTCCTCGCGGACGCGCCGGACGCCGACGCTCCCGACGCCGAGGGGGTGGGCGGCGACTCGGTGAGGCAGCGGCCGCTCGCGCGGTCCCACGAGGCCGTCATGGGGGCGGCCCTGCGCCGGGTGGGCGCCGACCTCGCCCGGCGCCGCGCCGCGGACCCGGGGGTGCGGGCGGTCGTCGTCGGGCACGCGTTCGTCGTGGGTGGTCTGGCGTCGGACTCCGAGCGCGACATCCGCGTGGGCGGCGTGGACGCCGTCCCGGCCGCTGCGTTCGCGGGCCGCGGGGTGGACTACGTGGCGCTCGGCCACCTGCACGGGCCGCAGCGCGTCACCGTCCCGGACGTCGGCGGCGGAGAGGCCGACGGCGGCGTGGCGACCGTCGCCCGCTACTCGGGCTCGCCCCTCGCGTTCTCCTTCTCGGAGCTGCACCAGCGCAAGTCCACCGCGCTCGTCGACGTCGACCGGGTCCGCGCGGACGCGGACGCGGCGGTTGAGCTGGTCCCCGCTCCCGTGCCGCGCCGCCTCGCGGAGGTGACCGGCTCGCTCGACGAGCTGCTCGGGGAGGCGGGCGAGCCGCACGTCGACGACTGGCTGCGCGTCGTCGTGACGGACCCGGTCCGGCCAGCCGAGCTGTACGCCCGCGTCCGGTCCCGGTTCCCGCACGCGCTCCAGGTGACGCACCGCCCCCCGCGCGTCGCCCAGCGGGAGGTCGTGACCGCCGTCGGGCCGGGGCGCGACCCGCTGGACGTCGCGCGCGACTTCGTCGAGCACGTCTCCGGCCACGCCCCCAGCGAGGCGGAGGTCGTCGTGCTGCGGGAGGCGTTCGAGCTCGCGCTCGCCGAGGAGCGCAGCGCCTGATGCACCTGCACTCCCTGACCTTCCAGGCGATCGGCCCGTTCGCGGGCCGCCACCACGTCGACCTCGCGGCGCTCGGCGCGTCCGGGATCTACCTCCTCGAGGGGCCGACGGGCGCCGGCAAGTCCACGATCATCGACGCGATCGTGTTCGCGCTCTACGGCAAGGTCGCCTCCGACGCCGCGAGCGACGACCGTCTCCGCTCGGCGTTCGCGGGACCGGACGTCGAGTCGTACGTCGACCTCGTGCTGGAAGTCCCCGCCGGTGTCTTCCGGGTCCGGCGCACGCCCGAGTACCGCCGCCCCAAGAAGCGCGGCACCGGCACCACGACCCAGCAGGCCTCGGTGCGGCTCTGGCGGCTCGCCGAGGTGCCACCCACCGACGCGCCGGACGCGGTGGAGGACGCCGCGGGCGAGCTGCTGTCCGCACGGCTCGACGAGGCGGGCGACGAGATCCGCCGGCTCGTGGGCCTCGACCGGCGCCAGCTCGTGCAGACGGTCGTGCTGCCGCAGGGCGAGTTCGCGACGTTCCTGCGCGCGAAGCCCGAGGACCGGGCCGTGCTGCTCCAGAAGGTCTTCGGCACGGAGCTCTACCACCGCGCAGCCGCGCGCCTGGCGGAGCTCGCGCGCGCGGCGCGGTCGCGCACGGACGCCGCGCGGCAGGGCGTCGTGGGCGCGGCGGAGCGGTTCGTGGGGTCCGCCGGGCTCGAGCCCGACGACGCGCGGCGGCTGCGCGAGGCCGCGCACGACGACGACCGGCTGCGGCGGGCCGACGATGGCGGCGCCCCGGCCGCTGCGGAGGCGACGCCGGGCGTGCACACGCTCGCCGTCGCGCACGTCGCGCGCCTCGACGCCGAGGCCACGTCGCTGGCCGAGCGCGCGGCGGGGGCCGACGCGACGCTCGCCGCGGCGCGTGAGCGGTTCGAGCACGAGCGCGCTCGGCACGACGCGCTGGAGCGGCGAGCCCGGCTGCGGGCCGACGCGGCGCGCCTCGACGAGGAGGAGGTGGCGGTGGCCGAGTGTCGCCGTCGGGCGGACGCGGCGGCACGTGCCGCGGTCGTCGCCCCGGCCGCCCAGGGCCTCGCGCGCGCCGAGCAGACCCTGCGCGCCGCGCTCGACCGGCTCGCGCTCGCGCGCACCGGGGCGCCCGCCGCCCTCGCCGACGCCGACCCGACGACGCTCGAGGCCCTGCGCGCCGACGTCGCGACGGCGGCCGTGCGGGTGGCGAGGCTCGTCCCGGTGGGGGCGTCGCTGCCCGGGCGCGACCGCGAGCTCGCCGACGGGCGCAAGGAGGTGGCGCAGGCGACGGAGGAGCGGGGTCGCGTGCTGGCCGAGCTCGACGCACGCCCGGCGCGCCGCGACGCCCTGCGCACGCGGGTCGCGTCCCTCGCGGAGGCCGCGGGCGCGCTCGGGGTGCTCCGCGAGCGCGCGGATCGCGCCCGGGCGGTCGAGGAGGCGGCGCGCCAGACGGCGGCGCTCGCGACCGAGGCGGCCGAGGCGCACGCCGAGCGGGCACGGGCCGCGGTCCGGGCGCACGAGGCGGTGGAGCACGAGGCCCGGCTGCGGGCTGCGCGCATCGCGGGTCTGGCCGGAGAGCTGGCCGCGGGCCTCGCCGCCGGCGAGCCGTGCCCGGTGTGCGGCGGGGCCGAGCACCCGCACCCGGCGCCGCTCGCCGAGGACCACCCGGCGGTCGAGGACGTCGAGCGCGCCGAGCGGGAGCGCGCGGAGGCCGAGCGCCTGCTGCACGACGTCTCGGCCCGCGCTCAGGTGCTCGCCGAGCGGTGCGAGGCCCGCCGTCGGGACGCCGACGGCCTGACCCCGCAGGAGGCCGGGCAGCGGGTCGCGCACGCGGAGGAGCTGGTGGCCGCCGCGCGCACCGCGGAGCGTGAGCGCGCCGAGGCCGAGCGCGAGCTCGAGGAGCTGGACGCGGAGACGCGTGCGCTGGAGGCCCGGGCGGCCGGGCTCGCCGAGGCGGTCGCGGGCACGACCGCGCGGCTCCAGGAGACCGAGGCGGCCCTCGCGCGCGACCGCGCCGAGATCCGCTCCGAGCTCGACGCGGCGGGCCCGCTCGTGGAGCTCGTGGACCTGCCCGACCCGCTCGCCGACGAGGGCGGCGCGCGCAACCCCGTCGCCGTCCTCGCGGCCGCGCTGGAGGGACGGGTGCGCACGATCGACGCGCTCGCGGACGCGGGCAGCGCCGTCGCCGCCGCCCAGCGGGCGTGCGAGGAGCGTGCGGCCGACGTCGCCGCGCTCGTCGCGCGGTCGGGGTTCGCGGACGCGGCCGAGGCGCTCGCCGCGGTGCTCGACGACGCCGAGCGGCACGCGCTCTCTCAGCGCGTCGCGGAGCACGACGCGGCGCGGACCGCGACGGCGACCGGCCTCGCGGACCCGGCGCTCGCCGACCTGCCCGAGGACGTACGGGCCGACGTCGCGGGCGCGCGCGCCGCCGTCGACGAGGCAGAGGCCGTGGCCGGGGCCGCGGCGCGGCAGCACGAGCTCGTCGCCCGCCGGGCGGACGCGGCCCGGGTGGCGGCCGAAGCCGTCGGCGCGGCGGTCGACGGCTGGACCGCGGCGCGGGACGCGGCGGGACCGGTCGTGCGCATGGCGGCGCTCGCGTCGGGCACGGGCGACAACGCGCACGCGCTCTCGCTCGCGACGTTCGTGCTCGTGCAGCGGTTCGAGGACGTGGTCGCGGCGGCGAACGAGCGCCTCGCCGAGATGTCGTCAGGGCGGTACGAGCTCGTGCGCAGCGCGACGCGCGAGGACGTGCGGGCGCACAAGCGCGGCCTCGCGATGAAGGTGCTCGACCACGTGACGGAGCGCGAGCGCGACCCGCGCACGCTGTCCGGCGGGGAGACGTTCTACGTGTCGCTGTGCCTCGCCCTCGGGCTCGCAGACGTCGTCACGGCCGAGGCGGGCGGCATCGAGCTCGGGACGCTGTTCGTCGACGAGGGCTTCGGCAGCCTCGACCCCGAGACGCTGGAGGCCGTCCTCGCGGCGCTCGGCCGGCTCCGCGCGGGCGGGCGCGTCGTGGGCGTCGTCTCGCACGTCGAGGCGCTCAAGCAGTCCGTCGCGGAGCGCGTCGAGGTCCGTCGTCTCCCCGGCGGCGGCAGCACGCTCACCGTGCGGGCCTGACCGGGGCTGCGCCGTCCGTCAGGAGCGGCCGTCAGTCAGGAGCGAGGGCGCGGTCCCGGCGTCGGCGCGCACACGCGGTCGACGAGCTCGGTCACGGCCGCCCGCACGGGTCCCGGCGGCGCGCCCGCGTCGAGCGCGAGGGCGGCGCGGTCGAACGCCGCGGACAGCAGGAGCGTCAGCGCGTCGAGGCGTTCCTCGTCCGCGAGGTCTCGTGCGACGTCGCTGGGCTCTCCCTGGTCGACGGCGGACCTCTCGCCCGGGTGGACGGCGGACCCTTCGCCCGGGCGGACGGCGGACCCGTCGCCTGGGCCGGGCACGTCGTCGTCGCCCGCGCCGCGGCTCGTGCTGACCCCGCTCGACCGGATACCGAGCGCCGCGCCGAGCCCCTCGCGGAGCGTTCGGCGCGCGTGGCGGGCGTCGAGCGCGTCGGCCTCTGCGGGGCCGAGCACGGCGGGTGCATCGACGAGGAGCAGCCGCGTGCGGCCGGGTTCACCCATCGCGTCGAGGTAGGCGCGCGCACCCTCCACGAGCATCGCGCGGGCGTCCGGGGCGTCCGGGCCGTCTGGGTTGTCTGGGGCGTCCGGTCGTTCCGCGGCTGCCGTGCCGGGATCCCCGGCGGTGCGCTCCTCGATCTCCCGGGCGACCGCCTCGGCCTCGGCCTCGGCGACGGCGCGGAACAGGTCCTGCTTGTCGGCGTAGTGGTGGTACAGCGCGCCGCGCGTGACGTTCGCGGCGGCGGCGATCTGGGGCGTCGACGTCGCGGAGTACCCGGCGCGGACGAAGAGGTCGCGCGCGGCTGCGACGAGGGCCACGCGGGTCGCGCGGGTGCGTTCGGCGTTGGTCCGGCGGCGCTCTTGCATACCGACAGACTGTAGGCCATTCTCGATACATACAGCCTGTTTGTTTTTGCGACCGTCCGGTCGCCGACGACGAGGAGAAGACTGTGCGCATCACGAGCTGGTACCCCGTGCTCATGACCGGGGACGTCGCAGGGACCGTCGCGTTCTACCGCGACCACCTGGACTTCCGGCCGCTCTTCACGAGCGACTGGTACGTCCACCTCCAGTCCGTGCACGACGCGTCGGTGAACCTCGCCGTGCTCGACGGCGACCACGAGACGATCCCGACGAGCGGCCGGGGTCGCGCGGGCGGGCTCCTGCTCAACCTCGAGGTCGAGGACGTCGACGCCGTGCACGCGCGCCTCGTCGCCGCGGGACTGCCGATCCTGCGCTCGCTGCGCGACGAGGCGTTCGGGCAGCGGCACTTCATCACGGCCGACCCGAACGGGGTGCTCGTGGACGTCATCACGCCCGTCCCGCCGACGGGGGAGTTCGTCGAGCAGTATGAGGAGTCCGCCCGCCCGACGGCGTAACCGGCGCGCGCGTCCCCGAGGGTCGCTCGGGGCTCGGGGCTCGGGGCTCGGGGCTCGGGCTCACGATTCGGGGCGGGAGCGCAGGACGCCAGGCGCGGGACGTGGGATTGCCGCTCACGGCTCGGCCGGACGGGGCGGGATGTCACGAACCGGCCCCGTGTCCGTCCCTCTTCGAGGAGCCGAGCGACGTCCCGCCGGTCGTCGCGTGCTCTCCCGGGAACGGCCGCGACCGGCGGCGTCGTCCGGGAGCCGTCGAAGGAGAGCAGCAATGTCAGCAGCATCGTCCCCGCTCGAGCGCGAGCTGCGGCGCATGGAGGTCATCGCGCGCCGGGAGCAGCTCCGTCTCGTCGGCCGCGTCGCCCCGCGCGTGGCGGAGCGCCGCCGCTGGGCCGACGCACCGCGCCGCCAGTCCCCGGCCACCGCCGCCCGCTAACGTCTGTCGGGACTCGCGCCCCCGCAGCGTCCGGCGGCTCGCCACCGTGAGCCGTGAGCCGTGAGCCGTGAGCCGTGAGCGCGGCCACCGCGCCCCGGTACGGTCCGGCGGCTCGCCACCGTTCACCGTGGGTCGGGCGACCGCAGCCCGGGAAACGTCCGCCGGCTCACCACCGTGCGCGGTCGGGAGCGCGCGCACGTCAGACCGGTGCGCCGAGGCCCGCGAGCTCGCGCGCCCGGAGCAGCACGTCGTCGAGCATCTGCGGGGTGAGCCGGCCGGTGAACGTGTTCTGCTGGCTCACGTGGAAGCACCCCAGCAGGGTGAGGGTCTGCTCCGGGGGCGGGGGGCCGCCGTCGGGCACGACGCCGGGGAGCGACGCTCCCGGGGCGGGGCGAGGGGTGGCCCGGCGCAGCGTCACCTCCGCACCGTGCGCGAACCGGGGCCGCGGACGCGGCACGGCCCAGCCCTGCTCGGCGAGCGTCGAGAGCAGCGCCTGCCACCCGAAGCCGCCGAGGACGACGGCGACCCGCACCGTCGCGCCCAGCAGCTCGACCTCGCGCGCGAGGTACGGGCCGCAGCGGCGGCGTTCCTCCGGAGTCGGCTTGTTGTCCGGGGGCGCGCACCGCACCGGCGCGGTGACGCGGATCCCGGTGAGGCGGAGGCCGTCGTCGGCGGAGACCGACGTCGCCTGGTTGGCCAGGCCCGTGCGGTGCATGGCGGCGAAGAGGAAGTCGCCGCTGCGGTCGCCCGTGAACATGCGGCCCGTGCGGTTGGCCCCGTGCGCGGCGGGCGCGAGCCCGACGACGACGATCCCCGCCCGCTCGTCACCGAAACCGGGGACGGGGCGGGCCCAGTAGTCGTCGTCGCGGAACGACGCCCGCTTGACGTCGGCGACGTGCTCGCGCCAGGCCACGAGTCGCGGGCACGCCCGGCACTCGACGAGGTGGGCGTCCAGCGCCGCGAGCGTCGGCGCCGTCCGGGCCGCGAGCGGGTAGTCGGGGTCGTCGGGCGTCACCCGCCCATCCTGCCCGGACCCCCACCCGCCCGCGCCCCCTCCGCCGAGCACGGGGTCGGCGACCACAATCGGCGAGATCCGGTCGCCGATCCCGTGTTCAGCGGGCGGCAGGGCCGTGGTCGGCCGTCAGGCCTGCCGGTTCGTCGGCGCCGTCGCGCCGGCGAGCGCCGCAGCGTCGTGGGGCGCGTCGGCGGACGGGAGGGTGGCCTCGACGGCCGCGTCCGGGAGGACCGTGGCCGTGGCGGGGACGCCGACGGCGGGGTCGGGCGCGCCGAGGGAGTCCGCGGCGTCGGCCGGGAGCGGCGCGCCGAACGTGTGCCGCAGGCCGAGCAGCACGGCGCCCGCGACCACGACGACGCCGAACATCACCGCGGCCATGGTCACCGGCGGTGACCCGCCGAGCAGGCCGGTCACCGGCGCGACGACCGCCCCGACGCCGAACTGGAACGCGCCGATGAGGGCCGCGGCGCTGCCGGCGCGGTGCGCGTTGCGCTCGAGCGCGATGGCCGGGACGGACGGCATGACGAAGCCCGCGGTGCCGAGCGTGAGCACGATGAGCGGGACGAGCCACGCGAGCCCGCCACCGGCGAGCGCGGCGACGAGGAGCCCGCCCGAGAGGACGAACCCGGCCGCGACCGCACCCTGGAGGATGCGCTCGGGCGTGACGCGCCCGACGAGCGCGCCGTTGATCTGGCTGCCCGCCGTCACGGCCACCGCGCCCACGCCGAAGACGATCGCGTACTGCTGGGCAGACATCCCGTAGAAGTCCTGGAACACGAACGTCGACGCGGAGATGTAGGTGAACATCGCGGCCATGTAGAAGCCGGCGATGAGCGCGAGGCCGATGAACGACCAGTCCCCGAGGAGCGAGCCGTACGAGCGCAGGGCCGCGACCGTCCCGCCGCTGCGGCGGCGTTCGACGGGCAGCGTCTCGCGCAGCCGCAGGAGCACGAGCACGAAGAGCACGGCCCCCACGACGGCGAGCGCGACGAACATGCCGCGCCACGACCCGAGGCGCAGGAACTGCGCGCCGATGGTCGGCGCGAGGATGGGCGCGACGCCCACGACGAGCATGAGCCGCGCGATGACCTTGCCGATCTGGTAGCCCTCGAACGAGTCGCGCACGATCGCCATGGACAGCACCATCCCGGCGGCCGCGGAGAGGCCCTGGACGAACCGCAGGCCCGTGAGCGCGGCGACCGAGCCGGCGAAGACGATCCCGACGGACGCCGCCACGTACACCGCGAGGGACACCAGCAGGGGAGCGCGGCGGCCGACCGCGTCCGAGACCGACCCGATGAGGAGCTGGCCGAGGGCGAGGCCCGCGAGGGTCGCGGTGAGGGTGAGCTGGACGCGGGACTCGGTCGTACCGAGCTCGTCCACGATGCGCGGGAACGCGGAGAGGTAGAGGTCGATCGTCAGCGGCCCGACGGCGGTGAGCGCGGACAGCAGCAGGACGAGACCGGCGCTGATGCGCCCCTTGCGGGCCGCGGGGCTCGGGGAGGGGGCGGTGCCCGGGCGGGCGGCGACGGGCGCGGTCGGCGCCGGGGTCGCGGGTGGGGTGGAGGCCATGACAGCGGCAACCACCGGTGGTGCGCCACGTGTTCCCGCACGGCGTACGTGATCGGATGCTGAGACGTGCGGCGGGTCAGGCGCGGCCGACGTCGGCCCGGGCGGCGGCCAGCCCGCGCAGGGCCCGCGCGTGCTCCAGCCGGTCGTCGAGCTCGTCGGCGAGGGTGAGCGCGGCGTCGTGCAGGTGTGCGGCGCGCTCGGCGTCACCGGCCGCGCGGACCGCCTCCCCGAGCGCGTTGAGCGCCTCGGCCTCGACGAGCCGGGCCCGGACCCGCCGGGCCAGCGCGAGCGCCTCCTCGCCCGCGGCGACCGCGGCCGCGACCTCGCCCGCGGCGAGCAGCGCGGTGCCGAACGCGCTGCGGGCCTCGGCCTCGGCGTCGGGGTCGCCGAGGTCGACGGCCGCCGCGACGGCGGCCCGCAGCTCCGCGACGCCCGCGGCGGCCTCGCCCGTGCGCGCGAGGAGCCGCCCCACGTGCACCCGGCTGCGCGTCGTGAGGCCGGCGTCCCGGAGCGAGGTCGCGCTCGCGAGCGCGTCCCGGTGGAGCGCGAGCGCGCGGTCGAGCCCGCCTTCCGCCTCCGAGAGGATCGCGGCGTTGCTCGACACGATGGCGACGTTGAGGGCGTCGCCGACCCGCCGCGACAGCGCCAGCGCGCGGTCGTAGCCGGCGCGCGCGTCGTCGTGCCGGCCGAGGATGCGGTGCACGTCCGCGAGGTTCCCGACGGCGCGGCCCTCGCTCACCGGGTCGCCCGCGGTCCGCGCCCCGGCGGCGGCGTCGCGGTACGCGGTCTCGGCCTCGTCGAACCGCCCGAGGCGCTTGTACACGTTGCCGACGCGGTTGAGCGTCTGGCCGGGGCGGGGGTCGTCGCCGCGCTCGAGCGAGCGGACGAGCTGCGCGAGCGCCTCGTCGTACCGGCCGAGCCGTTCGAGCGCCCGGCCGAGGTCGCGCCCCGCCTGGGACCGGCCCGACGGCCGTCCGTGCTCGACGGCGGCCGTGTGCACCGCGACCGCGTCGTCCCCGTGCCCCGCCGAGTCCAGGTACGGGGCGAGGAGCGCGGAGAGGTCCGTCACGGCGTCGGCCAGCTCGTGCTCCGCGGCGAGCGCCGACGTCGCGACGAGCAGGTCGCGGTGCGCGTCGAGCCACGCGACCGCGGCGTCGGCCGTACGACCGGGAGGCGCCTCGCCCGCTGCGCCACGCGCTCCGACGCCCGCCCCGACGCCCGGCGCGGCCGCGTCGTGGTGGGGCGACGTCGCACGAACGGCGGGCCGGGCGTCGTCGAGCAGCCGCGCGGCGAGCCGCCCGACGGCGGCGGCCCGCGCCGAGAACGGGTCGTCCGTGCGGGCGAGGTCGGCGGCGAGGGCGCGCACGGCGTCGGGCATGACGACCTCCCCGCGCGGCCCGGCCGCGACGAGGTGCGCGCGGCCCAGGGCGGCGAGCGCGTCGCGGCTCTCGCTCGTCGAGACGCCGAGGAGCACGGGGACCTCGATCGAGTCGAGCGGCACCGGGACGAGGGCGAGCAGGCGCAGGGCGCGGGCGTGGTCGGCGGGCAGACGGCGGTGCACGGCGGCGAGCGCGGGGTGGAGGGCCGGTCCGGGGAGGTCCTCGACCCGGCGGACGTGGTCGGCGAGCGACCAGCCGGGGCGCGCGCGGACGTCGTCGGCGATCTGCGCCAGCGCCGCGGGGAGCCCTCCGGACGCGCGCACCAGCCGCGCGGCGGCCTCCGGCTCCGCGGCGGTGCGGTCCTGGCCGACGCGCGCCGCGAGCAGCGCACGGGCGTCGTCCTCGCCGAGCGGTGCGAGGGTCGTGGCGGTCTCGCCGGGGAGCCCGACGACCTGGTGCGCCGCGACGACCACGCGCGCGGTGCCGGGCAGGTGCGCGACGACGTCGGCGGCCTGGGCGCCGTCGGTCACGTCGTCGAGGACGATCGTCGCGCGCAGCCCGTCGAGCGCGGTCGCGAGCGCGGCGGCGAGGGCGGGGAGGTCGCGCGCCTGCGCGTCGGGCGGGGGTGCGCCGAGCGCCTGGAGCAGCGCGTCGAGCACGACGGCGGCCGGGCGCGGGCCGTCCGCCTCCCCGTGCAGGTCGACGAGCGCGACGACGTCCGCCGGGACCTCGCGGGCCGCGGCGAGCGCGACGCTCGTCGTGCCCGACCCGGGCAGGCCCGTGACCGTCACGACGCGCGGCTGTTCCTGCGAGGGTGCGGGAGGCGGGCCGGTGAGCGCCGCCGCGAGCCGCGCGACGTCGTCGGCCCGACCGACGAGCGGCCCGTCGGGCGCGAACGGTCCCAGCCGGACGGTCGGCGGGAGAGCGAGCTCCGGAACGGCCGCGGGGACGGTCGCCGTCCGGTACGCGGCGCGCCACGCCGCAGGCTGCCGGTCGCCGAGGACGTGCGCGACGTCGGCGAGCAGATCGACGTCGAGCCGCGAGCGGCCCGCCCGGAAGACGTCGTAGACGGTGACGCGGCCGGGGCGCGCCTCCGCGGCGGGGACGCCCCGAGCCGTGCGGAGCGCGCCGACGCGGCGCGCGATCTCGGTGTACGAGGGCTCTCCTGCCCACGCCCGCAGCGCCCGCAGCCGGGCGGCGAGCTCGTCCACCGACCCCGCGCCCACGGGGGACGGCGGCGGGTCGGGGGGCACGGCGTCAGGCTAGCGACGGCCGCCCGCCGCTGCGCGGCGTGCTCGCCCGGTGACGTGGCGGCGGGGTGCGGGCGGGTCGGCGGTGACCCTGGTCCGGGTGACGCGCACGCCCGGCCCGTTCGGGATCGTTCGGGATGCGTGCCGCGGGCGCGCGGCGTTGTCAGGCTCTCCGCAGGCCGCGACGACCGCGGCACGACGGGTCCGCGCGGGGCGCGGCGGGACGAAGGAGCGACCGGTGGGGCTGTTCGACAAGCTCAAGGAGATGTTCTCGACGACGGCGGACCTCTACGCGAAGGAGGACGCCCCCGCGCTCACGCCGGCGCAGCAGCGCGGGCTCGCGCTCGGTGCGGTCTACGCCGTCGAGGGCGTGCTGCCGATCAATGCGCTCACCGTGGAGGCCGACGCGCGCACGGCCGCGAAGCCGCTCGCGGCGGGCTGGGACGTGCGGGGCGCCGACGACGTCGAGCGCACCTATGAGTTCCTGCTCACCCAGGGTCACCGGGGCTACTACGCGATCGCGATGCCGAAGGTCGAGGAGCTCTACTCGGGCCGCCTGAGCCGTCGCGACGCGAAGGGCGCGGCGGACCAGCACGTCGCCCAGGCGAGGCAGGAGGCGACGGCGCGGGGCCTCGACCCCGAGCGCGCCGTCGCGTTCTACCAGGGGTGGAGCGCGTCGGCCCAGATGGGCGGGCACGGCGAGCTGGCCGACCCGCTGCCGCCGTCGATCGCGGCGTGGGACGCCGCGCGGGTCGTGCACGTGAGCCGGCTCGCGGTCGACGCCGGGTTCGTCACCCCGGAGCGGGCGTGGGCCGCGATCGAGGAGGCCGTCGCGATGTCGCGCCCCGCCTACGCGTCGTGGGAGCAGTTCGGCGACGGGTTCCTCGCGGGGCGGGCGTTCTGGTCCGCGGGCAACCGCACCCCGGTCGACCAGGACCTGCCCGACTTCAAGCGCGCGGTCCGGCGGCTGCTCGACACCGAGTCGTCGCCCTGGCGCACACTGTCGTACTGACGGCGGGGACGAGAGCGACGGGACGAGAGCGACAGGACGGGAGGGCGGACGGTGCACCGATCGGCGTGGTGGTGGCGCGCAGGGCTCCTGCTCGTCGTGGTCGGTGTCGGCGTGGCGGTGGTCGCGGCCGACGACGGCCTGCGCTCGGAGGTCCACGCGGCCCTGTCGAACCTGGCGCGGGCGCTGTTCTGACCAGACCGTCCCGCCGAGCACGGGGTTGCTGTCGTCCTGGGCCTCAGAGCGACAGCAACCTCGTGCTCGGCACCGTGGGCGGCGCCGGCAGCGCCGCGGTCAGCCCTGGGCGTCGCGCCAGGTGACCCACTCGCGCACGAGGGACAGGTCGTAGTCGGGCCCGCTCGTGCCGACGGTGAACAGGGTCGCGCCCGCGGCGACGAGCGCGTCCGCGGACTCCGCCGGCGGCCGGGACACGGCGACCGAGCGCTCGACGAGCGCGGCGGTGTCGCGGCCCACGGCCGTGCCGTGCTCGTCGAGGATCGCGCTCTTGCGCGCGAGCGTCTCCGCGTCGCCGAACGAGTGCCAGACGTCCGCGTGCTCCGCGACGACGCGCAGCGTCTTGCGCTCCCCACCTCCGCCGACGAGCACCGGGATGTCGCGCGTCGGCGTCGGGTTCGACGCCGCCCAGCGGGCCTTGATGCGCGGTAGCGCCGCGGCGAGGTCGGCGATGCGGCCGCCCGCGGTGCCGAACTCGTACCCGAACCGGTCGTAGTCCTTCTCGAACCAGCCCGCCCCGATCCCGAGGATCAGACGACCGCCGCTGATGTGGTCGACCGTCCGCGCCATGTCGGCGAGGAGGTCCGGGTTGCGGTAGCTGTTGCACGTGACGAGTGCGCCGATCTGGACGCGCTCGGTCTGCTCGGCCCACGCCCCGAGCATGGTCCAGCACTCGAAGTGCTTGCCGTCGGGGTCGCCCGTGAGCGGGAAGAAGTGGTCCCAGTTGAAGATGACGTCGACGCCCAGGTCCTCCGCGCGCAGCACGGCGTCGCGGATCTGGGCGTAGTCGGCGTGCTGCGGCTGGAGCTGGACGCCGATGCGGAAGGGGTGCCGAGGAGAGGTCATGCTCGGAATCTACGTCCGGGCCGAGAACGACGACACCCCGCGTCGAGCACGACCTCGTCGGCGCCACGAGCGTCAGAACGACGGCAAGGTCGTGGTCGGCGGACCTAGGGTGGGCGCATGAAGCGACTGGTGGGCCTGCTCGTGACGCTCGTGGTGCTCGTGGCGGTCGCCGTCGTGGCCGACCGGGTGGCGGTGCGCGCCACCGAGCGCGGCGCGGTCACGGCGTTCGAGCAGCAGGCCGACGACGTGTCCGGCGCCCAGATCGACATCACCGGCTTCCCGTTCCTCACGCAGCTCGTGCGCGGGTCGCTGACGCACGTCACGGGCTCCGCGGACTCCGCGTCGTTCGGCGGCTACGCGATCTCCGACCTCCAGGTCGAGGCCGACGGCGTGAGCACGTCGGAGCCGTACCGGATCGCGTCCGGCACGGCGTCGGGCGTCATCGCGGCGGAGTCGCTGCAGCAGGTGGTCGCCGAGCAGAGCGGTCTCGACGTCGACGTCACCGCGACCGGCGGCGTGCTGTCCCTGGGCTTCGAGCTGCTGGGCACCACGATCACCGTCGACGTGACGCCGCGCGTGTCCGGACCGGCCGAGCTCGCCGTCGACGTCGTCGCCGTCCGCACCGGCCTCGGCACGGTCTCTGTCGACGACCTGCCGTCCGGGCTCTCGGGCGCGCTGTCCGACCTGCGCGTCCCGCTCGACCTGCCCGACGGCGTCGCGCTCGACTCCGTGTCCGCGGTCGAGGGCGGCGTGCGCGTCGCGGTGACGGGGACCGACGTCGTCGCCGCGGACCTGGTGGCCTCGTGACGTGGGCGGTGCGACCGTCGTGACCGGGGCGGGGTCGTGAGCACCAGGGCGGTCGACGGGCGCCGCGTCCTCGCGGCGCGCCTCGCCGCGCAGCGGCTCCGCTCGCCCGACCTGCCCGACGTGCCGACCGCCGTCGGGCACCTCGTCGCGGTGCAGGGGCAGGAGTTCCACCCCGCCCTGTGGGGCCTCACGCGGCGGCTGCGGCCGGACGCGCGGCCGGGTGCGGCGGGCGCGGTCGCCGCGTGCGACCGCGGGGAGGTGCTGCGCACGCACGTGCTGCGGCCCACCTGGCACCTGGTCCGGCCCGACGACGCGCGCTGGCTCCTCGAGCTCAGCGCGCCCCGCGTCCACCAGGCCAACGGGACGCTGTACCGGCAGGTGGGGACCGCCGGGCACGGGGCGGAGACCGACCTCGTCGTCGAGGCCGTGCAGGAGCGGCCCCGCACGCGCCGCGAGCTCGCGGGACTGCTCGCCGCGCACGGCCGCCCGCTCGAGGGCATCGCGCTCGGCTACGTGCTCATGCGCGCCGAGCTCGACCGGCTGCTGGTCAGCGGGCCGCTCGACGGCCGGCAGCAGACGTACGCCCCGTTCGACGACCGCGTCCCGCCCGGCTACGGGCCGCTCGGCGAGCGGTTCGACCGGGACGCCGCGCTCGTCGAGCTGCTGCGCCGCTACCTCGCGAGCCGCGCGTACGCGACGGTCAAGGACGTCGCCCAGTGGTCGGGTTTCACGCTGACGGACGTGCGGCGCGCGCTCGACCTGCTCGACGACCAGGTCGTGGCGGTGCCCGGGGCGGGTGCGCTCGACGGGCTGACGCTCTGGCGGCTCGCGGACCCCGGCGACCGGGTGCTCGACCCCGCGCCGTTCGTCGGTGCGCTCGCGCCCGACGGCGACCCCGCCCGGCCGGTCGTCGACCTGCTGCAGAGCTACGACGAGCTCTTCCAGTCCTTCGGCGAGTCGCGCAGGGTCGTCGTGGCCGACGGCGTCGACCTCGGCGACCGGCTCGGGTCCTTCATCCATGCCGTCGCGGTCGACGGCGTCGTCGTCGGGCGGTGGCGCTGGGTCGTCGGGACGCGCGACGTCGTCGTCGAGCCGCAGTGGCGCCGCGCGCCGTCGCTCGCGGAGGAGGAGGCGTTCGCCGCCCAGGTGGACGCGGTCCGCGCCCACTGGGGCACGCTCCGCGCGTGACGAGCCGCCGAGCACGGGATCCGCGACCGGATCGGCCCCGAGACGGTCGCCGACCCCGTGCTCGGGGTGGTGAGACCGGGGGCGGGGGATGGGTGGTCTGGGAGGGGGGAGTGGCAGGGTGGTGGGCGTGACGAACGTCGACGCTCCGCGTCTCGCTAACTGGGCCGGGAACCTCATCTACGGGTCCTCCGGGGTGGCACACCCCGCGAACCCGGAGGAGCTCGCCGACGTCGTGCGGCGGTCGGCGCGCGTCAAGGCCCTGGGGTCGCGGCACTCGTTCGGGGACGTCGCGGACACGACGGGCACGCACGTCGTCCTCGACCGGTACGACGACGGCCGCGCCCCCGTCGAGGTCGACCCGGCCTCGGGCGTGGTGTCGGTCGCGGCAGGCCTGCGGTACGGCGACGTGACGCGGCACGTCCAGGCGGCGGGCCGGGCGCTCGCGAACCTCGCGTCGCTCCCGCACATCTCGGTCGCGGGGTCGGTCGCGACGGCGACCCACGGCTCGGGCGACGTGGTGGGCTCGCTGGCGAGCGCCGTCGTCGGGATGGAGCTCGTCACCGGCGACGGCGAGCGCCGGACGCTGCGGCGCGGCGACGCGGACCTCCCCGGCGCGGTCGTGGCGCTCGGGGCGCTGGGCGTCGTGACGCGCGTCGAGCTGGAGACGGTCCCGACGTTCGACGTGCGCCAGGACGTGCACGTCGGGCTGCCGTGGGACGCGGTGACGGCGCACTACGACGAGATCACCGCGTCGGCGTACTCGGTGAGCCTCTTCACGGACTGGGGGCCCGACGGCGTCCAGCAGGTCTGGCGCAAGTCCCGCCTCGCGCCGGGGGAGGCCGGCGCGGCGCGGGCGGACCTCTTCGGTGCGACGCCCGCCACGACGATGCTGCACCCCCTGCCCGGCATCGACCCCGTGCACTGCACACCCCAGCTCGGCGCGCCCGGCCCGTGGAACGAGCGGCTGCCGCACTTCCGGCTCGACTTCACGCCGAGCAACGGCGCCGAGCTGCAGTCGGAGTACCTCGTGCCACGCGCGCGGGCCCAGGAGGCGTTCGCCGCGATGCGCGACCTCGGCCCGCGCGTCACCCCGCTGCTCCAGGTGGGGGAGATCCGCACCGTCGCACCCGACCCCGAGCCGCTGTGGCTCAGCCCGTTCGACGGCCCGACCGTCGGCGTGCACCTCACGTGGAAGCCCCTGCCCGACGACGTCGCGCGCGTCCTGCCCGACGTCGAGGCCGCGCTGCTCCCGCTGGGCGCGCGCCCGCACTGGGGCAAGCTCTCGCACGCGCTCGTCCACGACCCGGGCACCGTCGCGGCGCTCTACCCGCGCGTCGACGACTTCGGCGCGCTCGCGCAGCGCTACGACCCGCAGAGCCGCTTCCTCGGCGGGTACGTCGAGCGTCTGCTCGCGGGCTGAGCACCGCCGTCGGCTCGCACGGTGCCCGACCGGTCGTTACGGTCGTCCGAGCACCGAGAGGCTCGCCGCCGCGCCGACCCGCGCGGCACCCGCGCGGGCACGGCACGACAGAGGTACCGAGGAGAACTGTGGCAGCGACCGGCACGGCGGGCGGGGAGCCCGCGACGCAGCAGCCGCGCGAGGAGTGGACCGGGCAGGTCGGCTTCATCATCGCGGCCATCGGCTCGGCGGTCGGGCTGGGGAACATCTGGCGGTTCCCCGGCGTGGCGTACGAGAACGGGGGCGGGGCGTTCCTCGTGCCGTACCTCGTCGCGCTGCTCACCGCGGGCATCCCCATCCTGTTCCTCGACTACGCGATCGGGCACCGCTTCCGCGGGTCCGCCCCGACGGCGTTCCGGCGGATCGCGCGGTGGCTCGAGGGCCTGGGCTGGTTCCAGGTGATGATCTGCTTCGTCATCGCGCTCTACTACACCGCGGTCATCGCGTGGGCCGTGAGCTTCTTCGTCTTCTCGTTCGACCTGCGCTGGGGCGACGACCCGGCCGCGTTCTTCACGGGCGACTACCTCCGGCTCGCCGACCCGGGCGTGAGCCTCGAGTTCGTGCCGGCGGTGCTCGTGCCGCTCGTCGCGGTCTGGGTCGTGACGATCGTCGTCCTCGCGCTCGGCGTGGCGAAGGGCGTGCAGCGCGCGAACACCGTGTTCCTGCCGCTGCTCGTCGTGGCGTTCGCGGTGCTCGTGGTGCGCTCGCTGTTCCTCGAAGGCGCGGCGGACGGGCTGAACGCGCTGTTCACGCCGGACTGGTCGGCGCTCGGCGACGCCAACGTGTGGATCGCCGCCTACAGCCAGATCTTCTTCTCGCTGTCGATCGCGTTCGGGATCATGGTCACGTACGCGTCCTACCGCCGGCGTCGGTCCAACCTCACGACGCCGGGGCTCGTCGTCGCGTTCTCCAACTCCTCGTTCGAGATCCTCGCCGGCATCGGCGTCTTCGCGACGCTGGGCTTCCTCGCGCACGAGCAGGGGGTCGGCGTGGGGGAGCTCGAGGGCATCAGCGGGCCCATCCTCTCGTTCGTCACGTTCCCCGCGATCGTGTCGCAGATGCCGGGAGGCCCGATCTTCGGTGCGCTGTTCTTCGGGTCCCTCGCCATGGCGGGGTTCACGTCGCTGCTGTCCATCCTCCAGGTCGTGTCCGCGGGGTTCCAGGAGAAGTTCGGCTGGACCCCGCGGCAGGCCTCCGTGCGCCTCGGCGTGGTGAGCGCGGTCATCTCCGTCCTGCTCTTCTCCACCACCACCGGCCTCGTCGCCCTCGACACGGCCGACCAGTGGGCCAACAACGTCGGCATCGTGGGGTCCGCCGTGCTCATGTCCGTCCTCGTGCTGTGGGTGCTGCGGCGCGGACCGGAGCTGCGCTACCACCTCAACGCCGTCTCGACGTTCCGCCTCGGCCCCTGGTGGCAGGTGCTCGTCGCCGTGCTGGCTCCGCTCGTGCTCGGCTACATGCTCGTGTCCAGGATCGTCACGCTCGTCGTCGACGGCTACGAGGGGTACCCCGCCTGGTATCTCGCGCTCGTCGGCTGGGGCGCGATCGCGTTCATGGCGCTCGCCGCCCTGGTGCTCACCGCGATGCGCTGGCGCCGCAGCCCCGACGACTTCGTCCCCTGGCCGCCGTACCCGCCGGGTGACGCCTCTGCGGGGCCGGGCCGTGCGCCGTCGGGCCGCGGGACGGCCGGCCGCACGACTGCCCCGACCGGTGCCGACGGGGAGGAGACCCGATGACCACCTCGGCCGTGATCCTGCTCGTGCTCGCCATCGTCGTCGTGTGGGGCGGGCTGCTCGTCGCGATCCTGCGGCTGCGCGCCCAGCCCGAGCGGGCGGACTACCCGCCCGGGGACGAGGACGACCACCGCGAGGACGAGGCGCCCGCCGCACGCGACACGTAGCCCGCGCCGGTCCGCGCCGAGGGCGGGTGCGGTTCGTCACGGTTAGGCCTCGATGTCCCCGCCGGTTTGGTGAGCGAGGCCGAACGGCCCCACACTCGTGCGCAGGTGCCGCGCACCGCCGGGTCCTCTGTTCCCCGTACGTTCCTCTGCCCTCACGGGCCGGGTGCTGACGTAACACGACGGAGACGATCGGTGTCTACGCTGCCCCTGCCCGGCCCCCACCGATCGGAGACACCATGCGTACGACCCCGCGCAAGCTCCCCCTCACCGGTCTCGTCGCGCTCGCCGCGACGAGCACCCTCCTGCTCGCCGCGTGCACCGACGCGTCCCAGACCGGGACGGACGGCAGCACGTCGGGCTCCGGTGACGAGACGTCGGCGGCGCCGTCGTTCGACCCGTCGACCATCGAGGTCGACGACGCGGCCGCCGCGCTCCTGCCCGAGGACGTCGCCTCCGCGGGGACGCTCGTCGTCGGCTCGAACACCGAGTACGCGCCCGCCGAGTTCATCGACGCGGACGGCAAGACGCCCATCGGGTTCGACATCGACGTCATCAAGGCCGTCGGCGCGACGCTCGGGCTCGACGTCGAGGTCCAGTCGGCCGACTTCCCGGCGATCATCCCCGCGCTCGGCACCAAGTACGACGCCGGGATCTCCTCGTTCACCATCACGGAGGAGCGCATGCAGGAGGCGAACATGATCGCCTTCCTCAACGCGGGCTCCGCCTACGCGGTCGCGTCGGGCAACCCGGACGACATCGACCCCGAGAGCCTGTGCGGCGTGACCGTCGCCGTGCAGACGGGCACGGTCCAGGACGAGGACATCGCCGTGCAGAGCCAGGCGTGCACCGACGCCGGCGAGGAGAAGATCGACATCCTCCAGTACGACTCGCAGTCCGACGCCACGACGAACGTCGCGGGCGGCAAGGCGCAGGTCCTCTACGCCGACTCGCCGGTGATCGGCTACGCCGTCGAGCAGACGGGCGGCCAGCTCGAGCAGCTCGGCGACGTGTTCGACAGCGCGCCGCAGGGCGTCGTCGTCGCGAAGGACGACACGGAGCTCGCCGCCGCGATCCAGGCAGCCCTGCAGTCGCTCATGGACAGCGGCCAGCTCGAGGAGATCCTCGGGGCCTGGGGCAGCGGCGACGCCGCCCTGGAGACGGCCGAGCTCAACCCGTCCGTCGGCTGACGACCCCCTCGCCAGCCCCCGTCCGTCCCGCCGTCCCGCGGGCGCCCACCCGGCGCCCGCGGCCGGCGGCCGGGACGACCGCGCGGACGACGACGACCGCGCGGCCCGGCTCGTCCCCCGAGCCCCGACCCCCCGAGGTGCACCATGACGACCGGTAGCTCCCCCCGCGGCGCCGCCGCCGGACCGGCCGACGACCCGGTCCCCGACCGCATCCACGCCGTCCCCGTCCCGCGGCCCGGGCGGTGGATCTCCGCCGCCCTGCTGCTCGTGCTCGCCGCGATGGCGGCCAACGCCCTGCTGACGAACGAGAAGTTCCGGTGGGACGTCGTCTGGCTGTACTTCCGCGACGTGACGGTCGTGCGCGGCGTGGGCTGGACGCTCGTGCTGACGTTCGGCTCGATGCTCATCGCGATCGTCCTCGCCGTGCTCCTCGCGATCATGCGGCGCTCGGACAACCCCGTCATGCGGTCGGTGAGCTGGGGCTACATCTGGTTCTTCCGCGGCACCCCGATCTACACGCAGCTCGTGTTCTGGGGCCTCATCTCGGTGCTGTACCCGCGCCTGAGCCTCGGCATCCCGTTCGGGCCGGAGTTCTTCGAGTTCCGCACGGCGGACCTGTTCACCGCGTTCGTGTGCGCGCTCATCGGGCTCTCGCTCAACGAGGCGGCGTACCTCGCGGAGATCGTGCGCGCGGGCCTCGGGTCGGTCGACCCGGGCCAGACCGAGGCCGCGAAGGCGCTCGGCATGAAGGACGGCAAGATCCTCACGCGCGTCGTGCTGCCCCAGGCCATGCGCGTGATCGTGCCGCCCACGGGCAACGAGACCATCTCCATGCTCAAGACGACGTCGCTGGTCCTCGCGGTGCCGTTCACGCTCGACCTGCAGTACTCGACGAACGCGATCGGCAACCGCCTCTTCCTGCCGATCCCGCTGCTCATGGTCGCCGCCATCTGGTACCTGCTCATCACGAGCGTCCTCATGGTCGGCCAGCACTACGTGGAGCGGTACTACGGCCGCGGGTTCGGCACGCAGGCGCCGACGCGGCGCCGCGGGCGCGGCCCGGGCGGGCGCGGCCGCAAGCCGAACCGGCAGGACCTCATCGCCGCGTCCGGCACGACGAAGGACGACCCCTTCCTGGAGGTGACCCCGTGAGCGGGACGCACGACACGGCATCCGCGGCGCCCCGGACCTCCCCGGAGGCGGGCCGCTCCACCGACGCCACCCCGATGGTGCAGGTCGAGGGCCTGCACAAGATGTTCGGCGACCTGCACGTGCTCAAGGGCGTGGACCTCGAGGTCGCGCGCGGCTCGGTGTGCGTCGTGCTCGGCCCGTCGGGCTCGGGCAAGTCGACGCTGCTGCGCTGCGTCAACGAGCTCGAGGAGATCACGGGCGGCCGCGTCCGGGTCGACGGCGAGCTCATGGGCTACCGCGAGGTCACCAAGGACGGCCGCACTCGCCTGCACCGCCTGCACCCCAAGGTCGTGGCGCGGCAGCGCTCGCGCATCGGCATGGTGTTCCAGCGCTTCAACCTGTTCCCGCACATGACGGCGCTCGAGAACGTCGCGGAGGCGCCCGTCCAGGTGCGCGGGCTGAGCAAGGCGCAGGCGCGGGCGCGCGCGTCCGAGCTCCTGGACCGCGTGGGCCTCGCGGACCGCGCCGACCACTACCCGGCGCAGCTCTCCGGCGGCCAGCAGCAGCGCGTGGCCATCGCGCGGGCGCTCGCCATGGATCCCGAGCTCATGCTGTTCGACGAGCCGACGTCGGCCCTCGACCCCGAGCTCGTGGGCGAGGTGCTGGCCGTCATGCGCGACCTCGCGCGGTCCGGCATGACGATGATGGTCGTGACCCACGAGATCGGGTTCGCGCGCGAGGTCGCCGACACCGTGGTCTTCATGGACGACGGCGTCATCGTCGAGCAGGGCAGCCCGGAGCAGGTGCTCGAGGACCCGCAGCACGAGCGCACGCGGTCGTTCCTCGCCCACGTGCTGTAGACGGCGTTCGGCACGGCGAGGGAGCCTCGCGAGACCGGCCCGGCGCCTGGGCGGACCCTCGACGGGTCGACCGCGGGCAGGCGGGTCGGTCTCGCGCTCAGCCGGCGCGGCGGCGGCGCGGGAGCGCGGGCGCTCCGTGCGTGGGCGCGAGGCGAGGCGAGAGCCCCGTGGGGCGGGCGACCGTGACCATCTCCCCGCTGAGCGCCCTGCCGAGGTGCACGAGCGGCAGCATGTTCTCGTGCTCGACCACGAGGGCGTCGTAGATCGGGGTCTCGCTGTCGGGGGTGGGAGAGGAAGATCGCGTCAGCACGCCTCCCACTGTCGGTGAGGGACGTGTGTTCCGCGACCGGAAGCGGTGACGTGTCCGTGAGGCGTTCGTGGAGACCGCCGGGTCACCAGCCCCAGTCGCCCCAGTCCCAGCCGCCCCCGCCGCCGTCCCCCTCGCCGCCGTCGTTCCCGTTCCCGCCGCCGTTCCCGGGCCCGTTCCCCGGACGCTCCTCCTGCTCGCGGTCGTCCTGCTCCTTCTGGCGGTCGTCGAGCTCCTGCGAGCGCTTCGCCGCGTCCTCCTCGGCCTGCGCGACGGCCTCCTCGCGCTCCGTGAGCTGGGCCGTCGCGGCGTCGAGCTCGGCACGCTGGGCGTCGAGGTCGGCCCGCTCGGACTCGAGCTGCTCGCGCTCCGCCGCGACCTCGCTCTGCACGCGCTGCGCCTCGGCCCGCTCGCGCTGCGCCTCGCCCTGCGCCGAGAGCGTGAGGCCGATGCCGACGAGCAGGCCGACCGCGACGCCCGCGAGGCCGACCGCCGTCGGGACGAGCCAGCGCCGCCCCCGCTCCGGCGCCTGGTCGCCGTCGTCGTCGGCCGCGGGCAGGGCGAGCGGCCCCACCGGGATGACGCCGGCGGTCCCGGCCCGGGCCGGGACCGTCGGGGCTGCACCCGGGGTCGCGGACGGCGTCGGGCGGGCGGGGGGCACAGGCGTCGCCGGGCGGGCGGCGGGGACGGGCGTCGGGCGCGCGGCCGGGTCGTCGAGCATCGCGCCGAGCGCGGGGAGGATCATCGTCGAGCTCGCCACGGGGTGGTCCTCCACGGCGCCCCGGGCCGGAGGGGCGGCCGGGACGGCGGCCGCGACGCGCGTCGCGTCGGCCTCGGGGCCGACCGCCGGGGTCGCGCCCGACGAGCGGGCGCGCAACGACCGGCGGGTCGGCGCGCCGGACCCGACGGGCAGCGGCTCGGTGCTGTGCAGGACGGGCGCCTCCGGGGGCGGCACGGGGCCGGGCGCGGGGGCGGCGTCGTCGGCCCAGAACACCCACCCGGGCGGGGGCGGCGGCCAGGACGGGTCCGGGTGCCACTCGGTCGTCGGGGTGAAGCCCGCGGGCACGGGCCACCCCGGCGGCGGTACGAAGCGCACGGCCATGGGTCCTCCTTCGGTGGCGCCCGCCGCGCGGGGGCGGGACGCCGGGAGCCGCGGGGCTCCCGTCCGGCGTGGACGCGCCGCGGCGACGTCCGACGACGACGTCCGGGCGGGACGTCCGACGGGAACAGTAGGGGAGCCCTGGCCGTCGGCACGAATCGCCTCATCCCGGGCACGGGTCGGCCGGAGATGCGTGATGGGGACGCGGAGGACGGCGGGCGGTCCTGGGTGCTCAGCGGGTGGTCGGTGGGCGCGGCGGGCGGAGGGGCCGGTGCGGGTGGGTGGCGCCGACGCGTGGGTGGCCGCTGGTAGAACGGACGCAGACCGACGGACGGTCGGCGGCGACGGCCGTCGGCGGCCGTCCCGAACCGGAGGTGTGCGTGTTCCTCGTCGACGAGCCGGTGCTGCGGGCCGCGACCGTGGCCGACCGGGCCGGTGCCGGCGCGGCGCCTCCCCGCGAGCAGGCGCTCGTGCTGTCGGCGAGCGACCTCGTCGTCGCCGCGGACTGCGAGTACCGGCTCCTGTGCCGGCTCGACGAGCAGCTCGGGCGGGCGCCCCGCCGCGACGAGGGCGACGAGGGCGACGACGCGATGCTGGCCCGCACGGCCGAGCTCGGCGCCCGGCACGAGCGCGCGGTGCTCGCGGGCTACGAGGCCGAGCACGGCCCGTTCGACCCGGCGACCGGCCGCGGCGTCGTGCACGTCGAGCCGCCGCGCGGCACCTCGTGGGACGAGCTCGTCGCCGCACAGGCGCGCACGCTCGCCGCGGTCGAGGCGGGGGCGGACGTCGTGCACCAGGCCGCTTTCTTCGACGGCGCGTTCCACGGCCGGGCCGACTTCCTCGTGCGCACCGGCACGGACGACGCGGGCGCGGCGCGCTACGCCGTCGTGGACGCCAAGCTCGCGCGCCGCGCCAAGGTCCCCGCCCTGCTCCAGCTCGCGGCCTACGGCGACCAGCTCGTCGCCGCGGGCGTCCCCGTGGACCCGGACGTCTCGCTCGTCCTCGGCACGCGTGAGCGCACGTCGCACCGCCTGGCCGACCTGCTGCCCGTCTACCGGGACCGGCGCGAGCGGCTCGTGCGCCTGACGGCCGAGCACGTCGCGCGCGAGGGCCGTGCCCCGTGGGACGACCCGGCGGTCCGTGCGTGCGGGCGCTGCGCCGACTGCCGCGCCCAGGTGGAGGCGCGCCGGGACGTGCTCCTCGTCGGTGGCGTGTACGAGTCGCAGCGCACGGCCCTGCACACGGCGGGGATCCGGACGATCGACGAGCTCGCCGCCGCGACCGACGAGACGCCGGTCCCGGCCGGGATGAGCCGGTCGACCTTCGCGCGCGTGCGGCGCCAGGCCGCGCTCCAGCTCGGCACCGGCCCGTCCGACGGCGCGGTCGTGTGGGCCGACGCGTCCGGGCCGCACGAGCTGTCGTGGCGCATCGACGACCCGGCGCCCGTGCTCGCCCTGCCGGAGCCCAGCCCGGGCGACCTCTTCTTCGACTTCGAGGGCGACCCGCTGTGGACGGACGCGAGCGGCACGAGCTGGGGGATCGACTACCTGTTCGGGTGGGTCGAGCGTCCGGCGACGCCCGAGGACCGGCCGCCGTTCCACGCCCTGTGGGCGCACGACCTCGCGGCGGAGCGGGACGCGCTCGTCGCGTTCGTCGACCACGTCAACGCGCGCCGCCGTGTCCACCCCGACCTGCACGTCTACCACTACGCCGACTACGAGCGCGCGCACCTGCTCGCGATCGCCGCGCGGCACGGCGTCTACGAGGAGGAGGTCGACGACCTGCTGCGCGACGGCGTCCTCGTCGACCTGTACGCCGTCGTGCGGCAGGCGCTGCACGTGTCCGACCGCTCGCGGTCCATCAAGAAGCTCGAGCCGCTCTACATGGGCGACGAGCTGCGCACCGGCGACGTGACCACGGGCGCCGCGTCCGTCGTCGCGTACGCCGAGTACACCGCCCTGCGCGACGCGGGCCGCAGCGAGGAGGCGGCCGAGCTCCTGCAGGGGATCGCGGACTACAACCGGTACGACTGCGTGTCGACGCTGCGCCTCGCCGCGTGGCTGCGCGAGGCGGCCGCGGGGGTCGCGGACCGTGACGTCACCGGGGATACCGCGGCCACGGCTACGGCCACCGGCACGGCCGCCACGAGCGTCGGCGCCACCACCGTCGCGGCTGCCACGACCGGTGGGGTCGACGAGACCGGGGCCGGGGAGCGCGAGCGGTCCTCCGCGGTGCTGCTGGAGGAGGAGATCCGGCAGGCCGTCGGCGAGGACCGCGCACGGCGCACCGCGGACGAGCAGGCGCTCGCGATGTACGGGGCGGCGGCCGGGTACCACCGGCGCGAGGCCAAGCCGTTCTGGCACGAGCACTACTCCCGCCTCGCGCTCCCGCCCGACGAGTGGCTGGGGCGGCGGAACGCGTTCCTCGTCGAGCAGGCCGAGGTCGTCTCGGGGTGGGAGGTCGAGCCGGGCCGGCGCACGTGGTCCCGGCACCTCGAGCTCGTCGGACGACTGCCCGAGGGCAGCGACCTGCGCGTGGGCGTCGCCCCGTTCGTGCTCTACGACCCGCCCCTGCCACCCTGCGCCCGCACGGCCGTCGACGGCGTGCGGGGGTGGCTCACGGGCGGGGTGATCCTCGACGCCGGACGCCGCGCGACGTCGGCGGGCGAGCGCGACGTGCTCGTCGTGCGCGAGCAGCTCCCGACGAGCGCGGAGCCGTTCGACGCGACCCCGGTCGCGCTCACCCCGTCGCCGGGGCCGGGCACGAAGCCGCTCGAGGCCGCCACCGAGGAGGCCGCGCGCCGCGCTCTCGCCACGTGGCGGGCCACGGGCTCGCTCCCGCGGGACGCCGCGACCGACCTGCTGCTGCGCCGGTCGCCGCGCCTCGTGCCCGCCGATCCGGCCGCACCGCACGTCGCTCCGGACGGAGCCGCCGCGGCCGACGGCGCGGGCAACGTGACGGGCGGCGTGCTGCCGCCCGTCGCGGACGATGTCGTCGACGCGGTCACGGCGGCCGTCGAGCGGCTCGACGACTCGTACCTCGCCGTGCAGGGCCCTCCCGGGACGGGCAAGACGTACGTCGGCGCGCGGGTCGTGGCGCGGCTCGTCGCGCAGGGGTGGCGCGTCGGCGTCGTCGCGCAGTCCCACGCCGTGGTCGAGAACCTGCTGCGTGCGGTCGTGCTCGGCGCGGGCGTGCCGCGCGAGCTCGTCGCGAAGAAGCTCGCGGCGGACGGGCCGTCGCCGCGCGCCGTGTACGCCGAGCTCGACGGCGCCCACCTCGCCGCGTTCGCGACCGAGCCAGGCCCGCGGGTCGTCGGCGGCACCGCGTGGGACTTCGCCGCCGAACGGCTGCCCGCGGGCACGCTCGACCTGCTCGTCGTCGACGAGGCGGGGCAGTTCTCGCTCGCGAGCACGGTCGCGGTCGCGCGGGCGGCCCGCCGCCTGCTCCTGCTCGGCGACCCGCAGCAGCTCCCGCAGGTCAGCCAGGGCCGTCACCCCGAGCCCGTCGACCGCTCGGCGCTCGCCTGGCTCGCCGACGGCCACGGGGTGCTGCCCCCCGAGCGCGGCTACTTCCTGGCCACCACGTGGCGCCTGCACCCGGACCTCGCCGCGGCGGTCTCGACGCTCTCCTACGAGGACCGGCTGCGGGCGCACCCGCTCGCCGCGGCCCGCCGCCTCGACGGCGTCGCGCCCGGCGTGCGGCAGGTGCTCGTGGAGCACGGGGGCAGCACCGTGCGCTCGACGGAGGAGGCGGCCGAGGTCGTGCGCCAGGTCGCGGACGTCCTCGGCCGGTCCTGGACGACGACGGTCGACGGCGTCGCGCACGAGCGTCCGCTCGGGCAGGGCGACGTGCTCGTCGTCGCCCCGTACAACGCGCAGGTGTGGGCGGTGCGTGGTGCCCTGCGCGACGCGGGCTACCCGGACGTCGAGGTCGGGACGGTCGACCGGTTCCAGGGCAAGGAGGCTCCGGTCGTCATCCTCACGCTCGCGGCGTCGTCCGGGCACGAGGCGTCGCGCGGGCTCGGGTTCCTGCTCTCCCGGAACCGCCTCAACGTCGCGGTGTCGCGCGCGCAGTGGAGCGCGGTCGTCGTGCGCTCGCCCGGTCTCACCGACACGCTGCCCCGCTCGGCCCGCGGTCTGGAGGAGCTCGGCGCGTTCCTCGCCCTCACGTCCTGATGGGCGACGCCCGGCCGCCTGACGGGCGACGCCCGGCCGCGGGAGCCACCTGAACCGCTCGGCGGAACCTCCGACCGGACGCACCCGCCGGAACCGCGCGCCGGTGCGCGTCGTTGGTCGGGGAGTGAGCCGTACCCGGCCACGACCCCGGCGCGAGCGCACCGCTCGGCGCCCCCACCCCCGGAGGACGACCCATGGGATTCCTGGACCGGCTCCTCGGCCGCGAGCCGCGAGACCACGGCGGCGCGCCGCAGCACACGGGCCCCTACGGCGCCCAGCCCCCGACGCAGCCCGCGAACCCCTACCCGACGCAGTACCCGGCCCAGCAGCCCGCGTACGGCAGCGCCCCGCAGGACGCCCGGCCCGCGGCCGGGCAGCGCACGCCCGACCAGGTGGCGATCGACCGCTACCGCTACCTGCTGCGCACCGCCCCGCCGGACGCCGTCGAGCAGGCGCACGCCGAGGCCTTCGCGCGGCTCACGCCGGAGCAGCGCCGGCAGGTGCTCGCCGAGCTCGGCGAGCAGGTCCCGGCGGGCGAGCGGGCGACGTCGGACGCCCCGCAGGACCTCGCCCGCATGGCGACGCGCGCCGAGATGCGGCAGCCCGGGACGCTGGAGCGCACCTTCGCGGGCCGGGGCCAGGCGGGCCCCGGGTTCGGCGCGATGGTCGGGTCGAGCCTGCTGGGCACGATCGCGGGCGTCGTCATCGGGTCCGCGGTCGCGAACGCCCTGTTCGGGCCCGCGTTCGCCGACCCGAGCCAGCCCGTGGCCGAGGACGCGGCTGCCGAGGACCCGGGCGCGGGCGAGGACCCGGGCGCCGCCGAGGGCGGCGCTGACGGCGGCGCCGTCGAGGCGTCGGGCGGGGACCCCACGGGCGGTGCCGACGGCGGCTTCGACGGCGGCGGCTTCGGCGGCGGTTTCGACGGCGGCGGCTTCGACGACTTCGGCGGCTTCGGCGAGTTCTGAGGCTGCCCGCCCTCGGCGTCGCCCGACCTCGCCCCGCGTTGAGTGCATGAAACAGTCGCCCTCGAATCGGTTCGGGCGCGACTGTTTCATGCACTCAGCGTCTGGCCCGTCGCGTCGCGTCGCCCGGAACGCACGAGTGCCCCCGACCGGAGGGTCGGGGGCACTCGAGGAACGATCGATCGGTGCGGCGAGCCGCTACCGAGGAGATCGGGTCAGACGGGGCGGATGTTCTCCGCCTGCGGGCCCTTCGGGCCCTGCGTCACGTCGAACTCGACGCGCTGGTTCTCCTCCAGCGTGCGGAAGCCCTGCGACTGGATCGCGGAGTAGTGCGCGAACACGTCGGCCGAGCCGTCCTCGGGGGCGATGAAGCCGTAGCCCTTCTCGCTGTTGAACCACTTCACGGTTCCGGTAGCCATTGTTACTCCTTCAAGAGTGTGGAAACACCCCCCGCGGGCGCAGGGGAGTACATCACGGTGTTCGTCGTCAACTCTTGGGTAACAAGGTCCGCCGGGCACCCGCCGGGTGGCGGTCACGTCGACGCGAGGACAAGCGAGGCACTGCAATCTCGGAGACAACCGTACATGGTAGGCCCCCTCTTGGCCATGGGTTGCCGCGAGCTGTTGTGCCGACCCCCGCGGCGTCCGCGGTGGCAGGTGCAGGGAGCGCGCGCGGAGGCGCCCGGACGGTCCCCGGGCGCTCCCCGTGAGGTGCCCGGAGAGGGTCGCCGGGGAGCGCGTCGAGGGCTCAGAACGGGACGTTCGTACCGTTCACGGAACGAAACGAGACCCTTGCGTTACGAGTCGGTAACAACTCCCTGCGTCCCACGAAACCCGATCCGCCTACGTTCGCGTCACCCAGGAACGCGGAGGCGCCCCCTCCCGCGGATTCGTGGGTCCGGAGCCCTCCGAGATGCCGCGGAGGGCTCCGGACGGCGCGACCGCGGGGAGGTTTCGTCCCCGGGTGACCTGTGTCACTATTCAGCACGCAATTCAGTGTTGAATTCAGCGATCGACCGCGGAGAGAGGCGGCTTGGCTGCCTCCGCGGGGATCAGGACCACGGAGGTTGGCATGCATCGCACAGCACGACGGGCGAGCGGGGGTGCCGCCCTGCTCCTCGCGGCCACCCTCGTCCTCACCGCCTGCGGTCCCCAGTCCCAGGGCGGCGGCGACGAGACGACCGGGACGTCGACCGAGACCGACGACGGCGGCGGCTCGGCCGACCTGAGCATCGTCCCGTCGGTCCAGATCGACATCGACGGCGCCGAGGTCGAGGCGACCGCGGCCGGCAACCCGGCGGACCCCGCCGGTGACGGCAGCGCCGAGTGCGCCGAGGGCACCTCGATCGCGGTGGCCGGAGCTCTCACGGGCCCGAACGCCGCGCTCGGACTCAACATCCAGTACGGCGCCCAGGTCGCGGTGGACGCGTTCAACGAGGCGAACCCGGGCTGCCAGGTCACGCTCAAGCCGTTCGACACCGAGGGCGACCCGCAGAAGGCGACCCAGGTCGCGCCGCAGATCGTCGGCGACGCGAGCGTGCTCGGTCTGCTCGGCCCCGCGTTCTCGGGCGAGACGGCCGCCACGGGCGACGTGTTCAACCAGGCGGGCCTGCTGTCGCTCACGGCGTCGGCGACCAACCCCGACCTCACGAAGAACGGCTGGACGAACTTCTTCCGCGGTCTCGCGAACGACGCCGTCCAGGGCCCGTCGGTCGCGAAGTACCTCGTCAACACGAAGGACTTCGGCAGCGTCTGCGTCGTCTCCGACAACTCGGACTACGGCATCGGCCTCGCCCAGCAGATCACCGAGGGCCTGGGCGACGCCGCGAACGAGGACTGCGCCGCCGAGGTGAAGACCGGCGACAAGGACTTCTCGGCCGCCGTCCAGATCATCTCCGGCGCCGACGCGGACGCCGTCTTCTACGCCGGCTACTACGCGGAGGCCGCGCCGTTCGTGCAGGGCCTGCGCGACGGCGGCGTCGACATCCCGTTCGTCTCGGCGGACGGCACGAACGACCCGCAGTTCGTCTCGCAGGCGGGTGCCGCGTCGAAGGGCGCGATCCTCTCCTGCCCGTGCGGCCCGGCCCCGGAGGACTTCGCGGCCACCTACGAGGAGACGAACGGCCAGGCGCCGGGCGTGTACTCGGTCGAGGGCTACGACCTCGCGACGATCATGCTCACGGGCATCGCCTCGGGCGTGACCGACCGTGCGGGCCTGATCGACTACGTGGCGAACTACTCCGGCGAGGGCCTGGCCCGCGCCTACGAGTGGGACGACACGGGCGAGCTCGCCTCCGCGCTCATCTGGATCTACGAGGTCCAGTAGTCCGACGACGACGGGCGCCCCGCCCCGACGTCCCCGCCCCGCGCGGGGACCGGTCGGCGGGGCGCCCGTCGTGGACCACGACCTCGTACCCCAGAGAACGAACCAGGGAGCGTCATGCCCGCTCTTGCTGACGCGCTGATGCACAGCGCGACCGCCGGCCCCCTCGTCCACCAGTCCCTCATCGACTTCAACATCGCGGGCCTCGCCCGGAACTTCTGGGGCCTCACCATCGAGGGCCTCACCTACGGCGCGATCTACGCGCTCGTCGCCGTCGGATACACGCTCGTCTACGGCGTGCTGCGGCTCATCAACTTCGCCCACTCCGAGGTCTTCATGCTCGGCATGTTCGGGCAGTACGCGACGCTCATGCTGCTCGGCTTCTACCCGAGCGGGAACGCGTACGACAAGGGCATCGCCCTGACGGTGCTCTACCTCGGCATCGCGATGCTCGGCGGGATGCTCGTCGCGGGCGGTGCCGCCGTCGGGCTGGAACGCGTGGCGTACCGGCCGCTGCGACGGCGCGGCGCACCGGCGCTCGTCTTCCTCATCACCGCGATCGGGATGTCGTTCATCATCCAGGAGTTCGTGCACTTCGTGCTGCCGAAGCTCACGGGCGGCACGCTCGGCGGCGTCAACGCGCAGCAGCCGATCCGGCTCGTCCAGCCCGAGGTGCAGTTCACGATCGGCGGCGCGCCGGTCACGAACATCACGCTCGTCATCATCCTGTCGGCGCTGGTCCTCGCGCTCGCGACGGACATGTTCATCAACCGGACGAAGTTCGGCCGCGGCATCCGCGCCGTCGCGCAGGACCCGGTGACCGCGACCCTCATGGGCGTCTCGCGCGAGCGCGTCATCATGCTGACGTTCCTCATCGGCGGCATCCTCGCCGGTGCGGCCGCGCTGCTCTACACGCTGCGCGTGCCGAACGGGATCATCTACTCCGGCGGCTTCATCCTCGGCATCAAGGCGTTCTGCGCTGCGGTGCTCGGCGGCATCGGCAACCTGCGCGGCGCGCTGCTCGGTGGCCTGCTGCTCGGCGTCATGGAGAACTACGGCCAGGTCGTGTTCGGCACGGAGTGGCGCGACGTGGTCGCGTTCGCGCTCCTCATCATCGTCCTGATGTTCCGCCCGACGGGCATCCTCGGGGAGTCGCTGGGGAGGGCCCGCGCATGAGCACCTCGACACCTGCACCCGCCCCCGCGCCCGACGGCGGTCGCCCCACCGCGATGCCGCCCGCCGGCCGCGTCGCGACGAAGGACCGGCCGCACAGCGGAGTCGGCGACCGGCTGCGCCTGTGGTGGGACGCCCAGGCCCGGCCCACGCAGTGGGCGATCGGCGTGCCGTTCCTGATCTTCCTGGCGCTCGTGCCGATCCTCAACATCCCGGTGCTCACCACGGTGGGCACCAACTTCGGCGGGGTGATGGCGCAGTTCGGCATGATCGCGCTCATCGCCATCGGCCTCAACGTCGTGGTGGGCCAGGCGGGCCTCCTCGACCTCGGCTACGTCGGCTTCTACGCCATCGGTGCGTACACGGTCGCGATCCTCACGAGCCCCGACAGCCCGTGGAACCAGACCGACGAGTGGCTGTCGAAGGACTGGGCGTGGCTCGCGGCGCTCCCGATCGCGGTCGCGATCACGTCGTTGTCCGGGCTGATCCTCGGCTCGCCGACGCTGCGCCTGCGCGGCGACTACCTCGCCATCGTCACGCTCGGCTTCGGTGAGATCGTCCGCCTCCTCGCGGACAACCTCGACGAGCTGACGGGCGGCGGCCAGGGCCTGCGCGGCGTCGCCTACCCCCGGGTGGGCGTCACGGAGGAGCTGCCCAACGGCGTCTTCTCCGCGGGGAACGCCGCGGGCACGCTCAACTCGGGCGTGTGGTGGTACTGGCTGAGCCTCGTGTTCATCGTCATCTCGCTGCTGCTCGTGGGGAACCTGGAGCGCTCGCGCGTCGGGCGCGCCTGGGTCGCGATCCGCGAGGACGAGGACGCGGCCGAGATCATGGGCGTCCCCACGTTCCGCTTCAAGCTGTGGGCGTTCGTCATCGGGGCGTCGATCGGTGGTGTCGCGGGCGCGCTCTACGCCGGGCAGGTCCAGTTCGTCATCCCGACGAACTTCAACGTCATCAACTCCGTGCTCTTCCTGTGCGCCGTCGTGCTCGGCGGCCAGGGGAACAAGCTCGGGGTGATCCTCGGTGCGTTCATCATCGTGTACCTGCCGAACTTCTTCCTCGGCCGCACGGAGCTGTTCGGCATCCCGATCAACGGCAACGAGATCGCGAGCTACCGGTACCTGTTCTTCGGGATCGCGCTGGTCGTGCTCATGATCTTCCGTCCGCAAGGGCTCCTCCCCGTCCGGCAGAAGCTCCTCGCCTACGGGCGCGAGCTCTACGTCGCCGCGCGCCGCGCGGCGCAGGCCGTCACGCGGGGCGGGTCCGACGACGGCGCCCGCCCGGGCTCCCCGGCGGTCGCCACGGCGTCGGGCGGCTCCCGCGCGACGGGCACGACGACCGGGACCGGCGCAGACGGCACCACGACCGGGGAGGAGACCCGATGAGCACCCACGACCCCGGCGGCATCGGCGCGGGCGGCGAGCACGGCGACGAGCACCTCGCGTCGTCGGGCCGCGCCGACTCCTCGCGTGCCGACCTGTACATGCCCGGAGCCGTCCTCGAGGAGCCGGCGGTCGTCGACGTCGCGGACGTGCGCCCCGAGCTCGCGAACCCCGAGCTCGTCGACGCGATGGTCGCACCGGACCGCACGGTCCACGCACGCGTCGGCGAGCCGCTGCTCCAGATGCAGAACGTCACGGTCCAGTTCGGCGGCCTCGTCGCGCTCGACGACGTGACGTTCGACATCCGGCGCGGTGAGATCCTCGGGCTCATCGGCCCGAACGGCGCGGGCAAGACGACCGCGTTCAACGCGATGACGGGCGTCTACCGGCCCACCCAGGGGCAGGTCGTCTTCGACGGCTCCCCGGTGGGCAAGCTCAAGCGCTACCGGATCACGCAGCGCGGCATCGCCCGCACGTTCCAGAACATCCGCCTGTTCAACGAGATGACGGCGCTGGAGAACGTCGTCGTCGGGTCGGACGCGCGGCACCGCACGTCGGTCCCCGGGGCGCTGCTGCGCACGCCGCGGCACCGGCGCGAGGAGCGGGACGCGATCGACCGGGCGCTCGCGCTGCTCGAGTTCGTGGGCGTCGGCGGGCGGGCGACGGAGAAGGCGCGCAACCTCTCGTACGGCGACCAGCGCCGGCTCGAGATCGCGCGGGCCCTGGCGACCGAGCCGAAGCTGCTGTGCCTCGACGAGCCGGCGGCCGGCTTCAACCCGGCGGAGAAGGAGTCCCTCATGGACCTCATCCGCCACATCCGCGACGACGGCTACACCGTGCTGCTCATCGAGCACGACATGCGCCTCGTGCGCGGGGTGACCGACCGGATCGTCGTGCTCGAGTTCGGGCGCGTCATCGCGGACGGCACGCCCGACGAGGTCACGAACGACCCCAAGGTCGTCGCGGCCTACCTCGGCGTGCCCGACGAGGAGCTGGACGGCCCGGACGGCGTCGGGCCCGCGGCCCCCACCACCGAAGGAGGCAGCGGCCATGCCCCTGCTTGAGCTGCAGGACATGACGGTCGCCTACGGGCGCATCGAGGCCGTGCGCGGCATCTCGATCACCGTCGAGGAGGGCGAGCTCGTCACCCTCATCGGGGCCAACGGCGCCGGGAAGACCACGACGATGCGCGCCATCTCGGGCATCCGCCCGGTAGCGCGGGGCAAGGTGCTGTTCGACGGCAAGGACATCACGAAGATGAAGGCGCACCTGCGCGTGCTCGAGGGCATCGTGCAGGCGCCCGAGGGCCGCGGCATCTTCCCCGGCATGACGGTCGTCGAGAACCTGGAGATGGGCGCCTACGCGCGCACGTTCGCGTCGAAGGCCGAGCACGACGAGACGGTCGAGCGCGTCTTCGACCTGTTCCCGCGGCTCGCGGAGCGCAAGGAGCAGGTGGGCGGCACCATGTCGGGCGGCGAGCAGCAGATGCTCGCGATCGGGCGCGCGCTCATGGCCCGGCCGCGGCTGCTGCTCCTCGACGAGCCGTCGATGGGGCTCGCGCCCATGGTCATCCAGCAGATCTTCCGCATCGTGTCGGAGATCAACGCGCAGGGGACGACGGTGCTGCTCGTCGAGCAGAACGCGCAGCAGGCGCTGTCGCGCTCGCACCGCGCGTACGTGCTCGAGACGGGCGAGGTCGTGCGCAGCGGCGGCGGGCGCGAGCTGCTCGCGGACTCGAGCATCAAGGAGGCGTACCTCGGCGTCGCGTGACGGGCACGCCGTCCTCGGCCGGACGCGCCGCCGGGCGCGTCCGGCCGGGTCGGGCATGGCCTGGGGCGGTCCGCCGTCGGGCGCGCTGGCCTAGGCTGGCCGCGTGCCGCTCCGACGACGTGACGCCCGGGACCGACTGACCTTCGAGCTGGTCGAGTCCGAGGACGTCGACGCGGACGACGACGCCCTCGGCGGTCCGGGCCCGGTCTCGCCGGGCGGGCCGCGCGGCGTGCCGTCCGGCGCGACGGTGGGCACGACCTGGACGCCGGGCGTGACGGCGGGCGTCCGTGCCGCCCTCGGGGCGACGGACGGTCCCGCGGGACCCGACGGCCCGCCCGGGCGTGCGTCGGTCGACGACGACCCGGCCGAGGACGACCCGGCAGAGAGCGACGCGGCGGAGAGCGACCCGGCCGAAGGCGGACCGCCCCGGCGGGGACGGCCTGCGGCGGTCGTCGCGGGGGTCGCGGCGGGGGTCGCGCTCGTGCTGGGCGGCATGCTCGCGGTCGACGCGTGGCAGGGCCGGGCCGACGTGGAGCGGCTGCGGGCCGCGCCCGGCGGCCTGGAGCCGCTGCCCGACGCGCCCGTCGAGCGCTGGACGGCTGACGTCGAGGTCTCGGGCGGGCTCGCGCTCCTGCCCGGGGCGGTCGTGACGGTCGAGGACGGGACCGCCGTCGCCCGCTCGCTCGACGACGGGGCGGAGCGCTGGCGCGTCGACGTCGGCGCCCACGCGTCGTGCGGCGGCCAGCTGCTGTGGTCGCTGCCCTTCGGTGAGCCCGCCTCGACGCTCGTGTGCGTGGCGCCGTCGTCGGACGCCGTCGGACTCGGGGGCGTGACCGACCTGCAGCTCGACCCCGAGACCGGCCGCGTCCTCGCGTCGGACTGGGCGGTCACGGTGCTCGCCGCGGACGGCGAGGTGCTCGGGCGCCGCGACACGACGTCCGCCGGCGGCGCGCCGATCCCCGGGACCGACGGCACGCTCCTCCGGGCCCAGCGCGTCGGCGAGGTCCCCGCGGGCGACGGCGCCGTCGTCGAGCAGGACGTGGCCACCTCGGAGGTCGCCGACCTCCCCCTGGGGCGCCCCGCCGTCGTCCGCGTCGAGGACGCGCTCACGGGCGACACGCGCTGGGAGGCCGACGTGCCGTTCGTCGAAGGGTCAGGACAGTGCGTCGGCTGGACCGAGACGGACGGGACGGAGACGATCCGGGCGGAGCTCGAGAACCTGTGGGCGGCGACCGAGACGCACCTCGTTCGTGTCGAGGGCTGCGGCGTCACGGCGTGGTTCACGCCGGGCGGCGAGCGCCTCGACGACCAGGAGAACCCGCTGGACGGAGTCGTCGCGCTCGCGGACGGCACGTACTACCGCGACCCGTCGGGGTATGCCTCCACCTGGGGCTCGGCGGCGACCGCACCGCGCGACGCGGCGCGCGCCGTCCTTGCGGCGGACGGCGCCGTGCGCTGGGAGCCGCCCGGCCCGATCCTCGTGCCGCGCTCGAGCGACGGCTCGGACGCGCCGCTCCTCGCCCGGTCCGAGGGGGAGCTCGTCGCGTTCGACGGTGACGGCAGCGAGCTGTGGCGCTCGTCGGAGGTGGTGGCGCCCGAGGCGGTGCTCGTCGCCACGCACGACACGGTCGTCGTGTCCGGGGGTTCCAGCACGGGCTGGATGACCGGGCTCGACGCGACCACGGGGACGGTGCGCTGGTCCCTCGACCGCGAGACGGTCGAGGCCGCGGCCGGCGGGAGCGTCAGCTGGATGGACACCGCCTACACGGACGGGCGGCGCGCGATCCTGCTCGCCTACCAGGACGACGGGCGGACGGACCTTCTCGCGATCGACCTCGCCGACGGTCACGTCGCGTGGTCCGGTGGTGTCGGGCCGGAGGAGGGCTCCTGGCCCGTTCCCCTCCAGGGACGGCTCCTGCGGATCGGGCAGTCGGAGATCGCCCGGCTCGGTTGACGACCGGCCTACGCTGAGGGGGTGCCGCTCCGACGGGGAGACGGCGGCGACGGCCGCCGGACGTTCGAGCTCGTCGACACGGCCGGGGTCGACGACGACCTCGACCTCCTCGACGCGCCGCACCCGGTGCTGCTCGGCGGACCGCACGCCGTGCCGCGCGGCACGACCTTTCCACTGCCTCCCGGAGCGCCCGGAGCGCCCGGAGCGCCCGGAGCGCCCGGTGCGCCTGGTGCGCCCGGTCCTGGACCACGGTCGGCCGGGGCGCCCCCTGAGGTGCCGAAGACGCCGCCTGGTCCCGGCCGCCGTCGGGCCGTGGCCGTCGAGGTCGCGACCGGGGTGGTCGTGCTCGTCGTCGGCGGGATGCTCGTCGTCGACGCCGCGACGAGCCGGGACGCGCAGGAGCGGCTGGAGACGGCGCGCGGCGCGGTCCGCGCGCTCGACACCGCCCCGACGGAGCAGTGGCGCGCCCCCGCCGCGGCGGACCGCGGGACGGCCTTCCTCCCGGGCCTGCTCGTCACCGTGGACGGCGACGAGGCGGTGGCGCTCGACCTCGACACGGGGGCCGAGGCGTGGCGCGTGCCGGCCGGCGGCGACGAGGCCGTGTGCGGGTCGTGGAGCCCGTGGGAGCGGTCGGCCGTGCCGTCGCGCACGGTGGTGTGCGTCGCCGGGTCGGGGGTCGCGCCGTCCTGGTACGACGTCAGCCCGCCGTCCCGGCCGGGGGAGGGCACGGCGACCGTGACGGTGCTCGACGCCCGCGGGCGGGTCGTCGGGCAGCGGCAGGCGGAGACCGCGGGGGCGCTGCTCGTCCCCGGCCCGGACGGCGGCCTCGTGCGGGCCGAGCGCGTGGGCGAGCCGGGCGCGCCGAGCGGTGCCCCCGTCGCCGTCGACCCCGGCGCGGGCGAGTCCGTCGACGGCGTCGCGGGGCGGGACGTCGTCGTGACGCTCGAGGACGCCGCCACGGGCGCGGTGCGCTGGCGGCGCGAGCTGCCGTTCCAGGACGTCCCGTGGTCGTGCACGTCGTGGCACGCCGGGACCGGCGGGGAGGAGGTCGACCCGGAGCGGCTGCTGCTCGTCGCGACGGAGACCCTGGTCGACGTGGGCGGGTGCGGCGTCGCGGCGTCGTTCCTGCCGGACGGCGAGCGCCTCGACGACCCGGACGTCCCGACCGACGGCGCGGTCCCGCTCGCGGGCGGGCGGTTCCTCCTCGACGCGGACCGGCAGGGGTCGGACGGCGCGCTGCGCGCCGACCGCGTGCTCGACCCGGACGGGACGCCGCTCCTCGACGTGCCGGGCGAGGTCCTGGACCCGCAGGCGACCGACGACCCCGCTCCGGGCGTGCTCCTCATGCGCGACGGCATCGCTCTGCGTGCCTACGACGAGCAGGGCGCGCGCCTGTGGACGTTCGACGGCGCCCGCGTGCCCGAGGCCGTGTACGTCGTCGCGGAGGGCACGGCCGTCGTCGGGACGGCGAGCACGGTCCTGGGGCTGGACGCGCTGTCGGGCGAGCAGACGTGGTCGCGGTTCGTCGACGACCTCGCGGGCGAGCGCGGCCACGGCGCCGTGGTGACGCAGGCGTTCACCGACGGGCGCTGCGCCTTCCTCGTGCTCGTCGACCCCGCGACGGGGGCGAGCTCGCGCGTCGTGGCGCTCGAGCTGTCGTCGGGGTCGGTCGTCTGGTCGGAGGACCTCGACGGCGGCTGGGGCGGGCTCCTCCCGGTGCAGGGCCGGCTCCTGCGCTGGGACGGGCAGACGGTCGCCCTCCTGGGCTGAGGTGCACGGACGCTCACGCGCTGATGTCGTCGGGTCCCGGCACTACCCTGGCGAGATGCCCGACGACCTCACGCAGCCCGCCACGCCGTCTTCTCCCGAGCCCGAGGTGGCCGAGCCGGCCGAGATGCCGCAGGCGCCCGTCGCCCCCCGTCGTCCCGCGCCGCGCACGCACCACGGCGAGACGGTCGACGACGACTACGAGTGGCTGCGGGACAAGGAGTCGCCCGAGGTCGTCGCGCACCTCGAGGCCGAGAACGCGTACACCGAGGCGCGCCTCGCGCACCTCGAGCCGCTGCGCGAGCGGATCTTCGAGGAGATCAAGGCCCGCACGCTCGAGACGGACCTGTCCGTCCCGGTGCGGCAGGGCGCGCACTGGTACTACGCGCGCACGGTCGAGGGGTCGCAGTACCCGATCCGGGCCCGCGCCCCGATCGACGCGAGCCTCGGCAGCGACGCGCCGTCGGCCTGGGTGCCGCCCGTGCTGGAGCCGGGCGTGCCCGTGCCGGGCGAGCAGGTGCTCCTCGACGACAACGTCGAGGCCGAGGGCCACGAGTTCTTCTCGCTCGGGTCGTTCGACGTCTCGGCCGACGGGACGCGGCTCGCGTACGCGGTCGACGTCGTCGGCGACGAGCGCTACACGCTGCGGGTCCGCGACCTGGAGTCCGGCACCGACCTCGTGGACGAGGTCCCGGGGACGTTCCCGGGCGCCGTCTTCTCCCCGGACGGGCGGTACGTGTTCTACCCGACGGTCGACGACGCGTGGCGGCCCTGGCGCGTGTGGCGCCACGAGGTGGGCACGCCCGCGACGCAGGACGTCGTCGTCTTCGAGGAGCCCGACGAGCGGTTCTGGGTCGGGGTGGGCGTCTCGCGCTCGCAGCGGTTCGTGCAGATCGACGTGGGCTCGAAGATCACGTCCGAGACGTGGCTGATCGACGCCGACGACCCGACGGGCGAGGCGCGCGTGGTGTGGCCGCGCCGCGAGGGCGTCGAGTACACGGTCGAGCACGCCGTCCTGCCGAGCACGTGGTTCCCGACCGCCGAGCACGCGGTCGGCGACCGTCCTGACGAGAATCCGGTCGCCGACCCCGTGCTCGGCGGGTTGGGGGAGGGGCGCGACGTCCTGCTCGTCCTGCACAACGACGGCGCGGAGAACTTCGAGCTCGTCGTCACCGGTGTCGCCGAAGTCTCCGCCGGGCCGGGCGACGCGACCGTCGTCGTGCCGCACGACCCCGCGACCCGGCTCGAGGCCGTGGACGCGTTCGCCGGGCACCTCGTCGTCTCCTACCGGCGCGACGCGCTCTCGCGGGTCGGCGTGATCGACCTCGCGAGCCCGGAGCCGCCGCGGCCCGCGGGCCTGCCGACCCCGATCCGCACAGGAGACACACCGGCGCCCGCGACCGACCTCTGGCACGTGCACGAGGTCGCGTTCGACGAGCCGCTGTACACCGCGGCGCTCGGTGCGAACCCCGAGTGGGACCAGCCGAACGTCCGGCTGAGCTACACGAGCTTCGTCACGCCGTCGACCGTGTACGACCTGCGGGTCGAGACCGACGAGCTCACGCTCCTCAAGCAGCAGCCCGTGCTCGGCGGCTACGACGCCGCGGACTACGTGCAGCGCCGCGAGTGGGCCACGGCCGAGGACGGCACGCAGGTGCCGGTGTCGCTCGTGTGGCGGCGCGACGCCGTCGGGCTGGACGCGACGGGCACGGGCGCCGAGCCGGCGCCGCTCCTGCTGTACGGCTACGGGTCGTACGAGATCAGCATCGACCCGGGGTTCTCGATCTCGCGCCTGTCGCTGCTCGACCGCGGGGTCGTGTTCGCCGTCGCGCACGTGCGCGGCGGGGGCGAGATGGGGCGCCGCTGGTACGACGAGGGCAAGACGCTCGCCAAGCGCACCACGTTCACGGACTTCGTCGCGGTCGCGCGGCACCTCGTCGACGCCGGCTGGACGAGCCCGGAGCGGCTCGTCGCGCAGGGCGGCTCGGCGGGCGGGCTGCTCATGGGCGCGGTGACGAACCTCGCTCCCGAGCTCTTCGCGGGCGTGCTCGCGCAGGTGCCGTTCGTCGACGCGCTCACCTCGATCCTCGACCCGTCCCTCCCGCTCACCGTCGTCGAGTGGGACGAGTGGGGCGACCCGCTGCACGATCCCGACGTCTACCGGTACATGCGCACGTACACCCCGTACGAGAACGTGCCCGACGACGCGTCGCACTACCCGCGGATCCTCGCCGTGACGTCGTTCCACGACACGCGCGTGCTGTACGTCGAGCCCGCGAAGTGGGTCGCGCGCCTGCGCGCCGCGGGGGCGCCCGCGCTGCTGAAGATCGAGATGCACGCCGGGCACGGCGGGGTCTCGGGCCGCTACGAGGGCTGGCGCGAGGTCGCGTACGAGGACGCGTGGGTGCTCGACGTGCTCGGGCTGGCCGACCGGTGACGTGCCCACGGGCGTGAGGCCGCAGACGGAGGGGGAGCGATGACCGACGAGACCGTGACGCCCGACCCGCGGACGGCGCGCGACGTGACGCCGCCCGGGAGGGCCGTGCTGCTGCTGCGCCCGGTCGGGTACCTCGCCGTCGGGCTGGTGGGGACGGCCGTCGGGCTCGCCCTCCTGGGCCTGTACCTCGCGCCCGCGGCGTACGGGCTGCTCGCGCCGCCGGCGGACCAGGAGCCCTGGGCCGAGCTCGTCGCGTCGCCCGGCGCCGAGCTCGGGCGGCTCGCGGTCGTCGCGCCGGTCGCCGTGGCGCTCGCCGGCCCGGTCGCGTGGTACCTGTCGTGCGCCGTCTGGCCGCTCGCCGCGCTGGCGTTCGTGCACGCCGGGCGGGCGCTGCGGCCGTCGTCCCGGGACGACCGGCTGTCGTTCACGAGCCGGGTCGCGCCGGGCACGACGCTCGGGCCGCCCGTGCCCGGGCCGCTCCCCGTGCCCCTCCAGCCGCAGCGGCGCTCGCGGCTCACGGACACCCTGTTGCGCTTCGCCGTCTGCGGCTGGCACCCCGACCGCCGCGAGGCCGGGGCCGCGGTCCCGGCCGGCGTCGCGTGGGTGCTCGCGAGCGCGGGGGCGTCGACGGCGCTGCCGCCCGGCTGGCGGGTCGTGCTCGTCGTGGCCGCGGTCCCCTTCGCGCTCTGGTCCGTGGTCGCCCTGCGGCGCCGGTGGGACTGGCGGTTCCACCGCGAGCGCGTGCGCGCGGCGCGGCGCGAGCGGTGGCTCGAGCGCCACGCCGACGGGTACGTGATGCGCGACGGCCCGCGCGTCGTCCGGTCGCGCCCGCAGTCGGCCGAGCACCGCGCACGCGTGGAGGCGGAGCGCGCCGCGGCCCGTGCCGAGCAGGACTGCCTCACGAGCCTGACGAGCGACGCCATCGGCGAGCGCCGCGAGGCGGTGCTCCGCGCCCGCCGCGAACGCGAGCAGCACCAGAACGACCCCCCACAGGGAGACTGACCGGCGGCGGGGGGTCAGACGGACTGCGGGCTGCCGCACTCCGCGCAGTAGCGCGCGGCCGCGGCGTTCTGCGTGCCGCACTCGCGGCACGCGGCCACCTGCGCCAGGCGCTCGCCGCACTCGGGGCAGAACTTGCCGCCGTCGACCTTCGCGCCGCACGCCGGGCACCGCGTGACGGCGGCCGTCCGCAGGTCCGCGCCGCCGACGAGGTCGGTCGTGCGGAGCTGCTCCTGGACCTGGTACCGGCGGGCCTCGGCCTGGAGCTGGGCGAGCTCCTCCACCTGCTTGGGCGAGCAACGCACGCACTGCCCCACGGCCTCGTTCCAGCAGACCTCGTGGCACATCCAGTCGCCGCACCCGTGGCACTGGCGGAACGCGTCGCGCACCTCGCCGACGGCGGCGTCGAGCGCCTTGTCCTTCGCCGACGAGTTGGTCTGGCGGTCCGCGGCCCACGACCCCGCCGCGTAGGAGAGGTCGGCGACCTTGCCCCCGAAGAACCGGCCCGCCGCCTGGACGAGGCTGCTGCCCTTCGCGACGACGTCCGTCCGGTAGGCGGAGCGGTAGCCGTTGCCGCAGCGCTCGCACCGGAACTCGAACTGGTAGCCCCCGGCGTTCGACAGGTCGCGGACGTTGTCGGTGAAGGCGATGGGCGTGCTCATGGCGGGGACCTCGGTGGGCTCGTGGGGTCGGCGTCCCCGCAGGCCAGGCCCGCGGGAGGGGGGAGTCATGGGGATCCCGTGACCGCTGCGATGCTACCCACCGACCCTCGCCGTCCCGGCGGATCACCCGGGTGAAATCGGGCCGACCGGCGGGCACGCCGTGGCCGGGGGTTCAGGGCCGCACGAGGCGGAGCGGGGCGTCGGCGGTGCGGACCGTCACCGTCTGGCCCCACGAGGCGACGAGGCGGTCGTCCTCCACGCCGTCGCCGAACACGACGAGCCGGTCCGAGGCGACGGTGAGCGCGACGTCGGCCCCCTCCTCGACGACGCCCTCGGTGAGCGAGACGCCCGTTGCGGGCGAGGGCCACGCCTCGCGGACGAACCAGCCGAGCCGGTGCTCGGTGCGCCCCGGGGCACGCCGTCCGCCGCGGTCGTGCGCGAGCGACGCCCACCAGCCGGTCGCGCCCGTGCCCGTCGCGACGAGCACGCCCGACGACGACTGCCGCTCCTCGCCCGCGCCGCAGCGCAGCGTGTAGCGCGCGCTCTGGTGGCTGGGGTGCCCGACGAACACCTCGTTGAGCGCGGTGAGATGCTGGCCGTCGTCGAGGTCGGCGCGGACCATGGTGAGCGCGTCGACGGGCAGGAGCGCCACCCGGTCGGGCGCGCCGCCCGGCACCTCGGTGTCGGCCCCGAGCTCGCGCAGGAGGGCCGTCGCCGCCGCGACCGGGTGCCGCACGAGCACGCCCGCGTTCACGCCGGGCTCCGGGTCGACGCCGAGGACCGGCTGGCCGTGCAGGTACTTCGCGACGTTCGCGACGAGGCCGTCCTGCCCTACGACCACCACCACGTCCTCGGGCGCGACGAGGAACCGCGACAGGTCCGCGCGCTCGACGTCGGCGCGCGCCCAGCCCGGGGGCAGGGCGGCCACGACGGCGTCGCGCGCGGCCGCGAGGGCGTCGTGCCGCGCCTGCACCTCGGCCAGCGACCGGCCCCGCGACCGGAGGAAGAACTCCGCCTGGCCGCGCGTCCCGTGCCGGTCCAGCAGGTCGTCGAGCTCGGTCCGTCGGTGCACGACGACGGCGCGTCGCCGGAGCATCGTCAGGCCGCCTTCCCGGGCGCCGCGGCGGGCGAGCCGCCGTCGGGGCCGAGCCCGCGCACCAGAGTCGACAGCACCCCGGTGAGCAGGTCGGGCGTGATGGTGAGGTTCTGCACGTCCGGCAGCGACCCGGCGGCCTCGCGCAGCGCGAGCGCGAGGAGCGTGCCCTGCCCGGCGCTCGCGTACACGTCCATGCGGGCCTGCTCGGCGGCGGCCTCGGCCGCGCCGACGACGCGCACCTGCTCCGCCTTCGCGTCGGTCGCGAGCTGGGCGCGCTCGGCGGTCGCGCGGGCGTCGACGAGGGCGGCGGCCGCCTTCTCCTCGGCCTCGCGCCGCGCGTTCGCGCCCTCCTGGGCGACGAGGCGCTCGCGCCGGGTCGCGAGCTCGATCCGGCTCGCGAGCTCGTTCTCCGCGATGGCCCGCTCGCGCTCGACGGCGAGAGCCCGACGCTCGTAGGTCGCGCGGTCGGCCTCGGCCTGCACGTGCTCGCGCGCGGGCGTCTGGAGCGCGCGCTCGACGTCCTTCTCTGGCCGGACGGCGAGCACCTGGACGCCGATGACGACGATGCCCGTCGTGGTGAGGCGCGGGTCGGTGGTCAGCGCCTCGGTGAGGACGTCGCGCACGCGCGGCACGCCGGTCGTCAGGGCGTCGGCGAGGGGCATCGCGGCGAGCGCGTCGGTGGCCCGGCTCTGCGCGAGGCGCCCGACGATGCTCGTCACCTGGTCGCGCCCCGCGGTGCTCGTCTCGCCGCTGCCCGGGTCGACCGCGAAGTCGAGGCGCTGCGAGACGGTCACCGGGTCGGCGAACCGGTACGTCACGCCGGCCTGCACGGTGACGTCCTGGTGGTCGGCCGTCACGGCGTGGAAGAAGACGGGGAGCTCCTGGTCGTCGACGGGGACCTCGGAGAGGACCGACGTCGTGGGCCGGAACCAGAACGCCTGACCGACGCCCTCGTGGGCGACGCGCCCGCGGCGCAGGTGCACGACGTGCCCGGTGGGGCTCCCGAGGAAGTGCCGCGTCCACGGGTAGGTGCGGATGGTGGCCATGGTCGTCTCCGATCTGTTTTCGTCAACCTGACGATAACGAGCGTAGGCCGGTGCGCCAGTTCTCGTCAACCTGACGCGAATATGCGACGATGAGCCCATGACCGCACCCGCCGCACCGGCCCCCGACGTCCCGCCCGGCGCGGCCCTGCTGCCCGTCACGGTCGACGTCGTCGCGCTCACCGTGCGCGACGACGCGCTGCACGTGCTCCTCGTCGAGCGCGGCGTCGAGCCGTACCGCGGCGCGCTCGCGCTCCCGGGCGGGTTCGTGCTGCCGGGCGAGCGGCTCGCCCAGGCGGCGCGCCGCGAGCTCGCCGAGGAGACGGGCGTCCGTCCGCCCGGGCACCTGGAGCAGCTCCGCACCTACGGCCCGCTCGACCGCGACCCGCGCGGCCCGGTCCTCTCGGTCGCGTACCTCCTGCTCGCGCCCGAGTTCGGCGTCGTGCACGCCGGGTCCGACGCCGGGGGAGCGGCCTGGCACCCCGTCGAGCCCCTGCTCGGGGACGGCCCGGGGCCCGGCCTCGCCTTCGACCACGCACGGATCCTCGCCGACGGCGTCGAGCGGGCCCGCGCCAAGCTCGAGTACTCCGCGCTCGCGACGGCGTTCTGCCCGCCCGAGTTCACCGTCGCCGACCTGCGGCGCGTCTACGAGGCCGTCTGGGGCGTGCGGCTGGACCCGCGGAACTTCTCCCGCAAGGCCACGACGACCGCGGGCTTCCTCGAGGACACGGGCCGCACGACGTCGGGCGGGACCGGGCGGCCGGCGGCGCTCTACCGGGCCGCGCGCCCGGCGCCGGGCCCGCAGCCGGGCCCCGGTCCCGACGCCGCCGTGGCCGACACTGCCGCGGCCGACACCGCCACGACCGACGCCGCCGCGCCCGACCCCGACGACGCCCCGGCGAGCGTGCCCGCGGTGCTCGACCCGCCCCTCATGCGCCCGCGCCGCTGACCGCGCGGCCGGGCCCGGCATCGGTGTCCCGCGCCGACGGCCCACGCCGGGGGAGTTCTCCCCCTCGACAGCGCCGCCCCGCTGAGTACGCTCGCGCGCATGTCGACGTACAGCTCCTGGCGCAGCGACCAGGGCAACATGCGGGCCCTGTCCGACGAGCTCGCCGCCCAGGCCGCGATGGCGCGGTCCCGCGAGGCGTCGCTCCACCGCCGCCTGCGGTCGCTCGAGGGCGACCTATCGAGCCGCGTCGAGGTGCTGACCCGCCTCGTCAACGCGCTCATCGAGCTCGGCGAGGTCCGGGAGGAGCTCGCGCTCTTCACGCCCGCGCGCCGCGCCCGCGACGCGGCGCGCGCCCTCACGAGCGCCGTCGTCACGGGGGAGGGCGACGTGTCGCACCTGCGGCGCTCCCCGGACCTCGTGGACGTGCCCGGCTACTGGCTCGTGCCCGCCGCGCTCGCGGTCGCCGAGCTCCCCGCCGGGCGGCTCGACCGGGAGGCGGCCGAGGAGGCCTTGCTGCGCGACCGCCGTCGTGCCGCGACGTACCTCGTCGCGGTGTGCGCGCTCGTCGGGCAGCCCGGCCTCGCGCGCGAGTGGGTGCCGGGGGTGCTCGACGCGCCGGTCCTGCCCGCCGCGGGCTGGGGCAGCGCCGACGGCGCCCCCGAGCCGTCGCCGGGCGCGGGCGAGGGGCCGGACGAGGTGGGCGTGACCGGGGCCGAGCGCGCGCTGTGGGTCGCGGCCGCGGCCGGTCACCTCGGCGGCGACGGGGTGGAGGTCGTGCGCCGCGCGCTCGCGGAGCGGGTCGCGCTGCTCGACGACGACGCGCGCGCCCGCTGGCGGGCCCGGCTCCTGGAGGCAGCGCCGTCGCTGCCTGCGGCGCCCGCCGACGGCGCGGCCTGGGGCAGCCCCGAGGCCGCGGGGGACGCGGCCGGGGCGCGTCGTCGGGCCGCCGCCCCCGACGCGCTCCCGCTCCTGCGGTCGTGGACGACGTGGTCGCTCGCGCTCGTGGCAGGGGACGTCGCGGTGCCCGCGCCGGCCCCCGGACCCCTCCCGGCCGGGACCTCCGAGGCGCCCGGCGCGGCGCTGCTCCGCGTCGTCGCGTCGCTCGTGGACGAGGGGGCGCCCGTGGAGCGCGGGCTCCTGGACCGGGCGGCGCTGCTCGACGAGCGCGTCGGGCGCGCGCCCCGCGAGGACGCGCCCGGGTGGGACGCCCTGGCGGGGACGCTCGTCGACCTGCTCGTCGAGGACGCCCGCGGGACCGACCCCGGGCGTGCGGCGCTCGCGGGCCCGCTCGTCGCCGAGGAGCTGCGGGCCGCGACCCACGCGCGGGCGGCGGAGCTCGCGGGGGCGCCCGCGCCGTCGCGCGAGCTGCGCCTCGGGCGCCGCACCGTGACGGTCACGCCGACCGAGGACGGCGCCGCACCGGCCGCGACCGCCCGCGCGGAGCTCCTCGCGCAGCCGGTGGACGGCGTGTCGTGGGGCGCCGTCGGCGGGACCGGCGCGGTCGCGCTGCTCGGCGTCGTGCTCGGCCTCGCCGCCTCGCCGGCGTGGTTCACGGTGGCCGTCGTCGCGGCCGGCCTCGCCGCGTGGCAGTGGTTCGCGGGGGAGCGGCGGGCACGCGACCAGCGCGCCGACGCGCAGGCCCGCGCGGACCGGTTCGACGCCGACCTCGCAGAGGCGCGCACCGTCGTGGCCGCGTCCGCGGAGCGCGCGCGGACGCAGCGCGAGGCCGTCGCGACCGTCGTCGCCGACCTCGACGACACCCTCGCCGAGCTCGCCGCCCGCACCCCGGCCTGACGCGGGCGGACGGTCGCGCCGGGCACGTCCGACGCGGCCGCGCCAGGGACCGTCCGCCCCCGCTCCCGGGCTGTCCGCCCCGGACGCCGACGGGCCTCTCCGGCGTTCGAACGAGGGCTTCGAACGCCGGATGAACTGTCGGTGAACAGTGGCGGAAGAATCCACAGGATGGTCGAGCGCGCGGCGGTCGTGACCGCACCATGGACGACGTGACCGAGACGCTCCTGCTGGTGCTCGTCGTCGTGACCGCACTGGCCTTCGACTTCACCAACGGCTTCCACGACACGGGCAACGCGATGGCCACGTCCATCGCCACCAAGGCCCTCAAGCCCAAGACCGCCGTCGCCCTCTCCGCCGTCCTCAACATGGTCGGGGCGTTCCTCTCCCTGGCCGTCGCGGCGACCATCGCGAAGGGTCTGGTCGACGCCGACGTCATCACCCTCGAGGTCGTCCTCGCGGGACTCGTGGGCGGCATCACCTGGAACCTCCTGACCTGGTTGCTCGGCATCCCGTCGAGCTCGTCGCACGCCCTCATCGGCGGCGTCGTGGGCTCCGTGCTCGCGGCCGTCGGCACGCAGGGCGTCATCTGGAGCGGCGTCGCCGCCAAGGTGCTCATCCCCGCGCTGCTCGCCCCGCTCATCGCGGTCGGCGTCGCGAGCGTCGGCACGTGGGCCGTGGCCCGCCTCACGCGCGACGTCCCCGAGGACGTCTCCACGCGGGCGTTCCGCTGGGGCCAGGTCGGCTCCGCGTCGCTCGTCTCGCTCGCGCACGGCACCAACGACGCGCAGAAGTCGATGGGCATCATCCTGCTCGCGCTCATCGCGGCGGGCGCCGTCCCGGCCGACTCGACCGTGCCGTTCTGGGTCATCCTGTCCTGCGCGTTCTTCATGGCCCTCGGCACCTACCTGGGCGGCTGGCGGATCATCCGCACGCTCGGCAAGGGCCTCGTCGAGATCGACACCCGCCAGGGCATGGCGGCCGAGACGTCGTCCGCCGCGGTCATCCTCATGTCGGGCCTGTTCGGCTACTCGCTCTCGACGACGCACGTCGCGACCGGCTCGATCCTCGGCTCGGGCGTCGGGATGCCCGGCGCGAAGGTCCGCTGGGGCGTCGCGGGCCGCATGCTCGCCGCGTGGGGCCTCACGCTCCCGGCCGCCGGCCTCGTCGGCGCGGCCTGCTACGGCATCCAGCACGGCATCGGGGGCGCCGCCGGGACGGTCGTCGTGTTCGCGATCCTCGTCGGCTCCTCGCTGGCCATCTGGATCGCCTCGCGCCGCAAGCCCGTCGACCACACGAACGTCAACGACGCCTGGGAGGAGGGCGCGGTGGACGCCGGGCTCGAGTCCGAGGTCGTCGAGGCGCGCGAGGCCGCGCTCGAGCGTCGCCTCGACGTCGCCGACCCGTTCACCGACGCCGCGCCCGCCCCGGCGCCGACCACCCCGACCACGCCCGCCTCGCGCCAGCGCGCGGGCGTCTGACCGGCAGCCAGGAGGAGAGAACCGTGTTCGTCGAGATCGACTCGCTGCTCAAGGTCGTCGTCGCCGGCCTCGTCGTCGGCGCGGGCCTGCCCGCCCTGTTCGCCCTGGGGGTCCGGCTCGCCGCCGGGCGCGCCGTGCCGGTCGAGGTCGGCACCCCGGACGGTCGCTTCACGTCCGACGGTCGCACCGTGCGCGTCGAGCGCGCGACCCGCCCCCGCCAGGTCGGCGCGATCGTGTGCTTCGCCGTCGTGGTCGTCGCGATCGCGGCCGGCATCGCGTTCGTCGCGGGCGGGGGCCACTGACCCGGGACGGCACGCTCCCGCTGAGTGCAGGAAAGAGTCGCGGTCGGACGTCCCGACCGCGACTTTTTCATGCACTCAGCGGGTGGGGGTCAGGCGGAGTCGCGGACCACGAGGTGCGGCTCGAACAGGACCGAGCGCGCGTCGGCGTCCGGGTCGTCGATCGCGGCGAGCAGGAGGCGCGCCATCTCGGCCGCCATCTCCTCGACCGGCTGCCGGACCGTCGTGAGCGGCGGGTGCGCCTGGCGCGCGACCGTCGAGTCGTCGAACCCGACGACCGCCACGTCCTGCGGGACGCGGCGGCCCGCCTCCTGCAGGACGAGCGACGCGCCGTCGGCCATGAGGTCGCTCGCGCCGAACACACCGTCGACGTCCGGTCGCGCGGCGAGCAGCGCGCGCGCCGCGGCCTCCCCGCCCGCGCGCGTGAAGTCGCCCTCCACGACGAACGGCTCCGCGAGCCCGGCGGCCCGCACCGCCGCGAGGAAGCCGTCGCGGCGTCCCCGCGCGAACGGCACGTCCGACGGGCCGGCGACGGTCGCGAGCCGCGTGCGGCCGTCCGCGACCAGACGCTCGGCTGCGATCCGGCCGCCGGCGGCCTGGTCGAGGTCCACCCAGCTCACGCCGGCCGCCTCGTCCACCCCGTCGAGGTGCGTCGACAGCACGACCGGGACCGTGAGCGCCGCGATCCGCGCCGACAGCGGGTCGCTCGCGCTCGACGTGACGAGCAGGACGCCGTCGACGTGCCCCTGCCGCACGTAGCGCACGACCTGGTCGTGCGCGGGCGGGTCCGCGGGCAGGATCGCGAGGTGGATGTCGCGCGGGCGCAGCACCTGCTGCGCGCCCGCCGTCACGCGCCCGATGTACGGGTCGGTGAACAGCCGCTCGAGGAACGGGCTCGGGGAGCGCTGCTCCGACGGCTCGGACACGACGAGCGCGACCGACCCCGTGCGCCGGGTGACGAGCGTCCGGGCGGCGAGGTTGGGGACGTAGCCCGTCTCGTCGATCGCCTGCTCGACGACCGCCACGATCGCCGGGTCCACCGTCGGCACGCCGTTGATCACGCGGGACACCGTGGCGCGGGAGACGCCCGCGACGGCCGCGACGGCCTCGAGCGTCGGGCGGGGAGCGGGGCGACGGGCAGCCATGCGGTCAGTTATACCGCCGGGCCGCGCGCTCAGCGCAGCCGCTCCTTCGCCGCGAGCACGCGCAGCACGGCCGCGTCGACCTGCGCGGCGAACGCGTCGTCGCTCGACGCCCGCTCGACGACGGCCGCCACCATGGGCTCGACCACGCTCGGGTCCGCGGACGCCAGCACCATGTCGCCGCCCGCGGCGATCGTCAGGACGGCACGGTCCGCGGGCGACCAGGCCTGCACCTGCTGCGCGGCGGACACGTCGTCGGTGAGGACGACGCCGTCGAACCCCAGGTCGCCCCGCAGCATCCCGTCCACGACGACGGGCGAGAAGGCCGCGGGGAGCGTCCCGTCGATCTGCGGGTAGACGGCCGTGGAGGTCATGACGAACGCCGCGCCGGCCTCGATGCCCGACGCGAAGACGGCGACCGACGGGTCGTCGCGCGTCGTCACGTCGTCGGTGACGCCCGTGTCGGTGTCGGTGTTCTCGGTGACGCGGCCGAGCCCGGGGAAGTGCTTGATCGTCACGTCCACGCCCGACGCCTCCATGCCCGCGCTGAACGCGTTCGCGTGCGACGCGACCGAGTCCGGGGTGAACCCGTAGCTGCGCTGGAAGGCCCCGATCGGCGGGTTCTGCGCGGCCGTCCCCTCGGGCACGAGGTCCATCACGGGCGCGAGGTTGAGGTTCACGCCCGCCGCGGCGAGCTCGGCGCCCCACGTGGTCGCGTCGGCCTGGAGCGTCGCCGGGTCGAGCCGGGCCTGGTCGGTCGCCGTCGGGATCTGCGAGAACCCGGGCCCGCGCAGCACCTGGACCTTCCCGCCCTCCTGGTCGGTCGCGACGAACAGCGGGGTGCCGTTCGTCGTCTCCGGGGAGACGAGCGCCGTGAAGCCCTCGACGAGGTCCGCCGTCGGGCCGGTCCCGGCCTGCGAACGGCCCGCGAGGAACACGTTGCCCACGTGCAGGCGCGAGACGGCGTCGTAGCTCACCTGCTGCGGGTCCCGCACGTCGACCCCGACCATGAAGAGCTGCCCCACCTTCTGCTCGAGCGTCCACCCGGCGAGAGGGTCCGCGGGCGGGGTGGACGGCGTCGGCGACGTGCCCGACGGCGTCGGGTCGGCCGGGGCGGACGGCGTGCCCGACGGCGCGGTCTGCGGCGCGGGGGCGGGCCGCGTGAGGTACCAGGCGACGGCGGCCACGGCGGCGAGCGCGGTCACGACGGCGACGACGATCCAGGTGGTCCGGGCTCGAGCGGTCACAGGCGACACCTCCGACGCCACGGTAGCCCGACGGCCGCGGAGGGGGCGTCGTCCCGGGCGCTCCGACGCCGCCCGGCGGCGGTATGACCGACGTCACCGCCGGTCTCACGTCATGAGACGCGTCCCGGCGCGTCTCCTGGGTGACATGGCGTCCTGGCCTCGCGGTCGCGCAGCGCCCTCCCCCCGAACCTGGAGCCCGGCATGACCCCTCGTCCACCCTCCCTCCGCGTCGCCCCCGGACGCCTGCGCAGAGCGGTCGCGGCGCTCGTCGCCGCCGTGCTCGCCCTGGCCGGTGCCGTCGTCCTCGTCTCGGGGCCGCAGGCGCGCCCGGCGTCCGCCGCGGTCGGTTTCTGCCCCGCGCCGGGGGACATGCCGAGCGTCGGCCAGTCGCCCCCGCTGTTCACGGACACGAACGTCACGGTGTGGACCGGGGGCGACTACCACGCCACGGCGAGCGCCGCGGAGTCGGAGGGACTGCTCGTCGTCGCGGGGGGGACGACGATCGACGGGCCCGGGAACTTCAGCATCGGCGCGGTCGGCGCGGGCTCGCAGATCACGCCGCCCGACGGCGCGGTGATGCTCGCCGTCGGGGGCGGTCTGGAGATCGGGACGGGGACGAGCGTCACCGTCGGCTCGACGCTGCCGACCGGCGGCGCGGTGAACGTCGGTGCCGCGGTCACGGGCGGCGGGTCGCTCTCGACCGCCGGGACGACGCCGGGCGCGGACGCCCCGGTCACGCAGGGCATGGGGGCGGCGGCCCTCGGCGAGTGGGCCGGGTACGGCGCCGTCGTCGCCGACGCGTCGGCGACGATCGCCGGGTGGCCCGCGACCGCGGCGGGCGTCGTGTCGGGGACCCGGGTGACCTTCACCGGCTCCGGCACCGCCGACCCGCAGGTGTTCACCGTCGACTCCGCGCAGCTCGCGGGCGTCCGCGAGGTCGTGTTCGCGAACGTGCCGGACGACGTCGCGATCGCGATCAACGTGACCGGTGACGCGCCGGTGAGCATGAGCCCCAACTACTGGGAGGGCAACGGCTCGCCGTTCATCAACGACTTCAACTCCAACCCGGGCTTCGGCTTCGGCAGCTGGGCCGCGCGCATCCTGTGGAACTTCGCGTCCACGCCGGACCTCGCGCTGGGCCGGGCCGACCAGTTCCTCGGCACGATCGTCGCGCCGGTCGCGGACGCGACGATCACGACGAGCACGAACGGCCGCGTCCTCGTCGGAGGGAACCTCACGTTCGGCGACCCGAGCGTCACCGGCGGGCTCGAGATGCACAGCTACCCCTGGATCGGGCCCGGTCCGTTCGACTGCACCGGGGGCGCGAGCTTCGCCGTGCAGAAGACCGTGACGGGCGAGGCGGCGGCGTACGTGCCCGCGGGCACGACGTTCCAGGTCGAGTACACCTACGAGCAGCCCGACGGCGTCACCGGCGGCGACACGCTCACGGTCCCGATCAGCGGGGCCCTGGTGAACGGGCCGACCCTGCCGGAGGGCACGGTCGTCACGGTCCGCGAGACGAACCTGCCGTCGGTGGCGGGCGTCGAGTGGGGCACGCCGGTGGTCCGCGTGGACGACGAGCCGCTCGGTGACCCGGCGCAGTTCACCGTCGCCGCGGGCCGCACGGTCACGGTCACCGTGGTGAACACCGCGAACGCCGGCGGCGGGACCACCGCCGTGGGCGGCTTCACGGTCGCGAAGGTCCTCGCCGGGGACGCCCTCGGCCTCGTCCCGGCAGACACCGCGTTCCTCGTCGACTGGGCGGCCACGCTGCCGCAGGGCACGACGTACGACGGCGCGCTCACCGGCACCCTGACCGTGCGCGCGGACGGCGCCGTGGTGGCCGGGCCCGCCGACCTCCCGGTCGGCACGACGGTGACGTTCACCGAGCGGCTGCCGCTCCCGGTGGTCGACGGCGTCGTGTGGGGCGACCCGGCCGTGAGCCCGGCCGGGCCGGTGACGGTCGTCGAGGGCGCGACGGGTGTCGCGGTGACGGTCACCAACGTCGCGGACCCCGTCGTCGGCGGGTTCGCGGTCCGCAAGGCCGTCGAGGGCTCCGCCGCGGGCGACGTCCCGGCGAGCACCGCGTTCCTCGTCGACTGGCGCGCGACGGTCCCCGCGGGCGTCGCCTACGACGGCCCGACCTCCGGCACGCTCACCGTGCGCGCCGACGGCACGCTCGCGAGCGGCCCCGCGGACCTGCCGGTCGGCACGGTCGTGACGCTCGCCGAGCAGCAGCCGCTGCCCGCGGTCGACGGCGTCGTGTGGGGCGTCCCGTCGTTCGACCCGGGGCCGTCGGTGACGGTGACCGAGGGTGCGGCCGTCGAGGTCGCGCTGACGAACACCGCCGAGGCGGTGCAGGAGGTCGGTGGGTTCGCCGTCCAGAAGACCGTCGCGGGCGGCGCGGCCGGCGCCGTCCCCGGCGGCACGGAGTTCCTCGTCGACTGGACGGCGGAGCTCCCCGCGGGGGCCGAGCACGCGGGGGAGACGCAGGGCACGCTCACCGTCCGCGCCGACGGCACGGTCGACGCGGGGCCGCAGGACCTCCCGGCGGGCACCGTCGTGCGCTTCGTCGAGCGGCAGCCGCTGCCGACGGTCCCCGGGGTCGCGTGGGGCGAGCCGGTGTTCTCGCCCGCGACGGTGACCATCGGCGACGGCGACGCCGTCGCGGGCGTCGCGCTGACCAACCAGGCCGACGCGCTCGTCGGGGGCTTCTCCGTCGCGAAGACCGTCACGGGCGACCTCGCCGGGAGCGTGCCCCCGGGCACGGAGTTCTCGGTCGCGTGGTCCGGGGCGCTGCCCGCCGGGTTCACCCACGACGGCCCGCTCGCCGGGACGCTCACGGTGCGCGCCGACGGCACGGCCGTCGACGGCCCGCAGGACCTCCCGGTCGGGACGGTCGTGACGTTCACGGAGACCGACCTGCCCGAGGTGGGCGACGTCGTCTGGGGCGCGCCGGTGTTCTCGCCCGCGTCCGTCACGGTCGGTGACGGCGAGGACACGCTCGTCACGCTGACCAACACGACCCAGGACGTGGCCGCGGTCGGCGGGTTCTCCGTCGCGAAGGAGGTCGTGGGCGACCGCGCGGACCTCGTCCCCGCGGGGACGACGTTCACGGTCACGTACGCGTACGAGCTCGAGGGCACGCCCGTGGGCGGTTCCGTCGAGGTCCCGGCCGACGGCACGGTCGTCGCCGGGCCGCAGAACCTCCCGGCCGGGACGGTCGTGACGTTCGGCGAGACGGACCTGCCCGCGGTCGACGGCGTCGTGTGGGGCACGCCCGTGTTCAGCCCGCCGACGCTCGTCGTCGGCGACGGGACGGACGCGCTGGTCACGGTGACGAACACGGCCGACCAGGCCGTGGGCGGGTTCTCCGTCGTGAAGGAGGTCGTGGGGGCCGCGGCGGGCTCCGTGCCGGCGAGCACCGAGTTCACCGTCCGCTACGCGTTCGACCGCGACGGCGAGCCCGTCACCGGCACGCTCACGGTGCGGGCCGACGGGCAGGTCGTCGACGGGCCGCAGGACCTTCCCGTGGGGACCGTCGTGCGCCTCACCGAGACCGACCTGCCGACGGTCCGCGGCGTCGACTGGGGCACGCCGGTGCTCACCGTCGGTGACGAGCGGGTGACCGGGGTGACGGTCGGCGCGGGCGCGCCGGTCGTCGTGACGGTGACGAACACCGCGTCGTCGGCCGGCGGCCTCGCGATCACGGGTGCGGACGCCGTCGTCGTGACGACGCTCGCGCTGCTGCTCGTCGGGACGGGCGCCGCGCTCCTCGTGGTCCGCGCGCGCCGCCGCCGCACCGCCTGACGCGCGGGGCGTCGTCGGGCCGGTGCCTGACGGCCGACGGGCCGGTCACCTCCTCGCGGGGTGACCGGCCCGTCGTCGTGCGGGGCGGGACGCGTCAGTCGTGGCCCGCGAGCGTCGCGAGCGCCTTCGTCCACAGGGCGTGCGCGCGCTCGGCGCGCTCCGCCGTCTCGATGTTGCGCTCGACGACGCGCACGAGCGTCCCGGAGTCGTCGGGCTCGAGCGTGATCGCGATGTCGTGGTAGCTCTCCGGCACGTCGGGCAGGCCCATGGTGGGCGAGAAGTGCGTGAAGTGCAGCAGGCGCGGGCGCTCGACGGCCACGACGGTGCCCCAGTCGGCGAACTCGCGGCCCATGTAGTGGCCCTCGAACGTCACGGGGCTCCCGGGGCGGAAGTCGGTCTCGATGTTCATGCCCAGCATCCAGCGGGCGCTCGGGTGCATGAGCTCGGCCCAGACGACCTGCGGGGGGCGGGCGACATGGGTCTCGACGGTCGTGCTGTGCTCGGTCAGGGTGCGGTCGTTCACGGGGGACTCCGGGGGGTGGGGGCTGGCTCCTGGGCCCGACGGTAGACCCTCCCGGCGGCACCGGCAGCCGGTAGGTTCGGCGCGTGACCCGACTCGTGCTCGTCCACGGCCGCGACAACCAGGGGCTCGACGCCGAGCAGCTCGACCGCACGTGGACCGAGGTCCTGGACGCGGGTCTCGCTGCGGCCGGCTCCGGCGTCGTCGTGCGCGACGCGGACACGGCGTTCGTCTACTACGGCGACACGCTCGCCGCGCTCGTCGGGGGCGCCACGACGCCGCCGCCGGTCACCGTGCACGCGGTCGGCGCGGCGCGCGACGGGGACGCCGCGTGGTCCACGGCCGAGGCGGCGGAGGAGGCCGCCTTCGTGGCGGCCGTCGCCGAGGAGGTGCTGCGCGCCGCGGGCGCGACGGTGCCGGTGCGCCCGGAGGGTTCCGGGCCCGGTGGCGTGGAGGGAGACGTCGGCGCGTGGCTCAACCTGCTGCTGTCCGCGCTCGACCGGTCCGTGCCGGGCCTGAGCGGCGCCGTCGTCGCGCTGCTCGCGCGCGACGTCTGGGCGTACCTGCACGACGACGCCGTCCGCACGACGATCGACGACGCGCTCGCCGCCGCGATCCCCACGGACGGGTCTGTCGTCGTCGTCGCGCACTCGCTCGGGTCGGTCGTCGCCTACGCCGTGCTGCGCGAGCACCCCGACGCCGCGCGCTGGGACGTGCCCCTCCTGCTCACGCTCGGGTCCCCGCTCGCCGTCCGCGCGATCCGGGACGTCCTGGCCGCGCGCGCCCCGCTACGCGTGCCGGCCCCCGTGCGGCGGTGGGTCGCGGCGCGCGACCCCCGGGACGCGCTCGCGCTGCACGGCCTCGGGCCGGCGGCGTTCCCGCTCGACCCGGCGTCGCCGGGGATCGAGGAGCTCGTCGTCGCGAACGCCGCGCCGGGCCACCACGCGGCGGCCGTCGTGCTCGACGGCGCCCGGCCCGCCGGCTACCTCGCCGTCCCGGAGGTCGCGCGCACCGTCGCGGACGCGCTCGACGCCTGAGAACGTCGTCCCGCGGGCGCGCGGTCCGGGTGCACGACGACGGGCGAGCGGGCCCCGGTCAGGAGACGCCGTGCAGACGCGCGTGCAGCGCGCGGACCTCCACCTCGAGCTCGTACGCGGGGCCACGCACGGCGACGCCGGGCGCGACGTCGCCGATCGCGAGCGGGCGCACCGGTCCCGGCGCGACGCCCCACTCCTCCAGCCACCCGACGAGCTGCGTCGTGCTCGCGGCGTAGACGACCGGGCCGAGGCCGACCCACGCGTGCGCCGCGCTGCACATCGCGCAGTGCTCGCCGGACGTGTAGACGGTCGCGTCGCGCCGCTCCTCGGGCGTCAGGTGCGCGGCGGCCCAGCGGGCGATCTCGAGCTCGGGGTGCCGGGTCGCGTCGCCGTCCTTGACGCGGTTGCGGTCCTCGAGCCGGACGACCCCGTCGCGGTCGACGAGGAGGGAGCCGAACGGTTCGTCGCCGTCGTCGAGCGCCTCGCGCGCCAGCTCGACGCAGCGGCGCAGGTGCACGAGGTCGTCGGCGGTCGGCAGGGGCAGGCTCTGGTCGCTCATGGCGTCATCCTCGCCCGCTCACGACGCGACCGCGAGGGCGGCCCGCACGTCCGCGACGAACCCGTCCACGTCCCCCGGGGTCGTGTCCCACGCGCACATCCACCGCACCTCGACGCGGTCGGGCGTCTCGCCCGGCCCCCAGTCGTAGAACCGGTGCCGTTCGCGCAGGCGCGCGACCGCCGTGCGCGGGAGCGTCGCGAAGACCGCGTTGACGAGCGTGGGCTGGGTGAAGGCGAGACCAGCCGCCGGGCCCGGGGCGGCGTCGTCGGGCCCGACGGCGGCCGGCACGACGACGTCCGCGAGCCCCGCGCGCAGCCGCGCGGCCATCGCGTTCGCGTGGCGGGCGTTGCGGAGCCAGAGCTCGTCGGCGTCGGCGCCCTCGTCCACCTCGGCGACGACGTCGCCGACCGGCTCGAAGAGCGCGAGGAGCTGCGCGGACACGTAGCGCATCTTGGACGCGAGCTGCATCGTCGACTTGCGCACGAACTCGACGCCGTCGACCGCGGACGGGTCGAGCACGACGACCGCCTCGCCGAGCGCGAGCCCGTTCTTGGTGCCGCCGAACGACAGCACGTCCACGCCCGCGTCGGTCGTCAGGTCGCGCAGCGGGACGCCGAGCGCCGCGGCGGCGTTCGCGAGGCGCGACCCGTCGAGGTGCACCCGCATGCCGCGGGCGTGCGCGGCGTCGGCCACCGCCCGGATCTCGTCGGCCGTGTAGAGGGTGCCGAGCTCGGTGGACTGCGTGAGCGACACGACGAGCGGCTGCGCGCGGTGCGGGTCGCCGAGGTCGCCCGCGAAGCGCTCGACGGCGTCGGGCGTGAGCTTCCCGTCGGGCGCCGGGACCGTGAGCACCTTGACGCCGCCCACCCGCTCGGGGGCGCCGTTCTCGTCCGTGTTGAGGTGCGCGTGCTCGGACGCCACGACGGCGCCCCAGCGGGGGAGCGTCGCCATGAGTGCGACGACGTTCGCGCCCGTGCCGGTGAGCACCGGGTACGCGGTGGCGTCGGGCCCGAACCGCGCGCGCACGGCGTCCTGGAGGCGCGCGGTCCACGGGTCCTCGCCGTACGAGATCTCGTGCCCGGCGCTCGCGGCGGCGAGCGCGGCGAGGACGTCGGGGTGGGCGGGGGAGTAGTTGTCCGAGGCGAACGAGGTCACGTGCCCAGCGTAGGTCGGCGGGGCGGCCCGGCCGCGCGCGAGCGGGCCGGGGCGCGCCTAGCGTCGAGGAGGGACGCGGTGCGCGTCCCGTGGACCGCGCGCAGCGCGTGAAGCACGGAGGTGCAGCCATGACCACGAACCCCGACCAGCCCGGTACGGGCCCGGGCTCCCCGGCGGAGCCGACGGTGGAGCCGCCGAAGTCCCCGGGGCCGCCCCCGGACCCGTCCACGCCGCCGCACGACCCGAGCCACGCCGACCCGGTCCCCGGCGGGCCGGCCGACCCGTCGCCCGACGTCCCCGACCGGCCGTCGTCGCCGGGCCGGCCCGTCGGCCCCGACGAGCCGACGCACGGCTGACGCCCCGGGCTCACGCCCCGGGCTCACGCCCTAGTTGACCGGTCGGGACCCGGCCGACCGACCCCGCGCACGCCCCGGCCGCGCCGGCTCAGAGGAGCCGGCGCGACCCGGCCGGTGTGACGCGCAGCCAGCGGAACCCGTAGCCGTCGAGCCGCACCTCGGCGGTCCCGTCGGGCGCGGGCTCGACGTCGTCCGCGTCGAGGACGTCGACGAGCCGCGCGTCCTCCGGCAGGTCGCCCAGGGGCACCCGCACGACGACCGGGTCCGGCGACAGGTTGTGCAGCGTCACCATCGAGGCGTCCTGCCAGGTGGTGCGCAGCGCCAGCACGGACGGCTCGGGCGAGTCGAGCACCTGCGCGTCGCCCCAGCCCAGCTCGGGGCACTCGCGGTAGCGGTGCGCGAGCATCCGCACGAACGTGAGCAGCGACTCCGGGTCGCGGCGCTGGTCGGCGACGTTGACGTGCTCGGGCGCGTACCCGTCGCCCGGCAGCGGCGCCGCGAGCCGGCGCGCGGGGGCGCGGGAGAACCCGCCGTTCGGCCCCGACGTCCACTGCATGGGCGTCCGCACGGCGAGGCGCCCCGGCACGTCCAGGTTCTCGCCCATGCCGATCTCCTCGCCGTAGAACAGCACGGGCGTGCCCGGCAGCGAGAAGAGCAGCGAGTACACCATCCGCAGCCGGCGCGGGTCGCCGCCCAGCATCGGGGGCAGCCGCCGTCGCAGCCCTCGCCCGTAGAGCTGCATGTCCTCCTCGGGCCCGAACGCGGCGAAGACCTCGGCGCGCTCGTCGTCCGTGAGCTTGTCGAGCGTGAGCTCGTCGTGGTTGCGCACGAACGTCGCCCACTGGGTGTCGCGGGGGATGGGCGGACGCGCGGCGAGCGACCCGGCGAGCGGGGTCGCGTCGTGCCTCGCGAGCGCCAGGTACAGCGCCTGCATCGCGTTGAAGTCGAACTGGAGCGTCAGCTCGTTGCTCGTCACCCCGCCCGGGTCGCCGTCGGTGGGGTCGCCGTCCCCGAAGTAGCGCGCCTGCTCCTCGTACGGCAGGTTGACCTCGCCCATGAGGATCGCGTCGCCCGACCGCCGCCCGACGAACGCGCGCAGCACGCGCAGCAGGTCGTGGGGGTCGTCGATCTCGTCGCCCGGGTTCGCGGCCGCGTCGGTCAGCGCGTAGGGGACGGCGTCGACCCGGAAGCCGGAGATGCCGAGCTCCAGCCAGAAGCCGATCGTCTTCGCGATCGCGTCCCGCACCTGCGGGTTCGCGGTGTTGAGGTCGGGCTGGTGCCGGTAGAACCGGTGCCGGTACCACTCGCCCGACGCCTCGTCGAGGGTCCAGATGCCCTCCTCCTGGTCGGGGAACACGACCTGGTCCTTGGTCGACGGCGGCTCGTCGGACCGCCACACGTAGTAGTCCCGGAACGGGGACGACGTCGACCGCCGCGCCGAGCGGAACCACGGGTGGCGGTCGGACGTGTGGTTGACGACGAGGTCGACGATCACGCGGATGCCCCGGTCGCGCGCGGTCCGCACGAGCTCGACGACGTCGCCCAGGTCGCCCAGGCGCGGGTCGACGCCGAGGAAGTCGGTGATGTCGTAGCCGTCGTCGCGGTCGGCCGTCGGGTAGAACGGCATGAGCCACAGGCACGTCACCCCGAGGTCGGCCAGGTGGTCGATCCGCTGGACCAGGCCGGGGAAGTCGCCGATCCCGTCGTCGTCCCAGTCCATGAAGGTCTCGACGTCGAGGCAGTAGACGACCGCGTTCTTCCACCACAGGTCCCCGGTGTCACGGATCCTCACGCCGCACCCCCGTCGGTGGAGGCGGCGCACGCCTCGCGCAGCCGGGGCAGGAGGGCCTCGCCCGCCGCGTCGAGGAACGCGTCCTGCTGCTGCCCCACGTGGTGCAGGTACACCTCGTCGAACCCGCACGCGACCAGCTCGGCGACGCGGTCCGCCAGGCGCCGGGGGTCGTGCTCGACGAGCACCGTGCCGCGCACCTCCTCCGGGCGCACGAGCTCCGCCACCGCGTCGTACTGCTCCGGGGTCTCGAGGTGCCAGTTGACGCTCGGCGGCAGGAGGTTCGAGCGCCACTGGTCGTGCGCGACGGCGAACGCGGCCTCGTCGTCCGTGCCCCACGCGACGTGGACCTGGAGCGCGAGCGGCCCGCGGCCCCCCGCGTCGCGGTACTCGCCGACGACCTGGCGCAGCGACTCGACGGGCTGGTTCACGGTGACGAGGCCGTCGGCCCAGTCGGCGTGGCGGCGCGCCGTGGCGGGGGTGACGGCCGGCCCGACGAGCCGCGGCGCGACGTCGGGCAGCGACCACACGCGCGCCCGGTCCACCGTGACGTGCCCGTGGTGCGTGACCTCCTCGCCCGCGAGGAGGGCCCGGATGACGTCGACGCACTCGCGCAGGCGGGCGTCGCGCTCGGCCTTCGTGGGCCAGCGGTCGCCCGTGACGTGCTCGTTCATCGCCTCGCCCGAGCCGAGCGCGGCCCAGAAGCGGCCCGGGAACATCGCGCCGAGCGTCCCGATCGCCTGCGCGACGATCGCCGGGTGGTAGCGCTGGCCGGGGGCGGTGACGACGCCGAACGGCAGCGCGGTCGTCGCGAGCGCGGCGCCGAGCCACGACCACGCGAACCCGGACTCGCCCTGGCGCTCGCTCCAGGGGGCCAGGTGGTCGGAGCACATGGCGGCGTCGAAGCCGACCTGCTCGGCGCGGCGGGCCGCAGCGAGGAGGGGGCCGGGCGGGATCTGCTCGTGGGAGGCGTGGAAGCCGACGGTGACCATGGCGCCCAGTGAACCGACCCTCGCCGTCCCACGCGCGGCGAGGAGGGGGAACGGTGGAGGCTCCGTGGCCGCGCCGCGGGGCCCGGCGCGCCCGGGACGCGCGCCCGTACGCTGACGGGATGCGCCTGCTGACCTGGACGTTCGCCGTCTATCTCGCCGCCGTCCTGGTCGTGACGCTCTGGCCGTCGCCGCAGTCCACCGACGCGCCCGGCTGGGCGACGTCCACGCTCGGCTTCCTCCAGGGCCTCGGGATCCCGATCACGCTGCCGGTGCTCGAGGCTCTCGCCAACGTCGTGATGTTCGGGCCGTTCGGCGTGCTCGGCGTGCCCCTCCTGCGGGGCGCGGCGGCCCGTCGGGGCCGTGCCGTCCCGGGGGCGTGGCGCGCCGTCGGGCTCGTGACGCTCGCGGGCTGCGCCCTCTCGGTCGCGATCGAGCTCACCCAGAACCTCCTGCCCGGCCGCGTCCCGACGGTCCAGGACGTCGTCCTCAACACGGCCGGCGCGCTCCTGGGCGCCGTGCTCGTGGCCCTCGTCGTGGGCGGGCTCGCGCGCCGGCGGCCCGCCCGTGCCCCGAGGCCGGCCCGCTGACGGCACGGGACCGGGCAAGAGACCAGGCAAGAGACCGGACGGGCCGCCCCGCCGCGGCCGGGGGACGAGCGCGGCGGAGCGACCCGCCCGGGGTCGCGGGAGCGGGGGTCAGCGCGTGAGCGCCGTGTCCCCGCACAGGTGGACGGGCATGCCGAGCGCGGCGAAGAACGCCGCCTTCGCCTCGAGCGCGCGGTCGGCCGTCGCGGCGTCGGGCGCGTACGCGACGTTGAGGTGGTTCGCCTTGTGGCGGGCCATGAACTGGTCGCGGCTCACGCCGTGCAGCACGGCGTGCATGATCGGCCACTCGGGGTTCGTCGCCTCCTTGCGGCGTCGGGTCTCCTCCGCGGGCAGGGAGACGGCCGAGGCCCTGCCGAGGTCGACCTGCAGCACGCCGTCGGCGATGTAGACGCGCGACCAGACGATCTCGCCCGCCTTGGACACGCCGTTGATCGTCGACCCGCCGGCCGGGAAGAACACCGGGTCCTGGCGCCAGCCCTCGGCACCCGCGTACCCGCCCTCCAGGTGCGAGGCGGGCACGGAGCCCGAGATCTCGAAGACCCACACGAAGCGGCCGTCGTGCTCCTCGCCCCAGCGCACGTCGTGCAGGGTCGTCGCCGGGTCGAGGCCCATCGCGGTCCACACCCGGTTCGTCACGAGCGCGTCGACGGCGACGCCCTCGTCCGCCTCGTTGAAGTGCGGGAACGCCTGGCCGTCCCACAGCACCCGACGGCCGTCGCGCGAGCGGACCGGCGGCCGCTGGACGTTGTTGAGCAGGCCCTCCGCGAGGTCCGACGCCGGGCAGATGTCCTTGAGCCCCTGCTGGTACTGGATGCCGACGGCGTCGAGCCCGAAGTCGTCGGCGATCCGCAGCGCGGCGATGTACATCTTGTGCTGCCAGCGCAGCTGGGCGGGGGTGAGCTCCGTCGCCTCGTCGGTGCCGAGCCGGAACGTCATGCCCGCGTCCTCGAGCCAGCGCTGGACCGCGTCCGCCTCGTCGTCGCCGACCCGCTGCATCTCGGCCCAGAGCGCCGACTGCGACAGCCGCTCCTTGTAGATGCCCAGGCCGTTGAGCAGCTCGTCGTCGAAGATCGCGTTGTACATGCCCATGCAGCCCTCGTCGAAGACGCCGATGATCGCCTTCTCGCGCAGGAGCTGGGCGGCGAGCGCCTCGCCGAGCTGCTTCTCGGCGCTGTCCGGGAGCTCCGGGAGCGCGTGGACGTGCGAGTCGTCGTGCTCGATCGTGCCGGTCGTGACCCACGACCGGATCGCGTCCTGGAACCAGGCGTCGCTCCCGTCGACCGTCCACACGGTCGAGTAGGGGCGGCCCATCTTCGTCAGGCCCGCGTTGAGGCCGAGCAGCCCGACGAGCCCCGGCCAGTCGCCCGCGAAGTTGGCGGCGGTGAGCACCGGGCCGCGGTGCGTGCGCAGCCCGGCCAGCACGTGGTGGCTGTACTGCCACACCGCCTCCGCGACGACGAGCGGCGCGTCGGGCGGGATCGTCGCGAACACCTCGAGCCCCATGCGCTGGGAGCTGATGAACCCGTGCCCGGTCTCGGGGTCCACGTCGTTGGCCCGCACGACCTTCCAGCCGTTCGCGGCGAACGCGTCGGTGAGGACGCGCTCGAGCTCCACCTGCGTGGGCCAGCCCGCGACGTTCGCGGACTCGCGCAGGTCGCCCGACGCGACGAGGTAGACCGTGCGCTCGGGGGCCTGGGGCTCCGGCGCGAGCGTGGGGACGGCGTAGGTGCTGCTGGTCATGCGGGTGCTCCTTCGAGGGCGGTGCGGTCGGGGGCGGGGGGCGCGGCCCGGCGGGCGAGCGCGTGCACGACGTCGCGCGTCGCCGGGTAGAGGTCGCGGTACAGGCCGTAGAGCTCGTCGTAGACGCCGCGCACCGCGGGGTCCGGTCGCACGAACCGCGCGGGCGGGTTCCACGCCGCGACGTCCAGGAGGTGCCCCTGCTCGTGCACGAGCCCGGCGGCGAGCATCGCGGCGCCGTAGCTCGCGCCGATGGTGCTCGTGGGGACGACCTGGGGCAGCCCGGTCACGTCGGAGACGACCTGCGTCCAGAGGTCGCCCTGGGTGCCGCCGCCCACGGCGACCACGCGGGAGACGTCGGCGCCCGCCGCGCGCAGGGTCTCGACGTTGTGCCGCACGCCGAACGCGGTCGCCTCGAGCGCCGCGCGGTAGAGGTCGCCGCGCGTGTGCGAGAGCGTGAGGCCGGCGACGACGCCGCGTGCGTCGGGGTCCTGGACGGGGGTGCGCTCGCCCGCGAGGTAGGGGAGCAGGAGGAGCCCGCGGGCGCCGGGCCCGCTGGCCGCGGCCTCGGCGAGCAGCTCGGGGTAGTCCGCGCCGGTCAGGTCCTTCAGCCACGACGTGACGGCGCCCGACGTCGCCATGCCGCCGGCGAGGCTGTGGGTCCCGGGGTAGGCGCCGACGGTGCCCCACATCGTCTCGCTGCGCAGCGGCTCGGCGACCGTGGCGACGAGGAACATCGTCGTGCCGTACATGAGCATGAGGTCGCCGACGTGCGTCGCGTCGACGCTCACGGCCTCCGACCAGGCGTCGATGGTGCCGGTGACGACGGGCGTGCCGGCGGCCACCCCGGCGAGGCGCTCGCGGGTGACCCCCGCCGCCTCGCCGGGCCACCGCAGAGCGGGCAGCTCGAGGCCGGGCGCGACGAGCGCGGCCCACTCGCCGATCCAGTCGTGGTCCCGCGGGTCGTACAGGGGCGTCGACTGCGACGCCGAGTGGTGGTCGAGCACGTACGCGCCGGTGAGGCGGAAGGCGAGGTACGACGCCGGCATGAACAGGCGGCGGGCGCGCGCCCAGGCCCCGGGCTCGTGCCTCCGCACCCAGGCGATCTTGGGCCCGGCGGCCTGCGACGACAGCGCCGAGCCGCACCGGTCGAGGACCGTCGCGCGCCCGAGGGCCTCGTCGAGCTCGGCGATCTGCTCCGTCGCCCGGGTGTCGACGCCGTAGAGGATCGCCGGGCGGACCGGGGTCCCCTGCTCGTCGGCCAGCAGCACGCACGGGCCCATGCCGGAGAGCCCGACGGCGGCGACCTCGAGGTCGGCCGGGACGTCGGGGCCGCGGACGGCACCGGGGGCGAGGTCGGCCGTGAGCTCGGTGACGACGTCGACGAGCTCGTCCCACCAGACCTGGGCGTCCATCTCGACGTGGCCGGGCTGCGGCCGGTCGACGACGTGCGCGCGCGTGGTCGAGCGCAGGATCGCGCCGTCCGGACCGACGAGCACGCCCTTGGTGCTCGACGTCCCGACGTCGACGCCGACGAGGCCGGGGGTCGTGGGGGAGGGCATGCCGACCAGCATGGCAGAAATCGATTACAGACACAACGGGTCCCGCGACCTGCGATGTTGCCCTTGGCCGTCTCAACAGGTGAGACGAATCTGGGCGTCACGGAACTGTGACCTCGGGCCTGGCCGAGCGGCGCGGAGCGGCTCGGCGGCGCGCCCGCGTCCCGGACAACCGACCCGGGGCCCGTTGTCAGCGCGGGGCCACCGGTCCGCGGCGCGGCCCCCAGCCGCGGGACCGCGGGGCCGGGCCCGGTACCCGTGTCGGACAACGGACATCCCGCTGTCGGCTCGACGCCGTGGCGCGCTGTCGGCGTCCGCCGGACCGGGTCGCGGCGACCGGACAGGACACGGACGACACGGCGCGCCGCGGGCCACCGCACCCCGGCGCGACCCGTTGACGGCCCCCGCGGGGAGACGTTCGATGAGGCCCTCGCATCCAACGACGGAGAGAGGACGGACGCGATGAAGCTTCCCCGAACTGCGCGGCGCGGCATCCAGGCCGGCGTCGCGCTCACGATCGTCACGTCGCTCGCGGCGTGCGCCGGCAGCGCCGACCCCGAGCAGTCGGGCCAGGGGGGCGAGGGCGGGACGACGGTGACGTTCCGCTCCTGGAGCCCGATCGAGCAGACCACGCGCCAGATGATCGACGCGTTCACCACCGCGAACCCCGACGTCACGATCGACTCGACGATCTTCAACTACCCCGAGTACGTCGTGGACCTGCAGACCCGCGCGAGCTCGGGCACCATGCCCGACATCGTCGGCCTGCAGCCCGGCGCGCTGACCCAGCAGTACCGGGAGAACCTCATGCCGCTCGAGGAGTGCGCGGCCGACACGTGGGGTGACGACTGGGAGTCGAAGTTCTTCCCGATCGGCCTCGAGCAGGCGCGGATGGGCAACCCCGAGGGGGACGACAGCTACTACGCGCTGCCGCTCCTCGTGCAGACCGTGAACCTCTGGGCCAACTCCGACCTCCTCGACGAGGCGGGCGTCGAGCCCCCGGCCACGTGGGCCGAGCTCGAGAGCGCCGTCGACGCGCTCGGCGGCGGCTCGGCCGCGCCGTTCCTGCTGCCCGCCAAGGACTCGTGGCTGCGCAACGTCGTCTTCCTCCAGATCGCCAACAACGTCGAGCCGGGCCTCGTCCAGCAGGCGGAGTCGGGCGAGGCGTCGTGGACCGACCCCGGGATCGTCGAGGCGTTCACGTACTGGCAGAAGCTCTTCACCGACGGGATCGCCCAGCAGGGCGCCCTCGCGCTGGACGCCTACCCGAACGGCGTCAACCAGTTCGAGGCGGGCAACGCCGCGATGATCCCGCTCGGGGCCTGGTGGATCCAGCAGTCCGACCCCTCGCGCGCCGACATCCCGCCGCTCTCGCAGGGCATGGAGGGCTACGAGCCGTTCCTGTTCCCGACGATCCCGGGAGGCGCGCCCGAGCCGCAGCTCGTCGGCGGCATCGACGTCGCGCTCGGCATCTCGAAGGACGCGAAGAACCCCGAGCTGGCGTGCCAGGTCCTCACCGACTGGATCGCCGGGGACGGCGCCCAGGTGCTCATCAACACGTTCAACGACCTGCCCGCCGTGCAGGGCCTCGACCCCGAGGAGTTCACGAGCGACAAGCAGCGCGAGATGTGGACGACGTTCACCGAGGACTGGATGCCCGAGGTGCAGTACTCGCGCTACTTCGAGTCGCCGGACATCGACACGGCCGTCGCGGACGCGCTGTCCGCGGTCGCCGCCGGGCAGTCGACCCCCGAGGAGGCCGCGGCGAAGGTCCAGGCGGTCCAGGACGGGCTGGGCTGACGATGGCAGCCCTCGTCTCCGGGCGACCCGCGGCGGCGACGCCGCGGGTCGCCGGGCCGCGCGCGACGACGTCGACGGGACGCGGCACGCGTCGCCGCCAGCAGCTCGTCGCGCTCGGCTTCATCGCGCCCGCGCTCCTGCTCTTCGCGGTGTTCGTCGTGTACCCGATCGTGTTCAACGTCCAGGCGAGCACGCTCGACTGGGACGGCGTCAACGCCGGGACGCCGGTCGGCGTCCAGAACTACGCGGACCTCGCCCAGGACCCGGTCTTCCACATCACGCTGCGCAACTCGCTGCTGTGGATCCTCCTGACGATCGTCCCGCAGGCGGTCATCGGCTTCACGCTCGCCTGGCTGCTCAACACCCGGCTGCGGGGACGCACGGTGTACCGCGCGATCTTCTTCCTGCCGGCCGTCCTGTCGCCCGTCGTCGTGGGCATCGTCTGGCAGCGCCTGCTCGACCCGTTCAACGGCGTGCTCGCGCAGCTCGGGCGGGCGACCGGTCTCGAGGTCCTCACGCGCCCCTACCTGTCCGACCCGTCGACGGCGATCGTCACGGTGATCGTCGTCAACGTGTGGATGTGGTCGGGCTTCTCGATGCTGTTCTACCTCGCCGGCCTCCAGCTCCTCGACCACTCCGTCCTCGAGGCGGCGCGCATCGACGGGGCGAGCGGGTGGGCGCTCGTGCGGCGCATCGTCCTGCCGCTCCTCAAGCCGACCCACCTCTCGCTCGTCCTGCTCGGGATCATCGGCTCGCTCAAGACCTTCGAGCTCGTGTGGGTCCTCACCGAGGGCGGGCCCAACCACGCGTCGGAGCTCATGCCCACGTACATGTTCAAGGAAGCCTTCCAGCTCCAGTCGTTCGGCTACGGCGCGACGATCTCCGTCGTCCTGCTCGTCCTCGCGATCGGCTCGTCCGTCGCGATGCTGCGCACGTTCGGGGCCGGGTTCATCACGGGGGAGAAGTCATGACGGCGCTCAGCTCCGGCACCGACCGCGCGCGGCGCGCGGCCGACGGCACCACCACACCGCCCGCCGCCCCCGTCCCCCGGCGACGCGGCCACGGCCGCAGCAAGGACGTCGAGGCCCCGCCGCGGTGGTCGCACTGGGTGCTCGGACCGCTCGCGGCGCTGTGGATGGTGCCCGTGGTGATGGTGGTCGGCATCTCGCTGCTGCCCACGTCGAACCCCTCGACGACGGCGCTCGGCCTGCTCCCCGAGGAGCCGACGCTGCGCAACTACGTGACGATCTTCGAGACCAACCCGATCCTGCAGCACCTGCTCAACAGCCTGCTCGTGTCGGTCCCGTCGATCCTCCTCGTCGTCCTCCTCGGCTCCATGACGGCGTTCGCCCTCGCCCGCCTGCGCGTGCCGTTCCGGGGCGTCGTGTTCGTCGGGCTGCTGCTCGCGCTCGTGCTGCCCATGGCGAGCATCGTCGTGGCGGTCTTCAAGATCCTCCAGGCGATCGGCCTCTACGACTCGCTGCTGGGGCTCGTCCTCGCCTACACGGCGCTCGGCCTGCCGTTCGCCGTGATCATGATCCGCACCACGTACCTCGCGATCCCCGACGAGACGTACGAGGCCGCGCTCGTCGACGGGGCGTCCGCGTGGACGATCTTCTGGCGCATCTACTTCCCGCTCGGCAAGGCGGCCGCGGCGGTCGTCGTGATCTGGCAGCTCATGATGACGTGGAACGACTTCCTCCTGCCGCTCGTCGCGATCAGCGACAACGACCTCAAGCCCCTGACGCTCGTCCCCCTCGCGTACCGCGGGATCTACCTGAGCCAGCCCGGCGCGCTGTTCGCGGTGCTCGTGCTCATCTCCGTGCCCATCGTCGTCGTCTACCTGTTCATCCAGCGGTACCTGGTGAACGGTCTCGCGGGGTCGGTCAAGTGAGCTACCTCGGCATCGACCTCGGGACCACGGGGACGCGCGTCGGCGTGTACGACGAGGGGGGCAACGAGCTCGTCGCGCGCTCGCGCCGCACGACGGTCGTGCGCCCCGCGCCGGGGCGCGCGCACGTCGACGCGGAGGCCGTGCTCGACGGCGTCGAGGCGCTCGTGCGCGACGTCGTCGCCGAGCCCGCGGTGGCGGCGGACCCGGTGGAGGCCCTGTCCTTCTCGACGCTCGGCGAGGCCGTCGTGCCCGTCGACCGCGCGGGCCGCGCGCTCGGCCCCGCCCCGCTGAGCATGGACGGCCGGGGCGCGGGCTCGGCGGACCGGCTCCGCGAGCTGCTCGGCGGCGACGCCGTCCAGGAGATCACGGGGCAGCCGCTGCACCCGATGTTCTCCGTGCACAAGGTGCGCGGGCTCCTGCCCGACGGCGCGCTGCCCGCCGCGGTGCGCACCCTGGACGACTTCGTCGCGACGCGGCTCGGCGCGGCGCCGGCCGTGGACCTGACGATGGCGTCCCGCACGGGAGCGTTCGACGTCCGGACCCGCGCGTGGTCCGACGCGGTGCTCGACGCGCTCGACGTGCCCGGCGCGCTCCTGTCCCCGGTGGTCGCCGCGGGCGACGTGATCGGCGTGGTCTCCGCGGACGCCGCCGCCCGGACGGGGCTGCGCGCCGGGACGCCCGTCGTCGCGGGCGTGCACGACCAGGCCGCGGCCTTCCTCGGCGGGGGCGGACGCCCCGGCCTGCGCGCCGTGTTCTCGTTCGGGTCGAGCGACTGCCTCACCGTGGGCACGCGCGCCCGGCCGGAGCGGCTCGGCGGGACCGGGCTCGCGACCTACCCCGTGGGGGCGGACCTGTGGGTCACCCTCGCGGGCACGGCGGCGGGCGGCTTCGCGCTCGACTGGTTCTCGTCGATCGTCCACCACGACCGGATCGACCCGTGGGCGTCGCTCTACGAGGTCGGCGCCGTCGACCCGCCCCCGCTCCTGGTCGCGCCCTACCTCGCCGGGTCGGGCACGCTCGACAACGACCCCGCCGCGCGGGGCGCGCTCCTCGGCCTGACGCTCGAGACGACGACGGCGCAGATCGCGCGCGCGTTCGTCGAGGCCTCGGGGTTCGAGCTCGCGAAGATCCGGGCGGCGCTCGCGGAGCGCGGGGTGGAGCCGGTGGACGTGCACGCCGTCGGCGGCGGCTCGGCCAACCTCGGCGCCCTCCAGGCCCGGTCCGACGCGGCCGGGGTCCCGCTGCGCGCCGTCGTGCGCGAGGCGGCGGGGCGCGGCGCCGCGCTCCTCGCCGCGCTCGGTGCCGGCACCTTCGCGAGCGTCCTCGACCTGCCCGCGCCCGCCGTCGTGCACGAGGCGAGCCCCGACCCGCGGCACGCCGCGTGGTACGCGCGGCAGCGCGCGACGTTCGACTCGCTGCACCAGCTCCTCACCCCCGTCAGCACGTCCCTCGCCGTCGAGACCGTCGACGGCACCGCACTCAAGGAGATCGCATGACCACGCTGGACACGTTCGACCTGCAGGCCGCGCGCGAGGACGTCCTCGCGTACTGCCTGGAGTCCGTGAAGCTCGGGCTCAACTTCAACACGCAGGGCAACATCAGCCTCCGCATCCCGGGCACGTCGACGTTCCTCATCACCCCGACCGACCTCGAGTACGACCGCATGACGCCGGACGACCTCGTGGTCGTGGACGAGGACGCGAACGTCGTCGAGGGGCGGCTCCAGCCGTCGTCGGAGGTGACGGTGCACCTCGCCGTCTACGCCGCGCGCCCCGACGTCCAGGCGATCGTCCACACCGAGCCCACGTACGCGAACGTGTTCGGCGTGCTGGGCGAGCCGATCCGCGGCGCGCTCGTCAACATGGTGATCTACACCAAGGGCGACGTGCCGGTCATGCCGTTCGCGCTGAGCAACTCGACCGAGTTCGGCCGGGACATGGCGCGGTACCTCGAGGACCGCAACGCCGTCGTCTGGGCCAACCACGGCCTGCTCACGGTCGGGCCGAACCTGCGCGACGCGTTCAAGACGAGCGTCGCGGTCGAGAGTGCGGCGAAGGTGCTCTCCGCGGCGCGCGCCGTGACGGACGACCCGATCGTCCTCGACTACGCGTCGCTGGGCATCACGCACACGCTGTGACCGGGCCCGGCGCGCAGCGACCCGGTCCGGTCGGGCGCACCGCCCGGCCGGACCACCTAGCCGAGGACGTTGCGCGCCGGGTCGATCGGCACGCACCCGCAGGTCGTGCCGTAGGCGATGTCGTAGTCCATGTCGAGCAGGCGCGGCGGCAGCGACGGGTTGTTCATGCGCTCCGTGAGGAGCTGGACCGTCCGGGCGGCGAGCGTCGCCGCCGGCGCGACGGCGTTCGTGGGCACGAGGCCCGTCGTCCCGACGCCGGGCACGTTGTCGAACGTCGTCAGCACGACGTCGGACGGCACCTTGAGGCCGAGGCGCTGCGCCGCGGTGAGCACGCCCCAGAACATGAGGCTGTTGGTCGCCAGCACGCCGAACGGCGGCTCGAGCGTCCGGAAGAGCGAGTACGCCGCGGTCGCCGCCTCCTCCGACGTCGTGAGGCCGGCGAGGACGTGGTTCTCCGTCCCCGTCCGGCTGACGACGCGCTGGAACGCGGTGTGCCGGTTGCGCAGCGTCGAGACCGCGAGGTCGCCCGCGACCAGGCACACGCGCTGCACGCGGTGCTGCTCGATCATGTGCAGCGTGAGCTGCTCGGCCGCGTGCCGCGCGTCCGGCAGCACGTGGTCGACGAGGCCGCGCACGGACGGCACCGTGCGGTCGACGACGACGGTCGGCACCGACTGCGCGAACTCCACGAGGCCCGGGGCGCCGGTCGGGAAGATGACCATGCCGTCGACGTCGAGCCGACGGAACGCGGTGAGGATCGCCTCCTCGGTGTGCAGGTCGTCGTCCGAGTCCGCCGACAGCAGCGTGGGGCTCACGTTGGCGAGCCGCTCCTGGAGCGCGCGGCTGACGGCCGCGAAGTAGTCGTTGCGCACGTCCGGGAAGACCAGCCCGACCACGCCCGTGCGCCGCTTGCGGCCGCGCGGGCGCGACTCGCCCTCCAGCCCGAGCTCGGCGATCGCGTCCTCCACGAGACGCCGTGTCGCGGCCGCGACGTGCGGCTCGTCGTTGACGACGCGCGACACCGTCTTGATGGACACCCCCGCGCGCGCCGCGATGTCGGCGAGCCGCACGGACCGGCCACCCGCACCCGCGGTCCGGTCGTCGTCCTGCGTCACGTCGCCTCCGCCCGTCGCTCGCCCGCACCCGCCGCCGTCCGCCCGGGCGGCACGCTCCCGACGACACGACAGGAAGGTCAGCCATGACCCTCGTCACGAACCGTACCCTGCTCGACGCCGCCGCCCGGGGTGGCTACGGCGTCGGCGCCTTCAACGTCGCGGACCTCGCGATGGCGACGGCGGTGCTCGACGCCGCGCGCGCCACGGAGAGCCCCGTCATCGTCGAGACGCTGGCCGGGTCCCACCCGTACGCCTCGGACGCGCTGTGGTGGTCCGTCCTGCGCACGGCGATCGCGGCGTACCCCGACGTCCCGGTCGCGCTGCACCTCGACCACGGCCCCGACGAGGCGACGTGCGCGCGCGCCGTCGCGGCGGGGTTCACGAGCGTCATGATCGACGGCTCCCTCGGGCCCGACGGCCGCCCCGCCGCGTTCGAGGACAACGTCGCGGTGACGCGGCGCGTTGTCGAGCACGCGCACGCGCACGGCGTGTCCGTGGAGGGCGAGCTGGGGACGATCGGCGGCTCGAAGGACGGGCGCAGCCACGCGGAGATCGTCCTCGCGGACCCGGAGCAGGCCGAGGAGTTCGTGCGCCGCACCGGGGTGGACGCGCTCGCCGTGGCGATCGGGACCTCGCACGGCGCCTACAAGTTCACGAGCCCGCCGGACGGCTCCGTGCTCCACATGGACCTCGTCGAGCGCATCGCGCGGCGCGTGCCGGGGACGCACCTCGTCATGCACGGCTCGTCGGGGCTCCCGGCCGACCTCCGGGCGACGATCAACGCGCACGGCGGCGACCTGCCGGAGTCGTGGGGCGTCCCCGACGCCGAGAAGGCCCGGGCGGCGAGCCTCGGCGTGCGCAAGATCAACCAGGGCATGGACCACTACATGGCGTTCACGGCGGGCGTCCGCGTCGCGCTCGCCGCGTCGCCCGGCGACGTGGACCCCGCGGGCTACCTCGCGCTCGGCCGGGAGTGGGCGCAGCGGCTCGTCGAGGAGCGCATGGTGCTGTTCGGCCAGGCCGGCCGCGCGTCCGACGTGCTGCCCGCCGCCGCGGGCACCCCGGCGGCGGGCTGAGGCCGGCTCACGGCCCGGCGGGCGTCCCCTGGACGACGCGGCGCGCCGGGTCGTCGGCGCCGGCCAGCCGGTCGAGCAGGATCCGCGCGGCCGTCGTGCCGAGCGCCCGGGGGTCGAGCGGGACGAGCGCGACGTCGGACGTGCGCGACGTCGCGAAGGGCAGGTCGCCCACGATGCCGACCCCGACGGCCGGCCCCTCGTCGGCGCCGCGGGCCCGTGCGTCCGCGGCCGACGCCGCGGGTCGGCCGTGCGCCTCGGCGAGCGCCCGGAGCACGCCGACGCCGACCAGGTTGTTGGTGGCGAGGATCGCGTCGGGCGGGTCGGGCCGGGCGAGCAGGTCGACGGCCGCCCCGTGGCCGCCGTCGACGCGGAAGTTCGCGTGCACGAGCAGCCCGGCGGGGGAGAGCCCGGCCTCGGCGAGCGCCTCGCGCCACCCGTCCGCGCGCTCGACCGCCGTGCTCGTGCCGCGCGGCCCGGTGATGCACGCGACCCGGCGGAACCCGCGCTCGACGAGCTCCGCGGCGGCGCGGCGCCCGAGCGCGACGTTGTCGAACACGACCTGGTCCACGTCCTGGCGCACCCGGCGGTCGATGACGACGACGGCCCGACGGCGGGCGCGCAGGGCGGCGGTCTCGGGCGCGTCGGTGGCCGGGGCCAGGACGACCCCCGCCATGTTCTCGCGCTCGGCGACGGCGAGGTAGCGCTCCTCCTTCGACGGGTCGTCGTCGGTGTTGCACAGGACGACGGAGTACCCCGCCTGCTGCGCGACGTCCTCGACGCCGCGCGCGACCGCCGTGAAGAAGGGGTTCTCGACGTCGGGCAGGACGAGCGCGACGACGTCGCTCGACCGCCGGCGCAGGGACCGTGCCGTGCGGTCCGGGGCGTAGCCGAGGTCCTCGACCGCCGCGCGGACGGCGGCTGCGAGCTCCGGCCGGACGGTCTTGCCGTTGAGGACCCGGGAGACGGTGGCCGTGGACACGCCGGCGTGCCGGGCGACGTCGACGATGCGGGTCATGCCCGCGAGCGTAGCCGGGCGCCCGGGTCCCACCCGCGCGCCTGCGGCACAATGGTCCGGTCATGGGGCCGGTGGCCGGCCCCGTCGGGCGTGGGGACGAAGGGGCGAGGGTGTCGGTCGACACGGTGCGTGCGGGGTCGCTGGGGGATCGTCTCGCCCACGTCCTGAGGGTCGCGATCGTCCGGGGGGAGCTGGCGCCGGGGGAGCGGCTCGTCGAGGAGGGCGTGGCGCGGCAGTACGACGTGTCGCGCGGGCCCGTCCGCGACGCGCTGCGGGTCCTCGCGGCCGAGCACCTCGTCGAGTCCGAGCGCCGCGGGTACGTCGTGCGCGGCGTGGGCGCCGCCGACGTCGACGAGCTGTACGACGTGCGCAGCGCCCTGGAGGCGGTCGCCGTGCGCGCGGCGGCGGAGCACGCCGACGAGGTCGACTGGTCCGCGAGCGAGGCGGCTCTCGCCGGCATGCGGGAGGCGGCGGACGCCGGCGACTGGTACACGTACGCCGCCCACGACCTCGCGTTCCACTCCACGCTGTACGCCGCCGTGCCGAACCGCCGCCTGCGCACGCTGTGGGAGCAGATCGAGCCCACGTTCGCGGTCATGCTCCAGGAGACGAACAAGCAGGACGTCGACCTGCACCCGTCGTGCGCGGACCACGAGCGGCTGCTCGACGCGATCCGGACGCCGCGCCTCGACGAGGCGCTGGCCTACCTCGACGAGCACCTCGCCGGCTCACGCCGTCGCATGAAGGACGCGCTGCAGCAGCCGCGCCGCTGAGCCCCCTCCCGCACGCCCCGGTCTGCCTCGGCAGGCCGGGGCGTCGTCGTGGCGCAGGAACGTCTTCCCGTTGACGGTTGACTGTTAACAGTAAACGGTGCCATCCTGACGGCGGCGCGAAGCAGCGCCCGCGCAGCGACGCGAGAGACCGAAGGAGACGTGCCATGACCACGGCACCGGAGATCATCACCCCGCCCGTCACCACCTACGACGCGTCGGGCGCGCTCGACCTCGGGGCGCTGCGCGTGCTGCTCGCCCACGTGGAGCCGGAGGTCGACGGGGTGTTCGCCGTGGGCACGACGGGCGAGTTCCCGGCCCTCGACGCCGCCGAGCGCGCCGCGCTCGTGCGGACCGCGGCCGACGTGTTCGGCCCGGACCGGACGATCGCGCACGTCGGTGCCGCCTCCGTGCACGAGGCGCTCGACCACCTGCGCGCGGCCGAGGACGCCGGCGTCCGGCGCTTCGCCGCCATCACGCCCTACTACCTCACGGCGAGCGACGAGGGCGTCGTGCGCTACTACGCCAGCCTGCGGGCCGCGACGGACGGCGAGCTCTACGCCTACGTCTTCCCGGACGTCGCGTGCTCCGACGTCTCGCCCGAGCTGCTCGCCGTGCTCGCCGAGCTCGGTCTCGACGGCGTCAAGACGTCGGGCTCCGCCTCGGCCCGGGTCGACGCGTACCGGTCCGCGGTTCCGCGGCTCGCGCTCTGGTCGGGGAACGACGCCGACCTCCCGCACGTCGTCGCGGCCGGTGGGCGCGGGACCGTGTCCGGCGTCTCCGGGGTCGCGCCGCGCGCGTTCGCGGACCTGCGGGCGGCGCTCGCCGCGGACGACGCGGCCGCCGTCGTGCGGGCGCAGGCGGTCGTCCAGCGGCTCGTCGCCGCGCTCGGGCCCAGCATCGCCCGCCTCAAGTACGGCCTCGACGTCCAGGGGCTGCCCGGCGGGACGACGCGCATGCCGGTCGACCCGCCGTCCGACGCCGTGAAGGCGGAGATCCGCGCGGCCCTCGCCGCCGCCGGGCACGACCTCGCGGCCGCCTGACCCCCGCTCCGAACCGCTCGACCCGTGGCACCCCGGACGGGTGCCGCGGGAGGGGCCCGGGCCCTCGCCGCTGAGACCCGGAGCCCCCACACTGAGATCAGCGGAACCCCGCACCGAAGGAACAACGATGTCCGTCACCGCACCCGCGGCCCCGCTCACGAGCAGGCGGTACGCCTGGAAGGTCACGCTCTCGAGCTTCGTCGGCAACACGCTCGAGTACTACGACTTCCTCGTCTACGGCACCGCCGCCGCGATCGTCTTCCCCGCCGTCTTCTTCCCGTCCGAGAGCTCGTTCGTCGCCACGCTGTCGTCCCTCGGCACGTTCGCCGTCGGGTTCCTGGCCCGCCCGCTGGGCGGCATGTTCTTCGGCCGCCGCGGCGACAAGCAGGGGCGCAAGTCCACGCTCGTCCTCACGCTCGCGATCATGGGGACCGGGACCCTGCTCATCGGCTTCCTCCCGTCCTACGACTCGATCGGTATCCTCGCGCCGGCCCTGCTCGTCGTGCTCCGGCTCGTCCAGGGCTTCGCCGTCGGCGGCGAGTGGGGCGGGTCGATGATCATCGTGCTCGAGTCCACGAACCCGCGGCACCGCGGCTTCTACACGTCGTGGCCGAACACCGGCGGCTTCTCCGCGCAGATCCTCATCACCCTCGTGTTCGCCTGGGTGTACACGCTCGACGACGCCCAGCTCCAGTCGTGGGGCTGGCGCGTGCCGTTCTGGCTCTCCGCCGTCGTGCTCGTCGTCGGCCTGTGGATGCGCCGCTCGCTCGAGGAGACGCCGGTCTTCACCGACGCCGTCGCCGGCCTCGAGAAGGAGGGCCGCAACCGCTCGCTCACCGTCGAGAACCTCGAGGCCAGCCAGGCCGCCATCCGCGAGCGCCAGGAGCGCGAGGTCGCCGCGGCCGCCGAGCCCGCTCCGCAGACGCCCACCCGCGGGCCGCTCGCGAGCGTCTTCCTCGAGGACTGGCGCAACCTGCTGCGCATCGTCGGGCTGCGCTTCGCCGAGGCCCTGCCGTACTTCCTGCTCACGGTCTTCGTGCTCAGCTACGGCCCGCAGCACCTCGGCATCGAGAAGGAGAGCCTCAACACCGCGATCCTCATCATGGCGGTCCTCGCGTTCCCGGCCCACGGGATCTTCTCCTGGATCTCCGACAAGATCGGTCGCCGGCCGGTCTACTTCTTCGGGGCCCTCGTCGTGTTCGTCATGGCCTTCCCGTTCTTCGGGCTGCTCAACACGGGCAGCTTCGTGCTCATCGTGCTCGGGTACGTGCTCATGCTGAACCTCGGGCACAACGCCATCAACTCGATCCAGCCGGCGTTCTTCGCCGAGCTCTTCCCGGCGGACCGCCGCTACTCCGGCGCGGCCACCGGGCGCGAGATCGCGTCGATCGTCGCGGGCGGCCTCACGCCGTTCATCGCGACGGCTCTCGCGGGCGAGGACGGGTCGCGCTGGCAGCTCGTCGCGCTGTACGTCATGGTCGGCGCGCTCATCACGATGCTCACCGTGTGGAAGACGCCGGAGACCTTCCGGCGCGACCTCAACGTCGTCGGCGAGACCGTCCGGTGACGACGCCCGTGGAGCGCCTGCTCGTGTCGGGCGACGGCGAGGCGTGGGCCCAGTGCCACGCGTCCACCGTCGCCCGCACGGGCGGGCGCACGCTCGTGGCATGGTTCGCCGGCACCCGGGAGGGCACGCCGGACAACGCGATCTGGCTCGTCGCCGAGGAGGACGGCCTCTGGGGGGAGCCCCAGGTCGTGCTCGGCGAGGACGACGGCGTCGCGTGGTGGAACCCCGTGCTCGCCGTCGCGCCCGACGGCCGGCTCTGGCTCTTCGCCCACCGGGGCGAGCGGATCTCGCGCTGGGTGACCTGGTACCGCACGTCCACGGACCACGGCCGCACCTGGACGGCGCCGCGCGAGCTCGTGCCCGGGGACGCGAGCGGCGGTCGGGGCCCGGTGAAGAACCCGCCCGTCGTCACGCCGCACGGCGCGTGGCTCGCCCCGTCCTCGGTCGAGAGCGGGGGAGCGGACCCCGTCTGGGGCGCGCGCTTCGACCGCTCGGAGGACGCCGGGGCGAGCTGGGCGCTCGCGGACGTCCCGCTCGACCGTTCGCGGCTGCGCGGGGCGGGGATCATCCAGCCGGCGCTCTGGTCGGGGCGGTCGGGTCTCGTCGCCGTCTGCCGGTCGAGCGAGGGCCTCGTCTACCGGACGACGTCCGCCGACGACGGCCGCACGTGGACGGCCGCCGCACCCACGCGGCTGCCCAACAACAACTCGGGCCTCACGGCCGTCCGCCTGCCGAGCGGGCGCGTCGCCCTCGTGCACAACCCGGTCGGCGAGGAGTGGGGCGCGCGGTGCCCGCTGAGCGTCTCGGTCTCGGACGACGACGGGCTGACCTGGCACCGGGTGCTGGACCTCGAGGACGGGACCCGGGCGCCCGCCACGCTCCCGGGCGTCCCCGTGCCCGCGCTGCGGGAGGCCGGCCCGCCCAGCGGGTTCGCCGCCGGCGACACGGGGATCGTCACGGACGGACGCGGCGAGTACTCCTACCCGTCGGGGACGACCGACGGCGCGACGCTGCTCGTCGCCTACACCTGGCAGCGCCGGGGCATCGTCCTCGCGCGCGTGCCGCTGCGGCTCGTGGACCGGCCGGTCGCCGCCGCGACCGACCGGGCCGGGTCGTCGTGAGGATCGCGCGGCTCCGCACCGCGCACGGCCCGCGGGCCGCCGTGCTCGACGGCGACGCCTGGGACGTGCTCGTCGCGGACGTCCCCGAGCCCGCGACGGGTCGCGACGGCCGCCCGGCCCTGCCCGCGTCGAGCGGCGTGCGGGTCCGCGCCGACGACCCCGGCCTCGACGGCGCCCTGCTCGCGCCGTGCCGTCCGCGCGTGGTGGTCGGCATGGCCCACAACAGCGGGCCCGAGGGTCGGGCGCTGCCCCCGCAGGCGTTCCTCAAGTCGGCGCGCACGGTCGTCGGGCCGGGGGCCGTCGTCCGGCACGACCGCGCGCTGGGGCGCCTGGTGGCGGAGGCGGAGGCGGCGGTCGTCGTGGGGCGGCCGTGCCGCGACCTGCGGCCCGACGACGTCCCCGGCGCGATCCTCGGCTGCACCGTCGCCGACGACCTCACGGCCGACGACCAGGTGCCGCTCGACGCGATGATGACGCGCGCGAAGAACGGCACCGGGTTCACGCCGCTCGGCCCGTGGATCGACACCGCCGCCACGCTCGACGACGCCGCGCTCGTCGTCGCGGTGGACGGGGTGGAGCGGGCGCGGTCGACCACCGCGGGGCTCTCGTACGACGTCGTCGACCAGCTCGTGTTCCTCACGCGCCACCTCGAGCTCGGCCCGGGCGACGTCGTGCTCACGGGCGCGCACCGGTCCGCCGTGCCCGTCGAGGGCGGGGTGGAGGTCGCGCTCGAGGTCGGCGGCGTCGGCACGCTGCGCCACCGCGTCGCCTGAGCGACCACGTCGTCGGAGTCACGCGTCGCCCGAGCCCACCGGGCGCCGGTGGGCCGACGCGGCGGGTCCTAGCCCTGCACCGCGCCGTCGACGTAGGACCAGCGGTCGCCCTCCCGGACGAACCGGCTCACCTCGTGGAGCCGCCCGCGGTCGGCCGGGTCGGTGCGCGAGCGGTGGTGCGCGACGAACTCCACGACCCCGGTCGTGTCGAACGGGCCGCCCGCCTCCGTGCGCACGACGTCGAGGCGGCGCCACTCGACGTCGTCGTCGAGCTCGAGGTCGGCGGGCCGGGCGGCGGCGTGCCACGTCGCGAGCAGGTAGTCGGCGTCGCCGACGGCGAAAGCGCTGTAGCGCGAGCGCATGAGCGCCTCGGCCGTCGGTGCGTGCGGGCCCGGGGCGGTGCCGTCCGGGCCGGGCCGCAGCCCCGCGTGGTACCGGCCGCAGCACGACCCGTAGGTGTCGCCGGAGAGGCAGGGGCAGCGCGCGCCGTCGTCGAGCGGGTTCCCGGTCATGCGGCCGCATCCTACGGGTGGGTGTGCGGGCACGGCCCCCCGCACGACGGCGCCCGCCCACCGGGGTGGACGGGCGTCGTCGGGCTGTGCGTCACCCGGGCGCCACGCTCGGGCGCGGCGCCCGGGCGGGGCGCGTCAGTCCTGCGGGTCCCAGGGGCCCCAGCGGTCGCCGGGCGCCTGGTTCCGCGTCCACCACTTCGCGGTGTACGTCGTGCCCTCGTACGTCACGCTGTCGCCCTTGACGTAGACGCGGCTCGGCTTCCACGCGCCGACCCCGGCGGAGTCGACCCCGGCGATCTCCTCCCACGGGCCCCACGCGTCGGCACCGGGCACCTGGCCCTTCGTCCACCACTGCGCGCGCCACACGGCGCCCCCGAAGGTGACCGTGGTGCCGCCCGCGTAGGCGGTGCCCTTCGACCAGGCCGGCGGCTCGGTGTACGTCGGCTGGGCCTGCGGGTTGAACTCGTCCGTCACGACCGACTTCGCGGCGTTCGTCACCGGGTCGTCGAGCAGCAGGACGTCGAGGCCCTGCTGGATATCGTTCGAGATGATCGCGCCGTTGTACCAGTAGGCCGACCACGAGCCGCCGAGGATCAGCCGCTCCGCGGACAGCGGGCCGCGGTCGAACCACGCGATCTCGACGGGGTTCGCCGAGTCCGTGAAGTCCCACACCGAGATGCCGCCCTGGTACCAGGCCTGGACCATGATGTCGCGGCCCGGGACGGGGATGAGCGAGCCGTTGTGCGCGACGCAGTTCTCCGTCGCGGCCTGCTCGCGCTCGATCTTGTAGTAGCTCTTGAACACGAGCTCGCCACCCACGATGTCGTAGATGGCGTCCGCGCCCTTCTCCGGCCCGACGGTCGGGTTGCACGTCGGCGCCCCGCCGCCGCCCAGCTCGTCCGTGAAGACGACCTTGGTGCCGGCGTTGTTGAACGTCGCCGAGTGCCAGAACGCGAAGTTCGTCGTGTCCCGGACGACCTCGGTCACCACCGGGTGCGCGCGGTCGGAGATGTCGAGGAGGATGCCGTCGCCCATGCACGCGCCCGCCGCGAGGTCCTTCGACGGGTAGGTCGTGATGTCGTGGCAGCCCGACGTCGTGCTCGAGCCGTTGCCGCCCGGGTTGCCGCCGTCGGGGAAGAGGACGGGCGTCGAGACGAGCTCCGCCGCGGCGGGGTCGTCGAGCGGGATCTGCACGACCGAGATGAGGTCGTGCGGGGGCTGGCAGTCGGGAAACGCCGCGTTCGGGCTGTACGACGAGACGTAGACGAACAGCTCGTCGCCGTCCTGGGACGGCGCGAGGGAGTGCGTGTGGGAGCCGCACTGCGTCTCGACGGACGCCACGTACTCGGGCGCCGTCGGCTCGGAGATGTCGAAGACCTTGATGCCCTCCCACGAGTCCTTGATCGCGGCGCTCTGGGCGACGTTCTCGCACGAGTCGTTGCTGCGCGAGGAGTCGGTGCTGAGGACGAGCAGGTCGCCGTAGACGGAGATGTCGTTCTGGGACCCGGGGCAGACGACCTGGGCGACCTGCTGCGGGGCGGTCGGGTTCGCGACGTCGTACACGGTGAAGCCGCCGTAGTTCCCGGCGAACGCGTACCGGCCCTGGAACGCGAGGTCGGTGCTGTACTGCCCCTCGGGCGCGAAGCCGCCGTTCTTCGGGATGTTGGCGACGTGCGTGAGGTTGGGGCTGCCCGCCGTCTCCCCGGGCGCCAGGACGTCGGTGGCCTGGGCGAGGGGGGCGAGGCGCTGTGCGGGGAGGTCTGCGAGCGAGGCGGCGGCCTGGTCGGTGAGCGCCGCCACCGCCTCGGGGGAGCCGTCGGACGGCTCCGCGGCGGCGGTCGTGGCGACCGCGAGGGTCGAGACGGCGAGGGTCGCCGCCAGGGACGAGGCGAGCAGGACCCGGCTCCGGTGCCGGTGCGTCTGCCGGTGCGTTCTTCGATGCACGAGGGAAACACCTCCTTGGTAGGGTGCTGCAAATTCTGGCGGGCAAATGTGATCTGGACCACTCAAACCGGGCGGTTCGCGACGATCTTTTACACGGAGGGAACAGCGCGGGTGCAGATTTTTCCCAGCCGTAACACAGCGTGGCGCACCGCCGCGCGTGCCCTGACCTGCGGCGTCACCGCGACCGGCCTGGCGCTCGGTGCCGTGCTCGGCCTGGCCGCGTGCACGCCCGACCCGCAGCCGACGTCGACGCCGTCGAGCGTCGTCGTGCAGCCCGGGCGACCGGGCGAGGGTGCGACGACCGTCGCCCCCGAGGACTACGCGGGCGCGCCCGACGAGGGCTCGTGGAACCAGGCCGACGCCGCGTTCGTCACCGGCATGATCGAGCACCACCTCCAGGCCCTCGAGATCGCCGCGCTCGCGCCCGACCGCGCCGGGTCCGACGCCGTCCGGTCGTTCGCGGAGCGCGTCACCGCCGCGCAGGGGCCCGAGGTGCACGCGCTCGCGTCGTGGCTCCAGGCGCGCGACCTCGCCGTGCCCGAGGGCGCGCAGGACGCGGGCGGGACGGGCCCGCGCGCGCCCGACGGCGCGGGGCACGACCACGGCGCCGGGGCCGCCGGGATGCTCTCCGACGAGCAGCTCGCGGCGCTCGAGGCCGCGAGCGGCCCGGAGTTCGACCGCCTCTTCCTCGAGGGGATGATCCAGCACCACGAGGGCGCGCTCGCGATGGTCGACGTCGTGCTCGTCGAGGGGGAGGACCTCTTCGCGAACGAGATGGCCGCCGAGACGGCGGCCGGCCAGGGCGGCGAGATCGACCGCATGCGGGACCTCCTCGCGCAGCTCTGACCCGTCCGTCCCGGCACGGGGCACCACGCACGACGGCGGCCCGCCCCGGGGTGGGGCGGGCCGCCGTCGTGCGTGCGGGACGGGTCAGCAGGAGAGGTTGTTGCCCGTCGTCGTGCCGAGGATCTGGGCGAACCGCTGGAACGCGGCGATGCGCGACTGCACCTGCGCAGGGTTCCCGCCGTTGCACTCCATCGTGCCGTTGATCGAGCGGATGGACTCGCCGAAGCCGGCGCCCGACACGATCGCCTGGTGCCCGGACATCGAGCCCGCGCCCGACTGCGTGTTCCAGAACCACAGGCCGGTCTTCCACGCGACCGCGGAGTTCTGCTCGACGAGGTACGGGTTGTTGAGCAGGTCGATGCCGAGCGCGTCGCCCGCGGCCTTGTAGTTGTAGTTCCAGCTCAGCTGGATCGGGCCCTTGCCGTAGTAGGCGGACTGGCCCGCCGGGCAGCCGTACGGCTTCGAGGCGTCGCAGTAGTGCGGGTAGTTCGCGGTGTTGATCTCCTTGACGTACACGAGGCCGCCGGTCTCGTGGTTGACGTTGGCGAGGAACGCCGCGGCCTCGCGCTTGGCGACCTCGGTGCCGCCCGTCGTCGCGAAGCCCGGGTAGGCGGACAGCGCGTCGACGAGGCCCTGGTACGTGTAGAACGGGTTCCGGTTGGGGAACATCTGGTTGAACTGCGCCTCGGAGACGACGAACCCGGTCGGGTTGCCGGGGTTCCCCGGGTTGCCGGGGTTCGTGCTGCCGCCGCAGGCGCCCTGGCTGCGCCAGACGCCCCACTCGCCGGTGGTGCCGGGCGTGTCGCCCTGGGTCCACCAGCCGGCCTTCCAGTTCTGGCCGCCGTGGGAGACGACGGCGCCGCCCGTGTACACGGCGCTCGCGCTCCAGGGGGCCGCGCACGTCGCGGCGTGCGCCTGCTGCGCCGGGCCCGCGACGGACCACGAGAGCGCTCCCGCGAGCGCGAGGACGAGGCTGAGGAGCAGGGCGAGAGGCCGGGAGATCGGCCGGGCGGCGGCCGTCGTGGGCGCCGCGGGGGAGGACGACGCCGGGGCTCGCGTGTGCATCGGTGCACCTTTCGTCGGTGGTCGGGTCGCTTCGAGCCTGACCGGGGCCCCGCGTCGTGGACAACCCCCTTACGCGGAACCCCGTACCCGTGGGAGCCCGAGGTAGAGCCCTGGTCTGCCGAGGTAGAGCCGAGGTCGGGACCACGGCTCTACCTCGGCGGACCGGGGCTCTACCTCGCGGGACCAGAGCTCTACCTCGCGGTGGGGGACGAGCGTCCCGAGGGCGGCGGGGTTGACGTCCGGGCGGGGCGGGTGCAAGAGTGTCCGCCAACCCGGAAACGTTTCCAGGGCTGTCGAGGTCGGCAGTCTGGAAACGTTTCCAGAACGACGGTCCTTCGACGACGAGGTGGACGACAGTGACGTCATCACGCGCCACGCTGATCCAGGTGGCACAGCGGGCCGGGGTCTCCCTGGCCTCGACCTCCCGTGCGCTGCACGGGACGGGCGCGAGCCCCGCGATGGTCGAGCGCGTGCGCGCCGCGGCCACCGAGCTGGGGTACAGCCCGGACGCCATCGGGCGCTCGCTGCGCCTCAAGAAGACGTTCCAGGTGGCGTTCGCCGTCGCGGACATCGGCAACCCCGTCTACGTCGAGATGATGACGGCGATCCACGAGGTGCTCGCGCCGCACGGCTACCGCGTCGTCGTCATGACGACGGGGGACACCACGCGGTCCACCGTCGAGCTCGTGCGCAGCCTGTCGAGCGGCTTCGTCGACGCCATGATCCTCAGCCCGCTGCGCACCGACGACGAGCTCGTCGAGGAGATCCGCGAGGCGCCGGTGCCCGTCGTCGTCATCGGCCGCACGCTCGCGGACCGCGGCATCGACTCGGTGTCCACGGACTCGGCGGGTGGGATCGGCGAGGCGGTGCGGCACCTGCTCGGCCTCGGCCGCCGCCGGATCGCGTTCCTCAACGGTCCCCTCGACACGACGCCCGGTGAGGCGCGCCAGCGAGGCTTCGACGCCGCGACGCGCGCCGCCGACTTCGACGCCGAGCGGGTCGAGGTCGCGCCCGCCCTCGACTTCACCGTCGCCGCGGGCCTCGCGACGACGCGCGCGCTGCTCGACGCCACGGACGACGACGCCCGCCCGGACGCGATCGTCGCGGCCAACGACCTCCTCGCCATCGGCGCCATCCGGGCCGTGCGCGAGCGGGGGCTCTCGGTCCCCGAGGACGTCGCGGTGACCGGCATGGACGACACGGAGATCGGCCGCGTGTTCCAGCCCTCCCTGACGAGCGTCTCGCTCGGCTCGACGGAGCGTGGACGCGTCGCCGCGCAGCTCGTCGTGGACCTCGTCGACGGCGACGCGGAGCCCGGTCGGCACACCGCCGTCGGGCCGCGGCTCGTCGTGCGCGAGTCGACCGCCCCCGGGGGTGGTTCCCGGTGAGCGCACCGACCCTCGCGGGCGACCCCCGTCGCGCCGCCCTGCGCCCCGACCGCGGCCCGGTGCGCCGGACCGGCGGCATGGCCCGCGCCAAGCGGCGCGAGGCGATCGTGCTCGTCATGCCGTCGCTCCTGCCGATCCTCGTGCTCAGCGTCGCGCCGCTCGTCATGGGCGTCGCGCTCGCGTTCACCGACGCGCGGCTCGTGCGCCAGCCGGACTACCAGTTCGTCGGCGTCGACAACTTCGTGCGCCTCGCGGACAACTCGTTCTTCTGGGACTCGTTCCGCATCGGCATGATCTGGGCCGTCTCGGTGACCCTGCTCCAGCTCGTCGCGGCGATGGGCCTCGCGCTCCTGCTCAACTCGGGCCTCCGGCTCCAGGGCCTGACGCGCGTGCTCGCACTCATCCCGTGGGCCATGCCGCCGGTCGTCGTGGCGATCATGTGGCAGATGATCTACTCGCCCAACGCGGGGCCGCTCAACGCGTTCCTCGGCGCCCTGGGCCTGCCGGACGACATCAACTGGCTCGCGGACTTCTCGACCGCCCTGCCCGCGGTGATCGTCGTCGGGGTGTGGGTCGGCATGCCGCAGACCACCGTGACGCTGCTCGCCGGGCTCCAGCAGATCCCGGACGAGCTCCACGAGGCCGCGGCCATGGACGGCGCGGGCGCGTGGCGCCGCTTCACCGCGGTGACGCTCCCGAGCCTGCGCCCGATCATCACCTCGATCACCTCGCTGAACTTCATCTGGAACTTCAACTCGTTCTCGTTGGTCTACGTGCTCACCGAGGGCGGGCCGGGCGGCCGGACCATGCTCCCGATGCTCTTCACGTACCTCGAGGCGTTCAAGAACCGCAACATCGGCTACGCCGCCGCGATGGGCGTCGTGCTCGTCGTCGTGGTCGTCCTCCTGCTCGCGATCTACCTGCGGTCGCAGTTCCGCTCCGAGAAGGAGAGCTGACCCGTGCGCGCACTCGTCCGCCCCGCCCAGTACGCGGCCCTGGGGTTCTACATCCTGTTCCTCGGCTTCCCGCTGCTCTGGCTGATCTCGGCCTCGCTCAAGTCCTCGGGCGAGCTCAACTCGCTCACCGTGAGCCTCATCCCGCAGGACTGGCACTGGGAGAACTACTCCCAGGCGCTGGCCCGGCAGGGCCTCGTCCGCTCGGCCTGGAACAGCGCGATCGTCGCGGTCGTGTCCACGCTGCTCGTCATCGTCATCGCGCTGCCGGCGTCGTACGTGCTCGCCCGGCTGCGGGGCAAGATCCGCGCGGCGGGCGTCGGCTGGATCCTCGTGAGCCAGGTGTTCCCGGTGATCCTCATCATCCTGCCGCTGTTCCTCATCCTGCGGACCATCGGGCTCACGGACTCGCTCGTCGGCCTCACGCTCGTCCACACCACGTACACGCTGCCGTTCGCGCTGTGGATGATGCAGGGCTACGTCAGCGCGATCCCCGTGGACCTCGAGGAGGCGGGCTCCATGGACGGCGCGAGCCGGCTCACGGTCCTGCGCACCATCGTCTTCCCGCTGCTCATGCCCGGGATCGTCGCGACCGCGATGTTCAGCTTCGTGTCCTCGTGGAACGAGTTCTTCTTCGCGCTCGTGCTGCTCCAGTCGCCCGAGAACTACACGCTGCCCATCACGCTGAAGATGTTCATCGGCGGCGAGGGCAAGGTGGCGCTCGGCCCCCTCGCCGCAGGCTCCGTGCTCGCGGCCATCCCCAGCATCGTCTTCTTCTCGATCATGCAGAAGAAGCTCACCGGCGGCCTGCTCTCGGGCGCGGTGAAGGGCTGACCGTGACCCCTCCGCGCCCGGTCCCGCCCCCAGGCTCTCTCGACCCCACCCCCACCCGAAAGGTAGAACCATGAAGACTCGTGGTGCGTCCATCGCCGCATGCCTCACGATCACGACCCTGCTCGTCGCGTCCTGCTCCAGCGGGGGCGGCAGCGGGGACGACGGCGCCGACGGCGGCACGGTGACGCTGAAGTTCCAGTCGCTGTCCGACCAGCCCGCCGCGATCGAGGCGACCGAGAAGATCGTCGCCGACTGGAACGAGGCGAACCCCGACGTCCAGGTCGAGATCGTGCCCGCCGGCTGGGACGGCATCTACGACAAGCTCATCACCCAGTTCAACGGCGGCGCCGCGCCGGACATCATCCACTACGAGGCCGCGAGCATCGTGCCGTTCGCGGTCGACGGGTACCTCGCGGACCTCTCGGAGTACATGTCCGACGAGCGCCGGGACGACATCCCCGAGGGCATCCTCGACGCCGTGACGGTCGACGACCAGGTCATCGCGTACCCGACCGAGCTGCAGTCCTACATGGTCTTCGCCAACAAGACGATGCTCGACGCGGCCGGCGTCGAGATCCCCACGGGCGAGACGATGACCTGGGACGAGCTGCGGCAGATCGCGCAGGCCACGACGAAGGACGGCGCGTACGGGCTCGGGTGGGGGCTCGCGAGCCCGACGGCCGCGTTCATGGCGATGGCCCCCGGCTTCGGCGGCGAGTACTTCGAGGGCACCGGCGCGGACGCGAGCATCACCATCGGCGAGGGCGAGATGGCCCTGCCGGAGCTCGTGGACACGATGGCGCACACCGACGGCACGGTGCTGCCGGTGACCCTCACGCAGTCCGGGTCGGAGACGCTCGCGTCGTTCTACGCGGGGCAGGTCGCGATGACGATCCAGGGCTCGTTCCAGGCCGCGAACATCGCGAACGACGCGCCCGAGGGCTTCGACTGGGTCGTGCTGCCCCCGCTCGAGGGCCCCGACGGCGCCGAGCAGGCCGCGAACCCGCAGACGCTCTCGGTGAACATCGACTCCGAGCACGTCGAGGAGTCCGCGGAGTTCATCGAGTTCTTCACGCAGACGGAGAACCTCGCCGCGCTCAACGAGGCGGACGCGCTCATCCCCGCGACGACGTCGGCCCAGGAGGCCATGGCGGAGTCGCTCGGCGACGAGAACGGCTGGTCGACGATCCTCTCCTCCGGCCAGTACCTCACCTCGGCGCCGTACCTGTTCGTCGACGCGTACGCGCAGTGGAAGGACACCGTCGCGACGCCCGCGTACCAGAAGTTCCTCGCCCAGGAGATCGACGCCGACCAGCTCGCGACCGAGCTCGAGTCGGGCTGGGCAGAGATCACCAAGTAGCACTCTCGGTCGCTCGCCGCGGCACCGCGTCACGGGTCGCGGCGAGCACCGAGCAGCAGCGGCCGGGCGGCCGCGCACGCGACCGCCCGGCCGGGAACCGCGACCCGCACGGGTCGCACCGGCGCGAGGCGCCGAGACGGATCGACAGGGAGTGGATCGTGACCTGGCTGGACGACCGAGCGGTGGCAGTGATCACCGGAGCGGCGGTGGGGGACGCGCTGGGAGGCGCCACGGAGGGCTGGACGCCCGAGCAGATCGAGGAGCGCCACGGCGGCCGCGTGACGGGGATCGTGGAGCCCTGGTACCCGAACTGGCAGGACGCGCGTCCGATCGCGCCCTACCACAAGGGTGACGGGCACATCACGGACGACACCCTCATGACGCGCGCGCTCGTGGAGGTGTACGCGAAGCGCCGCGAGCACCTCGACGCGTACGCGATGGCCGAGGACCTCGTGCCCCTCATGATCGGCGAGCCGCGCTGGATCCCCGAGCTCGAGTCCACGGCCCTGCTGCTCCAGCGCGTGTTCCTCGCGGAGAAGTGGATCGTCGCGCGCCTGCACTACGGGCACGTCGACCCGCGCGAGGCCGGGGTGGGGAACGTCGTCAACTGCGGCGCCGCGATGTACGTCGCGCCCGTCGGGCTCGCGAACGCGGGCGACCCGCGCGGCGCGTACGCCGAGGCGATCGACCTCACCGGCGCGCACCAGTCGAGCTACGGCCGCGAGGCCGCGGGCGTGTTCGCGGCCATGGTCGCCGCGTCCGTCGCGCCGGGGGCCACGGTCGACGACGTCGTGCACGCCGCGCTCGACGTCGCGCACGACGGCACGGCCGCCGCGCTCCAGGCCGTCGTCGAGGCGTTCGACGGCTGGACGACGGCGCCCACCACGGACGAGGAGGAGCGCGCCCTCGCGCGGCTGGTCCGCGAGACGGTCGCGCCGTTCGACTCCGTCGGGCCCGCGTACCGGCAGATGTCGATGGACGCGCGGCGCCCGTCGCGCACCAAGTCCATCGAGGAGCTGCCCGCGGCGCTCGGCTTCGTGCTCGGGCACCGTGGCGACTTCCGCGGCGCGGTCCTCGGCGCCGTGAACTACGGGCGCGACGCCGACTCGATCGCCGTCATGGCCGGCGCGGTGTGCGCGGGCCTCGGCGGGACCGCCGTCGTGCCGGACGAGTGGCTGGACGCGATCGAGGAGGCGAGCCGCATGGACGTCCGGGAGACCGGGCGGCTCATGGCGTCCGCCGCGCAGGACATCCTGCGGGCCGACCGCGAGCGCGCGACCGCCCGCCTGCGCGCGCTCGCCGAGCTCGGCAACGCGCCCGTCGACGGCGCGGCCCTCGCCGCGCGGGCGGGTGACCCGGCGTGAGACTGACCTGGGCCCAGCCCGAGGACCTGCTCGCGCACGAGCTCGTCCAGGCCGCGGCGGAGGGCAAGGACCCCGCGGCGCTCGCGGACGTGCGCGAGCGCTGGGCCGCCGCGGGCGGGGACCCCGTCCCCGCGGTGAGCGGGGCCGGTCCCGTCCCCGCGACCCCGGAGCTGCGCGCGCTCGCGCGCGACCTGCTCGTGGAGCTCGACGCGCTGCCCGCGGCGCCCGCGCCGCACGAGCCCGACGACTGGGACGCGATCCTCGCCACGCTCCCGGCGGCGCCCGGCCTGCCCACCCGCCCGGGCGCCGTCGGGTCCTCCGTCGGCACGGGGACCGGCGCCGCCGACGCCGCGTACGCGGACCGCGTGCTCGGCGCGTGGACCGGGCGCGCGGCGGGCTGCCTGCTCGGCAAGCCCGTGGAGAAGATCCCGCGCGCCGGGATCGAGGAGATCCTGCGCGCCACGGGCCGGTGGCCGCTGGACCGCTGGTTCACCGCCGTCGGGCTGCCCGACGACGTCGCCGCGCGCTGGCCGTGGAACCGGCGCAGCGCCCCGACGTCGCTCGAGGAGAACATCGACGGGATGCCCGAGGACGACGACCTCAACTACCCGATCCTCGCGCTCGCCCTGCTGGAGCGGCACGGTCGCGGCTTCACGACGGACGACGTCGCGCAGCTCTGGCTCGACGCGCTGCCCGCGGGCCGCGTGTTCACGGCCGAGCGCGCCGCGTACCGCAACATCCTCGACGCGCGGCCGGTGCCGGAGACGGCGACGCACCACAACCCGTTCCGGGAGTGGATCGGCGCGCTCATCCGCACGGACGTTCTCGGCTGGGTCTCGCCCGGCGACGTGCGCGAGGCCGCGCGCCTCGCGTGGACGGACGCGCGCCTGAGCCACACGCGCAACGGCGTGTACGGGGCGATGTGGGCGGCCGCGCTCGCGTCGGCGGCGATGGTCTGCGAGACGGTGGACGAGGTGCTCGACGCGGCGGACGCCGTCGTGCCGCCGGGCAGCCGCCTGGCCGCGGCGATCCGGCTCGGGCGGGACGCGGGCCGCGACGGCGACGCGTCCGAGGCGGGCGTGCGCGCCGGGCTCGACACGATCCACGCGGCGTACGGCGACCTGCACTGGGTGCACGTGCTCAACAACGCCGCGGTGATCGCCTACGCGCTCACCGCGGGGCGCGGCGCGGACGGCCGCGGCGACTTCGGCGCGAGCGTCGCGATCGCCGTCACCGCGGGCTGGGACACCGACTCCGCGGGGGCGACGGTCGGCGGCGTGGTGGGTGCGCTGCAGGGCGTCGAGGGCATCGGCCAGCGGTGGACGCGCCCGCTCGACGGCCACATCGCGACCTCGCTGCCCGGCGGCGAGCAGAGGATCGTGGACCTCGCGGCGCGGACGGTCGCGCTCGCGACGGTCCCGGTCGTGGTGGCCGGGGGAGCCGTGCAGGGTCCCACGGAGGAGGCACAGGCATGAGCACGACGGCGGACGGGGAGCAGGGCGCCACGGTCCCGGGCGGGTCGGGACGGGTCGTGGTGGTCGGGTCGGCGAACGTCGACCTCGTCGTCGACGTGCCGCGGCACCCCGGCGGCGGCGAGACCATCCTCGGCGGCGAGCTGCGGCGCAACCCCGGCGGCAAGGGCGCGAACCAGGCGGTCGGCGCGGCGCGCGCGGGCGGTGCCGGCACGACGTTCGTCGGCGCCCTCGGGCACGACGACGCGGCCGACCTGCTGCTCGCGTCGCTCGACCGCGGCGGGGTGCGGACCGACCTCGTCGAGCGCGTGGACGCCGCGACGGGCACCGCGCTCATCACCGTCTCGCCCGACGGCGAGAACGCGATCGTCGTGGCGCCCGGCGCGAACTCGCACGTGACGGTCGGCGCGGCGCAGGCCGAGCGGATCGCCGCCGCGGACGTCGTGCTCGCGCAGCTCGAGATCCCGCTCGACGTCGTCCGTGCCGCCGCCGCGGCGCGCCGACCGGGCGCGCTGCTGGTCCTCAACGCGGCGCCGTCGCGCGACCTGCCCGACGACGTCTGGGCCGCGCTCGACGTGCTCGTCGTCAACGAGCACGAGGCGGCGGACCTGACGGGCGCTACCGGCGACGCCGAACCGAGCGCGCTCGCGGGGCTGCTGCTGGAGCGCGTGCCGGCCGTCGTCGTGACGCTCGGCGGAGAGGGCAGCCTCGTCGCGGAGCGCCGCCCGGCCGGGCCCCTGCTCACGACCGTCCCCGCGATCGCCGTCGAGGCGGTCGACACCACCGGCGCGGGCGACACGTTCTGCGGCGTCCTCGCCGCGGCGCTCGCGCGCGGCGCGGACCTGCCCGACGCCGCGCGGCTCGCCGCCGCCGCGGGCGCGCTCGCCGTGACCCGGCCCGGCGCGCAGGACGCCGTGCCCGACGCGGCGGACGTCGTCGCGCTCGCCGAGCGCGCCGCGAACCCCGACCGACCGACCTGAGCCCGTCCGCAGCACGTCCGAGCGCGGGCCCGGCCCGCCGAGGGAAAGGCACCATGACCTACACGTTCGACCCGCTGGTCCCGCGCCCGATCGACCTGCCGACCGAGGTCGCGCTCGACGGGCCGCTCACGCCCGAGCAGTCCCTCGCGCTCGACGAGGCGAAGATCTTCGTCGGCCCGGCCGACCCCGCCGACCGCCCGGCCTGGCGCGAGCGCCTCGCCGCGTGGCGCGACGACGCGCGCCGCCGCCACGGGTACACGGGCGCGGCGTACGACCGCCCGGCCGCGGCGTGGGCCGCGGGGTGCTCGACGGTCGCGCAGGTGTGGCTCTGGGACGAGCTGCTGTACTCCTTCGAGGAGCACCGGTTCACGCCCGAGCGGTTCCTCGCCGACGCGCGCGAGCGGTTCGGCGGCCTCGACGCCGTCGTCCTGTGGCACGCGTACCCCGTCATCGGGATCGACGACCGCAACCAGTGGGACTTCTACCGCGACGTCCCGGGGATCGTCGACCTCGTGCGGACCTTCCACGACGCGGGCCTGCACGTGTTCGTCGACTACAACCCGTGGGACGTCGGCACGCGCCGCGGCGACGACGACCTCACCGAGCTCGCCGCCGTCGTGCGCGACCTCGGCGCCGACGGCGTCTTCCTCGACACGCTGAAGAAGGCCGAGCCGGAGCTCGTCGCGCGGCTCGAGGCCGCGCGCCCGGGCATCGTCCTGGAGGGCGAGTCCAAGCTCCCGGTCGAGCGCATCGAGGACCACTCGTCCTCGTGGGCGCAGTTCTTCGCAGACTCGCCCGTGCCCGGCGTGCTGCGCGCGCACTGGTACGAGCGCCGGCACATGCAGCACCACGTGCGCCGCTGGCACCGCGACCACTCCGAGGAGCTCCAGTCCGCGTGGCTCAACGGCGTGGGCGTCATGGTGTGGGAGGTCGTGTTCGGCGTCTGGGTCGGCTGGTCGCGGCGCGACGCCGCGACCGTGACGCGCCTGGTCACGGTCCAGCGCGCCGCGCGTCCGCTGCTGCTCGACGGCGAGTGGACGCCGCTGGCCGAGCTCGCACCCGAGGCCGAGGCCGCCGGGGTCTACGCGTCGCGCTGGGAGCTCGACGGCGTGACCCTGTGGACGCTCGTCAACCGCGGCGAGACGGACCACGACGGCCCGCTGCTCCCGGACGGCACGCCCGGGCGCGTGCCCGGCCGCGGCATCGCCGCGGTGCTGCACGTGGCCGACGGCGCCGCCGAGCCCGCGTGGCTGCCGCACCTGCGCGACGTGGTCGCCTCGCTCGACGAGACCGCGCCGCACGACCCCGACGCGCGGTTCCCGCACCGGCTCGCGCGGCGCCTCGACGCCTCTGTCCCCACGTCCGCTCCGACCGGGGGGACGGACGCGGCCGGGCCGGGGGCCGTCGTCGTGCCCGCGGGGCCGTACGTGCTGACCGTCCGGTACCGCGCGCGCGAGACCGGGATGTACCAGGGTGCGCCGTACGTGGACGAGTGGAAGCCGCTCCCGCCGCGCCTGCACGACGCGCGGACCCTCCAGCGCGACGGCGAGCTCGCCGCCCCGGTGGCGGTGGGCCGCGACGTGACGAACGCGGAGTTCGCGGAGTTCCTCGCGGCCACGGGCTACGTGCCCGCCGTCGCGCACCGCTTCCTCGCGCACTGGGTCGACGGCCGTCCCGCGCCCGGCACGGAGGACGAGCCCGTGACCTTCGTCGACCTCGACGACGCGCGCGCGTTCTGCGCGTGGCGCGGCGGGCGCCTGCCCACCGAGGACGAGTGGCAGCTCGCGGCCGAGCAGCCCGGCTGGACGCGCGGCGAGCCCGCCGTGTGGAGCTGGACGGGCTCGGAGCACTCCGACGGCCGCACGCGGTTCGTCATGCTCAAGGGCGGCAGCGACCACCGCGCCGAGGGCTCCGACTGGTACGTCGAGGGCGGGCGCCACGCGGCGGACTACGCGGTCAAGCTCCTCGTCCCCGGCCTGGGGCTCGCGCGCGGCGCGACCGTCGGGTTCCGCTGCGCGTGGGACCTCGCCGACGACGCGACGGGGGTGACGGCATGACGGACGCACCGCGCGTCTCGCGCGACCCGGCCGCGGGCGCGCTCGCGGGCCTGCGCGTCGTCGACGCGTCGACGCTGTTCGCCGGGCCCATGGCGGCGATGCACCTCGGCGACCTGGGCGCCGACGTCGTCAAGGTCGAGCACCCCACGAAGCCCGACCCGTCGCGCACGCACGGCGCCGCGAAGGACGGCGTGAACCTGTGGTGGAAGACGCTCGGGCGCAACAAGCGCACCGTCACCGCGAACCTGGGGAGCGACGGCGGCCGCGAGGTGTTCCTCGCGCTCGTCGCCGAGGCGGACGTCGTCGTCGAGAACTTCCGGCCCGGCACGCTCGAGCGCTGGGGCCTCGGCTACGACGAGCTGTCCGCGCGCAACCCGCGGCTCGTGCTCGCGCGCGTGAGCGGGTTCGGGCAGGTCGGGCCGTACCGCACCCGCCCCGGGTTCGGCACGCTCGCCGAGGCGATGAGCGGGTTCGCCGCGATGACCGGCGAGCCCGACGGCCCGCCGACCCTCCCGCCGTTCGGGCTCGCCGACGGCGTCGCGTCGCTCGCGACCGCGTTCGCCGTCATGGTCGCGCTGTCCACGCGCGAGCGCACCGGGCACGGGCAGGTCGTCGACACGGCCATCATCGAGCCCATCCTCGCGATGCTCGGGCCGCAGATCACGCGCTGGGACCAGCTCCGCACCGTGCAGCCGCGCACCGGCAACCGGTCCGCGAACAACGCGCCGCGCAACACCTACCGCACGCGCGACGGGCAGTGGGTCGCGGTGTCGACGTCGGCGCAGTCCATCGCCGAGCGCGTCATGCGCCTCGTGGGTCGCCCCGAGATCGTCGACGAGCCGTGGTTCGCGAGCGGCGTCGAGCGCGCGCAGCACGCCGACCTGCTCGACGAGGCCGTCGGCGGCTGGATCGCGCAGCGCACTCGCGACGAGGTCGTCGCCGCGTTCGAGGAGGCGCAGGCCGCCGTCGCGCCGATCTACGACGCCCAGGACATCGTCGACGACCCGCAGTTCCGCGCGCTCGGCACGATCCACGAGATCGAGGACCCCGAGCTCGGGCCGATGCTCATGCAGGGCCCGCTGTTCCGCATGTCCGAGAACGACGGCGTCATCCGCTTCACCGGCCGGGCGCACGGCGCCGACACCGACGCCGTGCTGGGCGAGCTCGGGTTCTCGCCCGAGCGCGTCGCGGAGCTCCGGGCCGAGGGGGCGGTGTGACGGGCCGGGGCGACCGGCCGGGCGCCGCGCCGCCGCTGACGCTGCTGTACGTACCCGCGGACCGGCCCGACCGGGTGGCCAAGGCGCTCGGGTCCGCGGCCGACGTCGTGCTCGTGGACCTCGAGGACGCCGTCGCGCCGGCGCGCAAGGACGAGGCGCGGGCGCACGCCGTCGCGCTGCTCGACGACGCGGCCGCCGCGCGCGGGGTCCAGATGCGGGTCAACCACCCCGCGACGCCGTGGCACGCCGCCGACGTCGCGGCCCTCGCGGGCATGCCGCTCGCCGTCGGGGCGCGTGCGCCGAAGGTCGAGTCCGCCGACGAGGTGCGCGCGCTCGCGGCGGCGCTCCCCGGGCGGGCGCTGCACCTGCTGGTCGAGTCGGCCCTCGGCGTCGAGCGCGCGTTCGAGCTCGCGACGGCGTCGCCGCAGGTCGCGTCCCTCGGGCTCGGCGAGGCCGACCTCCGCTCCGACCTGCGGGTCGACGACGAGGCCGGGCTCGCGTGGGCACGCAGCCGGGTCGTCGTCGCGGCCCGGGCGGCGGGGCTGCCGTCGCCCGCGATGTCCGCGTTCACGCACGTGCGCGACCTCGACGGGCTCGCGGCGTCGTGCCGCGCGGGGCGGGCGCTCGGCTTCTGCGGCCGCACCGCGATCCACCCCGCGCAGCTCGACACCATCCGCGACGCGTTCCTCCCGACCCCGGACGAGGTGGACCGCGCGCGCGAGGTCGTCGAGCGCGTCGGCGACGCCGCGGCGTCGGGCACGGGGGTCGTGGCGCTCGCCGACGGCACGTTCCTCGACGTCGCGATGGTCGAGCGCGCGCGCACGGTCCTCGCGCTGGCGGACCGCCGCCCACGCCACTGACGACCGCCGAGCACGGGATCTGCGACCGGATTCCCCCGAGGACGGTCGCCAACCCCGTGGTCGGCGGGTGGGGGGGGTAGGGGGGTAGGGGGGGCAGTCATCACCGGATCTCGACGAGGAGAGACCATGGACGCAGCACGACGGCCGCACCGGCGGCCCGGGAGGACGGCGGCGCTCGCCGCGCTGGCGGTGAGCGCGACGATCGGCGGGTCGGCGCTCGCGCTGCCCGCGACCGCCGCGGAGCAGGGCACGGTCGAGACGGGGCGGGTCGCGGACTCCGCGGCCGGACCGATCGACTACACGGTCTACCTGCCGCCCGGCTACGACGACGCCGCGCAGGAGTACCCGACGCTCTACCTGCTGCACGGCCGCGGCGACACGCAGGCCGCGTGGCAGCAGGTCACGGGCGACCTCGACGAGCTCATCGGGGCGGGCGAGATCCAGCCGATGGTCGTCGTCATGCCCGACGCGCCGTGGAACGACCGCGGCTCCTGGTACACGGACTCGCTGTACACCGGGGACGCGACGGGCGCCGGCGCCGGCACGGCCGTCGAGACGGCGTTCACGCGTGACCTCGTCGAGCACGTCGACGCGACGTACCGCACGGTCGAGGACCGCGAGGCGCGCGCCGTCGGCGGCTACTCCATGGGGGGCGCGGGCGCGCTGCGGTTCACGCTCGCCCACCAGGACACGTTCTCCGCGGGCATCGTGCTGAGCCCCGCCGTCTACGTGCCGCAGCCGCCGGCCGACTCGTCGGCCCGCGACCACGGCGGCTACGGCGTCGGGACCGCGCCGTTCGACGCCGACCGGTACACGGAGCTGTCCTACCCGACGGCGCTCGCGGCGCTCGACCCGGCGCTCCCGGTGCACCTGTTCGTCGCCGTCGGCGACGACGAGTGGGCCAACCCCGACCCCGCCGAGGCCACGCACGACATCGACTTCGAGTCCGCGCGCCTCTACAACCAGGCGCGCCGCGTCCCGGGCGTGACGGCCGAGCTGCGCGTGCTCGACGGCGGCCACGACTGGGACGTCTGGCGGCCTGCGTTCCGCGAGGGGGTCGTCGACGTCTCGGCGCGCCTGCGCACCACGCCCGCCGCGCCGTGGGACGCCGAGCTCCTCGGCTCCGCGGGCGACGACCGCGCGGGCGGGGTCGCGGCCCTGCCCGACGGCGGGACCGCCGTCGCGCTCAACCTCGCCGGCGCGTGGGACGGGTACGAGCCCGCGGGCGCGCTCGACACGGTCGTCGTGCGGCGCGACGCCGACGGTGCCGAGGTCTGGCGGCACCCGGTTGCGACGGCCGCGGACGACCGCGCGTACGGCGTCGTGCCGGGCGCCGACGGCGGCGTGCTCGTCGCCGGGTACACGAAGGGCGACCTCGACGGCGCCCACGCGGGCACGACCCGCGACGACGGCTTCGTCGCGGCCGTCACCGCCGACGGCGAGCGCGCCTGGACGCTGCAGACCGGCGACCCCGCCGCGGCCGACCGCTTCTACGCCGTCGCGCCCGACGGCGCGGGCGGCGCCTACGTCGCCGGGTACACGAGCGGTGCCGTGGGCGACGCGCCGAGCGCCGGGGACAAGGACGCGCTGGTCGGCCGGGTCTCCGCGGCGGGCGAGCTGCTGTGGCTGCGCCAGGTGGGCGGGCCCGGCGAGGACAAGGCGCTCGCGGTCGCGGCCTCGCCCGACGGCGCGGTGTACGTGGGCGGGGTGTCGGGCGGCGGGATGCCCGGGGCCGAGCGCGCGGGCGCGAACGACGGCTGGGTCGCGCGCTACGGCGCGGACGGTGAGCAGGAGTGGCTGCGCGCCGTCGCGACGAGCGAGAACGACCAGGTCAACGGCCTCGTGGCGCGCTCGGACGGGTCGGTCGTCGCCGTCGGGCACACGCGCGGGGCGCTCGGCGACGGCGGCAACCTCGGGGACAACGACGTCGTCGTGCGCGCGCTCGACACCGCGGGAGAGGTCCTGTGGACGACGCAGGTCGGGACGTCGACCGACGACCGCGGCGTGACGGGCGTGCTCGGCGCCGACGACGCGGTGCTCGTCGTCGGCACGACCTACGGCGCGCTGGGCACGGCCGTCGGCGGGGTCGACGTCGTGACGTTCCCCGTCGCGGCCGACGGCACCCCGGGCGAGGCGACGCAGACCGGGTCGCGCGAGCGCGACGGCGCCGACGAGTGGGACGACGCGAACCTGTTCGCGGCCCCCGCACCCCCCGCCGACGGCCGCGACGGCGCGGCGCTGCTCACCGGGCTCACGTACGGCGCCCCCGCGGGCACGACGAACGCGGGCGCCGCCGACGTGTTCGTGGCCCGGACGCCGTGGGACGCCGTCGTGCCCGACGCCGGGGCCACCGGCCCGGCGCTCGACGTCACCGCCGAGGCGCGGTGCCTCGCGGGCAAGGCCTACGTCGCCGTGCGCGCGACGAGCACCGGGGACGCGCCCGTCGACGTCACGCTCGCGACGCCGTACGGCACGCACGTCGTCGCGGACGTCGCCCCGGGCGCGTCGGCCTACCGGTCGTTCGCCGTCCGCGCCACGACCGTCCCCGCGGGCGAGGCGACCGCGACGGTGGACGGCCGCGCCGTCATCGTCCCGTACGCCGCCCTCACCTGCCCCTGACCCTGACCCTGCCGCCGCTTCCCGCGCGCAGTCGAGCACGGGGTCGGCGACCGTTTCCTCGGGATTTCGGTCGCTGACCCCGTGCTCGGCGGCGGTGTGGGGGTGGGGAGGGGTCGGGTCAGCAGGTGAGGTGGTCGCCCGTCGTCGTTCCGACGATCTCGACGTAGTGGCGGAAGAGGCGGACGCGGTTGTTCATCTGGCGGGGGTTGCCGCCCTCGCACTCGAGCGGGCCGTTGATGGCGCGGATGGTCTCGGCGAAGCCGTGCTCGCCGACGATCGCGTCGTGGCACGTCATCGAGGCCGTGCCGGGCTGGGTGTTCCAGTACCAGAGGGCCGTCTGCCACGCGACGGTCGGGTCCTGCTCGACGAGCCACGGGTCGGCGAGGAGGTCGATCCCCAGCGCCTCCCCGGCCGCCCGGTAGTTGAAGTTCCAGCTGAGCTGGAGCGGGCCGCGGCCGTAGTAGGCGTCCTGGCCGGCGGGGCACCCGTACGGCCGCGCGGGGTCGCAGTAGTGCGGGTAGTTCGCGGTGTTGACCTCGACGACGTGCTCCAGCCCGTGCGTCTCGTGGCTCACCTGCGCGAGGAACGCCGCGGCCTCGCGCCGGGCCACGCGGTCGCCGCCCGACGTCGCGAACGCGGGGTACGCGACCGTCGCCGCGACGAGCCCGGCGTACGTATAGAACGGGTTCCGCTCCGGGAACATCGCGTCGAACTGCTGCTCGGTCACCACGAACGTCGTCGGTGCGGTGGTGGTCGTCGGGTCGGTCACGGGGTCCCCCCTCGTCGGCGGCGGGCCGCGACGCCGCGGCCGCGCCCACCCTACGGGATTGGTGAGGAGACCTGCTTAACCGTGGAAGATGCCTCGAATGCGCCCCCGAGCCGCCCACCGAGACGCCCACGACGCAGCCGAGCACGGGGTCGGCGACCGGATCGGTGCGGATCCGGTCGCCGTCCCCGTGCTCGACGGGTGGGGGTCAGGGTGTCAGCGGCATGCCGTCTCCGGGTAGGCGGCGGTCGTCTGCGTCTGCACGGCCCGCCCGTCGACGTCCTTCGTCGCGACGAGCGTGATCTCGCCCGCGGCGAGCGTCTTGCCCTTCACGGCGAGCGTCTTCTCGGCCGACTCGCCGGCGGGGACCGCCGAGAACGTGTGCTCGCCCGCGGGGGTCTGCACGTGCACGTCGATCGGCACCGAGTCCTCGTTCGTCACGGACGCCGTCAGCCAGAGCTGCTGGCCCGCGGCCTTGCACGACGGCGTCGCGGTGCCGGAGAAGCGGACCGTCGTCGAGCCCGGCTCGGCGCCGACCGTGGCCGCCGTCGCGGACTGGTCGAACGACGCGTTGCCGAAGGTCGTGAACCAGCCCTGGGCGGTCGCGAAGTCGTCGGTGAAAGCGCGCGACAGGAGCAGCAGGAGCCGTGCCTTGACGGCCGTGAGGTCGCCGCCGGCGATGATGCCGTTGCCGCCCCCGTACGACGACCCCGACCCGGTGCGCGTCGTCGAGACGAACCAGACACCCTTGTCGCGGACAGCGGCGGTGCGGGCCTGGCTCATGGCGGACGAGATGCCCCCCGCACCCGTCCCCGCGGTGACGATGCCGCGGACGCCCGCGTTCGCGAACGCCGTCACGGCCTCGCCGCCGGCCTGCTGGTAGGACATGAGGATCTCGACGCGCGGGAGCGTCTTCGCGTCGACCTTCGCGAGGTCGAACGGCGTGAACCACTCCTCGGTGTCGCACGCGAGCACGCGCGCCGGGGCCCGGCCGAGCGTGACGTTGTCGCCGTCGATCCAGCCGAGCACGCCGTACTCGCGCGTCTGGAACGTGTCGGTGCGGTACGAGTTCGACTTCGTGACCTCGCGGGCCGCCTGGATCTCGTCGTTGAGCATGAGCACCGTGCCGAAGCAGAACGTCTGCTGGGACGCGGCGACCTTGATCGCGTTGTAGAGGTTCGCGGGCGCGTCCGTGCCGAACACGAGGCTCGAGTCCGGCCCGGCGCCCGACCCCCACGGGCGCATCGAGCCGGACGTGACGACGGGCTTGCGCGACCGCACGGTGAGGTCGAGCCAGTAGGCGAACTCCTCCTGCGTGTCGGTGCCCGTCGTGACGACGACGGCGTCGGCGGTCTTCAGCTGCTTCTCCACCTCGAGCGTGAGCGCGTGGAACTGCTCCATCGAGTAGCCGGACGAGCCGGCGTTGCCGAACTGGACGGCGGTGACGTCGGCGACCGCGTCGAGCTCGGGTCGCAGCGTGTCGAGCATGTCCTCCATGAGGTAGGTGCCGGCGCGGTAGCTCGTGAACGTGTCGCGGCCGCTCGCCTTGCCGGCCATCGTGCCGCCGGTCGCGACGACGACGACCTTCGGCTTCTCCGCGGCGGCGGTCGCCGTCGCGGTCGCGTACCGCGCGGACGTGATGCCGAGCGGGTTGGCCGGTGCGGTCCCGGCCGCGAGCACCGGTGCCGCGGCACCCTCGGCGCGCGCGGCGGCGGCCGACGCCCGGGAGTCGGCGACGGTGTACGCGACCGTCGCGGCGAGGGCGGCGCACGCGAGCACGAGCGCGACGACGGCCGCGACGGCGCGGCCGGACAGGGTCAGGGTGAACGTTCTCAACAGGGGGCCTTCCGTCGGGGGGAACATCTGGCCCGCCCGACGCTAGGGACCGTGTGTTGCCTGGGGATTGCCTGGGCGTAAGAAGTACGGACGTGCCGGTTACCGCCGGAGCGGTTGACCCGCGCTCCCCGCGGGTCCAGCCTGGCGGGGGGCCGGCGTCGGTCCGGCCCGGTCAGGAGCGGTCATGGACGATCGCGACGCCGCCCTCCTGCGGGCGCACGAGCACGCCGCCGCGTGGCTCGACTCCCTCGCGACGCGCCCGGTCCCACCCCGGGCGGGCGTCGCCGACGTCGTCGCCGCGCTCGGCACGGACCTGCCGAACGGTCCCAGCCCGGCCGCCGACGTCGTCGACCTGCTCGCCACGGCGTGCGGGCCGGGCCTCACCGCGATGCCGTCGGGCCGCTTCTACGGCATGGTCATCGGCGGCAGCCACCCGGCGGCGCTCGCGGCCGACTGGCTCACGAGCGCGTGGGACCAGAACTCCGCGCTGCGCACGGTCACCCCGGCCCACACCGCCGTCGAGGACGTGACGAGCGCGTGGCTGCTCGAGCTGCTGGGCCTGCCCGCGTCGGGCGCGGTCGGGTTCGTCACAGGCGCCACGACCGCGAACTTCACGGCGCTCGCCGCCGCGCGCGGCGAGGTGCTGCGCCGCGCGGGGTGGGACGTGCGGCGCGACGGCCTCACGGGCGCGCCGCGCGTACGGGTGCTCGTCGGTGCCGAGCGGCACGAGTCGGTCGACCTCGCGCTGTCCTACCTCGGGCTCGGGGCGCCCGAGGTCGTCGCCGCGGACGACCAGGGCCGGGTCTCGGTCGCCGCGCTCGAGGAGGCGCTGGCCGACCCGGCCACTCCCTCGGACGACCAGGGCTCTACCTCGCGGGACCTGGCCTCCACCTCGCGGGACCAGACCTCTACCTCGGGGGACCGGGGCTCTGCCCCGGCGCCCACGATCGTGGTGCTGCAGGCGGGCAACGTGCACTCCGGGGCGTTCGACCCGTTCGGCCCGGCGGTCGAGGTCGCGCACCGGCACGGCGCGTGGGTGCACGTCGACGGCGCGTTCGGGCTCTTCGCCGCCGCGTCGCCGACGTACCGCCACCTCGTCGCGGGGTACGAGGGCGCGGACTCGTGGGCGACCGACGCGCACAAGACGCTCAACGTCCCGTACGACTGCGGGCTCGCGATCGTCGCGGACCCGGCGCCGCTGCGGGCCGCGATGGGCATGCACGGCGACTACCTCATCCAGAGCGAGGCGGGCGACCCGCTCGACAAGGTGCCCGAGCTCTCGCGGCGCGGTCGCGCGTTCCCCGTCTGGGCGGTGCTGCGGGCGCTCGGTCGCTCGGGCGTCGCCGACCTCGTGGACGGGTTCTGCCGCCACGCGGCGACGTTCGCCGACGCGGTGCGCGCGCTCGACGGCGAGGTGCTGCACGACGTCGTGTTCACCCAGGTGTGCGCGGCGTTCGGGGACGACGCGCGGACGCAGGACGTCGTGCGGCGCGTGCTCGACGACGGGACCGCGTGGATGTCCGGCTCGCGCTGGCACGACCGCGCCGTGCTCCGCGTCTCCGTGAGCTCCTGGGCGACGACGGACGCCGACGTCGCGGTGAGCGTCGGCGCGCTCGGCCGGGCGGTCGCTGCGACCCGCGTCTGACGACCGGCCCCGGGCGTCGGTGCGACCCCCGGGGCCGGTGGTGCGTCAGCGCCCGCCGTGCCGGCCGAGGTCGATGCGCACGAGGTGCCCGTCGGGCGGCGTCGTCTCGTCCGCCGGGAGGGCGTTCGTCGTCGCGAGCAGACCCTTGCCGTCCCACTCGAGGCCCGCGGGGAGCGGGACCTCGACGAGGGTGCTCGGCCCGCGCTTGCCGACCTGCGAGATCTTCCCGCCGAACAGCTCGGCGACGTAGACCGTGCCGTCGCCGGACACGGCGAGGTTGGTCGCTCCGAGGAACCCGGAGGCGAGCTGGCGCACCGCGCCGCGCCAGGGATCGACCGTGTACACCGCGCCGCGCGCGCCGAGGCTCGCGTCCTCGGGCCCGCCGGGGAGCGTCGCCACGTAGAGCACGCCGCGCGGGCCCACCTCGACGTCCGTCGGGACGGGCTCGAACCAGTACGTCTGCCCGACGACGCACGCGGGCCACCCGAGCCCCGCCGCCGCCTCGGCGGTGACGACCGCGGGCTGCGCGGGCAGCACGGCCACCGTCCGGACCCGGCCGCGGTCGCTCACCGACAGGATCGCGTTGGCGCCCGCGTCGGCGACGTACGTGGTGCCGCGGGACGACGTCGTGGCGTACGGGTGGGAGTCCGCGATCCCCGTGTACCGGGGCGGGACGGGCGACGCGGGGACCTGGGCGACGCACGCCGGGTCGGTGTCGCGCAGGCCGTAGGTCACGCCACCGTCGGGGTTGTTCGCCTGCTCGTACGCGAACGTGTCCGCGAGCACGACGGGCGCGCCCGTCGGGTTGCCCTGCCGGTCGGTCTGCAGCATCGAGACCTCCGACGCGACCGGTCCCTCCTCGCCGAGCTGCGTCTCGGTGAACGTGATCCGGCGGCCGTCGAAGGAGACGCCGCCCACCTCTCCGCCGTCGGGCGACGCGTAGAGGACGGTCGGGGTGCCGTCGCGGCCGACGGCCGTGAGCAGCCCGGGGAAGTTCTGGGTGACGTAGGTGGTGCCGCGCGGTCCGACCGCGAGGCTGAGCGGCGTGACGAGGCCGCTCGCGACGTCGGTCACGGTCGGCGGGCGCGGCGAGGGCTTGCCGCCGTGCGCGACGGCGGGCCCCGCGACGAGCACGAGGGCGGCCGTCGCGGCGGCGACGGCGGCGGGCAGGGCGGTGCGGAGTCTTCTCATGGGTGCTCCTGGTCCGGCGGTCCCGCGGGGGCGAGGGGAGCCGGCGCGCGCTGCTGTCGGCGCGGGCGTCGCCCCGGGGACGAGGGTGAGGTGGTCGTCGGGCCGGACGACGTGGCGCGCCGGGGGCGTGCCGTGCGACCGGCGAGGCGCCGGCCGGGAGTCTGCTGTGCGTCGGCGGTGAGCACAGACCTCCGAGTGTGCACCTGCGGGCGGCACGGGTCCACCATCGTCGCCCCGGGCGACGGGCAGGAGGGGGACGCGCAGCCTGCCGCGGGGTACCGCGCGGGCAGGAGACCGGGGCCGCGGGCGGGGGTGACGATGTGGGCGCCCGGTGGGACCGTGAGACATGGACACCTCGCCGTCCCGACCCGTCCGCACCTACCCGCACGGCGTGCCCTGCTGGGTGGACACCGAGCAGCCCGACGTCGACGCCGCCCTCGCGTTCTACGGCGCCCTCTTCGGGTGGGAGTTCGAGGACCGGCTCCCGCCCGGCGCGGGGGAGCGGTACGTCGTCGCCTCGCTCGGCGGGCAGGACGTCGCGGCCGTCGCGACGGGCCGCGGCGAGCCCGGCTGGATCACGTACGTCGCGGTCGACGACGTGGACGCGTCCGCGCGCGGCGTCCCGGACCTCGGGGGCGAGGTCCTCGACGGCCCGACGACGGTCGGCCCGCCGGGGCGCATGGCGACCGTGCGCGACCCCCAGGGCGCGACGTTCCGGCTGTGGCAGCCGGGCACGCGGCTCGGTGCGCAGCGCGCCAACGAGCCGGGCACGTGGAACTTCAGCGTGCTGCGCACGCCCGACGTCGCGCGGGCCCTGCACTTCTACGGCCCGCTGCTCGGCTGGGAGGTGAGCCCGGACCTCGGAGCCGGGATGGCGCGCGTCGAGGGCTACGGCGATCACCTCGCGCGGACCGTCAACCCGGAGATCGACGCGAACCAGGCGGGCGCGCCGCCCGGCTTCCGGGACGTCGTGGCGGGCGTCCTGGAGGAGCCCGGACGCGCACGCCACACCGTGACGTTCGCCGTCGCGGACCGGGACGCCGCGGCTTCGGCGGCCGAGCGCGCCGGTGCGGTGGTGCTGTCCTCGGCCGACACGGGGTGGACGCGCGAGGCGGAGGTCCGCGACCCGCAGGGTGCGGTGCTCACGCTCTCGCAGTTCACGCCGCCCGAGGGCTTCTGACCGGACGCTGACCGCCGGGTGGAGGCGGGTGCGGCATCATGACGCCGTGAACGTCGTCACGCGCAGCCCGCACGCCCAGGTCGTCGACCGTCTCCGCGCCGCGGACCTCGAGTACGGGCGCGTCGGCCCGACGGACGAGCGCGGCTGGACCTTCGCCGAGGTCGACACCGAGAACGGCACGGCGACCGACGCGGCGGACGCCCCGACGTCGGCCGCGGAGGCCCTCGCGCAGGTCGACGCGCTCGTGCCGGTCCCGTGGGTCGTGCAGCTCGACGCGGGCTCGGACCTGCTGCCCGAGGGCGTGAGCGCGATCCTCGCCGCCCGCACGGACGCCGTCGCGCCGCCGGTCGTCGTCACCTGGGCCCCCGCGCAGCCCGGCTCGACCACCGACCACACGATGCGCCTCGACGGCGACCCGGGCGCCGTGCTCGCGGCCGTCGGCGCGCTGGTCGGGCTGCGCGACGCGACGACGGCCGCGGACCGGCTGCGCGCGCTCGAGCACCCCGACGACCTCCTCGAGGCGTTCGCGGCGGTCGCGGACCTGCCCGCGACGGACTCGGCGGCGCCCGACGCCGTCGTGCAGCTCGTCCGCGCGGACGCCGCGTTCGTCCGCGCCGCCGTGCGCCGGGCGGGCACGGCGTGGGTGCGCGCGACCGACGAGCGCACCGTCGTCTGGAGCGCCGCACGCCCCGAGGTGCCGAGGTTCGGCGCGGCGGACGAGGCGGCGCAGGAGGCGTTCCGGTCGGCCCTCTCGGGCGAGTTCCGCGCGCGGTCCACGATCGAGCGCGGCCTGCGGGCCGGGGAGGTCGTCGTCAGCCTGGAACGGACCGGCGGCGGCGTCGCCTGGACGCTCAGCACGCCGGGGCGCCCGTGGGTCTTCGGGAGCTGGAACGACACCTGGACGGACCTCTCGACGTCCGGCCCCGAGGGCGCGTACGAGGCCCTGGTCGAGGCGTTCGGCGCGCCGCGCGACCCGGGCCGGCTGCGCGCGCTGCTCGCCGCGTCGACCTGGCCCGGCGACCCCGTCGCCGAGCTCGCCTACCTCCTCGGGCTGCCCGCCGCGCTCGTCGAGGCCGTCGAGGACCCGGCGCGGTTCCGGCACGGCGCCGAGCGCGTCCAGCCCCTCGGCCCGACGGCGCCGCTCACCGCGACCGAGAAGGCGGCCCTCGTCGCCCGCGCGCCCCGGCGGGGCGCGGGGAGCGCGGCGTGGGACGTCGTCCTGCTGGTGCTGGGCCTCGCGCTGCTCGGCCTCGGGGCGGCGATCCTCGCGACGGACGGCGCCGTCGTCGGGTCGGACGGACCGCCCGGGTGGGACGTCGTCCCGTGGGTCGCGGGCGGCGCCCTCGTCCTCACCGGCTGGGTGCGGGCCGGGTCCGCCCGCGGGGAGCGGCGACGCTTCCTCGCCGACGCGTGAGCGCCCGTCCCCGGTCGGCTCCGACCGGGGACGGGCGACGTACCGGGCCGCTGCGCGCAGCGGCCCGGTCGATGTCAGGCGCCCCGTCAGGCTGCCCGGTCAGCGGCCGTCGAGGTGGTCGACCTCCTCGAGCAGACGCTCGCGCGTGGCCGTGTCGCGCACGAACTTCTCCACGACCTTGCGCACCGACGCCCACCGCCCGGCCTCGACGGCGTCGAGCGCCTTCGTCAGCTGGCCGGGCGGGAGGTCGAGCGCCGCGAGGCGCGAGCGCAGGCCCTCCGGCGTCACGGTCACGACGACGGTCGTCTCCGCGGTCGCCTCGCCGCCCGCGCCCCGCGCGGTCGCCGTCACCGTGTGCTCGCCGAGCGCGAGGTCCGCGGCCGGGACGACCGCCCCGTTGTCCACGGGCTCGCCGTCGAGCGTCACGACCACCTCGTCCGCGTCCGTCGTGCTCGCCGCGACGACGAGCGTGCCGCCCCGCTCGACCTCGGTGCCCTCCGCGGGGCTGACGATCGTGACCGTCGGCGCGCCGGGCGCGGGCGCCTCCTGCTCGCGCGCCTGCTTCCACCCCACGAACGCCCCCGCGCGGTCGGTGATGATGCCGTCGACCCCGATCTCGGTGAGCCGCGCCCAGTCGGCGGCGGAGTTCACCGTGTACGGCATGACGGCGACGCCCGCCGCGTTGAGGTCGGCGACGACGCCCGGACGCGCGAGCAGCGCGCTCGCCGACGGGTTGTACATGACCGCCCCGAGGTCCTGCGCCACGGTGACGGGGTCGGCGTCGAGCGCGCCGCGGAGCAGCCCGCGCGGGATCTGCGGGGCGTGCTCGCGCGCGGCGCGCAGCGCGTCGACGTCGAACGACTGGAGCACCACGCGGTCCTCGAGCCCGGCCTCGACGACCATGTCGACGACGCGCTCGACCTCCGCGGACGTCTCGGGCCCCTTGATCTCCAGGAGCAGGGTCGACGAGCCGGTCTCCAGCAGGTCGAGCAGCTGCGCGAACGACGGCAGCCGCTGCCCGGCGAACGCGGGCGAGAACCAGGACCCGGCGTCGAGCGCGGTGACCTGCTCGCCCGCCAGGACGGCGACGTCGCCCGTGCCGTCGGTCGTGCGGTCGACCGTCTGGTCGTGCAGCACGACGGGGACGCCGTCGGCCGTGGTGTGCACGTCGACCTCGACGTACTCCGCCCCCGTGCGCATCCCGGCCGCGACGGCCGCGAGCGTGTTCTCGGGCGCCACGGACGAGTAGCCGCGGTGCGCGACGGTGACGGGCAGCTCGCCGTCGCCGCCGACGTACGACGCGGGCTCGATCTCGGTGACGGTCACGTCGTCGACGCTCACGGTCGCCCCGGCCGTGACGAAGCCGAGCGCGCCGTCACGGGACCGGTCGATCCGCCCCTCCAGCACGGTCCGCCCGTCGAGCGCGTACGTGACGGCCGCGCCCTGCACCTCGACGGACAGGTGCACGTCGCGCCCGGTCGCCGCGTCGGTCGGCGCCGAGCCGGTGTACGGGACGTTCCAGGCGTCCGCGGCGGTGCGCTGGGCGATCTCGACACCGTTGGGCGCCGTCGTCGTGGTGCGCAGGACCGCCTGCCACCACGGGGTCGTGCCGTCGGGCGCGACGTCGAGGATCGCGCCCGCCCAGCGCGACGCGTTGTCCACGCTCTCGAACCGGAGCGTCGCGTCGAGCCGGTAGTTCTCCGCGGAGCGGCCGAACACGATCCGCGCGGGCGACGACCCGTCGGGTGCGTCGCCGACGAGCCGGCCGTCGCGCACCTGCCAGTCGCCGAGCACGGGCGTCCAGCCCTCGGGGAGGTCGTCGCCGTCGAACGACTCGGCGAGCAGCACGTCGCCGGGTGCGGCGGCCGCCGGGGCCGCGAACGGCACGGTCGCGGTCGTGGCCGTGGCGGCGACGAGCGTCGTCGCGAGCAGGGTCCCCGCCAGTGCTGCGGCGGTGCCGCGCACGGCGCGGCGTCGGGTGGTCGTCATCGGGTCCTCCGAGCGTCGGGTCGGTTGCCCCGGCGACCCTAGGAACGCGGCGTTGCGCTCCGGTGGACGCCGGGCGACGCCCCGGGGACGGTCAGGTGTCGGGACGCCGCCGCCCCCTCGGCATCCCCTCGAGCCTCACCCGGGCGGCCCGGTCGCGCCCGTCAGGAGCAGGCGACGTCGGCCCCTGCCGCCCCGTCGACCACGGGGTTGATCCCCGTCGAGCACGGGGTTGGCGACGTGTTTCGCCGGGAGAGCGACCCCAACCCCGTGTTCGGCGGAGGTCTCTGCCGGGGGGTCGGGCGGGGCGGCGGTTAGGCGGGGAGTCGGGTGCTCGGGCGAGCGGGGATGGGGGCGGGGCGGGCGGCGACGTGGCCGTGGCCGGCGACGTCGACCCCGACCGCGAGGAGGCGGGGGACGCCGTCGGTCACCTCGACGGTCGAGACGGACGCGTTGGGCAGCGCGACGAGGCCGGTGGGGGCGAGCGTCGCGAGCCACGCGCCGAGCGTGAGGCCGTGCCCGACGACGAGCACGTGCCGGTCGCGCGTCGCGCCCGGGCGGGACGCGTCGTCGTGCGCGGCGACGACGCGCGTGAACACCGCGCGCACGCGCGCCATGAAGTCCCGGCCCGGCTCGCCGCCGCCGACGCCCGGGTGGGTGCCCGCGAGCATGCGGGGCACGAGCTCGGCCCACGGCTCGACGGCGTCGAGCTGCGACTCCGGCCGTCGCTCGTAGGAGCCGAACGACAGCTCGCGCAGGTCGGGGTCGACGGTGAGCGGGAGGTCGGGGTGGTGCCGCAGGATCTCCATCGCCGTGAGGACCGCGCGGCCCTGCGGCGAGGAGTACGCGGCCGCGAAGTCGTGCCGCGCGAGGTGCTGCGCCGTGACGCGCACGCCCGCGCGTCCTGTGCGGGTGAGGGGGGAGTCGCACGCACCCTGCAGGTGGCGTCGTGCGTTGAGGTACGTCTGCCCGTGGCGTACGAGCGTGATCGTCAGGGTCATCGTCGCTGTGCCCTCTCCGGTGCGTCCCGGTCTGCTGGTCACGGCCGACGCTAGGGGACGGGGGTGTCGGCACGACGACCGCCGGGTGACGCCGGGGTGGCGGGTGCCGGAACGCCGCCCCTCAGGAGCGCGCGGTGACCTCGTCGCGGTGCCGGGCGTCGTCGGGCCCGGGAGCGTCGTCGGCGCCGCGCGGACCCGCCTGCTCGGCGTCGGGTGCCTCCGCCTGCACGGGCACGCGCTCCGCGGGCTGCTCGGGAGCGACGGGCGCGGGCCACGGCTCGTCGGCGACGGCCGACCCGGCGTGCGGTCGCGCGCCCGCGTGCCGGTGCGCGACCACCGCGAGCGGCGCCACGAGCACCCCGCACACCATCCCCCACGAGAGGCCCGCCTCGAGCACGGGGAGGGTGCGGCCGGCGTCGGGCAGCACGCCGCCCGCGGCGAGCGTGGAGGAGACGACGGGCACCGCCGCCGCGAGGGCCGCACCCCCGGCGCACGCGAGCCACACCCCGAGCAGCAGCGCCGCGCGGCCCTCGACCGGCGGCAGGCGTCGCGCGGCGAGCGCCGTGAGCAGCCCGACCGCGAGACCGACGCCGACGGGCAGCAGCAGGTGCACGGGGTCGGCGAGAAGCGCCGCGCGGTCGACGGCGATCCGGGCGGAGGGCAGCAGCACGACGTCGCGCGCCACGCCCCACGGCGACTGCGGGTCCGCCGCCCCGGGGAGCGTCGTGCGCCCGACGCCCGCGGCCGCCCACAGCACGCCCGTCGCCGTGCCCGCGGCGAGCGCGGCGGGCCACGCGCGCACGTGCAGCGGCGTCCGGGTGTGCCGCGTGCCGGCGGGGTCGTCGTGGCGGTCGGTGAGGGCGCGCGCGACGGTGACCGTCACCGCCACGAGCGGGCCGTTGACAAACCCCCACCAGCCGCCGAGCGCGGTCGCGACGAACCGGGTGATCGTGTCCGCGCGCCAGGCGAGCGTGACGCCGGCGAACCAGGCCGCCGTCGCGGTGAGCGCGGACGCGAGCACGGCCGCGCCCCAGACGGCGAGGAACGCGGCCCAGCGGCCCTCGCCCGCGGGCAGGCGCCGCAGCACGAGGTGCGTGCCGAGCGCGACGACGCCGCCCGCGAGGGCGGCCGTGAGCACGGTGCTGCCCGAGACCTGCTGACTGCCCGTGACGACGCCGGTCGGGTGGGGCAGGAGCGTCCGGACGAGCCCGGCGGGCAGGGCGTGCGCCGCCCCGGCGAGCCAGTCCGCGACCCGCCCGGTGACCACCCAGAGCACCGCGGTGAGCGTCCCCGCGGCGACGACGGCGGGCACGGTCCTCGATGACGGCATCCTGCGAGGGTAGTGGCACCGCGGGGCCGCGCGGACCGCTCAGTTCCGGCGACGGGCGCCGTCTCTACGCACGGGACCTGCCGCGACGCGCGGCGGGACGACGACACGGAGGACGTCATGAGCGAGACCACGACCCGCACCACGAGCCGCACCCTGGACGTGCCGGGAGCCGTCCTGGCCTACGACGTCCGGACCCCCGCGGCGCCGGGCGACCTGCCGCCGCTCGTCGTCATGGGCTCGCCCATGGCGGCGTCGGGGTTCGGGCAGCTCGTGGACCTGATCGACGACCGGGTGGTCATCACGTACGACCCGCGCGGCACGGAGCGCAGCACGCTCGCCGCCGACGGCGAGGTGTCGGTCGAGCGGCACGCGGACGACCTGCACGAGGTCGTGGCCGCCCTCGGGCTGGGGCCGGTGGACGTGTTCGGGTCGAGCGGGGGCGGCGTCGTCGGGCTCTCGTGGATCGAGCGGCACCCGGAGGACGTGCGGACGTTCGTCGCGCACGAGCCGCCCATCACGCCGCTGCTGGAGGACGCCGAGACCGCGACGGCGGTGCAGGCGGACATCGTGGAGACGTACCGCCGCGAGGGCTTCGGGCCTGCGATGGCGAAGTTCGTCGCGCTCGTCAGCCACGTGGGGCCGCTGCCCGCGGACTACCTCGACCGCCCGGCGCCCGACCCGGCGATGTTCGGCTTCCCGACGGAGGACGACGGGTCGCGCGACGACCTGCTCCTCGGCCTCAACCTGGCCACCATGCCGTCGTGGGCGCCCGACGGCGACGCCCTGCGCGCGGCGACGACCCGCATCGTCCCGGCCGTGAGCGCCGCCGGGGAGGGCACGCTCGCGTGGCGGGGCGGCGCGGCCCTCGCCGCCCTCCTGGGCGTCGAGCCGGTGACGTTCCCGGGCGACCACGGCGGCTTCATGGTCAACGAGTGGTCGCCCGCGAACGATCCCGCCGCGTTCGCGGCGGCCCTGCGCGAGGCGCTCGCGGGCTGACGGCGCGCCTCGGGTCTCAGTGGAAGGCGGCGAGGGCGAGGCAGCCCAGGCCGAGGACGACGTCGAAGTACAGGCACGCCTCCGCCATCGGCCGGGGGACGACCTCGCCGCGCCGGCGGTGGACGACGTCCCAGGCGGCGTGGCCGGCCAGGGTCAGCCCTGCCACGACGAGACCGACGCCCGGGTCGACGGCGAGCGCCACCACAGCGAGGGACCCGTAGCCGAGAAGTGCGGCCGCCTGGGGGAGCGTCGGTCGTGCCGCGCCGCGCGCGACACCGATCCCGAGCAGCACGAGCGCGGTGAGCCCGATGCCGGCCCACCAGGGGATGCCCGCCACCTCGCTCGCGACCACGACGAGCGAGGCGCCGAGGATGCTCACCCAGGCGACCCAGGGGCGTCCGAGCGCTGCTGCGGCCACGTAGCAGAGCGCGGCCGCGCTCACGCCGATCGCCAGGGTGGTGCGGTCGGCCACGCCGATCGCGAGCAGCAGGACGGCGACGCCGAGGCCGAGCGCGGCGGGCCAGCGGGCCACGACGGCCCGGGCGGTGCTCGTCCCGGTGCTCGTCCCCCGCGCGGCTCCGGAGCGCGGTCCGGTGGTCTGCCGGGCGGTGCGTGGAGTGCTCATGACGTCCTCGACTCTCGTGGCGGTGCGGTCGGGTGACCGCGCTCTCCTGGGAGGACCAGCCTCACCCTGGGCCGCGGTACTCCCCGGGGGTATCGTGGACGGTGTCCGGATCCGTGGACCGGACGTCGGGAACCCGGGGGTGACGGCTCATGGCGGAGCGGTTGGTGGCGGTCGTCGGCTACGCCGGCGCGGAGCTCCTGGACATCGCGTGCGTGACCTCGACGCTCGTCCTCGCGAACCGTGTGGGCGCCGCGCCGCTCTACCGGGTGGTGCTGCTGACCCCGGGCGGGCGACCCGTCGCGTGCGACTCGGGCCTCACGCTCGCGAGCCACGGCTCCCTCCAGCGGTGGGTCGAGCCGGTCGACACGGTCGTCGTGACCGGAGGGCTCGGCCACGAGGAGGCCGGTGCCGACCCGCTCGTCGTCGCGCACGTGCGCCGGGTGGCCGCCCTGAGTCGCAGGGTCGCGTCGGTCTGCACGGGCGCGACCGTCCTCGCGGCGACGGGTCTCCTCGACGGGCGTCGTGCCACCACGCACTGGCGCTACGCCGACCGGCTCGCGCAGGAGTACCCCGCCGTCCGCGTCGACCCGGCGCCCATCTACGTGCGCGACGACAACGTCTACACGTCGGCGGGCGTGACGAGCGCGCTCGACCTCACGCTCGCGCTGGTCGAGGAGGACAACGGTCCGGAGCTCGCCCGCAGGGTGGCCCGCGCGCTCGTGACGTACCTCCAGCGTCCGGGGAACCAGGCCCAGATGAGCGTCTTCACGGCGGCCCCTCAGGTACGGGACGCATGCGTCCGGGCCGTGGTCGACCTCGTCGCCGCGCGGCTCGACGGAGACCTCTCGCTCCCCGCCCTCGCCGCCCACGCGGGCGTGAGCCAGCGCCAGCTCACGCGCCTGTTCGTCCGGCACCTCGGCCGCACGCCGGCGCGGTACGTCCGGCGAGCCCGGACCGAGGCGGCGGCCCACCTGCTCGCGTCGACCGACCGCCCGGTCACCACCGTCGCCCGCGAGTGCGGGCTGAGGTCCGCGGAGGCGCTGCGGCAGGCGTTCGCCGCGGAGTACGGCCTCGCGCCCTCGCAGTACCGGGCCGCGCACCGGCGTGCCGGGCGCCTCGCCCCGCCTGGCGGGACCGGTCCGGGAGCCGCCGGGCTCCGCGGCGCGCGCGGCGAGCAGGAGCGGCTGCCGACGTAGGGAACCCGCGCACGGCCCACCGGGCCCGTCGCGGGTACGTCCACCTACGAGGTGGCGAAGAGCGGCGCGCGGCCGGGCGGCTGCGCGGGCGGCGGGTCCTGGATCCCGGCGAGCAGGGGCCGCTCGAAGACCGCGTGCTCGGGCGTGAGCTCGAACGGCTCGTCGCCGTGCACGACCCTCAGCCGCTCGCCGGACTCGAGGCGGTACGTGACGCCGTCGGGCCGGACCTCGACGCGCGCCCGGGCGTCGCCGTGGTGGACGGCGAGCGCGAGCCGCGTGAGCCGGGACGGGAGCCGGGGGGCGAGGCGGAGCCCGTCGTCGTCGTGCCGCAGCCCCACGATGCCCGTGACGACGGCGGTCCAGGCGCCCGCGAGCGACGCGACGTGCAGCCCGCCGTCGGTCGAGCCGCGCAGGTCGCACAGGTCGAGGAGCGCGCACTCGCGCGCGTAGTCGTACGCGAGGTCGACGTAGCCGATCTCCGCGGCGACGACCGCCTGCACGGGCGCCGAGAGCGACGAGTCGCGGACGGTCAGCGGCTCGTAGTAGTCGAAGTCGCGGCGCCGCTGCTCGGGCGTGAACTCCTCGGGCGCAGCGTGCAGGGCGAGCACGAGGTCGGCCTGCTTGACGACCTGCCGCCGGTACAGCTCGACGTAGTGCACGTGGTCGTCGAGCGGGAACCGCGCGGTGCCCCGCGACTCGAAGTCCCAGGGGGCGTGCCGCGTGAAGTCCTGCGACTGCTCCGTGACGCCGAGCTCCGCGTCGTACGGGACGACCATCCGGTCCGCCGCACGCCGCCACTCCGCGCGCTCGTCCGGGGTCACGTCCAGCCGCGCCGCCTGCTCCGGGAACCGCTCGCACAGCTCGTCGGCCGCGCGCAGGTTCTTGCGCGCCATGAGGTTCGTGTACGTGTTGTTGTCCACGACGGCGGTGTACTCGTCGGGCCCGGTCACGCCGTCGATGCGGAAGCCGGCGGCCGTGTGGTGGCCGCGCCCGGCCCACAGCCGCGCGGTCTGCACCACGAGGTCGACGGCGACGTCCCGGGCGAGCCCGTCGTCGTGCGTGGCGGCGACGTGCCGCACGGCGGCGAGCGCGACGGCCGACGAGACGTGGAACGCGGCGGTGCTCGCGGGCCAGTAGCCCGACGACTCCCGACCGCTGATCGTGCGCCACGGGAACGCCGCGCCGGGCAGGCCCAGCTCGGCGGCCCGCTCGCACGCGTGGGGGAGGGTGGCGTGCCGCCAGCGCAGGTGCGCGGCCGCGGCGTCGGGCAGCACGTGGTCCAGCACGGGGAGCACGAACGTGTCCGAGTCCCAGAAGGCGTGGCCCGCGTAGCCGGTGCCCGTGAGGCCCTTGGCCCGCACGCCCACGGCCTCGACCCGCGCCGACGCCTGGACCACCTGGAACAGGCTGTGCCGCAGGGCCTGCTGCATCTCGTCGTCGCCGTCGAGCTCGACGTCGCCCCGGTGCCAGACCGCGGCGAGGGCGTCGGCCTGCTCACGCTCGAGCGCGTCCCAGCCCGCGTCGACGGCCGCGGCGAGCACGGTGTGCGCGTGCGCGGGGAGCGCGTCGGCGTCATCGCCGCCCGCGTAGGCGGCGAGGACGACGACCTCCAGCCACTCGTCGGCGCGCAGGTCGACGGTGAGGACGGCTCCGCCGCCGCGGTGGTGCCAGCGCGGGCGGACGCCGTCCGCGGCGTCGACGAGGTGCGCGGTCTCGGCCGCGACGCCGCGCTCCGAGCGCACGGTGCGCTGGCGCACCGACGACCCCTCGGCGTCGTGCCGGCACGAGACGGTGACCAGCCCGGGCGCCTCGCGGCCGGGGTCCTGCCCGCCGTGCGCGCAGCCGGGGACCGGGCGCAGGGTGACGGTGACGTCGTCGTGCGCGAGCACGCGCCAGCGCGACGCGACGACCTCGCGGCGCGAGAGCAGCACGAGCCGCTCGTTGTGCAGCGTGACGGTCCCGCCCGACGGCGCGGTCCAGCGCAGCTCGCGCCGCAGCACGCCCCGGCGCAGGTCGAGCACGCGCTCGTGCGCCTCGACCGTGCCGTCGGGTCCGGCGGCGTCGGCGGTCCGGACGTCGACCGGCTCCCCGTCCACGGACCAGCCGACCCGCCACGCGTCGACGACCGGCACGAGGCGCTCCTCGACCTCGGGGTAGGCGTACGCGCGCTCCGCGTAGGTCTGCTCGAACTCCTCGTGGACGGAGGCGACGAGGGTCGAGGGGTCGTCGTCGGGGTCCGCCTCGTCGAGCGTGCCGCGGACGCCGACGTACCCGTTGGCGAGGGACAGGAGGGACGCGGCCGTGGCCGGGTCGTCGACGTCGAGGGCCGACTCCCGGACGGACCACGCGGAGAGGTCGCGAGTCACGCGGTCACTCCACCACGACGCCGTGTCGCACACCCGTCCGGGGCGTGTCCGAGCCCCGTCCAGGGCCGCTCCGGAGACAAGTGTCGATCGGCCGTGGACTTTTGCTTGTTGTCGACACAACTTTCGCCTACCTGTTGACATCCATGCACTGACTGCGGTGTCATGAACCTCGTTGCCCCTGGAACCGACCAGGGGGCCGGACGTCGGCGCAGGGGAGCCCGTCGTCCGGACCGACAGCCGGACGGTACGCACCGACGCGTACCCCGGCGGGGCCCGACGGCCCTGGACCTCGCCCCACGGCCGGTCTCCCACCGGCCCGGGTCGAGCCCCGCACGACCGAGCAACCTCTCGACCCTCTGCGACCGCGGGACACCCCCGCACCACCCAGTCCTGCTGCTCAGAGTCCCCCGCACCACCTCGGGGAGCCTCCGCGCGCCCGAGCGCGCCGGCACGCGGGGCGGCGACCGCCGTCCCGCCGGTCCGGCGCGCCACGGACCGCCCGGACGACCCCGTACGCCCGGAAGGAGTCCCCCATGCCCGACCCGACGACCGAGACGGCGCCGAGGCCGCTCTCGAGGCGGGCCCTGCTCGCCGGGGCCGGCGTCGTCGCTGCCAGCCCCGCCGCCGCGCTCCTGCTCGGAGCCGGCGGCAGCGTCGCCGCGGCGCCCCCCGCCGCCGCCGCGACGACCGTCACCGCAGCCACCGGCGTCCGCAAGATCACCATGTACGCCGAGCGGATCTCCGACACGCTCGTCGGCTACGGGCTCGAGCGCGGCAAGGCGACCGTCCCCGGGCCCATCCTCGAGATGTGGGAGGGCGAGACCCTCGAGATCACGCTCGTCAACACGACGGACAAGCGTCTGTCGATCCACCCGCACGGCGTGAACTACGACGTCAACAGCGACGGCAGCACCTTCAACAACTCGTTCAACGAGCCGGGCGAGACGCGGACGTACACGTGGTCGACGGTCAAGATGGCGCGCGACCGCGGCATCTGGATGCCCGGCAGCGCGGGGTACTGGCACTACCACGACCACGCGTGGGGCGAGCACGGGACGCAGGGCCTCGCCGCGGGCCTCTACGGCGCGCTCGTCGTGCGCCGGGTCGGCGACGTGCTGCCGCAGAAGCAGTTCACGATGGTCTTCAACGACATGACCATCAACAACAAGGTCGCGCCGGACACGCCGATGTTCGAGGCGAAGCTCGGCGAGCGCGTCGAGTTCATCTGCATCGGCCACGGCAACCAGCTCCACACCTTCCACCTCCACGCGCACCGCTGGGCGAACAACCGCACCGGCCTGCTCGCGGACCAGTACGACCCGAGCCAGGTCGTCGACAACCGGGACCTCAACCCGGGCGACGCGTTCGGGTTCCAGGTCGTCGCCGGGCTCGGCGTCGGGCCGGGTGCGTGGATGTACCACTGCCACGTCCAGTTCCACTCCGACGGCGGCATGGCGGGCATCTTCCTGGTGCGCAACGCCGACGGCTCGATGCCGCCGGGCGCCCAGGAGTCGATCGACCGCTTCCAGGGTCACGGCAGCCACACCATGTCGGCCCCGTCCGGGGCCGCGCCGTCCGGCGCCGCCGCCACGACGAGCGCCCCGGCCACCGCCCCCGGCGGTCCGGCCGCCGGTGGCTCCGGGCCGGCCGTCGTCGACCTCTCGGGCCACGCCGGCCACTGACCGTCCGCCGGTGAGGTGGGACGGGCCGCCGGCCCGTCCCGCACCAGCAGGACCCGCTCCCGGTCCGTCCGGGGGCGTCGCACCGATGACGAAGGAGTTGGAGAGTGCTTTCCAGACCATCGACACCCCCCACGAGGGGGCGCTCCCGACCGGGGGCACTACGGGCCCTGACCGTCGGCCTGACGGGCGTCGCGCTCGTCGCGGGCGCCGCCGTCCTCCCGGCGGCGGCCCAGACCGGCGCCACCGCACCGACCACCGCGATCAGCGCGGGCGGGTCCCTCGCGGCGGGGTCCGTCGCCGCCGCGCCGGCCGCCGCAGCCGCGCCCGTGCGCGTGCTCGTGTTCCACGGCGCGCCCGACGAGCAGACCGACCCCGTCGTCGACGCGACGGCGGCGCTCACCGAGATCGGGGCCGCCAACGGCTTCGAGGTCGAGGCGACGTCCGACCCGGAGATGATCAGCGCGGCGACGCTCGGCGAGTACCGCGGCGTCGTCATGCTCTCCGCGGAGGGCATCGAGCTGAGCGGCGAGCAGGAGGCCGCCCTCCAGGCGTACATCAACGGCGGCGGCGGCTTCCTCGGCGTGCGCGACGCCGCGCGCTCGCAGGAGGCCTCGAAGTGGTTCGAGGGCCTCGTCGGCGCCCGGATCAAGGGCGCGACCATGACGGCGGAGAAGGTCGCCGAGGCGACCGGCACCGGCCGCAGCCCGGCCGCCGAGACGCCGGCCAAGGCCGTCGACGGCGACCCCAACACCAAGTGGCTGACGTTCGCCCGCACGGGCCAGCTCACGCTGCGCATGGAGCAGCCCGTCGCGGTGGTGAAGTACGGCATCACGTCGGCGAACGACTCCGCGGGCCGCGACCCGAAGAACTGGAAGCTCCAGGGCTCGACCGACGGGCAGACGTGGGTCGACCTCGACACGCGCGCCGACGAGGACTTCCCGCAGCGCTTCCAGCCGCGCACGTTCGACGTCGCGAACGAGACCGCGTACGGCTGGTACCGGCTGGACGTCACCGCGAACTCCGGCGACGCCGAGGTCCAGCTCGCGGAGCTCTCGATCTACGGCCCCGACTCCGTCGAGCAGCCCGACCCGGAGATCCCGCTCGAGGAGCGCACGGTCGACCTGGTCGACCGCCAGCACCCCGCGACGGCGGACCTCCCGCTCACGTGGGACCGCGAGGACCGGTGGCTCGACTGGGCCGACGACCCGACCGGTGACGTGCACACGGTCGCGACGCTCGAGCCCGGCGCCGACGCCGGCCCGACGACCAACCCGTTCCAGCCCGTCTCGTGGTGCCGCGACTACGACGGCGGCCGGTCGTTCTTCACCGGCATGGGCGGCACGCCCGAGAGCTGGGCGGACGCGACGTTCCGCGAGCACCTGCTCGGTGCGCTCCAGTGGACGACGGGCGTGGTGCGCGGCGACTGCCAGGCGACCATCGCGTCGAACTACAAGGCCGAGCGCCTGTCCCAGGTGAACACGGCCGGCACGCTCGACCAGAACGGCGAGCAGCACGGTCTGACGATCGCGCCCGACGGCACGGTCTTCTACATCGGCCGCGGCGCCTGCCCGACCGGCCCGATCGTCCCGTGGAGCGACCCGAACGTGGGCCTCGGCTGCGGCACGATCCACCAGTGGGACCCGGAGACGGGTGAGGCGAAGCTGCTCACGACGCTCGACGTCATGGGCAACCGCGGCAGCGGCGACGAGCTGGTGAAGAACGAGGAGGGGCTGCTCGGCATCGTGCCCGACCCCGACTTCGCGACCAACCACTGGCTCTACGTGTACTGGATGCCGCACGAGAACATCGACCGCGAGCGTCGCGTCGGCTACCGGACCGTCTCGCGGTTCACCTACGACCCCGAGACGCCGACGATCGACCAGAGCACGCGCGTCGACCTGCTCGAGTGGGAGACGCAGATCCACAGCTGCTGCCACGCGGGCGGCGGCATGGCGTTCGACAGCGAGGGCAACCTCTACATCGGCTCGGGCGACAACAACTCGTCCGGCGGGTCGAACGGGTACTCCGGCAACAACTGGACGCAGGAGTTCGCGGGCATCAGCTTCCAGGACGCGCGCCGCACGTCGGGCAACACGAACGACCTCAACGGCAAGATCCTGCGGATCCACCCCGAGGACGACGGCACGTACACGATCCCCGACGACAACCTGTTCCCGGTGGGCGAGTACCCCGCGGACAAGACGCGCCCGGAGATCTACGTCATGGGCGTGCGCAACATCTCGCGCCTCCAGATCGACCCCGACACCGACTGGCTGACGGCGGCCTGGGTGGGCCCGGACGCCGGCAGCCCGAGCCCCGAGCTCGGCCCGGCGAAGTACGAGACCGCGACGATCATCACGTCCGCGGGCAACCAGGGCTGGCCCTACTGCATGGGCAACAAGCAGCCGTACCGCGACCGGAGCAACGAGGACGCGAGCGTCCTCACCGGCTGGTACGACTGCGACAACCCGAAGAACACGTCGCCCCGCAACACGGGCCTCGTGGACCTCCCGCCGGTACGGAACAACATGATCTGGTACTCGCCCTCGGGCGGCGGGCCGGTCTTCCCGGACCGCGGCAACGGCATCCCGACGTACGAGGACGACGAGGCGACCTACACCATCCCGTGGCTGCGGGGCGGCGGCCAGGCCGTCATGTCCGGTCCGACGTACCGCCAGTCGCAGGTCGACCCCGAGTCCGACGTCGCGTGGCCGTCGTACTGGGAGGGCAAGTGGTTCATCGGCGACCAGTCGAACTCGAACAACCGCGTCGCGGTGACGGTCGACCCGGAGAACCTGGACGCCCCCGTGTTCATGGAGGACCTCCGCCAGATCATCCCGGGCGGCCGCGGTGACGGGCTGCTCCAGAGCTGGATGGACGCGAAGTTCGGTCCGGACGGCGCGCTGTACCTGGTCGACTACGCGGGCGGCTTCTTCAGCCTCGACCCGAACCAGAAGCTCATGCGGATCACGTACCAGGGCGGGGCCCCGACCCCGGCCCCGGCCGCGTCCGCGACGAGCATCCAGGGCGACCCGCTCACGGTGCAGTTCACGGGTGCGCGGTCCGGCGGCGTCTCCTACCTGTGGGAGTTCGGCGACGGCAAGACCTCGCGCCAGGCCAACCCGAAGCACAAGTACCCCCGCATCGGGACCTACGAGGCCAAGCTCACCGTCACGTACGCGGACGGCTCGACGGCCACCGTCACGACCGACGGCTCGCCGTCGTGCACCCTGCCCGACGAGCGCGAGACCGTGTTCTTCGGCGACGTCGACTCCACGGTCGAGAACCTCGACCTCGGCGCCTGCACGATGAACGACCTGTTCCAGGACGAGAAGGAGTGGCGCACCCACGCCCGGTTCCTGGCGCACGTCGAGTCGGTCGCGAAGAGCCTGTACGACGACAGCCGCATCGACGAGCGCGAGCGTGCTCGCCTCGTCGACGCCGCGGCGCGGTCCCAGATCGGCGTGGACCCGGGCGGGTACCGCACGATCTTCGACGGCACGCAGGAGTCGCTGTACGACTGGTTCCAGGCACCGAGCGGCAAGTTCACGCTCGAGCCGGGCGGTTCGCTGAAGTCGAGCGGCGGCCTCGGGATGCTCTGGTACGCGGGCGAGGAGCTCGGGGACTTCTCCGTGAAGCTCCTGTACCGCGACGTCTCCGAGGGCGACCACTACGCCAACACGGGCGTGTTCACCCGGTTCCCGAACCCGAACGACCCGGGCGACGTGCCGTGCGCGGCCAACCAGTCGCCCGCGTGGGTCGCGATCTCGTGCGGTCACGAGATCCAGATCTACGACGGTCCGACGGGCGAGCCGCAGAAGACCGGCTCGGTCTACAACTTCGACCCGCTCGGCCTGAACACCGGCGGCGAGAAGCCGAAGGGCGAGTGGAACGAGTACGAGATCCGGGTGGTCGGCCAGCAGTACACGATCATCCGCAACGGCGTCGTCATCAACGAGTGGGAGAACACCCCGGGACAGCAGTCGTCCCGTGCCGGTGACCCGCCGACCGACCTGCGCCAGTTCGACAGCGGGTTCATCGGGCTCCAGAACCACGGGAACGCGGACCTCATCGAGTTCCGCGACATCCGGGTCGCGGACCTGTAGCACCGCCGGGCGGGGGCGGCCGGCCAGGCCGTCCCCGCCCGTACCCGGCAGAGCCCCCAGAACCACCCCCAGAACCTTCCCGAGACACCCCCCGAGGAGTGCACCCTCATGGAACGACGTACCAGTCCCGGCGGCGTCCGCCGCCGCGGCGCGCGGCGGTTCCTCGCCGCCACGGTCGCCGGGCTCACCGCGACGACGGTCCTCACCGTCGCGCCGGCGTCCGCGTCCCCCGCAGGGACGGCAGCGCCGTCGTCCGTCTTCTCCGTCGCCGACGCCACCGTCGCGGCCGAGCAGGTCCTCACGTGGACCGCGGACAACAGCGTGACCGACTACAAGGCCTTCCCCGCCACGGCCGAGGCGGGTCCCGCCACGATCGTGTTCGAGAACAGCATGGCGACCGGCAGCACGTTCGGAATGAGCCACACGCTCACGTTCGACACGTCGTCGCCCGGCTACAACCACGACGTGAACCTCAACATCCTCGCGAGCCCGTTCGACGCGAACGGCGGGCGGCACGAGGCCCAGGTCACCTTCACCCCGGGCAAGTACCGCTACTTCTGCGCGATCCCCGGGCACGGCGAGATGTGGGGCGAGCTCGTCGTCACCGACGGCGGCACCGGCGGCGAGGACACCACGGCCCCGTCCGTGACCGCGCTCGTCACGGGCGAGCAGGACGGCGACGGCGCCTACGTGGGCGGCGCGACCGTGACGCTCGACGCGACCGACGACGACTCCGGCGTGGCCGGGGTCGAGTACGACCTCGACGGCGCGGGCTGGCAGGCCTACACGGAGCCGTTCGTCGTCGACGCCGTCGGCACGCACACGCTCCAGTTCCGCGCGACCGACGCCGCGGGCAACACGTCCGAGGCGCAGACCGCGACCTTCACCGTCGTCGAGGGCGACGTCGAGGAGGACACGACCGCCCCGGTCGTCGAGCCCATGGTCATGGGGCAGCAGGACGAGTCCGGCGCCTACGTCGGCACCGCCGCGTTCATGCTCCACGCCACGGACGAGGGCTCGGGCGTCGCGTCCGTCGAGTACCAGGTCGACGGCGGCGCGTGGCTCCCGTACACGACCACGGTGCCGTTCACCGAGGTCGGCGAGCACACCGTGTCGTTCCGGGCGACCGACGTCGCGGGCAACGTGTCCGAGGTCGGCTCCGTGACGTTCACCGTCGTCGCCGGCGGCGGCGAGGACGACACGACCGCCCCGACCGTCACCGCCGAGGTCACCGGCACGCAGGACGGCAACGGCGCGTTCGTCGGGTCCGCCACGGCGACGCTCACCGCGACGGACGACGCGTCCGGCGTGGAGAGCGTCGAGTACGACCTCGACGGCGCCGGCTGGCAGCCGTACACCGAGCCGATCGTCGTCGACGAGCCCGGCGAGCACACGCTCGTCTACCGGGCCACCGACGTCGCGGGCAACGTCTCCGAGGAGACCGTCACCGAGTTCGTCGTCGTCGCGGAGGCCGAGGAGGACACCACGGCCCCCGTCGTGGCGACCGAGCTCAGCGGCCAGCAGGACGAGGACGGCGCCTACGTCGGCTCCGCGTCCGTGCTGCTCACCGCCACGGACGACGGCTCGGGCGTCGCGACCGTCGAGTACGACCTCGACGGTGCGGGCTGGACCGAGTACACCGGGGCCGTCGTCGTCGACGAGCCCGGCCGCCACACGCTCGCCTACCGCGCGACCGACGTCGCGGGGAACGTCAGTGAGCCGGCGACCGTCACGTTCGACGTCGTCGCGGGCCAGGGCGGCGACACCGTCGCCCCGACCGTCGACCACCGCGTCATGGGGGGCGACAAGAACGAGGCCGGCGAGTACCTCGACAACGTGTTCGTGCGCCTCCTCGCGAGGGACGCCGACTCCGGCGTCGCGTCGGTCGAGTACCAGCTCGACGGCGGCGAGTGGACCCCGTACGCCAAGCAGATCTCCGTGCGAACCCCCGGGTCGCACACGGTGACCTACCGCGCGACGGACGTCGCGGGCAACGTGTCCGCCCCGAAGACGGTCACGTTCGTCATCGCGGGCGGCGAGGAGCCCGGCGGCGACACCGACGGCCCCGTCGTCACGGCGGGCGTCAGCGGCAGCCGCACGCGCGACGGCGACTTCGTCGCGAGCGCGCGCGTCACGCTCACGGCGGTCGACGAGGAGTCGGGCGTGGACCGCATCGAGTTCCAGGCCAACGACGGCGCGTGGCAGCGCTACGCGGCCCCGGTCGCGTTCGCGGCCGACGGCCAGCACGTGGTCCGGTACCGCGCGGTCGACGGCGTCGGGAACGTCACGAGCGGCGAGGTGACCTTCACGGTCCTCAAGCTCGTGCGGGACCGCTGCGTCGGCTCGGACATCCGCCCGACGGTCATCATCGACGGTCACGACAGCACGGTGCAGAACTACGACGACGGCACCGGCTGCACGGTCAACGACCACGTCGCCGAGAACGACGAGTACGCGACGCACCGCGAGTTCGTCGACCACGTGAGCCTCGTGACCGAGGACCTCGTCCTCGACGGCGTCCTCGACGACGCCGAGCGGGACCTCGTCATCACGGCGGCCCAGCTGTCCGACATCGGTCGCCGCTGACAGCACCCGTCCCACCAGCACGTCCGACCGGCGAAGGCCCGGACCCGCTCCCTCCAGGAGCGGGTCCGGGCCGTCGTCGTCCCGCGGGCGGTTCCCAGGCAGGGATCGCGGCGACCCTGTCGCCCGACGCCGCGTGGACCGGTCAGGCGGGCGGCTCGCCGTACACCGGGCGGACGAAGGCCAGGACGATGCCGAGCCCGCCGCGCTGGGCGAGTCGCGCGCGGTCCTCCGGGTGGTCGAGCAGGTGCCGCAGGACGCGCGCGACCGCGTCGGCGTCCGTCACGACGACGGGGTCGGGGTCGGGTCCGTGCGCGGGCCGGCCCTGGAGCAGGTCCTCGCCCTCCGCGTGGCGCGACCGCGCGCCGTCGTGCAGCTCGACCCGGAGCGACGGGCGCCCCTCGCCCGGGACGACGTGGACGCGCGCGACGTCGTCCCACCGCACGACCACCCGGACCACCTCCGCCCGGCCCACCGGGAGCTCGACCTCGTGCGGCCGCAGCACGACCGCGTGCTTCGACGGCCCGCGCACGTACGCCAGCAGCCCGCCGCCGAAGGCGAGGGCGACGATGCCGATCAGGGCGGCCGCGAACCCCTCGTCGTTCCGCAGGAGCCACACCGCGAACGCCACCGCGCCGCCGCACAGCGCGAGCAGGATCAGCAGCACCGCGAGGTAGTCGACGACGGGCGTCAGGCGCTCGCGGCCGCGCACGCCGCCGCGCACGGCGGTCCACGCCATCGTCGGCCGGTACGGCTGCCGGGGTCGGCGGCTGCTGCTCACGGGGGACAGTCTGCCGGGTCGGCGCCGAGCACGACGTTGCTGTCGTTCTCGCGGCGATACCGCAGGCAACCTCGTGCTCGGCGGCTCGGCGGCTCGTCGGTTCAGGAGCCGCCGAGGAGCATCCGCTTGGCGGCGGTGAACTCGTCGTCGGTGAGGGAGCCGGCGGCGTGCAGGCTCGCGAGCTCGGCGAGCGCCGCGGTGACGCCGTGCTGCACGGTCACCTCGGGGGTGCCCGCGCCGCGGGTCATGCGGGTCGTCGTGTACGTGGTCGTCGTCGAGGACGACGAGCGCGTGGGCGAGCCCCACGCGGGGGCGTCCGCGTCGGTCGTCGGGTCGTCGGCGACCGGTGCGTCGGCGACGGTCGCGCTCGCGGCCCGGGCGGCGTCGTGCAGCGCGCGCGTGCGGTCGCGGCGGGCCTGCACCACGACCCGCTCCCCGGGCATGCGCCAGACGACCACGGGGTCGCCGGGCTGCGGGACCTCCGACGGGAGCAGGTTCGTGACCGGGGCGAGGCGCGTGACCGTCGTCGTCAGCGCCCCGTGCCGCACGCGCACGGCGCAGTGCGCGACGCCGCCCGACTCCGTCCGGTCCGTGACCGACGCCGTGACGACCCCGGCCTCGCGCGTCGCCGCCAGGCGGTCGCGGTGGTACTGCGCGTAGAGCGGGGCGTCGTCGCGCGACCGGCGCAGCGACCGCGCGTAGCCCGCCCACATCGGGCCGAGGAAGACCCACGGGAAGATCGTCCACACGACGTTCCAGAACCACGGGAAGAAGCCGTCGTGGTCCCACGCGTTGACCGTCACGAGCCAGACGAACCCGCCCGACAGCAGCGCGAGCAGCACCCCGTTGCGGATCTTCGTCCCGACGCCCGACGGCGGCTCCATGAGCCCCTCGGGCGTGCGCGGCAGGTCGTCGACGGACTCGTCGTTGCCCACCAGCCGCAGGATGGCCTTCGGGTCGGCGGCTTTGCGCGCGAGCGCGGCGGACGGCGGCAGGGGCGATTCGTCGTGCAGGGGATTCGGAAAGGCAGCCCCGGTCATGTGGTCAGACATCACCCCGATCCTACGATCGCCCCGCCCCACCGGGCCCACCCCTCTCCAGGCGAGCACGGGGATGGCGACCTCTTGCGGCTGTTTCTGGTCGGCAACCCCGTGGTCGACGGGCGATGAGGGCGTGGTCGTCAGCGGTTGGTGGTCACCGTCGTGCCGGCGGTGCGGGTCGCGGCCAGCAGCGAGTGGAGGCCGAACGCCTGGACCGGGCCTAGCGCTCCCGTCCCGTTCGTCTCGCCGGCCGCTGCTCGGGTCGCGCCCCACGCGAGGTAGTGGGCCGTGAGGTCGTAGGCGTCGGGGCCGTCGAGCCGCGCCCGGCGCAGCACCTTGCCGTCGGCATCGCGTGCGACCGCGAGCACGTGCGTGCGCGACGCCGCGCGGGCCGCCTCATCCGGCCCGCCGCTCGACCCGCTGCGCGACCGGGCAAGCCGCCGCAGGCCGTCGCCCAGCCCGGGGACGCGCAGCGCCGCCGTCGCGACCGCCGTCGCCACGGGCGCGAGCCGCACCGCGGGACCGGACACGCCCAGCGCCACCTCTACGTCGCGCAGCCGCGGCGCGAGCCCCGGGAGCGTGAACGGCTCGGTGCCGCCCGCGGTGACACCCCGCACGCGCCGGCCGCGGCCGACGTCGAACGTGACCACGCGCGCCGCGACGCGCTCGGTCCGGAGACCGCCGTCGCGCCACGCGTACGACGGCTCGAGCGCGGTCTCCAGCGCGCTCACGCGCGTGCCGCCGCTCACGCCGCCGCCGGTGGGGAAGTAGCCGATCTCCAGGCGCACCGCGTCGGCGCCCTCGTCCTGGAGCGCGAGCGCCCCCGCGAGGTTGCCGGGCACCCAGTCGTGGCCGAACGCCGTGAGCAGCGCCGCACCCGTGCGCCGGGCGCGCGGACCGAGCTCGTCGAACACGCGCCGGATGAACGCCGGCTCGCCCGTCGAGTCGAGGTACACCGCACCCGCGTCGATCGCGGCCTCGACCGCCGGGCCGCCGTGCCGCCCGAACGGCCCGACCGTCGAGATCAGCACGTCGCCCGGTTCGACCAGCGCACGCACGGTGCGCGCGTCGTCGACGTCCGCGACCGCGGTCTCGAGCGGCGTTCGCGCCGAGGTGCCCGACGGCGGACTCACGGCCTCAGGCGAGCCCGTGGGCTCGGCGCGGTGGCGGGCCGCAGACCCTGCCGTCGCGGCTGGCGTCTGCTTGGCGAGGTCGGCGGCGAGCGCGTCCAGCCGGTCCGGGGACCGACCCGCGAGCACGGGGCGCGCGCCGCGGGCCACGAGCTCGTGCGCGACGAGCGTGCCCGTGTAGCCCGTCGCGCCGAGGAGCACGATGCGGCCCGTCGCCGGTGGAGGGGTCGGGGGAGGGGTCGGGGCGTCGGTCATGGGGTCGCCTTTCGCCGGAACCGGGGATCCCGCGAGACTACGGAGCGGTGCCGGGGCTCGCGCGTCGGCGGGTGCTGGCCGCTCCGTGCCCGCGCTCGTCCGCGGTCGGCGTGGTGTCCTGGCGGTATGGACCGACAGCCCGACGACCCGCGACGCGAGGACGGGTCGCCCGACGACGGCGGACGGCCCGACGGGCCCCGGCCTGGGCTTGTCGGGGTGCTGTGGTGCGTCGTCGTCATCGTGGCGGTGCTGGTGGTCGGCGTCGCGATCGGGATGTTGGACGGCCGCTGACGGCGCGCCACCGGGCGACTTCGCCGGCTCCTCGGCCGAGCACCTCCTACCCATCGGAGGCCTCACCCGCGCGAGGGACGCGTCCCGCTGGAGCTCGTGCCAGTGACCCTGCACGAGAACCTGCGCTCGACGAAGCAGATCGCCCAGGTGTTCGGGGCGCTCTCGCCGGAGCACATCACGCCGCGCGGCATGGAGGGGCCGCCCGTCCGGGTCGTCGACGTTCCTGCGACCGGCGCCGTCGGCGCTGCGGACGACGCGGTGGAGGCCCTGCTCGACGAGGGGTGGGGGAGCGGGCAGCTCGCGCTGCTCGCGACCGGACGTCGGCACCCGCAGCAGGTGAACGAGGTCGAGGCGGGCGGCCACGCCGCCTACTGGGACGCGTTCTTCGCCGAGGACGACGTGTTCTACGGGCACGTCCTCGGGTTCAAGGGCCTCGAGCGTCCGGCCGTCGTGCTGGCCGTCAACGGCGTCCGCGACGTCGCACGGGCGCGCGAGATGCTCTACACCGGGCTCTCCCGGGCGCGGTCGCTCCTGGTCGTCGTGGGTGACCGCTCGTGGATCGAGGACATCGGGGGAGAAACGGTGCGCCGTCGCCTCGCCCGGGCGCGGGAGTGGTCGCCGACCTGAGCCTCGCCGTGGACGTCCTCGGTGGACGACGGCGTCGTGCGTCGAGCGGGGTTCAGCCGTCGGCCGATCCGGCACCGAACTGGTCGAGGGCGTCGGCGAGCTGGGTCCAGGCGTCGTCGGCGCCGATCTGGCGGGCAGTCCTCGCCAGGTTCCTCAGGTCGGTGACGAGCGATGCCGCCTCCTCGCCGCGCTCGTCGACGTACCGCGCGTCGAGGAGGTGGGGTGCCTCGCGCTCCGCGTGCATCGCGACGACGTCAAGGAGGACGGTCAGGGCCCGTGCGGCTCGACGCCGCTCGGTCGCCTCGCGGTCGCGCCGTGCGTCGTCCGACTCGGACGGGTCAGGCGTCACGGTCGCGGCGCGCTCCTCGGCCTCCAGGGTCGGGACGACGACGTCGAACCGGCCCTTCCACAGGCGGCTGAACGCCGCGTCGTCGGCGAGATGGAGGACCGTGCCGATCTCAGGAGCGGCCGGGTCGTGCTTCTCGACGCTCGCCCGGAGGCCGGCCACCTCGTAGGCGAACCGCAGCAGGTTGTCGTCGGTCATGGACGCCCCGACGACGAGCAGGTGCTTCGTCATCATCAACGACTGGACGAGGGATCCGACGGGCTTCCACCGGTTGTCGTAGTGCACGAACGAGCTGCGGGACAGCACGATCGAGTCGGGGTGCTCCACGTCGCCGTGCATCTTGAGGAGCCACGGCCGTCCCGTGCTCGTTCGGTCCCACGGGAGCCGGTCGATGTCGGCCCGCAGCCCGTCGGTCGGGCCGCCCGCGGCCGTGACGGCCTGCTCGTAGAGCTGGTCGTAGTTGGTCGTCGCGGCCTCACGCACGCGCATGCTCGCGAGGAGGGCATGGGAGAGGCTGGGACGGGCGGACGCGGCCTTGATGATGCTCGCGACGCGAGCGCCGAGCGCCTTCTGAGTGTCCGACCTGGCCCGTGCGGACCGGTCCGCGAGCGCGACCTGGATGAGCTCCGCCTGCTCGAGCGGGCCGAGATCCTTCATGCGTTCGCGTACGTCGCCGTCCAGGTCGAGCTTCACGACGAGCTCGGTCAGCAGGTGGCTCCACGACGGGAGGCCCGCGGCGATGCTCACGCCGGCACCGAAGAACAGGGCGAGCTCACCGCGGGCGGCGTGCGCGCCGAGGTCCCGGGCGCGATCGGTGACGTGGTCAGCGAGCCCCGTGGGCCGGGCGAGCACGCGACGGCGGTGCTGGAGCGCGGAGTAGTCCGCTCGGTTCGACGCGACCAGGGTGACGTCGACACCCAGGTCGCGTGCGGCGTCGTGCAGGGTGTTGAGGAGTGCGGAGATGACCTCGCCGCGGCGCAGCCGGTGGCCGCCGTAGCCGGTCCCGACGACCGGCAGCGCGACGAGCGGCAGGTCGCGGCCCGCAGCCTCGGCAGCGGCGCGGAGGCGGTCGCCGGAGTGCTCGACGATCGCCTCGACGGCTCGGCGTGCGGCGTCGCCCACGCCGGCAGGCGTGGTGGCGACGGCGTCGAGGAACCAGACCTCGGGCCGGTTCTTGGTGCTGCGGCGAGACGTCCGTGCGGGGAGTGCAGCCCCCTGTCCCCAACCCGCCGGCTCGACCTGGCTCCACGTGGTCGCGGGATCGAGCCCGGCCGCGTCGCGCCACCAGCGCTCGACGTGGAACCCCGCGTCGGTCGGGATGACGACGGCATCGGCGCTCAGTGCTTCGAGGCGGCCGTTGACGACGAAGAGGTGACCCGCGGTCATCTGGCGACCTCCGCGTCGGCGGTGGGCACGAGGTAGCGGTGGTGCATCCACACGACGACGTCGAAGACGCGCAGCGCCGAGATGTCGTCGCCGATGCCGGCCTCGTCGCGCAGTGAGACGAGGTGCCGGTGGAGGGCGCGGTCGTCCGCGCGGAGCTCCGCGCGGAGGGCCTCCCAGAAGGAGGCGGTCGCCTGGACCGCCGCCCGGACGACGGTGTCGTAGACCGGGACGAGCCGAGGTCGCTTGCGTGCCAGGAGCTTGCCGGCGGTGACCCAGCCGATCCCGTGGATGTCCCGCAGCGTCTCCCACAGTCGGCCCGGAGCCCAGTCGTCGGGGATCGACTCCAGGTCGACGAGCTCGACATCGTGCGGGATCTCGGCGAGCAGCTGCGCGAACTCGTCCGCACGGGTCTCGAGGAGATCGATGGCTCCGTGCGGCGGGACGTTCACCGAAAGGAGCGAGACGGCGACGAGGTCGTCCGCCGTGAACCGGTCGACCGTCTCCGGGCGGTCACCACCGCCGGCCAGCCGCTCGAAGCGCGAACCTGCCCAGCCCGTCGTCCCGCCCACGGGGCCGAAGTAGCGGCGAAGGTGCTTGACGGCCTCGTCACGGAGAGGAGGCGTCAGGACCGGAGGGACGATCAGCGTCGATGTCACGGCGTCAGCGTAGGTCGGCCAGCGACGTGGACACCGCCGTGCTCGGATCCCGCGCGGGTGAAACCGGCGAGCAGATCTTGCGCGTGTGCAGTTAATGCACGTACGGTTGATCGCATGACCACGGACTCGTCGCGACATCACCGACCTCGACTCGATGCCGCCCGCGCGGCGCTCGACGAGGCGGCCGCCGCTGCGCCGGGGGCCGCCGTCGAGCCGCTCGCCCGCGCCCGGGCCCTGCTCGACGTCGCGCTCGACGAGGCGATGGCCGAGGCGCTGCTCGCAGGGTCGTCCATGCGGTCCGTTGCCGAGGCCGCCGGCGTCGCGCCGAACACCGTGCCTCCGCGCCTCGCCCGCACTTCGGCGCTCGCGGGCTACTCCGGCCCCGACGGCCGCGTGTCGGCCGAGGGCGTCACGCGCGCCCGCTACGACCGCGAGCGGGGTACCCCGCCGCCCGAGCCGACGACCGCCGTCGAACCCCTGAGGTTCCGCCGCCGCACCTGACCCGCCCGCAGCACCGTCCGCCCAGCAGCACGACGAAGGGAACCGCCATGCCTGACCAGACCCTCACCCACCTCGCCATGCTGCTCGACCGGTCCGGCTCGATGCAGACGATCAAGCAGGCCACCGAGCAGGGCTTCGACCTGTTCCTCCGCGAGCAGCGCGAAGCGCCTGGCAGTTGCACGGTGACACTCGCGCAGTTCGACAACGAGTACGAGGAGGTCTACACCGACCTCGACGTGCGCGAGGCCCCGCCGCTCGACCTGCGGCCGCGCGGCATGACCGCGCTGCTCGACTCCATCGGGCGCCTCGTCCAGACGACCGCGCTCCGCATCGCGCAGCTCCCCGAGGACCAGCGGCCCGGCGCCGTGATCGTCGGGATCATGACCGACGGCCTCGAGAACGCCTCGAAGGAGTACACGCACGCCGCGATCAAGGCGCTCGTCACCGAGCGCGAGGAGACGTTCGGCTGGACGTTCCTCTACATGGGCGCCAACCAGGACGCCATCGAGGTCGGTGCGTCGCTCGGCGTGAAGCGCGAGCGGTCGCTCACGTACGACACGGCGAACGTCGACCAGGCGTACGCCGCGACGTCGCGCAGCATGGCGGGCATGCGCACGGCCATGGCAGCGGGCGCGCCGCCCGCTGCGGCGCGCGACCAGCACGCGGTGTACACGGAGGCAGACCGGGCCGCGGCCGGTGGGCCCGTACCGGGTCGCACGAGCTCTTGGGCCGGTCGTCCCAGCGCCGCCCCCGCATCGGTGCCCGCACCGCGGGGGACGAAGGATGACCCGTTCGACGAGCAGCACCTGCTGGACCATGTGCGCTCGGTGCTCGCGTCGGGCGCACCGACGCTCGCCGACGTGGGCATGTTCGGCGGACGCGCGGTCGTCTGGGCGACCGTGCGCGGCGTGCCGGTCTTCCTCAACGCGGACTCGTCGCGCGCCGCGCTCCAGCAGCTCGTCGACGCGTCCGCGCGCGGGCCTCTCCCGTGGACCGTCATCGCGAGCCAGAGCGGTCAACTCAACAAGGTGACGTTCCGGTCCGGTGAGCGGGTGCCCGGGTTCTACTGCTACACGAGCGCGGTGCAGTCCGTGGCGGGCCCTCTGGGTGGGGTGGCCGTCGCACGCTGAGCGCCCGACGCCGCGGCGCGGGTCGCGAAGAGCGGCTCGCCCCGCGCTCGACATGGATGGGTGCGCAAGATCGCACCCGCACGACACGGAGGTTCCCATGATCGTCCCCTTCCAGCACCGCGTCGTCCTGGTGAAGCTGACCCAGTTCGGCGGCACCACCGTCCCGGCGGAGGTCCTCTACGACGCCGCACACGCGTGGTGGCGGGTCGCAGCCCACCGTCGTCACGGACCAGAGGCCGTCGAGGTCGCGCTCGCCGTGCGAGACAACGCGGTCGTCGGGGCATGGTGGGTCGAGGCGTGGACGCCGGACGACGACGGCGTGCGCTGGTCGTTCGAGGGCCGGGAGGACCCTGCGCTCGACATCCTGTACGAGGGTCTCGACGTCACCCCGTGGTTCCCCCGCGGAGCGCAGAACCCGCTGCGCTACGTCGGTCCGGACGGAGCCGCTGAGCAGGGCGACCCGCTCGACGACGACGGCGGGACCGACGAGGAGCCGGCTTCCGCCGGGCGTGCGACGTTCGCGTCGTTCGACGAAGCTCTCCAGGACTTCGGGATGCCGGTGGAGAACCAGGCGCGACTGCGGGAGATCGCAGGCGGTCTCGACTTCACCACGGTGTGGATCCCCTCGGCTCGGTCCTACGTCGCGGTCGGTACGCCGGGGAAGCCGGCGGCGGCGTACTTCGGCGTCGGGTACGTCTCGATCCGCCGTGGCCCGAACGATTACGAGGTCGTCGAGCTGCCGAACTTCCGCGGAGGTCGTCGGCGGGGAGGGCAGGCCGATGGCGCTCGCCGGCTCGACGAACGCGTCTTCGGCACCTGCCCCACGTGCCATACGCAGCTGCCCGCGAACGGCCGGTGCGACACCTGCGATGACTGAGCTGGTAGCGCCGATCGGCTGTCGGGATCTCGTGGGAACGGATGGATCGCCAGACGCTGGGCCGTCAGCTCTTGTCGTCGGACCCGGCGCCCGCCACGTGGTCGAGGGCGAGGCGAACCTCGGACCGCGACGGTGGCTGGGCCCGGTCCCACACGCGGTCGTACGCCTCCGCCAGCCGAGGCCAGACGAGGCGCAGCCCGTCGTCGACGGACCGCACGTCGTCCGCGGACGGCGGCAGGACCACGATGTCGTGCGGGACCACCCGACCCGCACGGTCTTGCCGGCCTGCCGGGTCGGGGTAGCGCAGAGCAACGAGTCGCCCGACACGGCGGTATGCCGTCGTCTCGCCCTCGATCCCCGCGAACGCGAGGTCATACGTCGACAACGGGTCCTCGAAGCCGCCGTCGAGGAGGAACCGGAAGCCCCAGGACCGACCGCGCGTCGCCCAGATGAGATTCACCGAGGGCTCTTCCTGAAGATCCCCTCGTCCTCGCCGCGGTCGAGGTCGAGCTGGAACTGCGTCAGAGTCGCGGTCAGGTAGTCGCGGTTCGCGCGGGCTTGCTCGTTGACTTCTCTGATCTTCGACTCGCTGAGCTGAATCGCACCTGCGAGCAACGGGAGCGCGACCTTCGCGAGCAGGGTGCCGACCCGAGGCACCTTCCCGAGGAACGTGCTGACGATCCCCGTGCCGATGAGGACGGTAGCGAGCGCGTCGGCATTGTCTGCGAGGCTGTCGAGCCACTTGCGCGGAATCTCGAGCTTCTCGGCCCATCGGACCAGGCGCTCGAGGGGGAGCAGCGCAGCCACCGGCAGTATGAGGTCGAGACCGATGCGATCTGCGACCTCGATCCGTCCGGGTTCGAACCTTGCCGACGACAGCAGCAGGTAGTCCTCTCCCATCGAGAGTGCCTCAGGGAGCTGCACGAACTCCCGCAAGACGTCGTGCAGAGCGGCGACGTCGCTGCCTGCTTTCTCGATGAGCAGGTCGCGAAACCCATGGACGTCAAGATCGGGGTGCAGGTCGGACTTGGACAGCGCGAGCATCCAGATGCGTGGGAACTCGACCAGTGGTTCGCCGTCGTCGAGGAGCTCGTGCTTGAGCCGGAGCAGGCCATCCCGAAGGCTGCTGAACAGCGCCTTGAGGTACCGCTCCTCCTCGCCGGCGTGGTCGAGGAGCTGCTGTCCGTCGACCAGGACGAGGGCAACGTCGGAACGCAGCAGCGTCCGGAACGTGTCGACCCGCCGCGCCAGCTCTTCATCGGTGCCGGGCTCCTCCTCGAACCACTCCCCGGGATAGTCGTGCCAGACGAGACGGAGCTCGTCGAACGGTCGCGACTTGGCGGCCTTGGCGTCACCCGAGTCCTTCAGCGTGATAGTGAAGGAGTAGCGAATCGCGGAGAAGCGGTTCGTGGCAGGCACGCTGGCACGGTTCTTCATGCCCAGGTAGTTCTGGTAGAGCCGGTTGCCCTGCCCGGCATCGTCGGCGAGGACGCGGAACAGGCTCTCCTTGTCGAGTGCCTGCTCCTGGGCCGCCCCGTAGAACGACGAGAGGAGGACGGTCTTGCCACTGCCGCTGGCGCCGAACACGGCAATGTTCTGCTCACGGACCCGGGGTTTTGTTGCCACGGCGGTGACGCTAGCAGTCGCGGTGCGGCGTACCCGAGCCTCGTTGGCAGACTTCACCCGCGGTCAGTTGGTCTTCTGCGTTGGGAGATGCGGGCCGAGGTAGCCGACGTAGACGTGACCGTCGATGTCGACGGCGTCGTGGTAGTGCATCCGAGGCGAGATCATGCCGGACTGGGCGATCTTGAAGTGGGCACCCATGAACACGGATCCAGTCGTGTCCACCGACCGGGGGACGCGAAGCACGCGGGGTCCGCGGTACTTGGAGTTCTGCTTCACGTCGTCGCTCTCGTCGCGTGCGTGCCTGTTCGCGGGAAACCCATGAAGCGTCGCAGGCGTGTTGCTCAGATAATCATCGACGGTGTGGGCACGCCCTGCCAGGTGCTCGACCGTGTAGTCCTGGAGGGCCTGGAGCGCAGACCACGCCTTGCGTGCCCAGCGGCCCAGCGGGTCCCGGACGTCGAGCAGCTCGGTGGGATCGCCGTCCCCCGTCCAGACGAGGGCAGGGAACTCTGAGAAGCGGTCGAGCAGCTGGCCGAAGGATTCCGGAGGCTCGGCACCAATCTCGTCCTGGCTCGGGTCGGCCCAGGCGTCCTCATAGCGCTCGGCATCCTGAAGGCGCATGCGGAGCGCGTGAACGGTCCGCTCGGCAACCAGCTGGCGGTCGCTGGTCTCGCGGTGCTCGACCTGCTCGTCCTCGAGCCGGCGGGTGCTCTCGGCGACGGCATCCCGCAGTTCGACGACCGTGCGGGTCAAGCCGCCGATCTGCTGGTCCTTGCGCTCGATCGCGAGGCTCAGCCGATCGGCGGCGAGGGCGCGCTCGCGGAGGCGCTCAATCGCCTCGGCATTCGTCTCGGACTCGCCGAGGACGGACTGCAGCGCCGCCGCCAGCGCGAGGTGCGTTTCGACAGAGCCGAGGTCGACCGGCGCCTCGGTTCGTCCGGCCAGGTCGTCGTGTCCGTCGGGCGCGAGATCGGCGCCCGGTTCGGACGGCTCCACCGGCAGGGTGACCGACCCCGCAGCCGGCTCTGGTGTCGGCGGTGCGACGACCTCCGCGGTGCGCTCCTCGGCGAGGTGATCGATCACCTCCTGGCTGCGGGTCTCGTCGATCTGCTGCCGCGCAGCGAGGAAGTCGTCGTCCGCACGACGCAGCAACAGTTCTTCGACCCGGACCGCGGGACGGGGCAGCGGAACAGCCAGCGCGGCCTCGCGCGCGGTCTCGCCGAGCACCCGTACGACGCGATGGCTCCGGTCCTGGACGATCCGCTCCGTCCCCAGCACGGGATGTCGCAGGGCGTCGAGGTCGCTCGTCGTGTCGACGCCACGCATGAACGTCCGCATCGTGCCGGGAGCGACGGCGTGCCGCGGCCCGACCGCGCGCGCGAATCGCCGCGTGGCGTCGGCGTCGAGGACGTAGCCCGCGGCGAGCCCCGTCGTCTGGCGGAGGAGTGCGCGCACCAGCTCGGTCCACGGTTGCAGGGGCAGCGTGTCGTCGCTGCCGGCCACGAAGACCGGTCCGCGGCGGCGCGGGTCGCGCAGCGCCTCCACGAGGTCGTCGACGTCGTCCGGGCTGGCGACGAGCGCCTCAGGATCGAGGCGAGCCCCGCCGTCTCGGCCGTCGAGCACCTCGAGCAGCGACTGGGCGAGCCGCGGCCTCGCGGTCCACCGCGGACGAGTGGTGGAGCCTTCGGCTCCCACGGAGTCGGGTGCGATGACGTCGAGCCATACCCAGGGGTCGCGTCGGTGCGTGTGCGGGTCGTGCAGGAGGAGCTGCGACGTCCAGAGGCCCGCGGGGCTCTTCTCCTGCATGAGGAAGAAGACCGACTCCGACCCGTCCACCTCGGTGTCGAGGGTGAGCGTCGCCTCGACACCGGGGGCGATCTGCACGGTCGCACCCGGGACGATCGCGTCGGCGTCGTACCTCTTGGAGCGGATCCACGCGTAGAGCTGGGCAAGGGCTGCGGGGACCATCTGCTGCCCGTGAGCGACTCCGGCGACAGTGAAGTACGAGCGGTAACCGAGCATTCGAGGACCCCCTGCGGCGGCGCTGTCGAGTGGGGATCACTTCACCACACGCCACTGACAGCCTGGGCGTTCCCACCGCTCGCGTCGGCGGTGGGAACGCGAACTTCACCCCCCCCTACGACTCCTCGAACCCCGCCTGGTCGAACGTGAGCTGTGTCGCGTTCTCCCGGACCGTGCGCACCTGCTGCTCGGTGAACCCGTCGGGGGCCGTCGCGGTGATCTCGATCCGCACCTCCAGGTCGACCGCGTCCGCCGCGGCGAGGTGCTGGATGACCTCCTGCGTCACCTTCGCGAAGTCGCCCGCGTACCGCTCTGGGCTGAGCACCTTCGCGCCGAAGAACCGACGCTGGACGGCTCGACGAGGCGGAGTCGGGCCGGGCGAGGGAGGATTGCCGTCCGGTCCGGGCATCGGTGCCGGTGCCCTGCGCCCGGCGTCACTGCCATCGTCCCCGCCGCTCGTCCCGCCCGAGGCACCTCCGGCATCCGGCCCGCCGTCGACGGGCACCTGCTCCGCTGCGCGCTGCGCAAGCGCGCGGTCAGGGCGCACGAGCAGCATCGAGTCGCTGAGCGAGAGCGGCTCGGGAACGTCGCCCGGGAGCCACAGCCGGTCGTAGACTCCGGTGTCCGCGTCGAACCCGTACGCGATCGCGAAGCCCTCGTCGGTCCAGACCAACGACGTGCGCGTCGCGAGCACGGCGTCCTCGAGCACGCGCCGGTCCCGGAGGCGGTCGAGGTACGGGTACCGCGAGTAGAAGTCCCAGAGCCGCCCGAACTCGACGTGACCCGCCGACCACACGGACGACAACGCTCCGTCGAGCGCCATGCGGACGTTGATCGGCGCGTAGCTCACGGCGAGCTCCTGGCCACGACGCAGCTTCTCGCTGACCCGCTCCGGCAGTGGGCCCTTGCCCTCGGCGATCCGCTCGAAAACGATCGACGCGGGTGCCTTCGGGTCGAGCTGTTGCGGCACGAGGCCAGCCGTGTAGGTGGCACTGATGCGCGACGTGACGGTGTCGTCCGCTTGCGCGGCACGGCCCTGTGCCTGCTTGAGCTGCTGCGGACGCAGGTCGAGCGCATCTGCGTCACGCACGATCGAGGTCCACGCGAGGTACTCGCGGGCCGCGGCCTCCAGCTCGTCGTAGCGCTGGGCGTCGGCGGCGACGAGCACCACCATGTTGCGCCGAGCGCGCTGCCCGTTGCCCACGTGCAGCAGCAGGTCCTCGGCGAAGTCCCGGGCCTTCGAGGTCTCCTTGCCGTACGTCATGCTCGGGTGCACGACGACGAGCCGCACCTCGTCCGTGTCTGGCACGTCTCCGGTGTCCTGCGGCGCGACGTGCACGCCGGCGAACATGCCGTGCGCGCCGCGCGAGAGCGGATTGAGCCGCCGGACGATCTCCGCCCACACGTCCTCCGGGACCTCGCGGAGGCGATCCGCGCGGTCGGCCGCCTGACGGGAGATCGAGGCCGTCGTGTCGTACCAGTACCTCCCGGACTCGGAGTACAGGTACGTCGCGCGCTGGCCGAGGATCTCGAGCGCGTCCCCGAAGTGCCCCATGGTGTCGCCCGGAACGGCGACGCCGAGCCAGACGCGGGGTCGCTCGAGCCCCTTGTGCGCGGTCCCGAGGGTCGGTGCAGACCCCAGGAAGATCGTCCGTGCGATCCGGCGTGTGAGCGCGCGGGAACCGAAGCTCGGACGCTCGGTGTCGATCTTGACCGGTGTCGACGCCTCGCCGTCGATGTCCGAGTCGACGATCGGCTTCCAGTTGTCGGGCAGGTACTTGGTGAGCTCGCTGAAGACGGCCGGGTCGTGGACCGGGATCGTCCCGGGACTGATGAGGGGCGACGCGTCCTGCGCGCTCCACAGCGCGTGGATGACGATCGACATGAGTCGCAGCACGCCGCGCGTGCGCTGGAACTTCTCCAGCGTCGACCAGTCCTCGTAGAGGCGGTCGAACAGCTCGGGGTGGATCGGGTAGGCGACGCGGATGCGGTTCTCGTACTCGCCCGACGTCACGTCTCGGGGGAACTGCCCCGTGCTCTGCTGGTAGTACTGCGCGTACTGGCGAGCGACCGCGGCGATGTCCGCGCGAGCGACGGCGTCCGGCTCTTCGAAGAGCCGACGCTTGACGATCTCGAACGACTCGGTGGCGCTCGCGGGCCGCCAGTCGTCGGCTGTACGCCCGACGACGTGCTGCAGCCGCTCCAGCGCCTCGCGCCCGTTCGGTCCGCCGACCTCGAGCGCACTGCCGCCGCCGCCCGCGTCGAGGGTGTCGGACGCGGGGATCGACACGACGAGCATCGCGCCTGGCACCGCGCGCACGAGCTCGGTGAGGTGCTGCGCGAAGGTGAACTGTGCGGCGAAGTCGCCGCCGGGCAGGCCCTCCTTGCCGACGAGCAGCCGGGCGTAGGCGACCCACTCGTCGATGAGGATGACGGCCGGCGCGTGCTCTCGGACGAGGTCCGCGAGCACGTCGCCCGGCGGTACGCCCTGCTCGTCGGCCCGGGCGACGCGGTCGTAGGCCGGGCGGCCGCCGAGCTGCCACGCCAGCTCGCCCCAGAGCGTCCGGACCTCGGTCCCGTCCTCCTTGACGAGCGGCTGGCTCGGTGACAGGTGCGTGCCGACGAGGGTCACGCGTCGCACGTCGAGCGTCGCCAGCGGGTCGTCGCCGGGCTCGGTGTCGTCGGCCACCGCACGCGGGAAGACCGTCCCGACGATCTCCTGCACCGCCTGGGGGAGCTGCGCCGTCGTGATCCCGGAGAACAGGTGGTAGAGCGCGAGCATCGAGTGCGTCTTGCCGCCACCGAACTGCGTCTGCAGGTTCATCACCGGGCTGGCGTTCAGGTCGCCCGACACCCGACGCAGCGCTCGCTCCAGCAGCTCGGCGAGGCCGCCCGTGACGTACGTGCGGGCGAAGAACTCGCGTGGGTCGGTGTACTCGGGGGCCTTGGCCTGCCCCGTCGCGACCTGGTGCAGGTCAGCGGCGAACTCGGCGGCGTTGAACTGCCCCGTCGCGACGTCACGGTGCGGGGTGATGACGTCGCGCCACGGCTTGATCGCGGTCCCCGCCTGGGTACCGGGCACGTTCACGGCGGCGGAGGCGGCCTTGACCGTCTTGCGCGTCTGGTCCTCGAACACCTGTCGCTGGTGGTCGAGGCGGATCTTGCTGACGGCCTCGGCCTGGTCCTTCGCACCGACCGCGGTGAGGAGCCGCTCGGCCGTGTCGAGCGCGCGGTAGGTGTCGTCGCTCGAGATGCTCGGGTCGTGCGCCCAGCGGTTGCCGACCGCGCGCAGCTCCGAGGCGAGCGCCTGCTCCGGGCGGCCGAGGACTCCCGAGAAGACGCGCCACTCCTCGGTGACGACCTTGAGCAGGAAGCGGGGGTCGTCCGTCGAGTACGTCTTGGCGGTGCCGTGCTTCGCGGCGTCGCGGGCCGCGAGCACGCTCACCCACTCCGTGCCCGGGGGCGTCCCCGCGGGCAGCGCGGCGGTCATGTGCTCGTCGACGAACGGCCGTAGGCCGTCCGCGAGGAGCGTCAACCCGCGGCCGACCTTCTCCTTGTTGCTCAGCGCCATCAGGCCGCCCCCTCGATCGTGGTCTCGTCGCCGACGTCCGAGAGGGTCGTGCCGTCCTCGGGGTCGTCGGGCTCGGGTTCGAACGCCGCGGCGTCCTCGCTGCCGTGCAGCGAGCCGTCCTGCACGACGACGTCCCGCGTGACCCGCTTGCCCGTCGCCTGCTCGATCAGGCCGACGAGCGCCTCGCGCCGGGCGTCGAAGAACGCCCCGAAGTCCGCGGCGCGCAGGAGCGCGGGATCGACGAGGTGGGTGCGCAGCAACCGGTCGAGGTGCTCCGGCGGCAGGGTCGTGTCCTTCTCGAGCCGGGGGAGGTAGACCGCGGGGGAGTCGCCGCGCAGGAAGATGTTCGTCTTCTTCGCGAGCGGGGTCTTGTTGACGATCGACTCGCGCAGGTCGGGGTCGATGCCGTTCTTCTCGCACCACGCCTTGGGGAAGATGTGGTGCACGTCGATCTGCAGGTCGAGGTAGCTCGCCTGGTCGATGGCCTGGTCGACGCGCCAGTCGATGCAGTGCTGCGTCATGAGCAGCGCGTACAGGCCCTTGTACGCGGCCGAGTTGCGCGTGCGCATCGACAGCAGGCGGGACTCGACGAAGTGCGAGTCTTGGACGGTCACGGGCGCGGGGACGTCGGCGCCCGACTTCGCGGCGAGGGCCCAGGCGGGCACCTGCTCGACGTCGCGCGCGAACCGGGACTCCGTCGTCGACCCGTAGAGCTCGCCGAGCACGCCGCACCAGTACCACTGACGGATGCGTGCGAGGACCGCGTGCGCGTCGATCTGCTCGCCGAGCAGCACGCGCAGCACGGCGAGCGGGACGGTCTGCGTGCGATACGGCAGGAACGCGCTGGTGTGGATGTGCTGACGCGTGTAGAAGCCCGCTGCCCAGATCATGCCCTCGCGGACCCGGGGCGCCCACCGCAGGTACTCGGCGAGCGTGAGCTTGAGGACGTCCTCGCCGCGCGCGCTGACCGCGGCGGGCTTGGGCTTGCCCGCGGCGACGTCGCGCTGCTTGCGCTCGATCGTCGCGAGAAGCAGGACGGCCTGGAGGAAGTCGGTGCTCTTGATGTCCCGGAGCACGGGGTACGGACCGAAAGCCACCCTCGTGGTTTCCCAGTCCTCTCCGAGCCGAAAGTCGTCGCCGTGCTCTGCGTAGTACGCGGCGTCCCCGGCGAAGATCGCGGTCAGCAGCTCGAAGTTGTTGAGCGGCAGACCGCCGGAGTTCACCTTCTCGAAGACCGTGGCGACGGCCTCCTTGGTGGTCTGCTTGTCGAGCTGGATCGCGGGGACCACGTAGCCCGTGACGGGTTGAGCGACCTGGGTGTTGAAGGCGTTGACGACGGCACTACGACGAGGCATGTCGTCGGGCCCGCCCGCGTTGAGGTAGTCCACGAGCCACCCGAGCACGTTCCCGCCGAACAGCACGGTGAACGGCATGAGGCCCGCCTCGACCTGCCGATCATGCGATGAGACATCCAGCTCGACGCCGCGGTCGAAAAGCGTGCGGACCACGCCGTCGGCGGGAAGGGACCGCACTGCCTCCTCCTGGTCGGAGGGGTCACCCAGCGCGCGCTCGACGTCAAGGAAGTAGCGCCGTTCGAGGTCCTTGCCGCGAGCGTCCTGCGTCTCCACGATTCCTGTACCGGTCAGCGACTGGTAGAGCGACGTCATGCGCTGCTGCCCGTCGAGCAGGAGCCGGTCCGGCTCGGCGAGGGTAGCCGCGGGGTCGGTCTGCCGGACGCGGTTGAGGTCCGCGGTGACGCGCTCGATGGGCTGCGGCTTGAAACGGACGTGGTCGCCGCCCGTCTCGAGCAGCATGAGTGCACCCATGGGGTGACCGCGCAGCACCGTGACGAGGAGCTGACGGATGCGCTCGTCGTCCCACTTGTAGCCGCGCTGGAAGTCGGGGAGCTGGATCTTCCCGCTCCCCACGTCGGCGAGCAGTTCGGTGAGCTTGAGCTGCGGGGTCTGGAATCCCATCGGGTGCGCGTCCTACTCGTCGTCGAGGGTGGTGAAGAGGTCGCCCTGCGTCGCCGGTGCGGGGACGCGGCGCGCGGCGTGCGTGAGGTCGGACCACGACGTGCCGAGGCCGTTGAAGAGCAGCGCGTCCTGGGGACGCGAGTCCTGGCTCAGCTCGTAGAGCCGGTAGGCGAGGAGCTGCACCGCGTCGAGGTCTACGCGCTGCCCGACGGCGGCGAGCAGCCGGGCGGTCGTCTCACCGCCCTCGGCGGCGTACGAGCGCGCGAGGTGGCACGTTGCCTCCCACAGGGAGATGCGGTCGTCCGCGAGCGGGTCCCACGACGCGTCGAGGTCCGCGGGGGCGATGAGCTGGACCTTGCCTGCCCGGGAGTGCAGGACCCCGCCGCGCGCCAGGCCTTCGACGGACGTGTTCTTGGCGCGCGCGAGCGTGTCCGCTTCGCCAAAGGGCTGGGCGTCCCAGCCGTACTGGCGGTACCAGTCGAGGCAGAACCGCGTGTCCGCGTCGAGCTCGGCGTCCTGCTCGGACAGCACCTCGTCGAGCGCCTGGTTGATGAGCGCGAGCGCGGTCTTGACGCTCATGGGTGTGCCGTCGGCCTCGAGCACCCGGCTGTACCGGGAGAACACGGCCATGCCCGGGCCGATCGTCGCCTGCGCGAGGTCCACCGGCGCGATCGCCCCCTGCTGCATCTCGCGCAGCGCATCGGGCAGCTCGGCCTTGAGCGCGGCGAGGAACCCGCGGCGGTTGGTCGCCTGCGCGGTCGCGTGCCGCGGCCGGAGGGCAAGCACGATCGACGACGCGAGCGCATTGGTACCTGACGCGATCATCCGGTTCCCGAGTTCCGACCGCACCGGCCAGGTGGCCGTGATGGTCCAGCCCGCGCGGATCATGCCCTCGAGCAGCGTCGACCATCCGGTGCTCGCGATGCCCTCGGACTCCAGCTCCGCCTGCTTGAACGCGTAGTAGACGGTGATCGGGGCGTCGTCCGAGGCCGATTCCCGTGCGCGGGCGAAGACGTGCTCGAAGCCCTCCTCGAAGAACCGCGACGCCTCGTCCTTGCCACCGTGGCGGTACGGGTTCGCGACGAGTTCCTCGGACTTGGGCACGAGCATCGTGGAGAACAGCGTCGGGTGGACGTCGCGCAGAGAGCGTCGGAGCCACACGTAGAAGTAGTCGGAGAGGTCGGAGTACCCGATGTTGTCGTAGTACGGCGGGTCCGTGGAGATCAGGACTCCGTCGTAGCGCCGCGCAGCGGCGTCGGCCTGCCGGGCGGTGCCCTCGCTGCTCGCGGGGATCTTGTCGAGCGATCGACACACCCAGTTGAGGTCTTCGAGGTAGTCGCCGGAGGACCCGCCAAACGGGTTGGACTCCGCGAAGTCCCATGCCATGGGTATGGCCTGCCGTGCGAAGAGGCCGCGTACGGCCTCCATCTTCGGGCTGCTGTCCCAGGTGTTGAGGGCGTTGGCCTTGTTGGTCGTGCGACTGATCGCGAACGCGAGGTAGGTGGCGACGGCGTCGGCGTAGGCCGCGGCGCCGCTGCCGCCGTCGGCGAGGCGGTCACCTTCGTCCAAGCCGGCAGTGAGTGCGTCCTGAAGGACCTGCTCTCGGGCCTCGCTGACGAGATCGCTCAAGGTCGCTAGCGCAACGACTTGCCGATCGGTGAAGTAGTCGGCGAACGTGAAGAACCCCCAGCGGCGTCCCTGTGCGTTTCCTCCGAAGGTCCCGCGGGAAGGAGCATTGACAGCGGCGTCCGCCCGAATGCTGCGGGCGAGTGCATTTGGCTTGCTTGCCGCACGCTTGTGTTCAGCGGTCGCAGGGAGGTAGAGGCGCCTGCGCTGGCCCTCCGCAACGACGGCCATGAGCGTCGGTTTGGGCTGGTCGTCGTGGGCGACGTCAGTCTGACGATGTGCCTCAGACGCGGAAACGTAGGTGCCGCAAGCGACACAAGAGCCACCCTTCTGGCCCGACATCGTGCCGTCGTTCTCTCTCGTCGGGGCGTCCTTCGGGTCGTGGCCGATGGTGAAGGTGACCCGGCGACCAGAGGGGGCTGCGGCGTCGGGCACGACGGACGGGACGACGTACGCCTCCTTCCCCTTCTTCTTGCCCAGCCACCACGAGCGCACGAGGGGCATCTCGATGCCGCAGCCGGGGTTGGGGCACGTGACCGTGCGGGCCCAGATCCATGCGATGACGGTGGCCTCGGTCTGCTTGGCGGTGCGCTCGTCGGTGACCGTCGCCGTCGGGTAGAGGTCGCCGATGCGCTCCTGCGCGCGCTCGCACATCCACGCGCCGTAGCGGCGCACGTCTTCGGCGAGACCGGTCGCGCGCGGCCAGTCGCCGAGGCGCGTCTCCGCAGCGTCGGGGAAGACGGGCGGTCGCCCGGCGAAGATCGGCGGGATCTCGATGAGCGCCTTGTTGATGAGCACGGCGACGGGGTTGAGGTCGCTCGCGTGGGCCTCGAGCCCGAGCCGCTGCGCCTCGAGCGGGATGGTGCCCCCGCCCGCGAACGGGTCGAGGATCGCGGGCGGGTTGCCGCCGGTCGAGCGCAGGATCTCCTCGTGGGCCTCATGGAGGAGGGCGTCGTCGTTGACGTTCTCCCATACGACGAGGCGGCGGACGAGGTCGTGCAGGCGCTCGCGCTCGACACGCTGCTCCTCCTCCGTCGGGAAGCGGTCGGGGTGCGACGACGGGTCGTCCACGAGCTGGGCGAACAGCACCGCTCGCGCCGCGGCGAGGGGCCGGCGGGCCCACCACAGGTGCAGCGTCGACGGATGCCCGTGGCGAATCGACTTCTCGCGCGCCGACTCGCGGTTGATGTCCTCCAGCGGCAGCGAGACCTCGATGAGCTTGCGAGCCGGCGGCCTCGGTTCCCCACCATCGACGGGTCCGGGGGTGGTGGACGGGGCGGTCTCGAGGGGTCTCACCTCGCCAGTATGCCCAATATGTTGTGCCTTTCGGTTCCCGCCTGGTCTGCTGGCCGCTCGGATCGCCGGACTTCACCCGCGGCACTGTCGGATCCTGGCTCTCGAACTGGCGGACAGCGGTGAGTGCACCGCCTCCGCACCCTGTCCATGGCCGCGTCGAACGGTGCTCGCGCGGCTACGATCGGAGCCCCAGAGGAGGTGATGTTCGGTGTCCGTCTCGGTCCGCGTGCCGGTAGCGCCCGCGCTCCTGCGCTGGGCCGCCAGCCGCTCGGGCCGCGAGCCTGGAGACATCGAGAACCGCTTCTCCCGATGGGACCGGTGGGTCTCGGGTGCCGAGAAGCCGACCCTGCGGCAGCTGGAGAACGTCGCGAGGTACACGCACGTGCCGTTCGGGGTGTTCTTCCTCGACGAGCCGCCCGCCGTCGAGCTGCCCATCCCGGACTTCCGCCGTACCGGTGACCGCGACGAACGCACCCCGAGCCAGGACTTGCTCGCCGTGATCCAGGCGAGCCAGCGGCGTCAGGACTGGTTCCGCGACTACGCGCTCGCGCTCGGCCTGGACCCGAGCCCGGCCGTCGGTGCGGCGCGGGGGCTCGACGTCCCGCCGGCGGCGGCGCTCGCGACGGAGCTGCTCCGGTTCGACGTCGCCCAGCGCCCGAAGCGCAGGGAGGACGTGCGCCACCACCTGCGCCACGTCTTCGAAGAGCTTGGCGGGCTCGCCGTGTTCTCGTCGATGGTCGGCAACGACACCCATCGTCTGCTCGATCGCGACGAGTTCCGTGGGTTCACGCTCGCGGACCCGCTCGCACCGCTCGTGTTCGTCAATGCCCGCGACACGCTCTCCGGGCAGACGTTCACGTTCCTCCACGAGTTCGCGCACGTGCTGCGTGCCGAGTCGGGCGTGAGCGACGAGGACCCGGCGCGCCCGGCGCCGGGCGACGCCGAGCGGTGGTGCAACGCCGTCGCGGCCGAGGTGCTCGTGCCGCGGGCCGACCTCGCGCGGCAGGTCGAGGCGCACCCGCTCGACGGCTCGGAAGCGCTCGACGTCAGCCTCGACCGCCTGGCAGGTCGCTACCAGGCGAGCACGCTCGTCGTCCTCCTTCGGCTGCGCGAGGTGGGCGCGGTCCGTTCGGAGGGGTTCGCGGACTTGTTCGACATCGAGCGAGCCCGGGTCGAGCGGCTGGCCTCGGCGCGCCAGGACACCAGCGGAGGCGGGGACTTCTACAACAACCAGCCGTTCCGCGTGGGCGAGCGCCTCGCGCGCGCCGTGATCTCGGACACCTACGAGGGCCGCACGTCGTACACGGACGCCCTCGCGCTCCTCGGCTTCTCCTCGGTGAGCCAGATCGACACGTTCGCGACGCGGCTGGGGATGCGCTGATGCACCTGCTCGACGCGAACGTCCTCATCGAGGCCGCGCGGACGTACTACCCGCTCGACGTCGCGCCCGGGTACTGGGAGTGGGTCGAGGCGTCCCACGCCCGGGGAATGGTCGCCTCGGTGGCGGCGGTGCGTGAGGAGATCATTCACGGAGACGACGCGCTCGCCGAGTGGGCGCGCATCGTGCCGACGTCGTTCTGGATCCCCGAGTCCGACGCGACGGTCGCGGCGATCGGGGTGCTCGCCACCTGGGTGGAGCGACCCGAGAGCCCGTTCACCCGGGCGGCGCGGGACGAGTTCCTCGACTCCGCAGACCTGCTGCTCATCGCCGAGGGGATGGCGCACCGCCACGTCGTCGTGACGCGTGAGCTCTCGCACCCCGAGTCGAAGAAGAGGGTTCTCATCCCTGATGCGTGCCTGCCCCACGGGGTCCGATGGGAGAACCCGTTCGACGTGTACCGCGCGCTCGGGCTGCGACTCGAGCGCCCCGTGCCTTGAGGGTCAACTGAGCCGCGCCCGACGAGAGGGTCCGAAGACTGCCTCGAGCGCGGAGGCGGCGCACTCCTCGACAAGTGCCCAATGAGTTGGGCAGACCTCGGGAGCGCTGCTCGGCAGCGTGATTCCTTGTGTCTGAGCAGGGAACGAGCGCCGTCGAGATCGACTGGGCCACGTACGCGGAAGAGTTGGGGCGGCGCCTCGCCGCGGTCCGACGGGCGCAGGGGATCACGCAGATCGACCTCGCCCACGCGGACGGCGTGGATCGCAACCAGGTCCAGAACATCGAGAACTCCCGGACGTCTGCCAAGGGAAAGCCCGGGAACACGACGCTCCGAACCCTGTTCCTCCTTGCCGCCGCTCTCGGCGTCCCGCCCGCGCTGCTGATCCCGAGCCTGAACGCGGTGCCGGGGGCCCGGCGTCGCGAACGCTTCGATCTCTCCTGGCCGACGGCTGAGATCGAGCTGCTCGAAGCCGTGAAGGCGTTTCCCGTCCCCGAGGGAACGCGGCAGAGCAAGCGGGTCTCCTGACGTGCGTGCCTACGTCGGTCTGACCGACTGGACGTGGTACGAGACCCTCCGGGCGACGGGCGCCACCGAGGCGAACTTCTGGCGTCCGCGCGACCTGAGACGGTTCGGCGCGACCGTCCCGCAGGGAGCCCCGTTCCTCTTCAAGGCGCACAAGGACCGTGGGGATCGCATCCTCGGCGGAGGTTTCTTCGACGGCTGGGTCACGCTGACCATCGAACGAGCGTGGGAGTTCTTCGGGACGGGCAACGGTGCGCTGTCGGTGACCGAGCTCCTCGCCGCGATCTCGGCGATCCGTGGCGAGCAGGTGACCGCCCAGACGGAGATCGGCTGCATCCTGCTCAGCCAGATCCGTTTCTTCCCGTCGAGCGACCTGCCGTCGGCCCCGCCGAGCTGGTCGGGCAACCTCGTGCAGGGAAGGTCGTACGAGCTGGGAACGCCTGAGGGTTCCTACGTCGAGGAGGTCTTCGCGCAGCTCCTCGCGCGCGACCTCGGCGACGACGCGACCACGGGCGTCGTCGACGGACCCGTCTTCGGCCCGCACCGCCTGATGGCGCAGAGGCTCGGGCAGGCGCCGTTCAAGGCGCTGGTCCAGGAGGCCTACGGACGACGCTGCGCGATCACCGGCGAACGGATCGTTCCGGTGCTCGAGGCCGCGCACATCCGCCCCGTCGCGAGCTCAGGGGAGAACCGGGTCGACAACTGGCTGCTGCTGCGCTCGGACGTCCACACGCTCTTCGACCGCGGTTATCTCGGGGTGCATCCCGAGAGGCGGACGCTGCTCGTCAGCCCGCGTCTCCGCGGCGACTTCGGCAACGGTGAGGAGTTCTACACCATGCAGTCCAGCGGTCACATGATCGCGCCGCCGCGGCGGCGTGCGGACCGTCCGAACCGCGAGTTCCTCGAGTGGCACGCGGACGAGGTGTTCCTCTCGGCGTAGCTCTTCCTCAGAGTGGCCCCTGCCCGCAGGCCCACGTCTTCTTCCAGCTCATGACGAGCGCCGTCTGGGCGTAGGAGTCGAGCTCGGTCCGGGCGAACGGGTCGAGGACGTAGCGCACCTCGTCCGTCCCCGCCGGCTTCTCGTGGTCTACGCTCACGAGCGCCAGCCGATAGTGCGGGGCAGTGTTCTTCGCGTGCAGCACCTCGTTGAGCGTCACGATGAAGTCCTCGGCGCCCACGACCCGCCCCTTCACCTCGAGGAAGACCGTGGTCCCGTCGGGGCCGACGGACCGGATGTCGTAGCCCGGGTTGTTGTGCGGCATCTCCTCCGGGTCCCTTCCGAGCGCCCGCTCAGCCGCCAGCACGGCGTCCACCGCCCGACGCTCGGTCACTGTCGTGTCCGCGGCCAGCGCACCGTGCGTGAGGACGGGGGCATCGACCCGCGTGACGCCGGGAGCGGTCCGCGTGTCGTGACCGCGCGCGGCGTCGACGAGGCCCTGGGGGACGACCAGCGCGGCACTGGCGATCTGCGGTGGTCGGACCACGAACTGCTCCTCCAGGTCCAGCGCGGTCAGCCGTGCGTCGAGGCGGGACTCGAGCTCGCGTGCCCGTTCGTGAGCGGTCGACGGGGACAGGCGGACCCGACGGCCCGCGGTCTGCTCCTCCGCGAGCCGGGCCGACTCTGCGTCCCAGTAGTTGATCTGCGACCGAAGCCGCTGCCGGACGAGGGCTCGGGTGTGCTCGACGAGCGGGACCACGCGCGCTGCGACCTCGTGGCGGTGAGCGGGGAGCCCGTGGGTCACTGACCATCCTGTCGCGTGCTGCTCGACGTTCCGGCCCGACCATCGCTCGAGCGGCGCCTCCGCGACCGACGCGGGGACGTCGTCGGGCAGGGGGATGAGGTCGAGGTATGGAGCAGGGCCGGCGAGCTGTGCCTGTCCGTCCCGGTCGAGCACGACGAAGGAGAACCGCTTGCTCACCACGGTCCCTGCGCCGTCGGCGATCTCCTCCGTGAGAGCGACGACAAGTCGCTCGGGCGCCGTCGGATCGGTCGCGGTGGGGTCCACGAGTACCGCTCCCCGGGTGAGGAGCGGGCCGTCCGAGGCGAGCACGGCGTCGATCAGCGCATCCATGAGGGGATGCCCCGGCGCGACGAGCTCGGCCGAGGGACTCCCCGCGACGTGCGTGAGCGCGGGCTCGAACGTCACACGCGCGTAGCGGGGCGCCACCGCTCGTAGGGACCGACGTGGACCGCTCGCGCCGACGCTGCGATGTCGGTCCCGGACGGTGGCCGGGACGTGCGTGATCTCGTAGCGTCCTCGCTCACGGGCCGCAGCGCGGCCACCCAGCAGTCTCAGCGACTCCAGGGCAAAGAGCTGGACGTAGTGGGGCTGGAGTCGTCGAGCACGCGCCTCGTCCATCTGGCGGCGGAGCTCGGCAAGGTCGCGCAGTGTGATCTCGGGCGTGGCGAGCGCTCGCTCCTTGAGAAGCTGGTCGAGCCCGGTCGCGACGGACGAGTCGACGACTCGATCGAGATGCGCGCGCACGTCCTCGCGCTCGCCGTACCGGATCGCCTCGACGAGGAGTTCCCGAAGCGGGGTCTGCCCGAAGGCCGCGTCACCCAGGACGTCGAACGCCTTGCCGCCGTAGGCGCGGCGCTGCTCCTCGACCTTCTGCAGCAGCCGCTGGAACACCTGTCCCTCGCGGGTCTCCGAAGCCACGAGGTTCCACAACCGGCACACCTCGCGCTGCCCGATGCGATGGATGCGCCCGAATCGTTGCTCGATCCGGTTCGGGTTCCACGGGAGGTCGTAGTTGACCATGAGGTGAGCACACTGCAGGTTGAGGCCTTCGCCGGCGGCATCGGTTGCGACGAGAACCTGACAGCGAGGGTCGTTCGCGAACTGCTCACGTACCCGGTGGCGGTCCTGGCGCCGCGTCCCGCCATGGATCGTCACGACCGACTCGGGGTCGCCGGTGAACTGGACGATGCGCTCGCGCAGATACTCCAGGGTGTCGCGATGCTCGGTGAAGACGATGAGCTTGCGGGGGTTCGTGAGCGCCGAGCCACCGTCGCGTGCCTCCTGGATCAGCGCGCGCAGCTCGATCCACTTGCGGTCGACACCGCTGGCCCGCACCTGCGCCGCGAGACGCTCCAGGTCCGCCAGCACGGCGATCTCGACCTCGAGCTCTGCCGCCGTACGGGCGGCCGTTGCGGCGTCGATCACCTCTTCTTCGAGATCCTCCAGCTCACCCGCATCGAGCTCGTCCTCGTCGAAGGCCTCGTCCAGCTCTGTGTCCACCGCTGCGGGGGCGAGGTGCGTCGCGTGGCGACCGGCGTCGTCGTCCACGGCCTCCGCCCACCCCTGTGCGAGGCTCCGCTCCGCGGGAGAACCCAGCGCCACCATCTCGTCGCGGCGACGCTGCAGGCGGGCCGAGCGGCGCTGGAGACTGCGGTAGATCGCCTCGGGGCTCGAGGCCAGCCGCCGCTGGAGGACGGTGAGCGCGAACCCCACCGTTCGTGCGCGGCCGCTCCGGCCTTCGGCCTCGATCGTCTCCGCGCGGTTCATCTCCGTGCGGACGTACTCCGTGACCTGCTCGTACAGCGCCATCTCCAGGCCCGAGAGCGTGTACGACACCGTCTCGGCGACGCGCTCCGGAAAGAGCGGCTTGCCCTCGAAGGTCAGGAGGTCTTCCTTGATCATGCGACGCATGAGACCTGACGTGTCGGTCGAGTGGGCGCCGGCACGGTAGCGGCCCTCGAACCGATCCGGGTCCAGCAGCGCGAGGAACAGCTGGAAGTCCTCCTCCTTCCCGGCGTGCGGCGTCGCGGTCATGAGCAGGTAGTGCCGCGTGATCGTGCCGAGGAGCTGGCCGAGCTCGTAGCGGCGTGTGCGCGTGAGCTCGTTGCCGTAGAAGTGGGCGGACATCCGGTGAGCCTCGTCGACGATGGCGAGGTCCCACTGTGTCTCGGCGAGCAGCCCCATCCACTCCTCGTCGCGTGAGAGCTGGTCCATCCGCGCGATGAGGAACGGGCTGCTTGCGAACGGGTCGCCGTGGAGGTCTGCCTCGGCGAGGGACCGGGAGAGAATCTCGAACTCCAGCCCGAACTTGCTCGCCAGCTCGTCCTGCCACTGCTCCACGAGCCCACCGGGCGCGACGATGAGTGCCCTCGCGACATCGCCTCGCAGGATCAGTTCCTTGAGGTAGAGCCCGGCCATGATCGTCTTGCCGGCGCCGGGATCGTCCGCCAGGAGGAAGCGGAGCGGTCCTGGCTTAGGGAGCATCTCGCCATACACCGCGCGGATCTGATGGGGAAGGGGGTCGATCGCGCTCGACGTCACCGCGAGCATTGGGTCGAACAGACCCGCCATGCGCATCCGCGTCGCCTCGGCAGCAAGCTTGAACCGCGCGCCGTCCGCGTCGAACGACCACCGCAGCGACTCGTCAGCCGCGCGCAGCGATGCCTCGTCCGCACGGTAGACGATCTGCTCGGCAAGCACACCGCTGCTGGATCGATAGACGACGGACAGTGCATCGGTGCCGTGCCACTCGACCCCGACGACCAGAACCGGCAGCGCGTCGAGGCCGTCGATGCGGGTGCCAGGTGCGATGTCCTCCAGGCGCATGCGAGTCCTCTCGCCTCTCGTGATGGCACGGTGCGAGCACCGCTCTGCCGAAGCCGCAGGCGGAGCGCCCAACACGTTGTGCTGACGGTAGCGCGATGGGGCGATGACGGCAGTTCCCTGCGAAGTCAGCCCGGATGGGAGCTGTCCGCGTCAAGTTGCTCGAGTGCAGCCAACAAGACGTGCCGCCACATGTGCGGCGGTGCGGTCTCCTCCAGGAGCTCGAGGACGTTCACCGCATGGAACTGCGCCGTCTTCCGCTGAACGGAGGTGAGGCCGGCAAGCGCGCTGCTGTGAGGAGCACCGGCCGCCTCGGGCCTATCTGAAGGCCCCGGGGCACCGCCTGGTTCGAGTGCAGGCGTGCTGGTCGTCGGCGGAACGAGGACGGTCGGAGTCTCGGCGACCTCCTGCGTCGTCGGCGCGACATGCTCTCGCGGCGGGCTGGTCCGGTCCGGCTCGGGCGAGAGCGCCGGGGGGAGCGTGCCCACGGGGTACACGATGTCCAGGTACTTCGTCGTGCGGGTGAGCGCGATGTAGAGCATGCGCTCGCCGTGGGGCCCCGCGCCGACGATCTCGGCGGGGTCCACGACGACGACAGCATCGAACTCGAGGCCCTTCGCGGCGACCGGGCTGACGAGGTTGATCGACGCGCCGAGCGCGCCGTTGTCCGCGTCGTCCCAGTTGATGTCCTCGCCACGCAGTGCGGCGATGAGCTCTTCTCGTCGGGCATCCGGGCAGACGACACCGAGGAACCTTCCCTTGCCGGAGTGCTCCTGGATCACCTCGAGCACCGCGCGAGCAACCGACGCCGGCTCTTCCTCGCGGAGCTGGGGGTCGCGTGGTGCGTCGCGGACGACGAGAGGTGCTGTGACACCAGGTGCCGCCGTCGGCAGCAGCTTCGCGGCGAGATCCATGACCTGCCGCGGGACGCGGTACCCGTACTTCAGCTCGACGGACTCGTGCGGGAGCGGCGAGCGGAGAAGTGCGACGACATCGTCCCAGCTGTCGCGCGCCCAGAGGCCGGTCGACTGGGCGATGTCGCCGACGACGGTGAACGCGCCGTTCGCCGAGCGGCGTCGGATGGCCAACCACTGCATCGGGGAGAGGTCCTGGGCCTCGTCGACGACGATGTGCCGATAGGACTCGTTCTCGCCGCCCATCTCCGCTGCCGCGTGGTCCAGCAGGACGACATCCTCACGTGACCAGGACTGCTCCGACATCCGCTGGGCCGACGCGCGGCGCAGCAGCTGGAGCTCGCCGACGGTCAGTGACGTTCCCTGCGCTGCGGACACCAGCCGCTCCAGCGACCCGAAGAGGTCGCGCACGTACGACTGCGGTGACAGCTGAGGCCAGATGCGCTCCACGGCGTTGTCGATCTCGGTGGCGTCGAGAAGATCGCGAACGTCCCCCGAGAGTCGGTCGCCGTCGTCCTTGGCACGCCGACGAGCCTTGACCGCGATCTCGGAAGCGAGGCGCTCACGGAAGGTGCCTCGGCCGACGGAGTAGGGCTTGTCGCTCTCGTCGTCGATCAGGGTCGCCAGCTCGATCGGTTCGAGGCGCACGCGCCACGAGACGCCGCGCACGGTGAACGGCTGGTCCTCCGTCGGGAAGCGCAGCCGGTCGCGCAGGCCCTTCGCCAGGACGTCGACCATGCGGTCGTCGCCCTTGAGCCGTGCTGCTGCCGGATCTTCCTTGACGTTGACCGTGACCGGCTTTCCGAGCAGCCCGGTGACGTCGGTCTGGCGTACGTGCTCGTCGCCAAGCTCGGGGAGCACCTTGCTGATGTACCGGGTAAATGTCGGGTTCGGGCCGATGACCAGGACCTCGTCAGGTGCGACGTCACCCTCGTAGAGAAGCGAGGACACGCGGTGGAGCGCGACCGCGGTCTTCCCCGTGCCGGGCCCGCCCTGGACGACGAGCAGCTGCTCGGCGTCGGCGCTGATGAGTGCCGCCTGCGCCGCCTGGATCGTCTCGACGATCTGGCGCATCTCCGGCTTGCGCTCCTGCTCGAGCGCATCGACCAGCAACGAGTCCTCGCCCATCACGTAGGCGACGGGATCCTGTCGGGGGTCGAGGTCCTCCAACTCTGCGATGCGCCGGGCGAGCTCGGCGAAGACCGTGTCGCTCGTCTCCGTGATCGTGTTGACCGGCTGGACGTGGTAGCGCCGCTGACGGAGGACGTCGCCCGGGTTGTGTGCGGTCGCCGAAGCGAGCCCCTGGACGAAGCGGGCCTTCCACGAGTAGACGAGGACGTCACCGGCGTCGTCCCGCACCCCAGCGCGCCCGACGTAGAACGTCTCGTCCTCCGTGTCGATCCGGAGGTACGCGGCGGCGTCCGAAGGATCTCCCAACGTGTCGTCGGCCTCGGCGTTCGCCTTGAGCCTGCTCGCGGCCTTGTTGTCCCCCGCAGCCGAAGGCGCCGCGCTGCGCGCGGCGCGCTTCGCTTCCCGGACGTCGCGGGCATGGGTGAAGTAGGCCTGCTCGTCAGCGAGCGACGCGGCGACCGGCGGAGTGTTCACACGTCTCCTTCGATGTGGTTGCGCGAACCCTAACCCGTCCCGCCGACACGGTGGTGAAACCATCTCGCGGGTTCACCCGCGTCGTGAAGCGAGTGACCTTCGTGAGCGCGCTACAGGCGCCCAAAGCGCTCGAAGCGCCAGGCAAGAAGTTCTCGGTCGGGTCTGTCGGCACGACGGCGCGGAAGCGCGAGGCGGCGCCCGTGCATCTCCTGGAGGCCGTGCTTGAGCATGGGTCCGTCGACCTCTTGGAGGAGGTCGAGCGCGATCCGCACCTCGCCGTCAGGCGTCACGCCCAGCATGTTCTGGTCATAGGCGGCGTGATGGATCTTGCAGAGGGCGAGTCCGTTGTTCACGGTCGGCAGTCCATGTTTCTCGCTGTCCGGGACGATGTGCGCGGCGTCGAGCAGCGCTCCGTGCTTGAGCTCGCAGATCGCGCACCGGGTCTCGTAGGCGACGAGGACGCGAGTGCGGAACGCCGGCTGGTGCAGTCGCTGCTTGGCGAGCCGGAGCGCATACTCGCGCTGTGGCGCCGTGAGGTGAGCCGGGTCCGGGATGAACCGGAAGGCCTCGTCGAGGGCGATGAGGAACTGGCTGTTCTCCGGCTCGTCGTCCACGACGTACACGGGGGCGACCGGGGTGTAGACGTTCGGGACTTCCTTGCGGAACAGGATGAGCGGCATCCCGCTCGTCATCGCCTCGCGCAGCTTGCGGTTGTCGCCGCTCCACGGGTCGCCGGCGCGGTACGCGTAGTGGAGGAGGCCGTCCTCGGACTCGGTGTCGTCGTACGGTCCGCTCGCCGAGCTGACGATCGACAGCGTCGAGGAGAAGCTCTGCGGGTTGCGGATGCCGCGCGAGTAGTCGATGACCGGGAGCTTGCGGCCGTCGATGTGGAAGTCGAGCAGCTCGTCCCGGTAGAGGAACCCGCCGTTCGCCTCGGCCCGCTCGTGCACCCACTGGATGATGCGTGTGCGCAGCGCGGCTTCGACGGCAGAGTCCATGCCGGCAGCTCACCAGGCGCTCCGCGAACGGGCAAGTGTCCGTCGGGTGAAGTTCGCCGAGAGTGCCCGTTTCGTCTGACCGGTTCGAAAGTTCTCGCCAGCGGCTACGCGCTGTTCCCTGCGGACTGCGACACCAGCACGGCGAGCTGCACCCGGTTCGTGACCCCGAGCTTCGCGCTCGCCGCGGAGAGATGGGTCTTCACCGTCGCTTCGCTGACGTACAGCCGCTGCGCGATCTCGGGGTTGGACAGGCCCTGCGCGACGAGCCGCGCGACGTCGAGCTCGCGCTCGGTGAGGGTCGCGACCTGCTGGGCCGCCTCCCTGCGCCCCGCCGCACCGGGTGCGGCGATGACCTGCGCCATGACGACGCGTGCCGCGCGGGGCGACAGCGCGCCGTCGCCGGCTGCGACGGCGCGGACGGCGGAGACGATCTCGTCGGGGGACGCGTCCTTGGCGAGGAACCCGGACGCCCCGGCGTGGACGGCGTCGAGGATGCTGGACTCGGTGTCGAACGAGGTCATGGCGATGACGCCGGGCGGGTCGGGGAGCGCCCGCACGGCGCGTGTCGCCGTCACGCCGTCGACGCGGGGCATGCGCAGGTCCAGGAGCACGACGTCGGGGTGGTGCGCCTGGACGGCCGGCACGACCTCGTCGCCGTCGGCGGCCTCCGCGACGACCTCGATGTCGTCGGGCCGCAGGATGGTCCGCAGCAGCCGTCGCACCATCGGGTCGTCGTCGACCACGAGCACCTTGATCACGACCCGACCCTAGCGGCGCGCGCCCACGGCGCGACCGCCGTCAGGCCGGCGCACCGTCCTGGTGGCGCACCCACGTCTCGCGGACCTCGGTGAGGTGGTCGAGCATCGCGGCGCGGGCGCCGTCGGCGCGGTGCGCGTCGAGGTTGTCGACGATCGCGCGGTGCGCGCGCGTGACGACGTCGATGCGGCGCGGGTCGTAGGAGAACGTCGCGACGCGCGTCTCCATGAGCCCTTCGCCGAGCACGTCGTAGAGCATGACGAAGAAGTCGTTGCCGGTCGCGACGGCGAGCCCGCGGTGGAAGGCGTAGTCGTTCTTGGACGCGGCGACGATGTCGTCGGCGTGCCCGGGGAGCTGGTCGACGAGGTCGGCGAGGCCGGTGAGCGCGGCGTCGTCGATGCGTTCGGCGGCGATTCCCGCGACGGCGACCTCGAGCGTCGCGCGGACCTCGTGGAGCTGGAGGTAGGGCACGTTGGGGCCGTGGTGGAGGAACATCTGGAGCATCTGGCCGACGTCGTCGATGCTGGTGCGCCCGACGCTCAGGCCGGAGCCGGGCGTGGCGGTGACGATGCCCTTGGCGGTGAGGGCGCGGACGGCCTCGCGCACGACGGTGCGGGAGACGCCGTAGGACTCGCAGAGCTCGCGCTCGGAGGGCAGCCGGTCGCCGGGCTGGAGCTCGCGCGCGAGGATGTCGTCGCGGATCGCGTCGGCGACCTGGTCGGACAGTCGGCGCTGTCGCACGATGCCGCTCGTCGGCAGCGTCGCATCGGGCTCGGGCACCGTTCCTCCTCGGGGTGACGACCGCGCCATTCTGCCTCACGGGGGCCGCGACCTGCCCGGACGCGGTCCCTGCTCGCGGTCGTGAGACGGGGTTGGCTCAACTGGTATGACAGGATACAGTCACTCAACCTGCTGAGCCGAGCGTCCGACGTCGGGCACCCGTGCCGGCAGGTCTCCCCTCACCCGCACGCAGAGCAACGCGGCTTCCCAGTCGCGGGGAAAGAGCTGTTCCACGATGCGCGCCATCAGATTCGAGACGTCCGGGACCGCCCACGTGGTGGACATCCCGCGCCCGGTCCCCGGCCCCGGCGAGGTCCTCCTCGCCGTCACCTCCACGGGGGTCTGCGGCTCCGACCTGGCCGCCCTCCGCGGCACCCACCCGTTCCGCGTCCCGCCGCTGATCTCCGGCCACGAGGCCGGTGGCCGCGTCGCCGAGGTCGGCCCGGACGTCGCCGACGTGGCCGTCGGCGACCGCGTCGTCGTCGACCCGCAGCGCCCGTGCGGCACGTGCGACCTGTGCACGACGGGCGGCTACCACCTGTGCGCGAGCAAGCAGATGCTCGGCGTCGCCGAGTGGGACGGCTCGTTCGCCGAGCACGTCGTCGTGCCCGCGTACACGCTGGTCCCCGCGCCCGACGGCGTCGCGGACGAGCACCTCGCGCTCGCCGAGCCGGTCGCGGTCGCGGCCCACGCCGTCGCGCAGCTGGGGGAGCGGCGCCGCGAGCGCGCGCTCGTGCTCGGCGGCGGCACGATCGGCGCGCTCGTCGCGCGCGTCCTCGCCGACGGCGGCAGCACCGTGGTCGACGTCGTCGAGCCGCGCGAGCACGTCCACGAGGTGCTGCGCGCGGTCGGCGCGACGGGCGTCCACCGGCCCGACGCCGCGCTCGAGCCCGGCTCGTACGACGCCGTCTTCGTCGCCGCGGGCGTGCCCGCGCTCGTCGAGCGCGCGTTCGAGGCCGTCGCGCCCGGCGGCGCGATCGTCCAGGTGGCGGTGTTCAACCAGCCCGTGCCGGTCCCGGTGGGGCAGCTCCAGGTGCGCGAGATCGCCCTGCTCGGCACGGCCATGTACACGAAGGACGACTTCCGCACCGCGCTCGACGTCCTCGCGCGCCACCCCGGGCTCGCCGACGTGCTCGTGTCCCGCACGACCTCCCTGGAGGAGGGCGCTGCCATCACGACGACCATGGCCGCCGAGGGGCCGGGCGACATCGTCAAGCTGGTGATGGTCCCGTGAGCGCGGCCCGCGCCGTCCGCGGCGTCCTGTCCGGCGCCGAGCGCGCGCTGTTCGTGGTCTCGGGCGTCGCGATCACGCTCGTGAGCGCCGTCCTCGTGCTCCAGGTCTTCATGCGGTACGTGCTCAACAGCCCGACCGTGTGGTCCGAGGAGTTCGCGACGCTCGCGTTCGTCTGGTGCGTCATGACGGCGATCCCCGTCGCGGTGCGCCGCAGCGAGCACATCGCGGTGACGCTGCTCCTCGACCGCCTGCGCGGGAAGGTTCGCCGCGCGTTCGTCGCGCTCGGCTACGCGCTCTCCGCGGGCCTGTTCGGCCTCGTCGCGGTCTACGCCGCGATGATGCTCCCGACGGGCGCGCGCCAGCTCATGACCGGCCTGACCATCGCGACGGGCACGGACATCACGCTGCTCGCCATGTACGTCGTCGTGCCGATCGGCATGGGCTTCTCCTGCGTCTACGCGGTCGAGAAGCTCGTCGAGGCGCTCCGCGGCGACTTCGACACCCCCGACGACGCCGTGGAGGCGAACATCGCCGAGGCGGAGCAGCTCGTCGCGCCCACCTCCCAGGACAAGGACGTCTGACCCATGCCCCTCATCCTCGGAGGGCTCCTCCTCCTCATCCTCGTCATCGGCGCCCCGGTGGGCGTCGCCGTCGGCCTCGCCTCGTTCGCGAGCCTCGCCGCCGAGGGCGTGCCGCCCGAGGTCGGCGCCCAGCGGTTCGTCGCCGGGATGCGCTCCTTCCCGCTCCTCGCGATCCCGCTCTTCGTGCTCGCCGGGTCGCTCATGAACGCGGGCGGCGTGACCCAGCGCCTCATCGACTTCGCCTACGCGATCGTCGGCCGCATCCGCGGCGGGCTCTCGGCCGTCAACGTGCTCACCAACATCACGTTCGGCGGCATGTCCGGCTCGGCGGTCGCGGACGCGTCGTCGGTCGGCCGCCTCCTCATCCCGCAGATGCTGCGCCGCGGCTACGCGCCCGGCGACGCGGCGTCGGTCACCGCGACGGCGTCGATCGTCGCGCTCGTGCTCCCGCCGAGCATCACGATGATCATCTACGGCGTCGCCGCCGAGGTCTCGATCAGCGCGCTGTTCTTCCACGGCCTCTACATCGGCCTCGGGTTCGGCCTCGTCTACCTGGTCACGGGCTGGCTCGTCGCCCGCAAGAAGGGCTACCCGGCCGAGCGCGGCGTGGGCGCGCGCGAGCTCGTGCGCACCGCCGCCAAGGCGCTCCCGGCCCTGCTCATCCCGGTCGTCGTGCTGGGCGGCATCCGGCTCGGCGTCTTCACCGCGACGGAGGGCGGCGCGGTCGCGGTCCTCATCGCCGTGATCCTCGGCGTCGTCGTCTACCGCGAGCTGTCCTGGCAGCGCGTCGTCAAGGCGATGCGCGAGACGACGATGCTCGTCGCCGCGATCATGCTCATCATCGCGATGGCGCAGGCCTACTCGTGGGCGCTCGTGACCGGCGGCACGCCGCAGATCGTCGCCGACGCCGTGCTCGGGCTCACGGACAACGTGCTGCTCATCCTCTTCGTCGCCAACGTGATCCTGCTGCTCATCGGCACGGTCGTCGAGGGCAACGCGGCGATCATCATCTTCACGCCGATCCTCCTGCCGATCGTCACGGCCGCGGGCGTCGACCCGGTCCACTTCGGGCTGATCGTGGTCATCAACCTCGCGATCGGGCTCATCACGCCGCCCGTCGGGATCAACCTGCTCATCACGAGCCGGATCGCCGGGATCTCGGCGGAACGGGCGCTGCGCGACATGCTCCCGTGGCTCGGCGTCTCGGTCGCCCTGCTGTTCCTCGTCACGTACGTCCCCGTCCTCACCGGCATGTACTAGCCGGCGCGACGGTCGACACCCGCCACCGGCACCAGCACCCCGGCGGGCGAGGGCGTCCCGCGCCCTCGCCCGCCCCGCACACGAAGGAGCTTCCCGTGGGGAAGAGAACCACCGCGCCGCACCGTCGCGTCGCCGCCCTGGTCGTCGCGAGCGCGCTCGCCCTCGGCGGCTGCACGGCCACGACGACGGACACCGAGCCCGACCTGCTGCTCCGCCTCGGCCACTCGTACGGCGCCGGAAGCCTGCAGGACCGCGCCGCGAACCGGCTGTCCGAGCAGGTCGCCAACGCCTCCGACGGCCGCGTGACGATCGAGGTCTACCCCGCCTCCCAGCTCGGGAGCTGGGAGGACATGCAGGAGGGCCTGGAGTTCGGGGCGGTGGACATCGTCGTCGAGTCCGTCGGCTCGCTCGAGCGCTACACCGACCTCGCCGCGATCGAGGGCGTGCCGTTCCTCTACGAGGACGAGGACCAGTTCCTCGAGGTCTGGGACGGCCCGCTCGGCGACGAGATCATCGACGCCATCCGGGAGGACTCCGGGTTCCTGCTGCTCGGCCAGATGTACCGCGGCGGGCGCGTGCTCAACACGCAGCGTCCCGTCACCGAGCTCGCCGACGCGCGCGGCCTCAAGCTGCGCGTCCCGACCCAGCAGACCTACCTCGACACGTGGCACGCGCTCGGCGCGAGCCCCATGCCGCTCGCGCTCAGCGAGGTCTTCCCCGCGATCGAGCAGGGCGCGGTCGAGGGCCAGGAGAACCCGATCGACGTCGTGCGGTTCAACTCGTTCTACGAGGTCGCGCCGCACGTCACGCTCACCGAGCACGTGTTCGGCAACTTCCACTTCCAGGTCTGGGCCGACGCCTACGAGGGCTGGCCCGACGACCTCCGCGCGATCGTCGACGCCGAGATCGACGACGTCTCCTCCTGGTACCGCGAGACGTCGATCGCCGAGCGGCAGGAGAACGTCGACTTCCTGGTCGAGCGCGGCGTCGAGCTGCACGAGATCGACCGCGCCGAATGGGCGGAGGCGTCGTCCGAGGTGCTCGACCACATCGACCCCCAGGTCGTGGAGTGGGCCGAGCGCATCCGCTCGGGCGACGCGTGACGCCGTACCGCGGCCCCGAGCCGCGGCGGCGCGTCGACCGCGCCGCCCGCGACGCCCGACGACCCGACCGACGACCCGACCGACCAGAGGAGACACCGATGCGCGGCGCGATCGCCGACGACTTCACCGGGGCCACCGACCTCGCCGGCAACTGGAGAGCCCGTGGTCTGCGGACCGCCGTCGTGCTGGGCGTCCCGGGCCCGGACGACCTCGCGGACCTGGCCGACCACGACGCCGTCGTGGTCGCGCTGAAGATCCGCTCCGTGCCCGCCCCCCAGGCCGTGGAGCAGGCGCGCGCGGCCTACCGCGCGCTCGTCGCGCTCGGCGTCACGCAGGTCTACGACAAGTACTGCTCGACGTTCGACTCCACGCCCGAGGGCAACATCGGGCCCGTCGCGGACGCGCTGCTGGAGGAGACCGGCGCGCGCAGCGCCGTCGTCGTCCCGGGCTTCCCGGACGCGGGCCGCACCGTCTTCCGCGGCCACCTGTTCGTGGGGAACGAGCCGCTCGACCGCAGCCCCATGAAGGACCACCCGCTCAACCCCATGTGGGACTCGCGCGTCGCGAACCTCCTCGCCGCGCAGACGGCGCACCCGGTCGCCGAGGTGCCGGTCGGCGTCGTGCGGGCCGGCGAGCAGGCGCTGCGAGGCGCGATCGTCGCGGCCGAGGCGGGCGGCGCGCGGTACGTCGTCGTCGACAGCATCGACAACGACGACCTCGCCGTCGTCGCCCGCGCGACGTCCGACGCGCCGCTCGTCACGGGCGGCTCCGGGCTCGCGCTCGGCCTCGACCCGACGGGCGCGACGCTCGGCGACATCGCCGCCGTCCCGGGCCGACGCGCGGTGCTCGCCGGCAGCGCGTCGCGCGCCACCCAGGCGCAGGTCCGGGCGGCCCTGCCGCACCTGCCGCACCAGAAGGTCGACGTCGCGGCGGCGCTCGCGGACCCGGGCGCGGAGGTCGAGCGGCTCCTCGCGTGGGGGCGCGAGCGCTGGGCGGAGCAGCCCGACCGGCCGGTGCTCGTGTACTCCGTGGGTGAGCCGGACGACGTCGCGCGCGGCCGTGCGGTGACCGCCGACGCTCCTGCCGTGGTCGAGCGGCTGTTCTCCGCGCTCGCGCCGCGGCTCGCGGAGGCGGGAGCGACGCAGCTCGTCGTGGCGGGCGGCGAGACGTCGGGCAGCGTCGTCCAGGGGCTCGGGGTGCACGTGCTCGAGGTCGGGCAGCTCCTGAGCCCAGGCGTGTCCTGGCTGCGCGGTCGCCGCCGCGGGGCCGACGACGTCAACCTCGTCCTCAAGTCCGGCAACTTCGGCACCGAGGACCTCTTCGTCACCACGTGGGAGGAGCTCGCATGAGCGACCTGGTCGAGGAGCTGCTCGCCGCCGGGCGCGGTCTCGCCGCGAGCGGGATGTCGCCCGGGACGTCGGGCAACGTGTCCGTGCGCGTCGGCGACGAGGTGCACCTGAGCGCGAGCGGCACGTCCCTCGCGACCCTCACCGCCGAGCAGATGGCCCGCACGACGCTCGACGGTACCCCCGTCACCGAGGGCGACGGCCCGACGCCGCGGCCCACCAAGGAGTGGCCGCTGCACCTCGCGATGTACGCGCGCGACCCGGAGTACCGCTGCGTCGTGCACCTCCACTCGCCGAGCGCCGTCGCGGCGTCGTGCCTCGCTCCGTGGCGCGAGCACACGGCGTTCGCGCCGGTCACGCCGTACGTCGTCATGCGCGTGGGCAACGTGCCCCTCGTGCGGTATGCCGCGCCGGGCGACCCGGCGCAGGCCGAGCGCGTCCGGGGCAGCGCGCTGCGCTTCCACGGCGCCCTGCTCCAGAACCACGGGTCCATCGCTGCCGGGCGCACGGTCGCGGAGGCCGTCGACCGCGCGGTCGAGATCGAGGAGGCGGCGCGCGTCCGGCTGCTGCTCGGGGACCGGCTCGACGCGCGGCTCCTCACCGACGACGAGGTGCGCGAGCTCGTCGAGGCGTACGGGCAGCCCTGGGGCTGACGTCCGGCGAGGATGGTCCGGTGCCGACCGACCCGCCGTACGCGCGCCCGACCGCCGACGACCTCGCCGCCGCGCGCGGCCGTGAGATCGAGGACTGGCTGTGGCCTGACCTCGACGTGCTGTTCTGCGGGATCAACCCCGGGCTGTACTCGGCGGCGGTCGGGCTGCCCTTCGCGAACCCGGGCACGCGGTTCTGGAAGGCGATGCACGAGGCGGGCTTCACCGACCGCGTGCTGGGACCGTGGGAGCGCGACGCGTTCCTCGACGCCGGGCTGGGGATGACGAACGTCGTGCGCCGGGCGACCGCGCGGGCGGACGAGCTGACGCCGGAGGAGATCGTCGCGGGCGGACGCCGCCTCGTCGAGACGACGGAGACGTACCGGCCGCGGTGGGTCGCGGTGCTCGGCCTGGGCGCGTACCGCACGGCCTTCGCGGACCGTCGCGCCGCGACCGGCCCGCTGGAGCGGCGCGTCGGCCCCGCGCGGGCGTGGCTGCTCCCGAACCCGAGCGGCCTCAACGCGCACCACACGGTCGCGACGCTCGGCGCGGCGTACGCGGAGCTGCGCGTCGCCGCGGGGCTGCCGGACCGCCGTCGGGCGTGAGCGCCGCGCGGGGCGAGCCGGGCTGTCGCCGCCTGCGCGTGCCCTGGCCGCGACTTCTTGCTTGTTGACTCTTGCGAGAAGTTGTTGACTTGTGTGAATCGGCCCGGGAGACTCGAGATCCCGAGGTCGACGCCGTCCCGGGTTCTTGCCCCCTCACCGTCGAGGAGACACCCCATGAAGCTCTCCCTGTCCCGGGCGCGCACGCGTGCCACCGCTGTCACGGGTGCGCTCGTCGCGCTCGGGCTGGTGGTCTCGGGCGCCGCCGTCGCGACCGCCGTCCCGTCGGCGGCACCCGCTGCACCCGCTGCACCCGCCGCAGCCTCTGCCGCCGTCGCCCCGACGATCGCCCCGGTCGTCGACGCCAACTTCCCCGACCCGGACATCCTGCTCGTCGACGGCGTCTACCACGCCTACGCGACGAACGACCAGGGCCGGAACGTGCAGCACCGCACCTCGACGGACCTCGTCACGTGGAGCGCCCCGACCGACGTCGCGCCCGACCTCGGCGCGTGGGTCAGCGAGGCGTGCACGTTCTCGCCGGGCGGCGCGACGGACCGCTGCGTCTGGGCGCCCGAGGTCGCCGCGGTCGAGGGCGGGTACGCCCTCTACTACACGGCGCGCGACGCGACGTCGCCGCGCCAGTGCATCGGCCTCTCGCTCTCCGACTCGCCCGAGGGTCCGTTCGAGCCCGTCGGCGACGACCCGTTCGTCTGCCCCAACGGCGAGGACGGCACCGAGGACCTCGGAGGCGCGATCGACGCCGGGACGTTCGTGGACGGCGACCAGCTCTACCTGCTGTGGAAGGCCGACGGGAACTGCTGCACCGGCAAGACGGCGATCATCTTCGCCCAGCCGCTGTCGCCCGACGGCACCACGCTGACCGGTCCGGCCACCGAGCTGATCCGCGTCGACACGGCGTACGAGGGCCGCGTCGTCGAGGCGCCGACCGTCGTCGAGCGCGACGGCACCTACTACCTCTTCTACTCCGCGAACGACTTCTACGGCGGCGCCTACCGCACGTCGTACGCGACGGCGCCGAGCCTGGCCGGCCCGTGGACCAAGGCGACGACGGAGCTCATGACGAGCGACCGCTTCCAGGGTGACGTGCGCGGCCCGGGCGGGCAGGACGTCGTCACCGCACCCGACGGGTCGGACGCGATCGTCTTCCACGGCTGGAACGTGGCGTTCACGTACCGCGCCATGTACGTCGCGGACCTCGAGTGGTCGGCCGACGGCGTCCCGTCCGTCCCGCAGGCGTCCGACCGCTACCAGGCCGAGGACGGCGTCGTGACGAACGCGCGCGTCGTGGCCGACGGCGGAGCGTCGGGCGGGGCGAAGGTCGGCGGCCTGGACTTCGCGGACTCGTCCGTGACGGTCGAGGTGCACGCCGACGCGGCCGGGCCGGCGCTGCTCGGCATCCGGTTCGCGAACGGCTCGCAGGACGGCTCGACGCGCGTCCCGTCCACCGGGACGCTGGCCGTGAACGGCACGGTGACGGAGACCGTCGTCTTCCCGCACACCACGTGGGGCAACTGGCAGACGTCCGAGCACCTCGTCGACCTCGTCGCCGGGACCAACACGATCACGCTGACGCGCGCGACGTTCTACACCGAGCTCGACGCGTTCGACGTCTACCCCGCGACGCGCGACCCGCGCCCGTCGGCGCCGCCCGTCATCCCGTCGGACGCGACGCGGTACGAGTTCGAGGACGGCGTCATCACGCGCGGCTCCGTCGGGAGCGCCGCCGGGGCGTCGGGCGGGCAGAAGGTCGGCGGGCTCGACTTCCTCGACAGCTCCGTCGCCCTCCAGGTCCACGCCGACGAGGCCGGGCCGTACACGCTCGGCGTGCGGTTCGCGAACGGCTCCGAGCGCGGCGGGTACACGCTGCCGTCGTCGAGCGCCGTCACGGTGAACGGCGCCGACGCCGGGGTCGTCACCTTCCCGCACACCACGTGGGGCAACTGGCAGTCCGTCACGCACCAGGTCGAGCTCCAGCAGGGGTGGAACACCGTCACCCTGACCAAGCTCACCTGGTACACCGAGCTCGACGCGCTCGACGTCTTCCCGGCCGAGGTGCCGCCCGTCGACCCGCAGGTCACCGTCACTGCGCAGCCCCGCTGCCTCGGCGGCACGCCCTATCTCGCCGTCCGCGCGACGAACGACGGCGACGAGACCGTCGCCGTCGCCCTCACCACCCCGCACGGCGAGCGGGCGTTCGCCCAGGTGGACCCGGGCAAGAGCGCGTACCAGTCGTTCAAGGTGCGCGGCGGGGCGCTCGAGGCGGGCGAGGCGCTCGTCGCGGTCACCGACGTCGCCGGCACGACGACGGAGGTGACGGCCGCGTACGACGCGCTCACCTGCGCGTAGTCGCCTCCTGACCAGCAGACCGCGGTGCCGCCCGGCCGATGGGCGGCACCGCGGTCGTGCGTCCGGGCCGGAGCGACAGGTCCGTGCGCCCGGGCTGCGCCACAGGTCGAGGCGGGGGATCGTGCGGCGGTCAGGCGCGGGGACGGTCCCACGGCAGGTGGGCCCGGACGACGAACCGGCCGTCCTCGACTCCCGCCGAGAACGTCCCGGCGAGCGCCTCGCAGCGCTCGCGCATCCCGACGATCCCGGCGCCGCTGCCGGGGACGCCCAGGGCGTCCGCGGTGAGCGCGTTGCGGACCGTGAGGTCGACGCCGTCGCCGGGCCGGGCGCGCACGTCGACGTCCGCGCGGGCGCCCGGGGCGTGCTTCATCACGTTCGTCAGCGCTTCTTGCACCACCCGGTACACCGCGCGCGTGAGCGCCGGCGGCGCGGAGTCCGCGTCCGTGACGAACACCGTCGCGGCGAGGTCGACGCCCGACGAGCGCGCCTCGTCGAGCAGCGCGGCGAGGTCGCCGAGCGCCGGGGCGGAGCCCGTGTACTGCTCCGCGCCGTCGCGCAGCGACGTGATGAGCGCCCGCATCTCCTCGAGCGCGCGGTGGGCGGACGAGCGCATGGTCCGGGCGGCGTCGGCCACCTCCGGGTCCTCGGTCGTCACCTCGAGCGCCGACGCCTGCAACGACATGACCGACAGGTTGTGCGCGACGGTGTCGTGCATCTCGCGCGCGATGAGCTCGCGCTCGTCCTGCCGCGACAGCTCGGTGCGCAGGTGGTCGGTCTGGCTGCGCAGGTCCTCCGCGTGCGTGCGCAACGTCTCGGCGCGACGGGTCTCCACGGCGGCGGTCTGCTGGGCGACGTGCGCCTGCCCGGCGTAGCGTCGCACCAGCCCCGCGCCGAGCGACGCCGCCATCGCCAGGACGCCGATGACCACGTAGCCGACCGCCCCGAGGTATGACCTGCTGCCGTCCTCGAGCGACGTCGCAGCGAAGATCACGGCGTCGCCGTCGCGGGCAGCGTCCCGCCACAGCGACGCCGTGACGGCGAGGACGGTCGCGGCCACGCACCCGGCGACGACCCGACGCCGGTGCTCGCGGGCGAGCACGAACGGCAGCGCGAGCAGAGGCGCGAGAGCACCGACGGGCGTCAGGATCCCGGCCGCCGCCGTGGCGAGGCAGACGACGACCGGGTAGCGCGCACGCCAGACCACCGCTGCGCACACCCCGGAGAGCACGAACAGACAGAGGAAGTAGAAGGCGAGCTGTGCCCCGGTGATGGCGTCGCCGTGCCGCATCGAGGAGAAGGTGGCGCTGATCATCCCGACGCCGAAGGTCGCGGCGACCGCGCCCACGGTCCCGGCGACCGACCAGAACCGCCGGGCCCGCCCGGGGGCGGGGGCCGCCGTCGGGCGCGCGCCGCCGACGGGGTGCGGCGGAAGGTGGCCGATGTGGGCACCTGCGGCGGCCGGGCCGGTCGGCGCAGCCGGCCGGGTGGGCCCGGGATACCCGGGTGGCGGGGCGCCCGGGTGGCCGGGCGCCGGGTAGCCCGGTGGAGGCGCGGCGCCCGGCGGCACCGCGGGGCCGCCCGGCTGCTGCGGCGGGGGGTACATGCGGCGAGCATACGCACGGGCGCCGACGCCCGGCCTCCGCCGACCGGCTCGCGCGACCGGCCCGGATCTCCTCCGGTCGGACGGCCCGGACGAGCCGGTCGGGCGAACCGCCGGACGGTGCCGCGCGGCCACGATCGTCCTCGAACGCAGCGACCACGACGCACCGAGGAGACCACGATGTCCGCACCGCACGAGGGCCAGCGCCCCGACCAGCCGGGCGCGTACCCGGCCCAGCCCGGCCCGACGCCGCCCCCGGGCCAGCCTTACACCTCGCCCCTGGGGCCGGGCGCTCCCGGAGCAGCCGGCCCGACGCCGCACGCCGCCCACCCCGGTCAGGCGGGCTGGGCCGGTCAGCCGGGTCAGCCGGGTCAGGAGGGCTGGGCCGGTCAGCCGGGCATCCCGGGCCAGCCGGGCTTTCCGGGACAGCCGAGTCAGCCGGGTGCGGCCGCGTTCGCGGGGCAGGCGCCGGGTGTCCCGCCGCGCAAGAGCTGGTTCGCGCGGCACAAGATCCTCACGGGCCTCGGGGTGGTCGTGATCCTCGCCGTGATCGCGGCCGCGCTCGGCGGCGGGGGAGGGGACGAGCCCGATGCACCGGCACCGGTCGCGGGGTCGAGCGCTCCCCAGGATCCCGCCGAGCCCGCCCCCGAGGCGCCGGACGAGCCTGCCGAGGAGCCCGCTCCGGAACCCGCGGCGGCCGTGGTCGGCACGCCGGTGCGCGACGGCAAGTTCGAGTTCACCGTGACGTCCGTGGAGACGGGGGTCCCCACCGTCGGGGACGAGTTCCTCAACGCGCAGGCGCAGGGCCAGTTCGTGCTCGTGCACGTGACGGTGACGAACGTCGGCGACCAGGCGCAGATGTTCGACGGCAGCAGCCAGAAGCTCGTCGACACCGCCGGGCGCGAGCACTCCGCGGACACCAGCGCGGCGATCTACCTCGGCGACGCGAACTCGTTCCTCACCGACATCAACCCGGGCAACAGCGTCGAGGGCACCGTGGTGTTCGACGTCCCCGCCGACGCCGTCCCCGCGAGCGTCACGCTGCACGACTCCTTCTTCTCCGGTGGGGTCGAGGTGTCGCTCGGCTGATCGCCGGGGCGGGCCTTCCCGGGCCGTCTCGACGGCCCGGAGCCGCGGACGGACACGGTCCCGCGCTCGCTGCACCGCCGCGCACCCCGCACCCGGACGCCGGGGGCAGGGGCGCGCGGCGGTGCGCATCAACCGCCCGGGAGGTCGTCGGTGACCAGGCGTGACCTGGCCTCGTAGACCTGGAGCGGGTCGGCTGCGCTCGTCGTGGTCGCGGTGCCCGTGACGTCGGTCCAGCTCGGCGTGCCGGTGATCCGGAACTGCCCGGACCACGTCGTGGTCAGCGTGATCGTCACCCGGTCCGCCGGCTGCCCGTACGTGTGCGCGACGGTGTGGTGCGGGTACGCGGCGCCCGGGTCGGTCGTCGTCACCGGACCGCTCCCGTCGCCGTAGTCCCAGGTGAACGACAGGGGGGTCGCCCGGATCTGGACCGGGATGCCGAGCAGCGTCGTGTCGAGCACCTGCTCCTCGGGCTCCGTGTAGGTGATCGTCGGCACGTTGACCACGGTCCAGCCGTCCGGCGGCTGCACGACGACGGGCGATGGCGCGATGGTGAGCTGGCGGAAGGCCGCTTCCGCCTCCGCGGTGAGGTCCGCCGCGCCGACGCACGACCCGTCGTCGACGAACTCCCAGCCCGACACCGCGGTGCGTGACCCGTCCGGGGCGTTCGTCCACGTCTGGCGGAAGAGCGGGTCCATCGCGAACTCCTCCGGCGCGCACGCCTGGGTGTGGTCGACCGGGGTTTGTCCGCCCGGGCATGCCTGTACCAGCCCCGGAAACGTCGTCGCGGTGTCGCCGTCGAAGCAGCGGTAGGCCGGACCTCGCCGAAACGCCTCTGTAGACGGGCTGTCGTCAGCGGAGCCAGGGGCTCGCTCTCCACTGTCTAGCGTGACATCGCGGCGCCCGTCCACCAGCACGTTGTTCTTCTGCGCATTACCGCGGAGCGTTGTTTCGCTTTCTTCGACCGCGCTTGCCGCCGCCGTGGCCGCGAACTGAGCGACTCCGAGGACGGCCAAGGTGGCGAGGATGCGCCTAGACCCTCTCGCGCCCACCTTCAGTCCTCAACCGTCAGTGACAGGACCCGCCAACCTGCACCGTCATGCAGCATGTCGATTTGTAGTCGGCCGTCGCTCGGACCACTCTTCTCGACGATCGTTCCGGCACTATCGGTCCGGACGAGCGCGTCTTGCTTGAACTCGGCCGTGACCGGGTATCCGCCGATCAGTGTGTCGAGTTCGCCGACGTTGATGTTGCTGAGCGCGATTGCTGATCCTGCGTAGTCGTCTCCAGACGACGCGATCTCTGCTGCGTCAGCAGAGACGTTTGTGCAGAACTCGCATGTCTCGGTCCAGGACATCGAATCCCATTCGGTGGTGTCGCCAGTCGTCAAGACGTCGTCGTAGAGCTCGAGGAAGTACTCCGCCGCCGCAGCAGCGCCCTCGGCGTCGTCGCGCTCCATGGCCGCGGGTCGTTCGGGCTTCGGCGGCCCGGTCGTGGTCGGCTCGGGTCCGGGTGTCTCCGTCTCAGACGCCTCAGCCGACGTCTCGACCGGAGGTGACGGTGCGGGTTCACCCCCGCCGGTGCACCCGGCGACCAGGCACCCGGCCGTCACGACGACGCCCAGGCCGAGCGCTCGCCGTCGGGCGCTGCTCCTCGACCGGAGCGCTCGGGCGCTCTCCGTTCCTGCCGGTCGTTCCTCGACCGGCGCATGACGCGTACGACTCACCAGACCCCCTGCCCGCGAACCGGGCGGCGCGGCCCGGACCGGGCGGCACCGCGCGAACGCCACGAACCTAGCGAAACGCCGCGCGAGGCGGAACCGTCCGTCCCGCCCTGTGGACGACGCTTCACGAGGTGTCCACCACGTGACCGCTCCACAGGTGCGGGTGGCGCGGCGGGCACGGCTCGGTGAACGTTGCCCGACGCGCGTCCCCGCACCGCCCCAATCCCGGACAAAACCGGCGCCCGCGGTTCCTATGCTCCGAGTGGCCGCCCACCCGCAGGACGGGTGCCGCGCCGGCCGTGACCTGCACCCTCGGACGAGCGGACCTGTGCTGTGACCACCGTTCTCACCCCGGAGTCTCCGGGCTCCCCGGGCGCGCCCCGCGGCGCCGCGCCGGGCCCCGCCTCCCCGGCCACCGGCCCGGGCGCGACCCGCCCGGGCGCGACCCGTCCCGGCGCGCCGGGATCGCCTGCCGGCCCGACGTCGTCGGGCACCGACCGCGAGGTCCAGACGCTGCACCGCAGCCGCCTGGGCGCGCGCCGCCGTCGGCGGAACCTGCTGTGGGCGCTCCTGCTCGCGGGCCCGAACGTCCTGCTGCTGCTGGTGTTCGTCTACCGGCCGCTGCTCCAGAGCTTCTACCTCTCGACGCTCCAGTGGAACCTCGGGTCGCCGGTCGCGCGGCCGGTCGGGCTGGGCAACTACGTCGAGTGGATCACCGCCCCGACGACGGGCCGCATCGTCACGACGACGCTCGTCTTCACGCTCGCGACCGTCGGCGGCGCGATGGTCCTCGGCCTGGGCCTGGCGCTGCTGCTCAACCGCCGCCTCAGGGGCCGCGGCGTCGCCCGGACCGTCGCGTTCGCGCCCTACGTGCTGTCCGGCTTCGCGGTCGGGATCCTGTGGCTGTTCATGTTCGACCCGCGCTACGGGCTGGTCCAGGAGCTGCTCGGCTGGGTCGGCGTCGCGTCGCCGCAGTGGTACACGCAGCGCCCGTGGCCTCTCGTGATGATCGTCGTGGTCTACCTGTGGAAGAACCTCGGGTACGTCGCCCTCATCTACCTGGCGGGCCTCCAGTCGGTGCCGCAGGACCTCAAGGACGCTGCCGCGCTCGACGGCGCGTCGTCGGCCCGGACGCTGCGCTCGATCGTCCTGCCGCTCCTCACCCCGACGACGTTCTTCCTCGTCGTGACGATGCTCCTCGCGTCGCTCCAGTCCTTCGACATCATCAAGGCGATGACGCAGGGCGGCCCGCTCGGCTCGACGACGACCCTCATGTACTCGATCTACGAGGAGAGCTTCGTCAACGGGCGCGCCGGGTACGCGTCGGCGGTCGCCACGGTCCTGTTCCTCGTGCTGCTCGCGGTGACCGCGGTGCAGATGCGGTTCGTCCAGCGGAAGGTCCACTACGCATGAGCGCCGTCGCGCCCGCCCGTCCCGAGACGGCGCCCGCCACGCCGGCCGTCCTCGCGCCCCGCCCGTCGGGCGCACCCCGTGCCCGACGCCGGGCCCTCCAGCCGGGCGGGTACCTCGCCCTGGTCCTCGCGACCGTCGTGCTCGGCGCGCCGCTGGTGTGGATGGTGCTCGCGAGCATGAAGACGCCCGCCGAGCTGTACACCGTCCCGCTGCAGTGGCTCCCGGGCAGCGTGAACCTCGACAACTACGCGCAGGCCGCGGACTCGATCCCGCTCGGGCGCCTGCTGCTCAACAGCGTCGGGATCACGGTCGTGGGCGCGGGCCTCAAGGTCGCACTGGGCCTCACGTGCGCGTACGCGCTGGTGTTCCTCGACTTCCCGTTCAAGAAGGTCGTGTTCGGGCTCGTCATCGCGACGCTCATGATCCCGCCGCAGATCACGATCATCCCCAACTACACGCTCGTCGCGAGCCTCGGGTGGCTCAACACCTACCAGGGCATCCTCGTGCCGGGCCTGGCGAGCGCGTTCGGGACGTTCCTGTTCCGGCAGCACTTCCTCACGCTGCCGCGCTCGATCCTCGAGGCCGCCGAGCTCGACGGCGCGGGGCACTGGCGCAAGCTCTGGCGGTTCGTCGTGCCGATGAGCACGCCGACGCTCGCGGCCGTCGCGCTCGTGTCCGTCGTGACGGAGTGGAACGACTACCTGTGGCCGTTCCTCGTCATCGACCGCCCGGACAAGATGACCCTCCCCGTCGGCCTCACGCTGCTGCAGAACACCGACGGCATGACGAACTGGGGCGTGCTGCTCGCCGCGACCGTGGTCGTGACGCTGCCGATCCTCGTCGTCTTCCTCGTCCTGCAGCGTCGCCTCGTCGCGGGCCTCACCGCGGGCGCCGTCACCGGCTGACCCGCGCGCACCCGCCCGACACCAGACTCCCCGGCCCGCCCGCAGCGGTCCGGGTTCCCCGAAGCGCACCGACACCCGGTGCACGACCTGAAGGAGCACCTGTGTCTCACCGCACCGCACCCGGCCGGCCCGCGCGCCGCCGTCGGGCCCGCGCCGCCGCCACCGCCCTGACGGCGGCCACCGCCCTCGCGCTCACCGCGTGCGCCGGCCCGAGCGTGGCCGGGGCCGACGGCGCCGGTACCGCGGGCGACGACGCGGCGGCCGAGGCCGTCGACTGGTCGGCCGTCGAGCCCGCGTCCGAGATCACGTGGTGGAGCAACCACCCCGGCACGTCGCAGGAGATCGAGCAGGAGCTCATCGACCGGTTCGAGGAGGAGTCCGGCATCACGGTCAACCTCGTGACCGCGGGCGCCAACTACGACGAGGTGGCCCAGCGCTTCCAGGCCGCCTCGCAGACCGACGAGCTGCCGGACGTCGTCATCGCGTCCGACGTGTGGTGGTTCCGCTACCACCTCAACGACCAGATCCTGCCGCTCGACGACGTGCTCGAGTTCGTCGACGCCGACGCGGACGACTTCCAGCCCGCGCTCTACGCGGACTACGAGTACGACGACCAGCACTGGGCCGTGCCCTACGCGCGCTCGACGCCGCTCTTCTACTACAACAAGGACCTGTGGACGGCGGCCGGCCTGCCCGACCGCGGGCCGGAGACGTGGGCGGAGCTCGAGGAGTGGGACGCGTCGCTCAAGCCGCTCGTCCCGTCCGGCGGCTCGACGCTCGGCCTGTCCACCGGGCCGTCGTGGGGCGCGTGGTGGTTCGAGAACATGATCTGGGGCCAGGGCGGCGCGTACTCCGACGGGTTCGACCTCACGCTCGACTCGGAGGAGTCGGTCGCGGGCGGCCAGTTCCTGCACGACCTCTTCCACGAGAAGGGCGTCGCGACGCTCTCCGCGGACGACGCGATGGTCGACTTCTCGTCGGGTCTCATCGCCTCGACCATCGGCTCGACGGGCTCGCTCAAGGGCGCGCTCGACGCGGCGTCGTTCGAGGTCGGCACGGCCTACCTGCCCGACGGCCCCGACGGCGGCGGCACCCCGACCGGCGGCACCGGTCTCGCCATCCCGTCGTCGAAGTCGCCCGAGCAGCAGCTCGCCGCGGCGATGTTCCTCGCGTTCCTCACGGACACCGAGAACACCGCGTACTTCTCGCAGAACACGGGCTACATGCCGGTGCGCACGTCGGCCGTCGAGTCCGACACCATGCAGGCCATCTACGAGGCGACGCCGCAGTTCCGCACGGCCGTCGACCAGCTCGCCGACAAGGCGCGCCCGCAGGACGACGCGCGCGTCTTCATCCCGGGCGCCGACGCGCTGCTCAACGAGGCGATCGAGCAGATCGTCATCGAGGGCGCGGACCCGGCGGCCGCGTTCGAGTCCGTCGCGCCGCGCATCGAGACGGCGTACAGCGAGAACGTGGAGCCGTACCTGTGACGGCGACGGCCCTCGCGCCGACGGGCTCGGTGCCGGACCGGGCCGCGCGCCCGCGCGTGATCGCGCACCGCGGCAACAGCTCCGTCGCGCCGCAGAACACGCTCGCCGCGTTCGAGGCGGCGTGGCGGGCCGGCGCGCACAGCATCGAGATCGATGTGCAGCTCACGGCCGACGGCGAGCCCGTCGTCATCCACGACGACACCGTGGACGCGACGACGTCCGGCAGCGGCACGGTCGCGCGGCTCGACCGCGCGGCGATCCGGGCGCTCGACGCCGGGTCGTGGTTCTCCCCGGCGTTCGGCGGCCAGCGCGTGCCGACGTTCGCCGAGGTCGTCGACCTCCTCGTGCGGCGGCCGGGCACCGACCTGCTGCTCGAGCTCAAGGGGTCGTGGACGGTCGAGCAGGTGCGGCGCGTCACCGGGCCGATCCGCTTCGCGGGCATCGCCGACCGGGTCGTGGCGCAGAGCTTCTGGCCCGAGACGGTCGCGGCGCTGCGCGAGGCCGACCCGGGTCTGCGCCGTGGGCTGCTCGTCGTGGCGTTCGACGACGTGCTCGCGCGGTGCGCCGAGCTCGACGTCGTGACGTGCAACCCGATGGGCGCGCTCCTCCTCGAGGACCCGGGCCTGGTGCAGCGCCTGCACGACGCCGGTCTCGAGGTCGCGGTCTGGACGCTCAACGAGCCCGCGCACTGGGCCGCCGCGGTCGACCTCGGGGTGGATGCGATCATCACCGACCGTCCCGACCGGCTCGCAGGCTGGCTCGCGGCTCGCGGGGTCTGAGGCCCGGACCGGTCGCACCGGGGCCGCGCGCCGGACGCTCGTCGTCCGGCGCGCGGCCCCGGTCTCGCGTCCCGCCGCGGACGCCTCCCGGGGTCAGCGCACGACGATGGTCGTGACGACCTCGGTCACGCTCGGCCGGGGCGGGGTCGACCCGAAGCCGAACCGGACCGGCGGGACGACGTCGCGCAGGTCGCCCAACGACGTCCCGTCCCAGCACGTCTGCGCGGCGACGAGCGCGCGGACGTCGGTCGCGCCGTAGTGCTCGGTGCGCCCCGGCCCCGCGCTGCCCCGCGTCCGGACCCCGCGCAGCAGCACGCGCGCGACGGGGTCGGTGAGCACGGTCGCGTGCCGCGACGTCGCGACGCGGTGCGGCACCGCGCGCAGCACGTGACCCAGGGTCGTGCGCGGCCCGACGGCGAGCCGCGCCTCGAGCGGCCCGGCCACCACGTGCCAGCCCGGCAGACGGCCGCGGCCCGGTCGCGCACCCGCCGCGTGGTCGCGGGCAGCAGCGGGCGCGGCGGGAGCCGGCTCGTCGGTGACGGCGACCGGCACCAGGACGACCCGGTCGAAGCGGTAGGTCGACGCGACGAGCTCCGCGACGGGGCGCGACGGCGCGAGGAGGAGGCGCTCGCCGTCGGGCCGCTCGACCATGACGTCGGCGAACGCGCCGAACGGCGACGCGTCCCAGCGCCCGACGACGACCCGCGTCCCGGACGCCGTGCCCCAGCCCGCGATGCGGCCGCGGAACCGCAGGACGCTCGACATCCCGGCAGCGTAGGCCGCGCCCGGCGCGCCCGCCCCCGTTCGGCGCGCGAGCCGTCGCCGGGGGCGGGACGCTCGGGGGAGGCGGCGACCGCCGTCGGGCAGCAGGAGGTGACCCGTGCCGAAGACCACGCGCGACGGCGACGTGAAGCAGTCCGAGATCCCCAGCACGCTGCAGCGCTCGGACGAGAAGGCGCAGCGCACGTTCGCGAAGGCCTACGACGCCGCGAGGGAGCAGTACGGCTCCGAGGAGCGCGCGCGGCGCGTGGCGTTCGCCGCGCTCAAGCACACGCACGAGAAGATCGGCGACCACTGGGAGCCGAAGGACGAGCCCGGCCCGTCCGACGACCGCGCCGAGGAGGGCGGGCTCGACTCGACCACGGACACCGCCGGGGGCGTGGACGCGAACGCGACCAAGGAGCACCTGCTCGACGTCGCCCGCCGGCTCGACGTCGACGGCCGGTCGACCATGACTAAGGACGAGCTCGTCGAGGCGATCCAGCGCGCCAACGACCGCGCGACCCGCCGCGCCCGCGGCGACTGACCCGCAGACCCCGCGACCCCACTTCTACCTCGCGCGACCGGGCCTCTACCTCGCCGAGGTAGAGCCCCGGTTCCGCGAGGTAGAGGCCTGGTTCCGCGAGGTAGAGCCCTGGTTCCGCGAGGTAGAGGCCTGGGTCCGCGAGGTAGAGCCGTGGTGGCTCGTCGGGGTGGTCAGGCGGGCCGACGGCGGTGGGGGACCCGCACGCGGTCGAGGTCCTGCGCGACGGTGAGGTCGCCGTCGAACACCTCGCGGGCCTCGCGCCAGAACTCCGTCGGGTCGGGGTACCGCTGGGAGAAGTGCGTGAGGACGAGCGACCGGACGCCCGCCTCGGCCGCGACCGTCGCGGCCTGCCGGGCCGTGAGGTGGCCCCAGCGCTCGGCCTGCTCGCGATCGCGGTCGAGGAACGTCGACTCGATGACGAGCAGGTCGACGCCGTCCGCGAGCCGATGCACCGCGTCGCACAGGCGCGTGTCCATGACGAACGCGAACGACTGGCCGGGCCGGGGGCCGCTCACGTCGTCGAGGGTGACGGTCCGGCCGTCGGGCGTCGTGACGCGGCCCGCGCGCTGCAGCTCGCCCACGACCGGCCCCGCGAGCCCGTGACGGGCGAGGACCGCGGGGTCGAGCGACCGGCCGTCGGGCTCGTCGAGGCGGTAGCCCACGGCCTCGATCGTGTGGTCGAGACGCTCGGCGCGGAGCGTGAAGCCCGGCTCGGGGCGGCCGGGGACGGGCGGGACCACGCCGTCCGTCGTGACCGGCTGGAGCTCCAGGTGGCCGCGGCGGTAGTGGGCGCTCGCGTCGAGCAGGTGGTTCACCCACCGCTGGCCCGACGCCGGGTAGGTCACCCCGATCGTGTGCCGCACCCCGTCGCCGCTGATGCGCTGGGAGACGCCCGCGAGGCCGAGGCTGTGGTCGCCGTGCAGGTGCGTGATCGCGATGCGCGTGAGGTCGGTCGCCGACACGCCGGCGAACGTCATCTGCCGCTGGGTGCCTTCGCCGGGGTCGAAGAGGATCGCCTCGTCGTCCCAGAGCAGGACGTACCCGTTGTGGTTGCGCGTGCGGGTCGGGACCATGCTGGCCGTCCCCAGGACGACGAGCTCGCGGCGGGACATGCGCCCAGCGTGCCACGCTCGGGCGAAGCGGCGGCAGCTTCTCCGCGCTTAGGAGTGACGAATCGACTGGAGCGCCTGTCCGTTGTCAGACAGGGTCCAAAAGGTCCACCCGTTCCTGTTGGGATTGACCGCAGGGCGATAGTGCTGGACCACCGCGATAGCAGCGCCGCTCGGGCTCCGGTACGAACTTCCCTCGAGGGGCCCATCAAGGATCTCCACCTGTTGTGTGGCCGGGTTGTAGCTGGCGTTCGTCCGATGTCCCTCGTAGACCGCGTGGATGGCAATCCGATCCGCTACCTCGAGATCCGCTCCTGGCCCACTAGCGACATGTGTCCCTTCGACGAGGCGGCGGACGACGTCCCCGGGGCTGATGCCGGCGGTCTGCGCCGCCAGCCGAATGGCAATGGCGGTCGAGTCGTCGATCTCAATCGTTGGCACGGTTTCTCCTCTGTTAGCACTATTAGCGCTAACAGTACTGGAGAGAAGTGCCGCTAGGCAAGACTCGTAGGGTGGCAGGAGACCACCACGAGAAACCGGAGAACCATGCGTCTGCTGCTCGTCCGTCACGGACAGACCCCGTCCAACGTCGCCGGCCTGCTCGACACCGCCCTGCCCGGGCCGGGCCTCACCGCCCTCGGGGCGCGCCAGGCGGCAGCGATCCCGGACGCGCTCTCGGGCCGCGTGGTCGACGGCGTCGCGGTGTCCACGCTCGTGCGCACGCACCTCACGGCGGCGCCGCTCGTCGAGCGTCACGGTCTGGAGCCGCTCGAGCTGGACGGCCTGCGCGAGGTCGACGCGGGCGACCTGGAGATGTCCGCCGACCACGACGACCACGCCCTCTACCTGGAGACGGTGTTCGCGTGGGGGCGCGGCGAGCCCGGTCGTCGGGTGCCCGGCGGCCCCGACGGCACCGAGTTCCTCGACCGGTACGACGACGCCCTCGCCGCCGTCGCGCGGACCGGGTGGGAGACCGCCGTCGTCGTGTCGCACGGCGCGGCGATCCGCGCGTGGGCGTGCGCGCGCGCCGCGGGCGTCGACGTCGACCGGCTCGCGTGGACCCCGCTCGCGAACACCGGGCTCGTCGAGGTCGAGGGGGACCCGGCGTCGGGCTGGCGGTTCGTCGGGCTGAGCGACGGGCCGCTGGGCGGCGCGTTCCTCGACGACCTCGTCGCGGAGGACCCGACGGGCGAGTCCGTCGACGAGGAGGAGCGCCGCGCCGCGGCGGACGACTGACCCCTACCACCCGGTCGGAATGACGCAATGATCAGATCATTGCGACATCCCGACGCATCGCACGGATCTAGCGGTCGTCACGTTCGTGACATACGCTCGACGGATGGCCGACGCACCGCTGCCCGCGCCGAACGAGCGCGCGCTCGAGTCCGACATCGTCACGGACCTGCGCGAGCAGATGACGTACGGGTCGTACCTGCACCTCGACACGCTGCTCGCCGCGCAGGAGCCCGTGAGCGACCCGGAGCACCACGACGAGATGCTGTTCATCGTGCAGCACCAGACGACGGAGCTCTGGCTCAAGCTCGTGCTGCACGAGCTCCTGTCCGCGCGCGACCTGCTCGCCGCCGACGAGCTGGGCGCCGCGCTCAAGCGCGTCGCACGCGTCAAGCACGTGCAGCGCACGCTCACCGAGCAGTGGTCCGTGCTCGCGACCCTCACCCCGAGCGAGTACGCGCAGTTCCGCGGGTTCCTCGGGCACGCGTCCGGCTTCCAGTCGTGGCAGTACCGCGCGGTCGAGTTCCTGCTGGGGAACAAGAACGCGCGCATGCTCGACGTGTTCGACGCCGAGCCGGACGCGCGCGCGGAGCTCGCCCGCCTGCTCGCCGAGCCGAGCGTCTACGACGAGTTCCTGCGGCACCTCGCGCGGCACGGCCACGACGTCCCGCAGCGCGTCCTGGACCGCGACGTCACGGTCGCGCACACGCTCGACGACGACCTCGTCGAGGTCTTCCGGCGCATCTACGACGACCCGGAGACGTACTGGTCCGCGTACGAGACGTGCGAGGAGCTCGTCGACCTCGAGGACAACTTCCAGCTCTGGCGGTTCCGCCACATGAAGACGGTGCTGCGCATCATCGGCACCAAGCGCGGCACGGGCGGGTCGAGCGGCGTCGGCTTCCTCCAGCGCGCCCTCGACCTCACGTTCTTCCCCGAGCTGTTCGCCGTCCGCACCGAGATCGGGCGGTCGTGAGCCTCGGCCGGGCGGGCGACGGCGGCACCTGGCTGCCGCCGCTCGCGGACGCGCACGTGCACCTCGGTCTCGTCGACCCGGTCGCGGCGCGCCGCGGCGGGATCGCCGTCGTGCACGACCTCGGGTGGGTGCCCGACGTCGCGCGCACCTGGCCCGGGCGGCCCGGCTTCCCGGCGGTCGCGTTCGCGGGCGCGTTCCTCACCGCCCCCGGCGGCTACCCGTCGGACCGGTCGTGGGCGCCCGCCGGGTCGGTCGAGGAGGTCGGCTCGCCCGAGGCGGCCGTCGCCGCCGTCGACCGCCAGGTCGCCGCGGGGGCGTCGTTCGTCAAGGTCGCCCTGCACTCCGGCGCCGGCCCGGTGCCCGACGACGTCACCCTCGCCGCGCTCGTCGGCCACGCCCACGCGCGGGGCCGGGACGTCGTCGCGCACGTGGAGGGGCGCGGCATGGCGGCCCGCGCGTTCGACGCAGGCGTCGACCGGCTGGCGCACGCCCCGTTCAGCGAGCGCCTGCCCGAGAACCTCCTGGCGGCGATGGCCACGCCCCGCCCCGCCGAGCACGACCTTCCACGCGGTCGAGCACGGGGTGGCGGGCGAGATGAGCCGGACGGCGACGGTTACCCCGTGCTCGGCGGAGCGGGGGTGAGCCGGGTGAGCTGGGTGAGCACGCTCGACGTGCACGGGTGGGGGAGCCCGACGGCCGAGCAGGACGTCGCGATCGACAACGTGCGGCGGTTCGTCGCGCTCGGCGGGACGGTCGTCTACGGCACCGACCTCGGCAACGGCCCGCTCCCGCCCGGTGTGAACGCCCGTGAGCTGCGGGCGCTCGCGGAGGCCGGACTCGACGCGCACGCGCTCCTCGGTGCGATCGCGCACGACGGCGCCGTACCCGACACTGACGGCGCCGCGACCTGGGTCCCCGGCGACCCGCCCGACCTCGACGACCCCGACGACGTGGCCGCGTGGTTCGCGCGCGCCGTCGTCGTGGCGCGACCCGAGCCCCACGGTGCGCCGCGCGCACCCCGCACCCCGGAGGACCGGCGATGACCCACACGACCGACGCCACGACCACCGACCACGCCACGCGATCGGCCGCGCTCGACGCGGCGGACCCGCTCGCGCGGTTCCGCGACGCGTTCGTCGCGTCCGACGAGGTGACCGCCTACCTGGACGGGAACTCGCTCGGCCGGCCGACGCGCGCGTCGGCGGAACGGCTCGCGCGGTTCGCGACCGACGTCTGGGGAGCGCGGCTCATCCGCGGCTGGGACGAGGAGTGGTACGAGCTCCCCCTGACGCTGGGCGACCGGATCGGCGCGGTGACGCTCGGCGCGGCGGCGGGCCAGACGTTCGTCGGGGACTCGACGACGGTGATCCTCTACAAGCTCGTGCGCGCTGCGCTCTCGGCGCCGCAGGTCGCGGGTCGCGACGAGATCGTGCTCGACGCCGGGAACTTCCCGACGGACCGGTACGTGCTGGAGGGCGTCGCGCGCGAGCACGGCGCGACGCTGCGGTGGATCACGCCCGACCACGACGGCGGCGTGACCCCGGAGCAGGTGGCGGAGGTCCTCTCCGACCGCACCGCGCTCGTGCTGCTCAGCCACGTCGCGTACCGGTCGGGGCACGTGAGCGACGCCGCCGCGATCACGACCCTCGCGCACGACGCCGGGGCGCTCGTCCTGTGGGACCTGTGCCACTCCGCGGGCGCGGTCCCGGTCGAGCTCGACGCGTGGGGCGTCGACCTCGCGGCGGGCTGCACGTACAAGTACCTCAACGGGGGTCCCGGCGCGCCCGCGTTCGGCTACGTGCGCGCCGACCTCCAGGGTGCGCTCACCCAGCCGATCCAGGGCTGGATGGGGAGCGCGGCGCCGTTCGAGATGGGTCCGGCGTACGCGCCGCACGACGGCGTCCGGCGCTTCCTCTCGGGGACGCCCGCGATCGTCGGGATGCTCGCGATGCAGGACATGCTCGACCTCGTCGACGCCGCGGGGATGGCGGCGGTCCGCGCGAAGTCCGTCGCGCTCACCGAGCACGCGACCGCCCTCGTGGACGACCTGCTGCTCCCGCTCGGTGCCCGGTACGCGTCGCCGCGCGACCCCGATCGCCGGGGGAGCCACGTGACCGTCGACCACGACGCGTTCGAGGCGACGCTCCCGCTGCTCTGGGAGCGCGGCGTGATCCCCGACTTCCGCCGCCCGAACGGCCTGCGCCTCGGCCTGTCCCCGCTCTCGACGAGCTTCGACGAGGTGCGCGTCGGCGTCGAGGCGGTGCGCGACGCCCTGGCCGAGGTCCTCGGCGGCCGCACGACCGGCACGGCCGGGTCCGCGTGATCCTCGACGACCTCGACTCCCGGCCCGGGAGCACGACGTCGTTGCTGCGCACCGTCGTCGGGCTGTACGTCCGGGACCTGGGCGGTGCGGTCGCGGTGGCGGACCTGGTCGACCTGCTCGGCGCGCTCGGCGTGCCGCCCGCGGGGGCGCGCAGCGCGGTCTCGCGCGTCAAGGCCAAGGGTCTGCTCGTGCCCGAGACGCTCGACGACGGCCGCGCCGGGTACCGGCTCGCGCCCGACGCCGGGCCGATGCTCGCGCGCGGCGACCGGCGCATCTTCGGCTACCGGCAGCAGGGCGGCGGCGACCCGTGGTGCCTCGTGTCGTACTCGTTGCCGGAGGAACGGCGCGACGCGCGGCACCAGCTGCGCCGGCACCTCGCGTGGATCGGCGCCGGGAGCGTCGCGGACGGGCTGTGGATCACGCCCGGTCACCTCGTGGACGAGGTCGAGGAGATCCTCGTGGCGCTGGAGGTCCGCGACGCCGCGACGGTGTTCCTCGCGGGGGCGCCGCGCGTCGCGGGGTCGTTCGCGGACGCGGCGTCGCGCTGGTGGGACCTCGACCGGGTCGCGGCGCTGCACCGCACCTTCCTCGCCCGGCACGGTGCCTCGCGGACAGGCCTCGGCGCGGTGCCCGACGGCGGCCCGCCCGCCGCGGACGACGGCTCGCCGCGTGCCGCGTTCGCCCGGTGGGTCCGCGCCGTCGACGACTGGCGGCCGATCCCGTACGCCGACCCCGGGCTGCCGTCGGCCGCGCTGCCCGCGGACTGGCCCGGCACGTCGAGCGTCGCGCTGTTCGAGCGGATCCGCGAGACCCTCGCGGCTCCCTCGTCCGAGCACGTGCGGGACGTCGTCGGGCGCTGACCGGGGCACGACGCGCCCTGTTCGCCGGTCGGTCGCCGCGCGTTCACCGCGACGACGCGTGCGAGCCGTCCCCGCTCCCTACGGTGACAGCGCGTCTCACCACGGGTCCGACGCCGCCACGGTGGTCCGACGGTCGTCGCCGCGCGGACCCTGACCTGCGGCGGAACCCACGGACCCGGGGTCCCCGCCGACGTCGCCCTCCAGGGTCTCCTGCGGGGGGAGGCCACGCCCCCGGGCCTGGAGCGAGAGCGCGCTGCCGGCTCAGGCGGGGTCGTCGAGCGGCTGCACGACGACCCCGCCGAACCGGGCCTCCTGCGCGCGGAGCGCGACGCCGTCGATCCAGACCCTCCCCGCGAGCACCTCGGCCGACGCGGGCGAGCCGTCCGGGCGCTGCGCGGTGTACCCGCCCGTGAGGCTCGCGTTCGCCAGGACGACGGGACGGCCCGCCTCGTCGGTGACGTCCTGCGCGCACCACCCGCACACGTGGCGTGGGTAGCGGGGGTTCTCGCGGAGCAGCGTCCCGCACAGCGGGCAGTGCTGCACGGGGCGCGCGTCGCCGTCGGGCAGGACGAGCGCCTCGGAGCGCACGAGGCCGCCCTGGGCGGTGCGGCGCGCCAGCGCCGTGAGCACGCGGCGGCCGATCCCGGGCCAGCCGTGGACGGCCGCGGACCACTCGTCGGGCACCGCGCGGGCGCCGTAGCGCGCGCCGAGCAGGCTCCCGGCGATCGCGGCGACGGTGTCGGTGTCGCCGCCGACGGCGACCGCGGCCTGGAGCGCCGCCACCAGGTGGTCCCGACCCGCGAACCGCGAGCGCTCCGGCGGGGACGTCGTCGCGATCGCGCGCCACGCCGCCTGGAGCGCGGTCACCGTGAAGCCGTTCTGCCGGAGGTCGGCCTCGGGCCGGGCGGACTCCGCGTCCGCGACCCACGCCGACCAGCGCGCCGCGGCCTCCGGGCCGAGCAGGTCGAGGCCGGCCCGCACGTCGAGCCGCTGCTCGGTCACCGCGACGCGCACGGCCTCCGACCACAGCACGCACGACTCGGCGGCGAGCGGGTCGGTGTGCGTGGTCTCCGCGACGGCGCGCGCCGCGCGGGCGGTCGTGTCCCGGTCGTCCAGGGCCACGAGCCCGACGACGCCCGTCCGCATGAGCGCGCCGTTCCCCGCCGTGCGGCCGGTCGCCGCGTGCAGCGCCGCGGACGCCTCGCGCAGCCGTGTGGCGGCGGGTCCCCGGCGGGCCGCGGCGTCGCGCAGCACGGCGGCCGTCTGCGTCCCGACGTCGGACGCGCCCCCGGTGCGCCACGCCTCGAACGCGGCGGCGACGTCGTCGAGCGGCGTCGCCCCGAACGCGTCGGGCACGGGGGAGAGGACGTCGTGCGCGGCCGTCACGCGCGCGACGCACACCGACATCTGCGTGTCGTCGCTCCACTCGCCGGGCGCGTACGGGCCGAGCCCGCCCCCGCGCATGACCGCGACCTCGTCGCGGTGCCCTGGGCCGGGCGGCTGCGCGAACTCGTACGGCACGCCGAGCGCGTCGCCCGCCGCCTGCGCGAGCAGCACCCCCGACGCGCGGTCGAGCAGGCCGTGGTCGAGCGGGTCGAGGGGGGCCGGGCGGGGAACGGGCGTCGTCGTCACGTCGCGATCGTGCCACGATGACCGCATGACGACGCCCGACGACCTCGCCGCCCTCGTCGCCTCCGTCGAGGCGGACGAGCGCGACCTCGTGCTCCGCACCTTCACGCACGACGACGCGTGGCGGCTCGGCTGCCTCCTCGTCGAGCTCGCCGACGAGCGCGACCTGCCCGTGACGATCGACGTCCGCAAGGGGCCGCAGCAGGTGTTCCACGCCGCGCGCGCAGGCACGACGCCGGACAACGACACGTGGGTCGAGCGCAAGGTGCGGGTCGTCGAGCGGTTCGGGGCGTCGTCGTACCTCGTGGGCCTGCGGGCACGGGCGACGGGGACGTCGTTCAACGAGAAGCACGACCTCCCGCTCCAGGAGTACGCCGCGCACGGCGGCGCGTTCCCCGTCCGGGTCGAGGGCGTCGGGATCGTCGGCGTCGTCACCGTGTCCGGGCTCGCGCAGGGCGACGACCACGCGCTCGTCACCGAGGCGCTGCGGTCGTTCCTCGGCCGCGCGGGCGCGACCGAGGGCTGACGCACCCCCTCGTGGGCCACGCCGTCGTCGGCCGCACCCGCCGCTGAACGTCGAACGGGGCCGGCACCACGAGGGTGCCGGCCCCGCCGTCCGACCGCGCAGGGGCGTGCGCGGCCGGGTCGGAGGGCCGGCGCGACGTCGGGCGTCGCGCCGGCGGTGCGGCGTCAGGCCGCGCGCGTGACCTCGATGCGCTGGGGAGCGCGGCCGGCGAACACGCCGGCGACGGTCACGGTGAGCACGCCCGCGTCGTAGGACGCGCGGACGGCGTCGGCCTCCGCGGTCTTCGGCAGGGTGACGGTGCGGCGGAACTCGCCGAACCGGACCTCGCGGACGCGGCGCCCGGCCGGGGCGGCCTCGGCCGCCTCGTCGGTGCCCGCCGCGGGCTGCTCGCCCTCGGCCTGCTCGGCGTCGTCGGACGCCTCCTCGGCCGGAGCCTCGACGACGCGCTGGTCACGACGCTCGCCGCGGACGACGAGCCGGCGACCCTCGAGCTCGACGGTGACGTCGCGCTCCGGGTCGACGCCCGGCAGGTCGAAGCGGGCGACGAGGTCGTCGCCCTCGCGGTAGACGTCGGCGGCGGGCGCGAAACCCGTGGGGGCGACGCCCGCGCCGGACGGGCGCGTCCAGAGCTGGCGCACGAGCCGCTCGGTGGGGAGCGGACGGAACGGCGCCACGGTGTAGGTGCTGATCATGGTGGTCCTCCAGGTCGGTCGTGCCACGGGGGCCGTGGCGTCTGACCTGTGCAACCTTGAGCGTGCCCCGCTCAGTCCCGAGTTCGCGCACGACGAACGGCCTCAGCGGCGGCGCGCCGCCCGGCGGGCCTTGCGCGCGGCCGCGGCGCGCTCCTCGGCGGCGTCGAGCCGCTCGTCGACCGCGTCGAGCGCCTCCCGCGCGGCGGACTCCGCGTCCCGCGCGTCGCTCAGGCGGGCGCGCAGCGCCTCGCGCTCGTCGGCGAGCCGCGCGAGCTCGTCCTCGACGCGGGCGAGCTCGTCCTCCACCTGCCCGACGGCGTCCCCCGCCTCGCGCGCGCGGGTGTCGGCGTCGTCGCGCTCGGCCTCCAGCCGGTCGACCTCGGCCGCGCTCTCCTCGACCTCGCGCTCGGCCGCCTCCTGGGCGTCCTCCTCCTCGGCGTCGGCCGGGGGCTCCTCGTCGCCGTCGGTCGTCCCGCCGCCGTCCGTGACCGCGCCCGTGCGCGCGCGCAGCTCGACGACGTCGGCCGGCTCGCCGCCCTCGTCGACGATCCCGAACCCGACGTGCTGGAGCGCCTGCGACAACCGGCCCGCTCGGACGAGCGCGCCCGCGTCGGGGTCCATCACCGCTGCCGTGAGAGTCTCCGCGAGCCGGTCGACCGCCGTCCCGGACACCGCACGGCCCGCGATCTCGCCGGCGTCGCGCACCTCCCCGACGACGCGCTCCACCCGCTCGCGCCGCAGCCGGTCGAGCGTGCGCAGGCGGGTGCGGTCGCGGTCGGCCGTCGCGTCGCGCAGCTCGTCCCCGAGGCTCACGAGCGCGGCGACGTCGTCCGGCCGCTGGCGCGCCACCTGGTTCACGACCCACGCCGCCACCGTCGGCTTCGTGAGCCGGCCGACGCGCTCCGCACCGACCGCGTCGCCCGACGCCTTGACCCGCTTCGCGGCGGCCGTGCGCGCCACGACGAACTGCTCGAGCGGGAGCGCGAAGAGGTCGTCGACGAGCGCGTCGACGTCGAGCGCGTCGTCGGTCATGCCGTCTCCCGTGCCGCGCGTGGTCATGACTCCCAGCGTCGCACCCCGGGGGCCGCCGTGCTCTGGCCACGTTCGTGAGGGCCGAGCAGCAATTCACCCGCTCGGCCCTGTCCGCGGCCACGAAGGCTGGGGGACTCTGGAGGTCAGGCTGGCGAGGGGGAATGATGAAACGACGATTCTGGGGTCTTGTCGGGGTGGCGATGGTGTCGCTCACGGCGTGCACGGGAAGCCCTGCGGAACCCGCGACGGTGACGGTGACCGAGACGCAAGAAGCGGAGGCGCAGGGCACGGGACCAGAGCCCACAATGGCCGAGGAGAGCGCTCCGGAGCAGCCCACGACGGCTGACGCGGGCTCCGGTGCCACCGGCGCCACGGAGCAGAAGTTCACCATGCCGGCGGTGGTCGGCCAGAACCTCCAGGATGCCCAGGACCTGCTGCAGACCATGGACTCTTACGTGATGGATCAGCAGGACGCGACGGGTCTGGAGCGTCTCGCGATCGACGACTCGAACTGGACAGTCTGCGCGCAGGACCCGGCGCCGGGTGCGGTGGTACCGATCTCGACGGTGGTGACGTTGGCGGCGGTCAAGCTCGACGAGACGTGCCCGTGAGACTGTCCCGCACGGGACCGGTCGCAGTTCACGCTGCCCGTGCACCGGAAACGGCGAGCAGGCGCTCGAACGCCGCCTCGGTGACGACCGGGACGCCGTAGCGGCGCGCGGTGCGGGCCTTCGTCGAGAGGGAGTCGGGGTCGGCGGCGACGAGGAGCCGCGTGCGGCGCGTGACGTAGGGCCAGGGGGAGAGGCCCGCGGCGCGGACGTCGCGCTCCCAGGCCTCCCGCGTCCGCGACATCGAGCCGGTGAGCACGACCTCGTCGCCCGCGGCGAGCACGAACGCGGGTCGGGCCGGGACCGTGGCGCCCAGGGCGGCGGCCCCCGGTGCCGCGGTGCCCGGGGCCCCGACGTCCGCGACCGCGTCGACCAGGCGCGTCCCGAGCGCCGCCTCGACGGCTCCCGCGACGTCGTCGGCGTCGAGGCCGAGCTGCCCCGCGACCTCGTGCAGCGCCGGGTCGTCGCGCAGCGCCGCGCCGTCGTCGCGATCGCCCGTGGCGGTCGTCCCGTCGAGCGCGTCGAGCTCGGCCCGGGCCAGCGCAGCCAGGTAGTCGCGGTGCAGGGCCTCGACCGTCGCGCGGTCGAGTCCGGCGTGCCGGGCCTCCGCGAGCAGCGCGGCCCGCTCGGCGTGCGAGACGTAGCGGTCGAGGAGCGCCTCGTCGAGCAGGCGCAGGTACGTGCTCACGTCGCGCCGCGCGTCCGCTCCCGGGGCACCGGGCGGGGACGGGTCCGGAACGGCGGGAGGGTCGGCGAGCGCCGCGAGCCAGTGCCCGCGGGCGCGGCTGGCGCCGCGCAGCACCGGCTCGGCACCGGGCAGGACGGCGGGCAGCGACCAGCGGACGCCGTCCGCCGCGGCGCGCGCGACGGCCCAGCACTCGTCGTCGGACGCGACGTCGAGGTAGTACCCGAGCAGCCCCGCGGTGGCGCGCGCGTCGCCCAGGGCCGAGTGGACGCCGTCGTGCACGACGCCGACGGCCGCGCAGCACGCGGCCAGCGCCCGCGAGCCCGTGAGGTAGCGGCTCGCGAGCTGCTGCGTGCACAGGCACGCGACGGGGTCGATGGCCGCGGCGATCCCGGCGCGCCCGATCTCGGCGCGCAGGAAGCGCGTGTCGAACGCCGCGTTGTGGGCCACCAGCACGCGCCCGGCGAGCAGGCGCAGGAGCGCGGGCGCGACGCGGTCGAACGTCGGCGCGAGCGCGACGTCCGCCGCGGCGATGCCGTGCACGTGCTGCGGCCCGAGGTCGCGCTCGGGGTTGACCAGGGTGGACCACTCGTCCTCGACGCGACCGGCGTCGTCCACGAGGACGACCGCGACCTCGGCGACGCGGTCGCCGAGGCGGGGCGAGAACCCCGTGGTCTCGAGGTCGACGACGGCGAATCCGGGCACGGGCACAGTCTGCCCGACGTCGCCCACGACCTGCTCCGGCGCCGCGGCCGTTACGGTCGTGTGAACTCCTCACGCTCGTGCCGCCCGGGGGTTCCGCGCGCGGCCCGGGAGGCATACGCTCGCGAGCACACGAGCCTCCGCAGCGTCGCGTCTCGTGTGCGACTCGGCCGCACCCCGACACGACCGGGGGTGGTCCGCGGGGGCCACTGTCGAGGAGGATGCGTGAGACCACGAACGATCGTCCCGTCCGCAGCGGTAGCGGGCCTCGTGCTCGCGGCGCTGACCGCAGTTCCCGTCGGCGCCGAGCCTCTCGGCGCCGCGTCCGGCACGGCCGCCGGCAGCCTGCGGGCCGCCGCGGCACCGCCCCCGCTCGAGGACCTCGTCACCGGCGACGCGGTCATGCAGCGGCTCCAGGACTTCCAGGACATCGCGGACGCCAACGGCGGCAACCGCGCGCTGGAGACGCCCGGCTACGAGGCGAGCGCCGTCTACGTCGAGGACGCCCTGCGGGCCGCGGGCTACGAGCCCGAGCGCCAGTACTTCACGTTCGAGGACCTGGAGACCGACGAGCTGTCCCTCACGGCGGCCGGCGTCGAGGTGACGTCGGACGTCTACCCGGCCGAGTTCGCGCCCGACACCCCGGACGACGGCGTCACCGGCCCGATCGTGCAGCCCGCCGACGCGCTCGTCCAGGGCTGCACCCCGGACACGTGGGACGGGGTCGCCGTGAGCGGCGCGGTCGCGCTGATCAGCCGCGGCTCGTGCCCGTTCGCCGACAAGGCGCTGTACGCGGCGCAGGCCGGTGCGGCGGCCGTGATCCTCTACAACAACACCGACGGCGCGCTGAGCCCGACCCTCGGCGCCGAGAACGACGTGTGGGTCCCGACGGTGGGGATCACGCAGGCCGCGGGCCAGCAGATCCTCGCCGCGATCGCGGGCGGCGCGGAGCCGGTCGCGACCTACGACCTGCAGACGCACGTCGAGGAGTTCGAGACGTTCAACGTGCTCGCCCAGACGCCGGGCGGGCGCGACCACAACGTCGTCATGGTCGGTGCGCACCTCGACGGCGTCGAGGACGGCCCGGGCATCAACGACAACGGCTCCGGCTCCGCCGCGATCCTCGAGGTCGCGGTCCAGCTCGCGGCCGCGACCGACGGCGGCCAGGACGTCGAGAACGCGGTCCGGTTCGCGTGGTGGGGCGCCGAGGAGGTCGGCCTGCGCGGCTCGACCCACTACGTGAGCGACCTCGCCGCGAACGACCCGGCGGCGCTCGACGACATCGCGACGTACCTCAACTTCGACATGGTCGGCTCGCCGAACTACATCATCGGGGTGTACGACGCGAACGAGTCGACCTACCCGGCCCCGGTCGAGGTCCCGCCGGGCTCGGCCGAGACGGAGGCGGTGTTCACCGACTACTTCGACGGCATCGACCAGCCGTGGGTCGACACCGAGTTCTCGGGCCGCTCCGACTACCAGGCGTTCATCGAGAACGGGGTCCCGGCGTCGGGCCTGTTCACCGGCGCGGACGGCTCGAAGACGGCCGAGGAGGTCGCGATGTTCGGCGGCACCGAGGGCATCTTCTACGACCCGAACTACCACTCGCCGGCGGACACGATCGACAACGTCGACGCGACCGCGCTCGACATCATGTCGCGCGCCATCGGGCACGCCGTCGCCGCGCTGTCGGAGGACACGTTCGCGATCAACGGCGTGGGCAACCCGCGTATCGACGCCGTCGAGGCACAGGCGCGGTGCCTCAACGGCACGGCGTACGTCGCCGTGCGCGGCGCCAACGGTGAGGACGCCCCCGCGGACGTCCGGCTCATCACGCCGTTCGGCGAGAAGAAGTTCAGCGCCCTCGCGCCGGACAAGAACGCGTACCAGTCGTTCAGCACGCGTGCGTCGTCGGTCGCGGCGGGCACCGCGACGGTCGCGGCCTACCAGTGGCGAGGCGGCGACCCGGTGTACCAGCGGTACGACGTGGCGTACGACGCGATCGACTGCGGCTGACGCCTCCGCGTCGACCTGACGGGCGGGGCCGTCCTCCACGGGAGGGCGGCCCCGCCCGGTCTACGCTGGCTCGCGGTGCGCCGTCGGGAGGCGCGACGGACGGGGGGTACGTGGCGAAGGAACCGTTCCTGACGACGACGGACGACGAGCCGGGACAGGGCCCCGACCTGCCGGGCACGACGTCGGGCGACGGGCGCAGCACCCTCGCGCGGCTGCTCGGCGAGAGACGTCTCCTGCGCGTCCCTGCCCTGCGGGCGCTGCCGCGACCCACGCTCCCGCGGCCCTCGTTCTCGCTCCCCGGCGCGCTCCCCGGCCGTCGTGCGCGGCGCGACGACGGCGACCCGGCGCCCGAGGCGGTCCCCGGACCTGATCTCGACACCGCGCTGGAGGACGCGCTCGTCGAGGTGCTCGCGGACGACGCTGCCCTGACCGACGGCGCGGACGGTCGCCTGCCCGACGCCGCTGCGGCCGACGGCGGGTTCGACGACGTCGTCGCGGAGTGGGTGCGCCGCGTGATCGCCGCCTATCCCCGCCCGACGTACCCGCTCGAACGCGAGTGGGACGTGTCGGTCCAAGGGGTCGTGCGGCTCGTCCCGTACGTGCCGCGGTTCGCGACGGCACCGCTCGCGCTGCTCGACCGGTTCGGCGCCGTGACGATCGGCCCTCTTCGGGTGGGCCTCGACGGCAAGGACGTCGACTGGGACCGCGTGGTCGAGGTCCGCACGGCGCCCGCGTGGACGTGCCTGTCGGCCGAGGCGCTGGAGGTGAACCTCGCGCAGTACGTCGTGGCGCTGCCCCCGCTGCCCGGCCGCGCGTGGGTGCTGGGAAAGATCAGCGAGCTCCTGCTCTCGCTCTACCTCGCCGTGCTGCCGCCGGACGCGGACGGTGACGACGCCCTCGCCGACGCGCACGCGCTCCTCGGCGCGTCCGGCGACGCGGACGTGGCCGACGCGGACGCGCCGCCGGACCGGATGTTCGACCGCGTGGTCACCGAGGTCGTCTACCGGCGGCGGTTCGGGACGGGCGAGGCGCAGGCGAGCACGACGTCGGTCCTGCTCCAGCTCGCGCTGCGCGGGGCGACGGACACGATCGTCCGGACGGCCGCGGAGCGCGGGGTCGACGTCGTGCACGTGAAGGCCGAGGACACGAGCATCGGGACGGTCGTTGCGCGTGCGGCGACGTGGCGCCGCACGGCGCTCGACCTGCGCGAGCGGGTGGGCCGGCGCCTCGGGCGCTGACGGCTATCGGTCGAGCGCCTCGAGGACCGGGGTGTCGCCCGCGGTGAAGCGGATGAAGCGCCCGACGGTCGACGGCGTGCGCAGCGCCTGGGCGACCACCATCGCGACGTCCGCCCGCGAGACGCGGGAGGCCGCGCCGTCGGGCACGTCGTCCGCGCCGTCGAGGCCGTCCGGGCCGTCGCCGACGACGCGGATCGCCCCGGTCGGGTCGTCGTCGGTGAGCGTGCCCGGCCCGAGGACGGTCCAGTCGAGGTCGGTGCCGCGCAGGTGGTCGTCGGCGGCGAGCTTCGCGTCGGCGTAGGCGAAGAAGCTCGAGTCGGGGTCGACGCCGTGGTCGGGCACCGACCCGATCCACGACACCATGACGTAGCGCGGCACCCCGGCCGCGACGGCGGCGTCCATGGTGCGACTGGCGGCGTCGCGGTCGACGGCGTAGGTGCGCTCCGGGTTCCCGCCGCCCGCCCCGGCGGACCATACGACGGCGTCGAACCCGTCGAGCGCGGCGGTGATCTCCTCGGTCGAGGCGTGCTCGACGTCGAGCAGGAGCGGCTCGCCGCCCAGCCGGCGGACGAGCGGGAGCTGTTCCTCGGCGCGCACGATCCCTGTGACGGTCGCGTCGTGGTCGACGAGGATCGGGACGAGCAGCCGGCCCACCTTGCCGTGGGCACCGACGAGGGTGATCTTCATGCGGCGGACTCCTGTCTGTGGAGAGTGGGAGTCCACCGTCCTCCGTCGTCGTCCGCGCCGCCACCCGGGGCGGCCCGGGCCCGGGTGTGACGGGACCCGGTCAGGGGCGCGTCACGGGCACTGCTTCGCGTTCGGTGCGGCGTCGAGCGTCACGGTCTGCGAGGCGCGCACGAGGTCCCCGCCCTCCGGGTCCTGCGCGCACACCGTCCAGCCGTTGGCCGCGCCGGGCAGGGCGCCGGCCCGCGCGTCGCGCGCGTCCACGACGACGACCGTCACCGCCCCGCGCTGCTCCAGGTCGGCGCGCGCCTGCTTGAGCCGCGTCTCGACGAGGTTGGGCATGGAGAACGCCGGCTCGATCTCGACCGAGACCTCGACCCCGTCCGAGCTGCCCGGCTCACCGGGGCCGCCCGTCGGCTCTCCGGTCGGGTCCGGCGTCGGCTCGACGGTCGGCTCGGAGGTGGGGGTCGTCGTCGGCTGCGACGTGGGCGACGGCGACGGGCTCCCCGGGCCGCCCGGCAGCCCGTCCACGCGGCACCCGGCGAGCGCGGTCACGGCCACGACGGCGAGCACGACCGCCCGTGCGCGTCGCGGTGCTCCCACGACCCGCGGCCGCGCGGCGTCGCGCGTCCCGTCGTCGTGCTTCCTGGTGCTCGTCCGGTCCGTCATCGCCGACGGGTCCGTCATACGTCCTGCCACTGCACCGCCCCCGGTTGCCCCCTGAAACTGCTTGCGTGATCGAGGGTACGCGACGGGTGCCCGGTTGGCCCGCGCGCGGGCTGCCGTCGGGCGTCAGGGGCGGCCGGTGCCGGTGCGCTTCGGCGGCCGGACGGTCGGCACGTCGCCGACGATCGGGATGGGCCGACGGTGGAACGGGAAGCCGTAGCGCGTGACCAGACCGGCGAGCGTCGTGAGGCGGTTGCGCGGCCCGATGAGCCCCATGATGTGGACGAACAGCCACGCGAGCCACGCGACGCCGCGCGTGAGCCGCAGCCTCCCCACGACCTCGGCGATCGCCGCGCGCCGGCCGATGACCGCCATGGTGCCCTTGTCGAAGTACCGCAGGGACGTCGTCGGGCGCCCGGCCAGGAGCGCCTCGATGTTCCGCGCGACCTGCTCGCCCGACTGGATCGCGGGCTGCGCGAGCTGCGGCAGCCCGGCGGGCGAGATCGCGATGTCACCCGCCGCGAACACGCCCGGCAGGCCCTCGACCTGGAGGTCGTCGCCGACGACGACGCGCCCGCCCTCGCCGCGCGGCAGGCCCCAGTCGTCGACCTCCTCGTGGGGGTGGACCCCCGCCGACCACACCGTGAGGTCGGAGCGGATGCGCGTGCCGTCGGTGAGGACGACGGCGTCGGGCAGCACCTCCGCGACCCCGGCACCCAGGTGCAGGCCGACGCCGCGACGGCGCAGCTCCTCCGCGGCGTAACGGCGCAGCTTCGGGTGGAACGACTTGAGCACCTCGCCGCCGCGCTGGACGATCTTCACCTCGAACGCGTCGCCGTGGATCTCCGGGTAGGCGGGCCGCAGCCCCGCGGTGCGGAGCTCCGCGAGCGCCCCCGCGACCTCGACGCCCGTCGCGCCGCCGCCGACGACGACGACCCGCAGCCCCTCGTCCTTGCCGGGGTTCGCCGCGGCCTTCTCGAGGCGGATGAAGAGCGTGTCCCGGATCTTCATGGCCTGGGACCGCGAGTACATGGGGAACGAGTTCTCCTTGGCGCCCGGGGTGCCGAAGAAGTTGGCCGTGACGCCGTTCGCGACGACGAGGTAGTCGTAGTCGACCCACTCGTCGTTGAGAAGGCGGATGCGGCGCGCCTCGTGGTCGATGCCGACGAGGTGCTCGTGCACGACCCGCACGTTCTTCTGCTTGAGCCGCAGCCCGCGCAGGAAGTAGGTGACGTCGCCGGGGTTCAGGCCGCCCGTCGCGACCTGGTAGAGCAGCGGCTGGAACGTGTTGTAGACGCGGCGGTCCACGAGCGTCACGCGCACGGGCGCCTTGGCGAGCCCCTTGACGACGGCGAGCCCGGCGAACCCGGCGCCGACCACCACGACGTGCGGCAGGGGGGCGGCGGCTGCCGGTGCGGGGGCAGCGGTGACGGGCTCGGGCACGTGGCCTCCTCGGGGCGACGGGGTGGGAGAGCGCCGGTGCCCGCCCGACTGCGTCGCGGACGTCGCCGACGACGTGTGCCAGGTTACGGCGAACCCCGCCCCCACGCCGAACAGGCGCCCGGCCCCCGAGGGAGAGCCCCGGTCCCGCGAGGTAGACCCCTGGTCGCGCGAGGTAGAGGCGTGGTGGTGACCACGCCTCTACCTCGGCGGACCAGGGCTCTACCTCGCGCGTTCGGCGTGCGGGTGTGCGTCGCAGTCAGGAGCGGTGGTGCTCGACGTCGTCGCGGCCCAGCAGGTCCTCGCGGACGACACGGCGCAGCACCTTGCCGATCTGGGACCGCGGCAGCTCCGGCACGACGGCGAACGTGCGGGGCAGGGCGTACCGGGCGAGGCGCTTCTCGCCCCACTCGCGCACGGCGGCGAGGTCGACGCGCGGGGGCGAGGCGGCGTCGTCGAGCACGACGACGGCGGCGACGTGCTCGTCGGACCCGGAGCCCGGCACGCCCACGACGGCGACGTCCCGCACGCCGGGCATCCCGCGCAGGTGCTCCTCGACCTGCGACGGGTACACCTTGAACCCGCCGGTGACGATCATCTCCTTGATGCGGTCGACGAGCGTGACGAGGCCCGCGTCGGGGCCGTCGAGGGCCACGCGCACGACGTCGCCCGTGCGCAGCCACCCGTCGTCGAGCAGCTGGTGGGCGGTCTCCTCGGGACGGTTCCAGTAGCCGCGGAACACCTGCGGGCCGCGGACGAGCAGCTCGCCGCGCACGGTGCGGACGCCGTCGTCGGACGGCTCGGACGGCTCGGCGTCGCGCAGGTCGCCGGCGTCGAGCGCGTCGGCGTCGACGACGCGGATCTCGGTGCTGGGGAACGGGAGCCCGAGGGTGCCGGGGCGGCGGTCGTCGGAGCACGGGTTGCCGAGCGAGATCGGCGACGTCTCGGTCATGCCGTACCCCTCGATGAGCAGGCCGCCCGTCGCGTCCTCCCAGCGCTGCGCCGTCTCCGCGGTGATGGGCATCGCGCCGGCGAAGGCCAGGCGGATCGAGGTGAGGTCGGAGCCCGCGCCCGGGGCGTCGGCCGCGGCGGTGACGATGCGGTCGAACATGGGCGCGACGCCGGGCAGGAAGGTCGCGGGCCGCCGCGCCTGGGCGGCGACGAACGCCTGCGGGTCGAACTTGGGGAACGCGACGAGGGTCGCGCCGACGCGCGCCGGCAGGGTGAGGCAGAACGTCAGGCCGAACGCGTGGAAGAAGGGCAGCACGCCGTAGACGCTCTCGGCGCCCTCCTCGAACGACGCCCACGCCTGGCCCTGGACCACGTTGGCGACGAGGTTGCGGTGCGTGAGGACCGCGCCCTTCGGGGTGCCGGTCGTGCCGCCCGTGTACTGCAGGAGGGCGACGTCGTCGGCGGCGGGGTGGGGCAGCGCCGGGGGGAGGGCCCGTGCGCGCCGGACGAGGTCGTGCCAGTCGGGCACGCCGGCCGGGAGCGGCGTGCGCAGGGCCTCGCGCTGCGCCCGGGCCCGGGCGACGGGCAGGCGCAGCGCGAGGCGGCTGCCGCGCGGCAGGTCGCGCGCGATGTCGAGCCCGACGACGCGCCGCAGCCCGGGCACGTGGGCGCGCGCCTCGAGCACGGCCGGGACCGTCTTGGTCCACACGACCGCGACGCTCGCGCCGGAGTCGGCGAGCTGGTGGGCGAGCTCGTCGGCCGTGTACGTCGGGTTGTGCTCGACCACGACCCCGCCCAGCCGCTCGACGGCGTAGAACGCGACGACGTGCGACGTCGCGTTGGGCAGCACGAGCGCGACGCGGTCGCCGTGCCGGACGCCGAGGTCGTGCAGGGCGCTCGCGGCGCGCTCGACCTGCGCCACGAGCTGCGCGTACGTGGTGGTCGCGCCGAAGAAGTCGACCGCGACGCGGTCCGGCCAGCGCTCGGCCGCGCGGTAGAGGGCGGCCGTGACCGGCTCGTCGGGGACCTCGACGTCCGTCGGGACGCCGGGGGCGTAACGGTCGGTCCACGGCCTCGTCGCCAGAGTGTTCACTACGCCACCGTAACCTACGGTTGCGTAGGTTGTGTGCGGCAGCGGTGCCGAGCCGGGGAGGGCAGCGCGCGGCGAGACGTCAGCCCGCGAGGACGCGGTCCAGCGCTGTCCGTCCCGCGGGTCCCCAGTGGGCCTTGCCGCCGGGCAGACCCCGCTCGCCGTTCTGCCCCATGAGCAGGAGGAAGAGGGCTTTCAGCGCGGCCAGACCCCGGGCCCGCCGGACCGCCGCGTCGTCGGCCTCCGCATAGGCGTCGAAGAACCGCGCCGCGAGGCCGGCGGGCAGGAGCACCCAGGCGGCGGCGAGGTCCCACGCCGGGTCGCCCGCGAACAGGTCGCCGAAGTCGACGACGCCCGCGAGCGTCCCGTCCGCGACGACGACGTTCGCGGGGTGCAGGTCCCCGTGCACCCACACGGGCGGGCCCTCCCACGCGGGGGCGGCGACGGCGTCGGCCCAGACGGACCGGACGGCGGCGGAGTCGTCGGGGGCGACGGCGCGCAGGAACCCCTCGAAGCCGTCCGTGACGTCGCGGGGGTGGGCGCCCCGGTCCGTGGACGACGGCGCGTCGGCGGGTGCCGCGACGTGCAGCGCCCGAAGGAAGCCCGCCAGCCGTCGGCGGCGTGCTCGCCCCGGGTGATCGTCCCGTGGTCCAGCGGCTCGCCGGGGACCCAGGTCATGACCGTCCAGTGCCGCGGGAGACGCGCGCCCGGCTCGCCGTGCCGCACCGGCGTCGGCACGGGGAGCGGCAGGCGCGGCGCGAGCGCGGGCAGCCACCGCCGTTCCTTGAGCTGGAGCTCCGGCGTCGGGTCCATGCGCTGCACCCGCACGGCCAGGTCGTCGCCGAGCCGCCACATCTGGTTCCCCCAGCCGCCCGCGACCTCGCGGAGCGGTAGCCCGGCGAGGTCGGGGTGCTGCTCCGTCAGAGCCTCGCGGACGAGGTCGGCGGTGATCGCGGTCTCCGGGGCGCTCATGCGCGCCCACGGTACCGACACGCCGTCGGGCGCTGCTCAGGCGGGGTGCCAGCGCGCGCCCCAGCGGCGGGTCAGACGTCCGCCCGACGTCGCCGCGTGGGCCCGCACGCCCGCCTCCACGGCGTCCGCGACGCCGTGCGCGGACGCGTCCGTGTCGGCGAGGAAGCGCACGGTGACGCGCGCCTCGCCACGGACGACGCCGACGTCGTACGCCTCGACGGTCGTGAGGGCGCGCGCCGCGGCGGCGGCCGCGGGCAGCACGGCCTCGGGGTCCGCGCCCGGGTGCAGGAGGCCGACGGCGAGGGTCACGCGGTAGGACGGCACGGCTCAGGCCACGCCGGGCCGGGGCGCCGCGTCGCTGAGCACGGCGACGAGGAAGTCGGCGTCCGGGGTCCAGGGGCGCAGGTCCCACGTGGCGAGCGCGAGGTCGAGGTGCAGGCCGGCCTCCGTGGCGTCGGCGAGGAACTGCTCGGGCGGGTACCCGCGACCGGTGCCGAAGCCCACGACGGCGCGACCACCGGGCGCGAGGTGGGCGCGGAAGCGGCGCAGCACCTCCACCTCGGTACCCGGCGCGAGGAACGTCACGACGTTGCCCGCGCACACGATCAGGTCGAACGGCTCGGTGACGCCCTCCGCGGGCAGGTCGAGCTCCGCGAGGTCGCCCACGCGCCAGTCGGGTCCCGGGTGGTCGGTGCGCGCGGCGTCGATCAGGACGGGGTCCACGTCGACGCCCACCACGCTGTGCCCGCGCGCGAACAGCTCGGCGCCCACGCGCCCCGGCCCGCAGCCCGCGTCGAGGACCCGGGAGCCGCGCGGCAGCATGGCGTCGACCAGGCGGGCCTCGCCCGCGAGGTCGGCGCCCCGGGCGGCCATGGCCCGGAAGCGTTCGACGTACCAGGTGGAGTGCGAGGGGTCGGCGGCGGTCTTCTGCTCCCAGCGCGAGGGACGGGTGGCGCTCATGCCGCCGACGCTACCCGGGCGTGGGAGAGTCGGTCCCGTGACCTTGGTCCCCACCACCCTCGGCACCACCCTCGGCATCGACCTCGGGACGAGCGGGCTCAAGCTCGTCCTGCTCGGCCGGGACGGGGCGGTCCTCGCGGAGGCCGAGGCGGCGTACGACGTCGAGCACCCGCGCCCCGGCCGCTCCGAGTCGGCCCCGACGACCTGGACGACGGCGCTCGGCACCGCCCTCGACGACCTCGCCGCCCGCGCGGCCGGGCTCGGCGAGGTCGCGGTGCGCGCGGTCGGCGTCGCCGGCCAGATGCACGCCGCGGTGCTCGTGGACGCGGCGGGGGGCGCCGTCGTGCCTGCCGTCCTGTGGACGGACGCGCGCGCCGCAGACCGGCTCGACCGCTGGCGAGCGCTGCCCGACGCCGTGCGCGCCCCGCTCGCCAACCCCCTCGTGCCCGGGATGACCGGGCCCGTGCTCGACTGGTTCGCCGTGCACGACCCCGCGACGCTCGACCGCGCGGCGCACGTGCTGCTGCCCAAGGACGTCGTGCGCGCGTGGCTCGTCGACGACCTCGCGCTCCCCGTCGCCACGACCGACCGGTCCGACGCCGCGGGCACGCTCCTGTGGGACGTGCCCCGCGACGCCTGGGCGGCCGACGTCGTCGCGCACCTCGACCTGCCGGCCCGGCTCCTGCCGGGCGTCGCGCCGTCGGACGCCGTGGCCGGGACGACCGCCCGGCTCGCGCGGTGGTTCCCGGCGAGCGGGACCGCGGTGCCCGTCGTGGTGGGCGGCGGGGACACCCCGGCCGCGCGGCTCGCCGTCGGGGCGCCCGGGCTGCACGTCAACCTCGGCACGGGGGCGCAGGTCATGGCCGCGCTCGACCGCCCCGAGCCCGTGCTCGACCCCCTCGTGCACACCTTCGCGGACACCGGCGCCGGCCCCGCCGCGCGGTGGTACCGCCTCGCGGCGGTGCAGAACGCGGGCCTCGCGCTCGGCTGGGCGCTGCGGGTCCTCGGGCTGGGCTGGTCCGACGGCCTCGCGCTCGCGCGGACCGTGCCCGACGGCGCGGGCGGCGTGACGTTCCTGCCGTTCCTCACCGGGGAGCGTGGCGGGGTCGCCGGTCCCGGCGCACGCGGGGCGTGGACCGGGCTGCGCGAGGACACGGGGCGGCCCGAGCTCGTGCGCGCCGCCGTCGAGGGCATGGTGTTCGCGGTCGCGGCGGCGGTCGACCTGCTCGACCCGGCGCCCGCGACCTCGGCCGTGGCGCCCGTCGCGGGACCGCCCGTGAGCCGTCCGGAGGGCGAGCCGGGTGCGGTGGTCGTGACGGGCGGCGGGTCGCGCGACCCGCTCGTGCGCCGGCTCCTCGCCGACGCGCTCGGCCGGCCCGTCCACCGCGTCGGGCTCCGCAGCGCGACCGCGGTCGGCGCGGCGCTGCTCGCCGCGCGCGGCACGGGCGACCCGGTCGAGCCGGTCGTCGCCACGGACGAGCCGGAGCTCCCGGGCCCGGGCCGGGCGGACGTCGTCGGGCACCTCGCGCGCTGGCGGGAGGCCGCCGCGGCCCTCGCGTGACGCAGCCGGGGCCGACCCTGCGAGAATCGAGGGATGTCCACCGCAGCCGCCGTGACCACCGGGACCGCACCCGTCACGGACCTCGCCTCCAGCGCCCCCACGGGCGAGATCCTCGCGGTGTGCCGCGTGCACGCCCTCCTGCCGGACGCGGGGCCCGTCGGCGTCACGGCGATCGACAAGCGTCCCGTCACGGGACCGGTGAAGGTGCGCCGGCTCGGGCTCTACGCGGACCTGCAGGCCGACCGCGCGAACCACGGCGGCGAGGAGCAGGCGGTGTACGCGTACGGGCAGGACGACGCGGACTGGTGGGCCGGCGAGCTCGGTCGCGACGTCCCGCCGGGCCTGTTCGGCGAGAACCTGCGCGTGGAGGGCATCCCGGTCACGGAGGCCGTCGTCGGCGAGCGGTGGGCCGTGGGCACCGCGCTCCTCGAGGTCACCCAGCCGCGCACGCCCTGCTCGACGTTCGCGCGCCGCCTCGGCGAGGACCGGTGGGTCAAGCGCTTCACGGTCGCGAACCGCACCGGCGCGTACCTGCGCGTCGTGCAGCACGGCGAGCTGCGCGCGGGCGACGCGGTGACGGTCTGCTACCGGCCCGAGCACGGGGTGACGCTCGCCGACTGGTTCGGCGCCTGGAACGGTCGCGGCGCGGACCCCGAGCGCGCGGCCGGGCTCGCGCGCCGCCTCCTCGCCGCCCACCTCGAGGGCGACGTCACGCTCACGGACGAGCTGCGCGCCCGCGCCGAGATCGCGGCCGGACGCCGGATCGAGGACTGAGCGTCAGCGCTCCGCGCGCGGGATGCGGGGGCCGCGACGGCCGCGGGGCGGCTCGTTCGGCGGCCACTCGCCGTCGTCGGAGCCGTCGTCGGCGGTGAAGAGCAGGTCGTGCAGGCGCACCTGGACGTTCTCGACGTCCGGCACGTCGTGGAGGTTCAGGCCGGGCTTGTCGGTCGCGTCCGAGATGACGAGGGTGCCGCAGCCGAAGATCCGGTCGATCGGACCCTTCTCGTAGTTGACGTCGTTGATCCGGTAGAGCGGGATGTCGCGGCCGGTGCGCGTGATGATCCCCGAGCGCATGGCGATGCGCTTGTTCGTCACCGTGTACTCCGTGGTGCGCCAGCGCAGCCACGGCACGAACACCCAGACCACCGCCGCGACCAGCGCGAGACCCGCCACGACCCAGCGGACGACGTCGTTCGGGACGAGCAGGACCGTGACCACGACGGCGGCGACCAGCACGAGCAGCAGCACGAACGGCCAGAACAGCGCCTTGGCGTGCTCCTTGAGCTCCATGACGACGTGCTCGCCCTCGGTGAGGTGCTTCTCGCTCAGTCCCATGGGCAGCATCGTGCCACCCGCGCTACCCCTGCGCGGCCAGGTTCCAGCCCTCGACCGTGCGCAGCCCGTGCCCGTAGCCGAGGAGGCAGATCGCCGCGGTGCCGAGCTCGAACCGCGCGCCCAGGGCCGGGTCGAGCCCGAGCCAGACCGTCGCGAGGACGCGGAGCAGGTGGCCGTGCGCGAACAGCACCGCGTCGCCGCCGTCCTGGAGCGTCGGCTCGACGCGCCCGAGCACCCGGGCGGCCCGCGCCGCCACCTGGTCGAGCTCCTCGCCGCGGTGCCCGTCGGGCGCCGCGAGGACGTTCACGCCGTCGCGGAAGAGCAGCCACTCGCGCCCGAGCTGCTCGCCGACCGCGACCGACGTGCGCCCCTCGACGGGCCCGTAGTCCCACTCGGCCAGGTTGTCGTCGGTCGTGGCGGCGGGGAAGCCCGCGAGGTCGGCGGTCCGGCGCGCCCGCTCCCGGGGGCTCGTGAGCACGACGGCGGGGCGCCGCCCCCGGCGGTCGGCCCACCCCTGGAGCCACACGCCGGCCGCGACGGCCTGCTGCTCGCCGGCGACGGTGAGCGGGACGTCCGAGCGGCCCGTGTGGCGCCCGCTCGCGCTCCACTCCGTCTCGCCGTGGCGGACGAGGACGAGCTGCGGGTCGGGGGAGGGGGCGGTCGGGGTCACGGGGCGGCCTTCCTGCGCGGGGGTTCCTCAGCAGGATCACCCCGGCGCGCGGACGGCGCGCGGCGACGGCCCTGCCGGGCGGTGCCGGGGCCCCGGCCGGCGGGCGCGGTCGGGTCAGTCGGGGATGCCGTCGAGACCGTTCACCGCGAGGAAGACGACGAGCGCGCCGAGCAGGACGACGGCGAACCCGGTCGCGACGAGCAGGACGGTACGGGGGCGGACGCGCACGAGGACTCCGGGCCTGGGGGACGGGCGGGCCTCCCCATTCTCGCGCAGCGCCGCGGCGGTGCGGTCCGTGGGTGCGGCCCCCGTTGACACGTCTGGCGGGGCCCGGCAGGGTGGCCGGACGCGTGGTCGGGACGACCGCGCGGACGAGGACGTCGGCGACCGCGCCGCGGCGGGACGCCGACGCGCCGGTCCGGGGGAGGAACCGCGATGGTGCACGAGACGGCGGACGGGCAGACCGCGTACGGCAGCCCGGAGTTCGACTGGTCGATCCTCACGGTGCCGACGGCGCTCGCCGTCGTGCGGGGACAGCTCGGCTTCTCGTGGCTCGAGCTGAGCGACCGGCTCGCGACGCTGACGCAGGCGGAGCTCGAGTGGGAGCCGGGCCCGGACGCGCTGCGGGTCGTGCGGCGGGGGTCGGAGCGCACGCCGCGCACGCTCGGTGCGGGCGAGTGGGTGATGGAGTGGCCGGAGGGCCCGGACTCGCCGCAGCCGCGCACGGTGGCGTGGCTCGTCGCGCACCTCACCGAGGCGTTCTTCGAGCGCTGGGAGTGGACGTTCGGGCCGCACGAGCGGCACCGGGACGCGGTGACCTTCTCGGGGGAGGTCGGGCCCGCCGTCGACGGGCTGCGGCACGAGGTCGAGCGGTGGCGCGCGGGCGTCGACGGCCTGCCCGAGGACGGAGCGTTCACGGTCGGGCTCGGCCAGGCGACGGAGATCGACGCGCAGGCACCGTTCGCCCACCTCGTCGCGCACATGAACCGCGAGCTCGTGCACCACGGGGCCGAGATCATGGTGCTCCAGGACCTGTACCGCGCGACGCACGGCACGGACTGATCGCCCGCCGCGGGAATCGCGCGGCCGCCCAGATGGTTGAAGCGTCACATGACCACGAACAGCCCGGCGCCGACGGACGCCGCCGCCCCCACGGTGAAGATCGACATCTGGTCCGACGTCGCGTGCCCCTGGTGCTACGTCGGCAAGCGACGCCTCGAGACGGCGCTCGGCCGCCTCGCGGAGTCCGGTGACGGGCCGCAGGTCGACATCGAGTACCACTCGTTCGAGCTCGCGCCCGACACGCCCGTCGACTTCGACGGCACCGAGGTGGACTTCCTCGCCGGGCACAAGGGCATGCCGCGCGCCCAGGTCGAGCAGATGCTCGGGCAGATGACGCAGCTCGCCGCGGCCGAGGGGCTGCGCTACGACTTCGACGCGCTCCAGCACACCAAGACGCTCACGGCCCACGAGCTGCTCCACCACGCGAAGGCGCACGGCAAGCAGGTCGAGATGAAGGAGCGGCTGCTCAAGGCGTACTTCGAGGAGGGTCGTCACGTCGGCCGGGTCGAGGAGCTCGCGGACCTCGCGGCCGAGGTCGGGCTCGACCGCGCCGAGGTCGTCGCGGCCCTCGAGGACGGGCGCTGGGCCGACGACGTCCAGGCCGACATCGACCAGGCGCGCGCCTACGGGATCAACGGCGTGCCGTTCTTCGTGGTCGACGGACGGTACGGCGTCTCGGGTGCGCAGGACCCGGCGGTGTTCGTCCAGGTGCTGCAGCAGGCGGTCGCGGAGCGTGACGCGGCCTGAGCCGCGGCGTCTCGGACCACATCGGGATGCGGCGTGGAAGCGACGCATCTCACACCCGGTGCGGTGGAACTGCGACTCGGTATCACCCAGACTGGACGCAGCCCGCACCGACGCCGGCCCACACGTGCACCGGCGCCCGTGAATCCCACGAGGAGGCCTCAGATGACGGACACCACCACGAACCTCTACCACTCCATCGCGAACCCGCGCCGCACGACGCTCATGACCGTGAGCGCCGCGGACGCCGCCGCCCCGCACCGTGAGCCCGCACCCGGCCTCACGCTCGTGGGCGCCGACGACGCCGCGGTGTGCGTCGACGGGTCGTGCGCGCTCCCCGAGTAACCGTGAGTGCGTGAAAGAGTCGCCGGAACGGAACGTTCCGGCGACTTTTTCCTGCACCCAGCGTGGGGCGGGGGCCGGTCAGTTGCGGCGGTGGTCCTGGATCGAGAGGCGTGGGCCGCGCCGCGGGGCCTGCGCCCGGCCGGAGACCTCGAGGAGCCGCACCACGCGGTAGCGGTGCGGCGCGTACGGCGCGAGCAGCTCGAGCATGCGCTCGTCGTCGACGCGCTCGCCCACGAGCGCCCACCCCACCGCCTTCGCCAGGTGGTAGTCGCCCACGGACACGGCGTCCGCGTCGCCCAGCGCCCGCTGCGCGACCTCGGCCGCCGTCCACACGCCCACGCCGGGCACGACCTGCAGCCGCGCGTGCGCGGCCGGAGCGCCCTGGACGTCGCGCAGGCGGTCGCACTCCTCGAGGCGTCGGGCGACGCGCGCCGCCGCGACGACCGTCCGGGCTCGGCCCGGGTCGACGTTCGCGCGGTGCCAGTCCCAGGTGGGGACGCGCGTCCAGGTGGCCGCGTCGGGCACGACGAGCATCCCGGCGTCGCCCGCGGGCCCCGGGGCGCGCTCGCCGTGCCGACGCAGGAGCCAGCTCCACGAGCGCCACGCCGCGACGGACTGCACGCGCTGCTCGAGGATCGCCGGCACGAGGGCCTCCAGCACGCGCCCTGTGCGCGGGATCCGCAGGCCGGGGCTGCGGCGGTGGGCGTCGCGCAGCACGGCGGGCGGGGCGAAGCCCGTGTCGTCGTCGTCCTCGCCGAGCAGGCGGGGCAGGTCGTCGAGCACCTCCGCGGCGCCCGGCCCCCACGCGTGCCCGACGACGTCGCACGGTCCGGTCTGCACCAGCCGGTACGCCGCGGGCCCGCTCTCCGCGCGGGTCGTCCGCCACACGTCGCCGGACGGCGTGCGGCGGAACGTCGGGTCGTAGGGGCCGCGCGCGAGCCGGTCGAGCGTGAGGTGCAGGTCGAGCGGCCGCCCCGACCGGAAGCGCCGCGCGAGCGGCGCGCCGGGCTGCGTCGTCGCACCAGGTCGCGCCGGAGGGCCGGCCTGCGTCGTCGGGCCGGCCTGCGTCGTCGGGCGGGCCTGCGTCGTCGGGCGGGCCTGCGCCGTCGGCCCGGGCTGCGTGAGGTCGCCGATCGTGCGCTCGGCGGGCGCGCGGCCCGTGCTCGGCAGGACGGTCACCCGTCCATGGTCGCACCCGCCGCCGACGCCCGACCCCGCCGCCCTCGCCGCTCCCCAGCACCCCGCCGTCGAGCACGACGTTGCTGGCGGTATCAGCCCGTTCACGAGAGGAAGGTCGTGCTCGACCCGGTGCAGGGTCGTGCTCGGCGGGACGGGTCAGTCGAAGAGGGTGTCCATGTCCCACGCCGGCTCGGGCGCGGCCTGACGGGGCGCGGGTGCCCCCCGGTCGGCCGCAGCCGGTGCGGGCACGCGGCCCGGCGACCGGGTCGGGTCCCCGAGCTCGGGCACGAGCGTGCCGTCGAGGTCACCGCGGCCCGCGGCCCAGTCCTGGGCGGCGAGGCCCGCGAGCTGGTCCGCGCGCTCGTTGAACGGGTCGCCCACGTGGCCGCGCACCCAGCGGAAGCGGACGGGCCCCGCGCGCTCGGCGATGACCCGGTCGATCGCCTGGACGAGCTCGAGGTTCTTGACGGGCTGGCCGCCCGCCGTCCGCCACCCCTTGCGCTTCCAGGCGACCACCCACTCGGACGCGCACTTGATCGCGTACTGCGAGTCGGACTCGATGAGCAGCGGCTCCGCGCCCGGGTGGGCGCGCACCGCCTGGAGCAGCGCGGTGAGCTCGGCGACCTGGTTGGTCCCGCTCACGGCGCCGCCGGAGTCGAACGTGCCGTCGTGGTTGATCCACGCCCACCCGATGGCTCCGCCCGGGTTGCTCAGGCACGAGCCGTCGGTGCTGACAGTGATCACAGCGCTCCTCGATCACGGACGACCCCGCCCGCCGGCTGCGGCGCGGGGAGGCGAATGCGTCGGCGCCATTGTCCCCCGCCCGGGAGGGTCGTGGTGCACGTGTCCGACGCCGCCCCTCCAGGATGCGGGCTCGGGGTCGCCTCAGGGGAGAACCGGGGGGATACCCCATGGTGCGGCGGGGCGGCGCCGTCGAGGCTGGGACGCATGGTCGCGTGGGTCGTGGAGCTGTGGGGACAGGTCGAGTCGTGGCTGCTCGCGCTCGTGGACTCTGCGTGGGCGCTCCCCGTGCTCTTCGCGACGACCGCCGGCGACGGGTTCTTCCCGCCGATCCCGGGCGAGACGGTGATCGTCATGCTCGCCGTCGCGGCCCAGTCGGGCGGCGGGGTCGCGTGGGGGATCGTGCTCGCGGTCGCCGCGCTCGGCGCCTGGTGCGGCGACCAGCTCGCCTACGCCCTGGGGCGCGCGCTCGGCACCCGTGCCCTGCCCGCCCTGCGGGGCGCGCGCGGGCGGCGCGCGGTCGAGTGGGCCACGCGGTCGCTCGACCGGCGCGGCGCGTCCGTCGTGCTCGGGGCGCGGTTCGTCCCCGTCGGGCGCACGGCCGTCAACGTGACCGCCGGCGCGGTCGGGTTCTCGCGGCGCCGGTTCATGGCGCTGTCCGCCGTCGCCTCCGTGACGTGGGCGACGTACTCCGTGGTCATCGGGACGCTCGCCGCCGCCTGGGTCGGCGACAGCCCGCTGCTCGCGGTCGTGGTGGGCGTCGTCGGGGGCATCCTGCTGGGCGTCCTCGTCGACACCGTCGTCCGGCTCCGCGCGGCGCGGCGCGAGCGGGCCCTCGCCCCGGCGACCGGCCTGGTCCCGGTCCCGGTCCCGACGGCCGTCGCGGCGCTCGGCGTGCCGGGCGGCGCGCCCGAGGAGACGGACCCCGACCTCGTCCCGTGCCCCGGCGCCGCGAGCTAGGACTGCCGGCCCGCAACGCGACGGCTCGGCCAGGAACACAGGAGGGCCCCGGTCGACGACCGGGGCCCTCCGCTGCTCTCGGGACGCGCCGGTCAGGACACGCCGAGCAGGTCGATGACGAAGATCAGCGTCTTGCCGGACAGGCGGTGCCCGCCGCCCGCCGGGCCGTACGCGAGCTCCGGCGGCACCACGAGCTTGCGGCGCCCGCCGACCTTCATGCCCGGGATGCCCTGCTGCCAGCCCGCGATGAGGCTGCGCAGCGGGAAGTTGATCGACTCGCCGCGGTTCCACGACGCGTCGAACTCCTCGCCCGTCTCGTACTCGACGCCGAGGTAGTGCACGTTCACGGTCGCGCCGGGCGTGGCCTCGGGGCCGTCGCCCACGGTGATGTCCTCGACGACGAGCTCGGTGGGCGCGGGACCCTCCGGGGCGTCGACCTCGGGACGGGACAGTCCGTTCTCTCCAGTGGTCATGCTCCGATCCAACCACGGCGCCGGGCGCCCGGTCCGGCGTGCGGAGCCCGACGGCGCTCCGGCGCGGGTCGAGGTTGGGGTCGTCCGCAACCCCGGTCGGGGGCGCCCCGCACGGCCCGTTCGGCGACGCGCAACACCGCGAGCCCGAAAATCGCCATCATGGAGGCATGCCCACCACACCTGAGCCGCCCTCCGGCGTGCCCGCCGACCCCGCGCGCCCGGGCGCACCCGAGGTGCCGCCGACCCCGGTGCCGCCGACCGCCGTCGGGCACCGGCCCTCCCCGCAGGAGGTGCGGCGGTGGCGCCGCTTCCTCGCCGACGAGCGCGCCGAGGCCGCGGTGTACCGGGACCTCGCGAGCCGCCGGACGGGCGAGGAGCGGGACATCCTGCTGGCGCTCGCGGAGGCGGAGCGCCGCCACGAGCAGCACTGGCTCGACCTGCTCGGCGAGGACGCAGGACGGCCGCTGCGCGGCGACTGGCGCACCCGCACGCTCGGGTGGCTCGCGCGGCGCTTCGGCGGCGTGTTCGTGCTCGCGCTCGCCCAGCGGGCCGAGGCGCGCTCGACGTACGCGACCGATGCCGACGCGACACCCCGGATGGCCGCCGACGAGCGGATCCACGAGGAGGTCGTGCGCGGCCTCGCGACGCGCGGGCGCAACCGCATGTCCGGGACGTTCCGCGCGGCGGTGTTCGGCGCGAACGACGGCCTCGTGTCGAACCTCGCGCTGATCCTCGGCATCGGGGCGTCCGGCGCGTCGAACAGCACGGTCCTCCTCTCGGGCCTCGCGGGCCTGCTCGCGGGGGCCCTCTCGATGGGCGCGGGGGAGTACGTGTCCGTGCGCTCGCAGCGCGAGCTGCTCGACGCGTCGACGCCGAGCCCGCAGGCGTCGGCGGCGCTGCCCGACCTCGACGTGGACGCGAACGAGCTCGCGCTCGTCTACCGGGCGCGTGGCATGGCGCCCGCCGAGGCCGAGGAGCACGCGGCCGACGTCCTCGCCACGTACACCCAGCAGACCGTGATCGCGCCGCCGCCCGGCATCGACGAGCACGAGACGCACGGGACCGCGATGGGGGCGGCGGTCTCGTCGTTCCTCTTCTTCGCGTCGGGTGCGCTCATCCCGGTCGTGCCGTACCTCCTCGGGATGACGGGCTTCCTCGCGGTCGGGGTCGCGGCGTTCCTCGTCGGGATCGCGCTGCTCGCGACGGGCGCGACCGTGGGCCTCCTCTCGGGGACGTCCCCGCTCACGCGGGCCCTGCGCCAGATCGCCATCGGGTTCGGCGCGGCCGCGGCCACGTACGCGCTCGGCCTGGTGTTCGGGGCAACCGTCGGGTGAAATCCGGCGCGTCGAGTGGTGAGCGTCACACTCCCGTGCCTACCGTGACCTCGGACGGGCCCCACGGCCCGCCCCTTCGCTGCACCGACGACCCACGGGGCACACGATGGACGCGACTCACGACGCGCAGGGCAGGCGCGCACCGGCCGCCCGTCGCTGGCTCGTGCGCGCGCTCGTCGCCGGCGGCGGTCTCGGTGCCGGCCTCGCGTTCGCCGTCGCGACCGCAGGCAGCGCGTCCGCCGCGGACGACCCGCTCGGGCTCGGCAAGGCACTCTCGCCCGTCACGTCGACGGTGCAGACCGTCGTCGACCCGGTCGTCCAGGACGTGGTCCAGCCCGTCGTGCGCGACGTCGTCGCCCCCGTGGTCCAGCCCGTCGCCCCGGTCGTGGAGAAGGTCGTCACCCCTGCCGCCCCGGTGGTCGAGGAGGTCGCGCGGCCCGTCGCCCCGGTGGTCGAGCAGGTCGTCCAGCCGGTCGCTCCCGTGGTCGAGCAGGTCGTGGAGCCGGTGGCGCCCGTCGTGCAGCCGGTGACCGACGCCGTCGCGCCCGTGACGACGCCGGTGCTCGACGCCGTCGTGCCGGCCGCGACGCCCGTCGTCGAGGCGGTCGCCCCCGTGGTGAACCCTGTGCTCGAGACGGTCTCGCCCGCGCTCGACCCGGTGACCCCGGTCCTGGAGGCGCTGACGCCGGTCCTCGACGTCCTGGCCCCCGTGACCGACCCGGTGCTCGGGCCGATCACCGGCCCGCTCGCTCCGCTGGAGCCGCTGACGCCGCTGCTCCCCGGGACGCCCGGCACGGGCACCCCGGGCACGGACGACCCGTCGGTCGGCGTCCCGTCGACGCCGGGCGCGGTCGACCCGGGCGGCGTCGTGGCCGCGCCGTCGGTGACCGCCGTCCCCTCGCTCTTGCCCGCCGCACCGGCGGCCGCCGCACCCAGCGCCACCACGACGGGCCGCGACGGCCCCGAGGATGTCGCCGCGAGGGACGCGCGCGCCCGGACGGCGGCGGTCGACGTCGCACCGAACGGCGCACCGCCGGGCTCGGCGCTGCCCTCCGACGGGCCGACCGGCCCCGGGGGCGTCCCCTCCGACGGCGGCCCCGGCACCACTCCCTCGCCCTCCGGCAGCGCGCAGCGCGCCGGGTCGGGCGGCGAGCTCGCGGCGGTCGGCAGCGGTGCCGACGCCCCCGCGCTCTCCTCCTGGACCACCGTCGTGGACGACGCGCGGTCGAAGCACCCCTCGACCTTCTTCGAGGTCCCCGTCTCTCCTGCCTGACGTGGCTCGCGTCGCGCCCCGAGCGCGGCAGACGCGACCCGGCGCCGTCGTGCGCCAGCCACTTCTGAGCAGGAAAGAGAAACGATCATGCACACCTTCGTCCGGCGCGCGCTGCGCACAGCGCTCGTCACAGGCGGCCTCGTGGTCGTCGGGGCCGGAGCGGCCCACGCAGCCGAGGGCGACCTCCTCGGCGATCTCGGACTGGACGTGTCGGTCGAGGCTCCGCTGAGCCAGGTGACCGAGGTCCTGCCCGACGTCGCGGTCGACGTGCCCGTGCACGTCCCCGTGACCGTGTCCGACGTCGCGGTGGGCGCCCTGGGCGACGCCGCCGTCACGTCCGAGCCGGCACCGGCGCCGGCACCTGCGCCCGCGCCCGCACCGGAGCCCGCACCGGCGGCTCCTGCGGACGTGGACGTCGACGTGCCGGTGACCATCCCGGTGGACGTGTCGGGGGTCGCTGCCGGTGTCCTCGGTGACGCCGCGGTGACCCAGGCGCCGGCCGAGCCGGCGCCCGCGCCGGAGCCTGCTCCCGCCACGGGGGCGGACCCGGCGGACGTCGACCTCGACGTGCCGGTGACCATCCCGGTGAACGTGTCGGGTGTCGCTGCGGGCGTCCTGGGTGACGCGGCGGTGGCTCCGGCTCCGGCGGCGCAGCCGTCGGCCCCGGCGGCCGGTGGTGGCGCCGGGGACTCGGCCGGCGGGACGGCGTCCGGCGTGGACGTCGACGTGCCGGTGACGGTTCCGGTCAACGTGTCGGGTGTCGCTGCGGGCGTCCTGGGTGACGCGGCGGTGGCCCCGGCTCCGGCGCAGCCGTCGGCTCCCGCGGCCGGTGGTGGCGCCGACGGCTCGACCGGCGAGGAGGCGTCCGGCGTGGACCTCGACGTGCCGGTGACCGTCCCGGTGGACGTGTCGGGTGTCGCCGTCGGTGTGGGCGGTGACGCCACGGTCGGCGGCGGGACGGCCGGCGAGGGTTCGGGCGACGGGACCGGCTCGACCGGCACCGACGGCTCGGGCCTGCTCGACGGCGTCCTCGGCGAGGACGGCCTCGTCGACGACCTGCTGGGCGACGGCCTCCTCGGGGGCGGTCTGCTCGGTGAGGGCGACGGCCTGCTGGACGGCGTACTCGGCGAGGACGGCCTCGTGGACGACCTGCTCGGCGGCTCGTCGGGTGACGGTCTGCTCGACGGCGTGCTGGGCGAGGACGGGCTGCTGGGCGACGGCGGCGTGCTGGACGGCGTGCTCGGCGAGGACGGCGTCCTCGGGGCGCTGCCCGACCTGGACGTCGACCTGCCGGTGACCGTGCCCGTGACGGTCTGCGGCGTGGGTGTGGGCCTCCTGGGCGGCGCCTCCGCGGGGTGCCCGACGGCCGCCGTCGTGCCGACGGACCCGACCGACCCGACGGACCCGACCGACCCGACGGACCCGACCGACCCCACGGACCCGACCGACCCGACGGGCCCGACCGGTCCTGCGGACCCGGGGACGACCGGCGGCTCGGTGACCCGGGTGCTCAACCCGGTGAGCACGGGGACGGGCTCCACGAACGGCGCCGCGACCGGCACCGCGAACGCCGCGTCCGCCGTCACGGCGTCGGGCCCGACCGCCCTCGCCACGACGGGCGCGGGCGGTGACCTCGGTCTGCTCGTGATGGCCGGGCTGCTGACGCTGCTCGGTCTGTCGCTCCAGCGCTTCCGCCGGAAGTCCTGGGTCGCGGACCCGGACGCCTACACCCCGGTCTTCACCGACCGGAGCTGACGTCCAGAGACGCCAGGACCGCCCGGGCAGCTGCCCGGGCGGTCCTGGCCGCGCTCGTCGCGCGCTACGCGACGGCGAAGACGAGGGCCGCGATGGCGAAGCCCATGACGCCGATGGCCGTCTCCATGACCGTCCACGTGCGGAGGGTCGTCTTGACGTCCATGTCGAAGAACCGGCCCACGAGCCAGAACCCGGAGTCGTTCACATGACTGAGCACCACCGAGCCCGCTGCCACGGCGACGACGACCGCGGCGAGCTCGATCGCGTTGAACCCGCCGGCCTCCACGGCCGGGGCGATGAGCCCTGCCGCGGTGGTCAGCGCGACGGTCGCGGAACCCTGCGCCACGCGGAGGATCGCCGCGATGAGGAACCCGGCCACGATGACGGGCAGGCCGAGGTCGCCGAGCACGTCGGCGAGCGCGTCGCCGATCCCGGTCGCGCGCAGGACGCCACCGAACATGCCGCCCGCGCCGGTGATGAGGATGACCGAGCACACGGGGCCGAGCGCCGAGTCGAGGGTCTTCTCCAGCGCCGTCCCGGAGACGCCGCGACGGCGGCCCAGGACCCAGGCGGCGACGAGCACCGTGATGAGCAGCGCGATCGGCGTCGCGCCGATGGCGCGCAGCGTCTGCACGGCGGGGTTGTCCCCGTCGACGGTCCCGGCCGCGCGCAGCGCGTCGAGGCCCGTGTTGGCGAAGATGAGCACGAGCGGGAGCAGGAGGATCGCGACGACGGTGCCGAACTTCGGCGGGTTCTCGAGCTGGTCCTCGTCGGCCTCGCCGAGGATCGCGGGGATGGGTAGCTCGATGCGGCGTCCGGCGAAGCGGCCGAACAGGTAGCTCGTGACGTACCACGTCGGGATGGCGACGACGAGGCCGAGCAGGATGACGATGCCGATGTTCGCGCCGAGGAACTCGGTCGCGGCGACGGGGCCGGGGTGCGGCGGCACGTAGATGTGCATGACCGAGAACGCACCCGCCACGGGCAGGCCGTAGAGGAGGAGCGAGCCGCCCAGCCGACGCCCGACGGAGAAGACGATCGGCAGCATGACGACGAGACCGGCGTCGAAGAAGATGGGGAAGCCGAAGATCAAGGAGGCGAGGCCGAGGGCGAACGGCGCCCGCTTCTCCCCGAACTTCTCGATGAGGAAGTCGGCCATGACCTTGGCGCCGCCGCTCGTCTCGACGAGCCTGCCGAGCATGGCGCCGAGCCCGACGAGGAGCGCGACTGTCGCGAGCGTCGAGCCGAACCCGGCGGTGAGCACCTCGACGATCGACCCCGTCGGGATGCCGGCGACCACCGCGGTGAGCAGGCTGACGAGGATGAGCGCCACGAAGGCGTGCAGCTTGAGCTTGATGATGAGGAACAGCAGGATCGCGATCGCGCCGGCGGCGATGGCGAGCAGCGGTCCGGCGGTCAGGGTCTGTGTCCAGTCCTCGGGGGGCATGGTGTCTCCGTCGACGGTCGGGTGCGTGGTGCGTGGTGCGTGATGCAGGGGTGAGGGTCAGGGAGGGCGGCGCGGCTCAGCGCTCGCCCGAGGCGTCGTTCAGCGCTCGCCCGAGGCGTCGCTCAGTGCGTGCCCGAGGTGTCGCTCAGCCGGGTCCGGGCGAGGATCTCGTCCACGACCTGCTCGGGCGTGGCGGAGACGTCGAGCGTGAAGCCGAGCTCGTCGTCGGCCAGGGGCTCGAGCGTGGCGAGCTGCGACGGCAGGAGCGACGTGGGCATGAAGTGCCCGCTGCGGTGCTGCATGCGCTCGGCGAGGAGCTCGGGGGCGCCGTCGAGGTGGACGAAGCACACCTCGCCCCGGGCCGTGCGCAGCAGGTCGCGATAGGTGCGCTTGAGCGCGGAGCACGTGACGACGCCGGACCGGCCGGCCTCCGCCTCGCTGCTCAGCCAGTCGCGGATCGCCTCGAGCCAGGGCCAACGGTCGTCGTCGGTGAGCGGCGTCCCGGCGCTCATCTTGTCGATGTTGGCCTGCGGGTGGAAGCGGTCGGCCTCCGCGTACTCGGTGCCGAGGCGCTGCGCGAGCAGCGTCGCGACGGTGGTCTTGCCCGAGCCGGCCACGCCCATCACGACGAGGTGCTGGGGCAGGGGCTGGTTCCCGGCGTCGTCGGGCCGGTCGGTGGAGCTGACGTCCGTGTCCATGTGTCGACTTCCGTGTCGGGTGGGGGCGTCCGGTCGGGGCGGTGCCTGGGGCCCCGGCCGTCCCGGTGACGACCGTCGTGGTCGTCCTCGGCCTCCACTGTGGGGCATTGGTAGCACCTTTGGCAAGTGATTGATAGCACCATTGGCCGCCACTAGGCTGCGAGACATGGCGACGACGGTCCTGCACACCACCGTGCTCGACTCGCTCGGACGTCGCATCACCAGCGGCGACGTCCCCGCGGGCACGCCGCTGACCCTGGAGTCGATCGGCTCCGAGTTCGGGGTGTCGCGCACCGTCGCGCGCGAGGTCATGCGGCTCCTCGAAGGGCTCGGGCTCGTGCGGTCGAGGCGTCGCGTGGGGATCGTCGTGCTCGGCATCGAGGACTGGAACGTGCTCGACCCGCGCGTCATCCGCTGGCGGCTCGAGGGCCCCGGCCGCGACCCGCAGCTCCGCACGCTCACCGAGCTGCGGCACGCCGTCGAGCCGCTCGCCGCCGCCGGGGCCGCGCTCCACGCCACGCCCGCCGAGCGCGCCGAGCTCGTCGCCGCCGCCGGTCGCATGCGCCTGCTCGGGGAGGCGGGCGACCTCGAGGAGTTCCTCGCGCTCGACGTCCGGTTCCACGAGATCCTGCTCCGCGCGAGCGGAAACGAGATGTTCGGCGCGCTCGCGGGGGTCGTCGCGGCCGTGCTCAGCGGCCGGACGCACCTGGGCCTCATGCCCGCCTCGCCCGTCCCCGAGGCCCTCGACCAGCACGAGGCCGTCGCGCGCGCGGTCGCGGACGGCGACCCGGAGGCCGCCGAGGCCGCGATGGCCGCGATCGTCGGCGAGGTCCGCACCGCGCTCGGCGGGGTCGACCGGCCGGTCTGACCGGGCGGTCCCTGGCGGGGCACGCCCGGCTCCGTCCCGCCTGCCGGGCGACGGCGCCGGCCGGAGCGGGAGGGGCTACGCCGCGTCGGCGGGGGCCGGGAGCGCGTGGAGCGCGTCGACGAGCGACGCGAGCTCAGGCGTCTCCGTCGCGTCGCGCAATGCCGCCTCGAGGGTCGCGTCGTGGGTGGGCCGCGCGGCGAGCAGGAGGGCTTCGCCCGCGGGCGTGAGCTCGGTGTAGATCCCCCGCCGGTCGTCCTGGCACAGGATGCGCGTGAGCAGACCGCGGTCCTCGAGCCGGTTGACGAGCCGGGTGGTCGCGCTGGGGGAGAGCGCGGCGGCGCGCGCGAGCTGTTGCATCCGCATGTGCCAGCCGTCCTGCCGGGAGAGTGCGTCGAGCACGGTGTACTCGACGACCGAGAGGTCGTGCTCCGCCTGGAGGGCGCGCTCGAGCGCGGCGTCGATGAGCCCGTGCAGCGCGGCGAGCGTGCGCCAGCCCTGCGCGCGGATCTCGACGGCGTCGTCGGCGATGCCCATGGGGTCCTCCTCGGTGCGTGCGTGCCGTCACAACTATAGCGCTTGTGCAACTAATCGGCGTGTGCAACTATCGATAGTGCGCGTCTGCAACAAGTGCAGACGCCAGGTTAACGCGTACGCAACGCCAACCCCTTCCCGCTCGTCCTCCAGGAGTTCCCCGTGTCCTCGACCATCACGACCATGCCCCGCACGACCCTGCGCGGCGGCACATCGATCCCGCAGGTCGGCTTCGGCGTCTTCCAGGTGCCCGACGCCGAGACCACGCGCGCGGTGAGCCTCGCGCTCGAGGCGGGCTACCGCAGCGTCGACACCGCGGCGGTCTACGGCAACGAGGCGGGCGTGGGCCGCGCGCTCGCGGAGTCCGGCCTCGCGCGCGACGACGTCTTCGTCACGAGCAAGCTGTGGATCGACTCCCTCGCCCGCGATGCGGTCCGCCCCGCGCTCGAGCGGTCGCTCGAGCTGCTCGGGCTCGACCGGCTGGACCTCTACCTGATCCACTGGCCGTCGCCCGCGCGCGGCCGGTACGTCGAGGCGTGGGAGGGCCTCGTCGCGGCCCGCGACGCGGGCCTCGTCCGCGAGATCGGCGTCTCCAACTTCGAGCCCGCGCACCTGCGCGCGCTCGTCGACGCGACGGGGGAGACGCCCGCCGTCAACCAGGTCGAGCTGCACCCGGCGCTCCAGCAGCGCGCGCTCCGCGACGTCCACGCCGAGCTCGAGATCGTCACCGAGGCGTGGAGCCCGCTGGGTCAGGGCACCGTCCTCGACGACCCGACGGTCGTCCGCGTCGCGGCCGCCCACGGCGTCACGCCCGCCCAGGTCGTCCTCCGCTGGCACCTGGAGCAGGGGACGGTCGTCATCCCCAAGTCCGTGACCCCCGCGCGCATCGCGTCGAACCTCGACGTCCTCGGCTTCGCGCTCACCGCCGACGAGGTGGCCGCGATCGACGCCCTCGACGCCGCCGGTCGCATCGGGCCGCACCCCGACACCTTCGAGGGCTGACCCGACGGCGCGCGTCCGCACCGGCCGCGCCGCAGGTCGCCCCCGAGACCCGCACCTTCCCGGAACCAGGAGATCGTCATGCCAGTCGCCCTCTGGGCCCTCGCCATCGGGGGCTTCGGCATCGGGCTCACCGAGTTCGTCATCATGGGCCTGCTGCCCGAGGTGGCCGCCGACTTCGGCGTCACCGAGTCCGTCGCCGGCTACCTCATCTCGGGCTACGCGCTGTCCGTCGCCGTCGGCGCGATCGGCCTCACCGCGGCCCTGACGCGCGTCGACCGCAAGAAGGCCCTGCTCGGCCTCATGGTCCTGTTCATCGCGGGCAACCTGCTGTCCGCCGTCGCGCCGACGTACGAGGTCATGCTTCTCGGCCGCGTCGTCGCGGCGCTGTGCCACGGCGCGTTCTTCGGGATCGGCGCCGTCGTGGCGGCCGACCTCGTCGCGCCCGAGAAGCGCGCCGGGGCCATCTCGATCATGTTCGCCGGCCTGACCATCGCGAACGTGCTCGGCGTCCCGTTCGGCACGTTCCTCGGCCAGGCCGCGGGGTGGCGCGCGACGTTCTGGGCCATCACCGCCATCGGCGTCGTCGCGCTCGTCGGGATCTCGCTGCTCGTCCCGTCGCGGGTCGGGTCGCCCGACGGCGCCCCCGCAACCGGCCGCAGCTCCGCGCCCGGGACGGACCGCGCGTCGGGCAGCACCGGGCTGCGCGGCGAGCTCGCCGCGTTCCGCAGCGCGCAGGTGTGGTTCTCGATCGCGATCACCGTGCTCGGGTTCGGCGGCATGTTCGGCGCGTTCACGTACATCGCGTTCACGCTCACCGAGGTGGGCGGGTTCACGTCGGCGTCGGTCCCGTGGCTGCTCGTGCTGTTCGGCGGCGGGCTGTTCGTCGGCAACCTCGTCGGCGGGCGCGCAGCCGACCGCCGCCTCGGCACGTCGCTCGTGGTGCTGTTCGCGGCGCTCACCGTGGTGCTAGGCGTCTTCGCGCTCACCGCGACGAGCCAGGTGATGACCGTCGTGAGCCTCGTCCTCATGGGCGCCTTCGGGTTCGCGACCGTCCCCGGCCTCCAGATGCGCGTCATGTCCTTCGCGCAGGGCGCGCCTACCCTCGCGTCGGGCGCGAACATCGCCGCGTTCAACGTCGGCAACGCACTCGGCGCCTGGATCGGCGGCCTGACCATCGCCGCCGGGCTCGGCTTCGCGTCCCCCCTGTGGGCGGGTGCGGCGATGACGGCCGTCGGGCTCGTCGTCCTGCTCGTCGCGGTCCGAGCGCGCGGCGGCGAGTGGTCGCGCGACGCGCGGCCCACCCCGCGCGACGCGGCGCCCGCCCCCGCACCGGAGGCACCGGCCGCCGCCTGACACCACGATCCGCCGAGGTGGAACGCTGGTCGCGCGAAGTAGGACCAGGGTTCTCTCCCGGCAGGTGGGTCAGCGGGCGTGGACGCGGACCTCGGCGGCCTTGACGACGAACCAGACCCGCTCGCCGGGGGCCAGCCGGAGCTCGGCGACCGCGCGTGGGGTCAGGTCCGCGGCAAGGTGCGGGGTGTCGTCGTGCCCGACGGCGGCCCCGGCCCGCGCCGGCCGCTCGCCGGGGTCCTCGCTCGCCACGCGACCCCAGACGCGCAGCAGCGGGCCGTGCGGCTCGACGCCCGTCACGACGACCCGGTACGCGTTGCGGGGACTGCCCTCGGGCGTCGCGCGGTGGACGGAGACCGTGCGCGGCTCGAACACCGCCACGGCCCCGTCCCCGGCGGCGAGCGGCTCGCCCGCCGTCCCGCGCACGCGGACGTCCGTGCCGTCGACGGCGAGGGTCGCCTCGCGTGCGGCGGCGTCGTCGTCCGGTCCCGCGTCGGTCGGGACCCGAGCCGGGTCCGCCCCGCCGGAGCCGGGCCCGCCCGGCTCCGTCCCGAGACTCCGCACCGTGACGGGCTCCGGCACGGCGACGCGCACGACGCTCCCCGCCAGGAGATTCACGCCCGCGAGGCGGGCCGCGAACCGGGACCGGGGTCGGGTGAGCACCTGGTCCACCGGCCCGTCCTCGACGACGCGACCCGCGTCCAGCACGACGACGCGGTCTGCCAGCAGCAGCACGTCGAGCAGGTCGTGGGTCACGAGGAGCGTGGTGCGGGGTCGGTCGCGCTGGGCGTGGTGCAGCACCGACCGCACGCGCTGCGCGACGCCGACGTCGAGCGACGCGAGCGGCTCGTCGAGCAGGAGCACGCGCGGGTCGGTCACGAGCGCCCGGGCGATCGCCACGCGCTGCGCCTGCCCGCCCGAGAGGTCGGTCGAGCGGCGCCGCGCGAGGTCCGCCGCGCCGACGCGCGCGAGCGCGTCCCGGGCCTCCTCGCGGGCACGAGCGCGGGGCACGCCCCGGGACCGGAGGCCGAACGCGACGTCGTCCTCGACCGACAGGTGCTCGAACAGCAGCGGGCGCTGGCTCAGCCACGCGAGGTGGCGACGGCGCGGCGGGAGGCGCGAGACGTCGTCGTGCCCGACGGTGACGCGCGCGCCCGGGGCCTCGCCGGGCGTGAGCAGGCCCGCGACGACCTGCACGAGCGTGGACTTGCCCGCCCCGTTCTCGCCGAGCATCGCCACGACCTCGCCCGGTGCGACGGTGAGGTCCACGTCGAGCCCGCGCTCCGGCACGACCGCGCGCACGGTCAGCGCGGCGGGGGGCGTCGGGGCCGCAGGCCCGGCGGGTGCCGGGGCCCGGTCGGCCGGCGGGCCGGCCTGCGGGGCAGGGGAGACGACGGCGCGGGGGCGGGGGCCGCCGTCGGGCAGGGAGCCCTCGACGCCCCGCCGCGGGCGCGAGGCCCCGAGCACGCGCGGCCCGTGGGCGACCGCGGTGATGAGGACCGCCACCACGACGAGCACGAACGACAGCGCGACCGCGCTGTCCGGGTCCGCGCTGCGCTGGAGGTAGATCTCGAGCGGCAGGGTCTGCGTGACGCCCTGGAGCGCGCCCGCGAACGTCAGGGTCGCCCCGAACTCGCCGAGGGCGCGCGCGAACGCGAGCACGGCGCCGGACAGCAGGCCCGGCAGCACGCGGGGGAGCGTGACGCGGCGCAGGACGGTCGTCGGCCGGGCGCCGAGCGTCGCGGCGACGTCCTCCAGGCGGGTGTCCTGGGTGCGCAGGGCACCCTCCAGGCTGAGCACGAGGAACGGCAGCGCGACGAACGTCTGCGCCAGCACGACGGCCGTCGTCGTGAACGCGACCTCGATCCCCAGCACCTCGAGGTGCCGGCCGATCAGGCCCCGGCGCCCGAACGTGTGCAGCAGGGCGATGCCGCCGACGACGGGCGGCAGCACGAGCGGCAGGAGCACGAGGGCGCGCGCGACGCGCTGCCCGGGGAACGTGGTGCGCGCCAGGACGAGCGCCATGGGCGTGCCGAGCACCACGCAGCACGCCGTCGCGGCGAGCGCGGTGCGCAGCGAGAGGCCGAGCGCGTCGAGCGCCGCCGGCGAGGTCACGAGCGCCCAGAAGCCGCCGGTCCCGTCCGGGCCCGGCGCGAGCTCCACGCGCCCGACCATCGCCGCCACGGGCACGACGACGAACAGCGCGCCCAGCATCGCGGGGACGAGGACCCAGCGGGGCAGGCCGCGCATCAGGACCCGCCGGGGCGCGCGGGGGTCACGGTGCGTCGGGCGCGCCGAAGCCCGCGGCGGCGAGCGCGGCCTGCCCGGCGTCGCCGGTCATGAGGTCCACCCACGCCTGCGCGAGCGCGACCTGCTCCGGGCCGGCGTCCTCGGCCGCCGCGACGAGCGCGATCGGGTAGACGTTGAGCGCGGCGCTCGTCTCGGGCACGTCCACGACCTCGACGTCGTCGCCTGCGAGCGTCGCGTCGGTGACGTAGACGAGCCCCGCGTCGGCCTCGCCCGCCGTCACCTTGCCGAGCACGTCGGTGACGCTGGCCTCCTCGCTCACGCGGTGGACGGTCACGCCCGCGGCCTCGGCGACGGTGTCGGTCGCGCTGCCGCACGGCACCTGCGGCGCGCACACGACGACCCTGACGTCGTCGCGCGCGAGGTCGGCAAAGGTCTCGACGCCCGCGGGGTTCCCGGGCGGCGTGACGATCGTCAGCGTGTTCGTCGCGAACGCGACGGGGTCGGCGGCGTCCCCGGCGTCGACGACGCGCGCCATGGAGCGCTCGTCCGCGGACGCGAAGACGTCGGCCGGCGCGCCGGCGAGGATCTGGTCGCCCAGGTCGGACGACCCGGCGAACGACAGCGCGACGGTCACGCCGTCGTGCTCGTCCTCGAAGTCCGACGCGAGGTCGGTGAACACGTCGCGCAGCGACGCCGCGGCGAGCACGGTGAGGGTGCGGTCCTCGGCCGTCGTGCGCGCGGGGTCGGGGGCGGCGCCGTCACCGGTCCCCGCGCCCGTGGCGCACGCGGAGAGGCCGGCGACCAGGGCCGCCGCCGCGAGCGCCGCGAGAGGGCCCCGGGCGCGGCGGCGGGTCGTCGTGCGGGCGGACGCGCTCACGCGGCTCCTCCGGGGGTCTCGACGATGACGGTCGTCGCCTTGACCACCGCGACGGCGAGGCTGCCGGGCTCGAGCCGCAGCTCGCGCACGGCCTCCGTGCTCATGAGCGACACGACGCGCTGGCCGCCGCAGAGCATCTCGACCTGGGACATGACGGTGTCGCTCACGACGTCCGTCACGATCCCCACGAACCGGTTGCGCGCCGAGCGGGCGACGCCCGACGGGTCCGGCGTCGGGTGCGACTGCGCGACGGCGAACCGCGCGAGCTCCGCGCCGTCGACCACCTTGCGCCCGGCGTCGTCGGCGCTCGCGGCGAGGTCCCCGGCGTCGACCCAGCGGCGGACGGTGTCGTCGCTGACCCCGAGCAGGCTCGCGGCCTCGCGGATCCGAAAGTGCGGCATGATGGCCAGATTAGACCCGCATGTGCGGAGCGTCATCCTGGTATCGACCGGTGTGGCACCCTCGACGCGTGAGCGAGACGACCACCCGGGACGACGTGCGCGTCGTCGTGGAGGACCCGACGACCCCGGACGTGCTGGCGCTGCTGCAGGAGCACCTGGACGACATGTACGCGACGTCGCCGCCCGAGAGCGTGCACGCGCTCGACGTCGAGCGCCTGCGCGCGCCGGACATCACGTTCGTCACCGCGCGGTCCGCGGACGGCGGCCTCCTCGGGTGCGGCGCCCTCAAGCAGCACGACGCGACGCTGGGCGAGCTCAAGTCCATGCGCACGACGGCGGCCGCGCGGGGCCGGGGCGTCGCCGCCACGGTCCTCGCGCACCTGCTCGACGCCGCACGCGACCGCGGCCTCGACCGCGTGAGCCTGGAGACAGGCACCGAGGACTACTTCGCGGCGGCGCGACGGCTCTACGCGCGCCACGGGTTCGTGCCGTGCGAGCCGTTCGCCGACTACACCGACGACCCGAACAGCACGTACCTGACGCTCTCGCTCGCCTGACGGGGCCGCCCTGCACCGGGGTAGAACCTCCGGTCGCGAGGTAGAGCCCGCCGCGCTCTACGTCACGACCGGGGGCTCTACCTCGCGACCGTGCGGTGGCGGGGGGAGCGCCACGCGTCACGCGTCGAGGCGCAGGCGCGCGCCGAGCGCGACGGCGGCGACGACGGCCGCCCCGGCCACGAGGACGAGGTCCTTGAGCACGTACTGGCCCATCAGGGTCATGCCGTGGCCGAACAGCTCGTCGGCGAACAGCACGATCGGCGAGAGGATCCCAGCCAGCGCGACGGCGAGCGCGAGCAGGCCCGCGCGGAGCAGCCGGCCGGTGAGGAGCGTCAGACCGATGAACGTCTCCAGGACCGCGGTGAGGAGCACGGCCGCGGTCCCGCCGACGAGGCCGAGCGTGAGCGTCTCGACGGTCCGGGCGGCGATCGCTTCCGCCGGGCTCGCGCCGGGGAAGAACTTGAGGACGCCGAAGCCGAGGAACACGAGGCCGAGGGCGACGCGCAGGGCGGGCACGGACCAGCGGGTGAGGACGCGCGCGGTCGCGGCGACGGCGGCGTCCGCCCGGCCCGCGAGACGCGCGGGCACGAGGGCGGCGCGACGGCGGCGGGCGGGCGTGGCGTGTGCCGCCGACGGCGCGGACGGGCGGGTGGCGCGGGGACGACCGGCGGTCGTCGGGGCGGTGGTGGACATGCGGGAACCTCTTCCAGGGACGGTCGCGGTCGGGGTTGACCGCCCCGGGAGGGAGGGCGTCGCGGGGCGTCGTGTGGACGACGTCGGGCCGAATTCACCCGCCGGCGGGCGTCGACCCGGGCCACCCGGACCGGCCGGACCAGGCCTTCGGGGTCAGCGCGAGCGCGGGCGCTCCGAGGGGTCCCAGCCCGGGCGCGGGGCGCGCGCGGCGACCGACGCGTCGCGCGAGCGGTACACGACGTACGGGCGGAACAGGTACGGCACCGGGGCGGAGAACGCGTGCACGAGCCGCGTGAACGGCCACAGGATGAACAGCAGGTTCGCCGCGACGATGTGGAGCTGGAACGCCGCGGGCACGCCCGCCATGAGCTCCGGCTGCGGCTGGAGGTACCAGAGCGAGCGGAACCACGGCGAGATGGTCTGGCGGTAGTCGTACCCGAGCCCGTCGGCGAGGAGCTGCGTCTGCACCGTGGCCCACGACCCGAGCAGGATCGACGCCGCGAGGAACACGTACATCGTCTTGTCCATGCGCGTCGTCGCGCGGAAGACGGGCCCGGACGTGCGGCGGCGGTAGATGAGGATGAGCAGGCCCGCGACGAGCACGACGGCCGCGACCGACCCCATGTACGTCGCGACGAAGTGGTACGCGACCTCCTGGATCCCCACCGCCTCCGTCCACGACTCCGGGATCACGAGCCCCATAAGGTGCCCGAGGATCACGAACAGCAGGCCGAAGTGGAAGAGCGGCGAGCCGAGCCGCAGCAGCCGCTTCTCGTAGAGCTCGCTGGACCGCGTCGTCCACCCGAACTTGTCGTACCGGTACCGCCAGATCGAGCCCACGACGAACACCGCGAACGTCACGTACGGGAACACGACCCACAGCAGGACCTCTCCGGTGCTCACCCCGCTCATCGCACCGCACCTCCCGTCCGGTCGGGCGCGCCCGTGCCGTACGGCTCGAGCGCGAAGGGCTCCATGCCCACGAGCTCGGCGGGCGGCCCCGCCGTCACGAGCTCGACGTACCGCTGCTGCGTGCGCTCGTCGAGCGGCGGCAGCGTGAGGCACACGGCCTCGACGACCCCGGTCCAAGGGCTGCGCGCGCTCTCGAGCGCCGTGCGCAGCACCTCGATGCCGTCGCGGTGGGACGCGAGCAGACCGGCCGCGATCGTCGCGTCGTCGCCCGTGGTCCGGGCCGAGAACTCGAGCACCGTCGGCAGGTAGTCGGGGAGCTCCGAGCCCGTGACCTCCCACCCGGCCGCGCGGTACGCCTCGACGAACGCGACGAGCGCCGTCCCGCGCCGGCGGGTGTCGCCCGCCGCGTAGTACGAGAGGTACATCGAGCACTTCCGCTTGAGGTCGAACGTCGCCACGTACCGCGCCTGGAGCTCGCGCAGGCCCGGCCCGCCCGGCGTCGTGAGCACGTCGCAGAAGTCCTCCAGGCGCTCGCGGACGGGGCCGGGCAGGCCCGGGGCGGACGCGCGGACGGCGTCGACCGCGCCGAGCACGTCCTCGTCGGGATAGGCGAGCAGCAGCGACGCGGCCATGTGGGCGGTGCGGCGCTGGGCGGCCGACGTCGCGACGGGGGCCAGGTGGTCGGGCTGCGGTCCCCGAGGTCGTGCCCCGGGCCGCAACGCGGGGGTCGGGAGCAGGGAGCGCGCCCTCATCGGGTGCCCCCGTCGGGCTCGACGCCGGGACCGCTCCCGGGCGCGGGGCCGCCCGCCGGGCCACCCGCCGGACCGCCGGGCCCCGGTCCACCCGGCGGCGGGGGGCCGGGAATCGTGTCGTGCCGCGCGTCCTGGCGCCCGCCCGGCAGCGAGCCCGGGCCGCCCGGCGTGACGCCGCCGGGGGCGCCCGACACGTCGCCCGGCTCCGGCCCCTCGTCCGGCGGGAAGAGGCCGGGCGGTCGGCCGTTCCCGTCCCAGTTGAGGAGGTTTACGCGGCCGGGGGTCGAGGGCCCGTAGGGCGAGTCCGCCGTCTGCCGCGCCTGGAGCACGTGGAAGTTCTCGACCGCGACCGGCACCGGGCTCCCGGACGTCTCGCCGAACGGGCCGCCGCCCGTGAGGCCCATGCCGCCCATGCCGGGGCCGCCGTCGTAGTCGAGGGAGCACGACAGCTCGTCGAGCTCGCGCGCGATCTCGGTGTGCGCGGTCGGGATGACGTACCGGTCCTCGTACTTCGCGACGGCGAGCAGGCGGTACATCTCCTCGACCTGGGCACCGGTCATGCCGACCGCGGCCGCGGTCCGCTCGTCGGCCTCCCGGCCGAGGTTGATGTCGCGCATGTACGACCGCATGGCGGCCAGACGGCGCAGCACGCGCTCCACCGGGGCGGTGTCGCCCGCCGTGAACAGCCCCGCGAGGTACTCGAGCGGGATGCGCATCTTCGAGATCGCGGCGAACAGCGTGCGCCCGTCCTCGCCGTCGTTCCCGGAGGCGGCGACGACGTCGACGACGGGGGACAGCGGCGGGATGTACCAGACCATCGGCAGCGTGCGGTACTCGGGGTGCAGGGGCAGCGCGACCTCGTAGCGCGAGATCAGGTCCCAGATCGGCGAGCGCTGGGCGGCCGTGATCCAGTCGTCGGGGATGCCCTCGGCACGCGCGGCAGCCACGACCTCCGGGTCGTTCGGGTCGAGGAAGACGGCGCGCTGCGAGGCGAGGAGCTCGTGCTCGTCCTCGACGCTCGCGGCCTCGGTGACCTTGTCGGCGTCGTAGAGGACGAGGCCGAGGTAGCGCAGGCGTCCGACGCAGGTCTCGGAGCACACGGTCGGCAGGCCGACCTCGATGCGCGGGTAGCAGAGCGTGCACTTCTCGGCCTTGCCGGTCTTGTGGTTGAAGTAGACCTTCTTGTACGGGCACCCGGTGACGCACATGCGCCAGCCCCGGCACTGGTCCTGGTCGACCAGCACGATGCCGTCCTCGGCCCGCTTGTACATGGCGCCCGACGGGCACGACGCGACGCACGCCGGGTTGAGGCAGTGCTCGCAGATGCGCGGCAGGTAGAACATGAACGTCTTGTCCAGCTCCGTGGCCACGTGCTCCGACATGTGCTGGAGCACGGGGTCGTCCTGCATGGTCGCGGTCGAGCCGCCGAGGTCGTCGTCCCAGTTCGCGGACCAGGAGATGTTCATGTCACCGCCCGTGAGCAGCGATTTCGGCCGGGCGACGGGCGTGTGCTGCCCCTGCGGCGACGAGAGCAGCATGTCGTACTCGTAGGTCCACGGCTCGTAGTAGTCGTGGATCGAGGGGAGCTTCGGGTTGGAGAAGATCGTCGCGAGCTTCTTCAGACGGCCCCCGGCGCGGAGCTTGAGCCGGCCCTTCTTCGTCCTGACCCAGCCGCCCTGCCAGCGCTCCTGGTCCTGGTAGGTGCGCGGGTACCCGAGCCCGGGACGCGTCTCGACGTTGTTGAACCACACGTACTCCACGCCGGTGCGGTTCGTCCACGCCTGCTTGCACGTCACCGAGCACGTGTGGCACCCGATGCACTTGTCGAGGTTCATGACCATCGACATCTGCGCCATCACGCGCACGACCCCACCCCCTCCCGGCCGGCCGGCCCGAGGCCGCCTGCTGCGCCCGTCCGCGTCACGAGTACCGCACCTCCTGGCTCCGGCGCCGGACGACCGTCATCTCGTCCCGCTGGTTCCCCGTGGGCCCGAGGTAGTTGAACGCGTACGAGAGCTGGGCGTACCCGCCCGCGAGGTGCGTCGGCTTGAGCAGGATGCGCGTGAGCGAGTTGTGGATGCCGCCGCGCAGGCCCGACGTCTCGGCGAGCGGGACGTCGATCGTGCGGTCGGTCGCGTGGAACATGTAGACCGTGCCCTCGGGCATCCGGTGGCTGACGATCGCGCGCGCCACCACGACGCCGTTGCGGTTGTACGCCTCGATCCACTCGTTGTCCGCGACGCCGATCTTGGCCGCGTCGGCCGGGCTCATCCAGATGCCGGGGCCGCCGCGCGACAGCGACAGCATGAAGAGGTTGTCCTGGTACTCCGAGTGGATCGCCCACTTGTTGTGCGGGGTCAGGTACCGCACCGCGACCTCCGCGTGCCCGGCGGACCCCGGGTAGCCCGACGGCGAGGTGTCGCCCACGACGGGCGAGTCGCCGAACAGCCGGTGCATGTCGAGCGGCGGCCGGAAGACCGGCAGGTGCTCGCCGAGCTCGATCATCCAGTCGTGGTCGAGGTAGAAGTGCTGCCGGCCCGTGAGGGTGTGCCACGGCTTGAGCCGCTCCACGTTGACGACGAACGCCGAGTACCGGCGCCCGCCGTGCTCCGAGCCCGACCACTCGGGCGAGGTGATGACCGGGGTCGGGCGGGACTGGACGTCGGGGAACGTCACGCGCTTGCCCTGCTCGTCGCGGGCGAGGTCCGCCAGGGGCGTGCCCGTGCGGCGCTCGACGTGCTCGAACCCCTGCACGGCGAGGCGACCGTTCGTCGTCCCCGAGAGGGCGAGGATCATCTCGCACGCGTGCGTGTCGCGGTCGAGGCGCGGACGGCCGGCGGCGGGGCCGTCGGGCACGATCCCGTTGCGCCGGCCGAGGTCCGCGACCTCCGGCCCGGGCGAGAACTGCACGCCCTTGGTCGCCATGCCCGCCTTCTCGGTGAGGGGGCCGAGCGCGGCCATGCGCGCGGCGAACGCCGGGTAGTCGCGCTCGACGACGACGAGCTTCGGCATCGTCACGCCCGGCACAAGCTCGCGCTCCGTCACGGGCTGCCCCGAGTCGGTGAGCGCGCCGTGCGGGACGGCCATCTCGTCCGGGGTGTCGTGCGCGAGCGGGGCGGCGACGAGGTCCTCCCGTACCCCGAGGTGCGTCACCGCGAGCTCGGAGACCTTCGCCGCGACGGTGTGGAAGATGTCGAAGTCCGTGCGCGTCTGCCACGGCGGGTCGATCGCCGGGTTGAACGAGTGCACGAACGGGTGCATGTCCGTCGAGGACAGGTCGTGCTTCTCGTACCAGGTCGCGGCGGGGAGCACGACGTCCGAGAACAGCGTCGTCGACGTCATCCGGAAGTCGAGCGTGACGAGCAGGTCGAGCTTGCCTCGCGGCGCCTCCTCGCGCCACGTCATCGACCGCGGGCGCCGCTCGGGACCGGACTCCGCGGCGTTGACCGCGGCGTCCGTCCCCAGGAGGTGCTGGAGGAAGTACTCGTTGCCCTTGCCCGACGACCCGAGGATGTTCGCGCGCCACACCGTGACGACGCGCGGGAAGTTCGCGGGGTCGTCGGGGTCCTCGCACGCGAACCGCAGGTTCCCGGCCTTGAGCTCGTCGACGACGTGCTGCGCCGGCTCCTTGCCCGCCGCGCGGGCCTCGTCCACGAGGTCGAGCGGGTTGCGGTCGAACGTCGGGTAGCTCGGCATCCAGCCGCGCTGCGCGGACTCGACGAGCGTGTCCGCCGTCGTGCGCCCGGAGAACTGGCCCTGTGCGAGCGGCGACGCGAGCGCGTCCGCGGGCAGACCGTCGTAGCGCCACTGGTCGGTCGCGAGGTACCAGAACGCGGTGCCGATCATCTGGCGCGGCGGTCGCGACCAGTCCAGGCCGCCCGCGTACTGGGCCCACCCCGTGACGGGGCGGCACTTCTCCTGCCCCACGTAGTGCGCCCACCCGCCGCCGTTGACGCCCTGGCAGCCGGTGAGGGTGGTCAGCGCGAGCATCGCGCGGTAGATCGTGTCCGAGTGGAACCAGTGGTTCGTCCCCGCGCCCATGATGATCATCGAGCGCCCGCCCGAGTCGAGCGCGTTCTGCGCGAACTCGCGTCCGATGCGCGCGGCGGCCGCGGCCGGCACGCCCGTGAACCGCTCCTGCCACGCCGGGGTGGCGGGCGTCGCGTCGTCGTCGTAGCCGGCGGGCCACTCGCCCGGCAGGCCGAGCTCCGGCCGGTTCACGCCGTACTGCGCGAGCAGCAGGTCGAGCACCGTCGTGACGAGCCGCCCGCCGACCCGCCGCGCCGGCACGCCGCGCACGACGACGCCCGCACCGCCCAGGTGCGCGCCCGCGTCGTCGCCCGGGGCCGGGTCGAGGTCGAACCGCGGCAGCCCGACGGCGACCGTCTCGTACGAGAGCCCGGCCGGGGGAGAGCCCTGGTCCGCCGGGGTAGAGCCCTGGTCGGCAGGGGTAGAGCCCTGGTCGGGCGACAGCGGGCGCTCGGGGACGGTGTCGCGGCTGGGAGGCGTCTGGGGGGAGCCCCAGAAGACGCCGTGCGGGTCGGCGACCGAGAGCAGCGGGTCGATGTCGCCGAGGTCGAGGTTCCACCGCCCGGCGTCGGCCTCGCCGTAGCGGTGGCCGAGGCTCCCGTGCGGGACGCGCGGGGTGCCGTCCGCGTCGAGCACGACGGTCTTGAAGCGCGCGTTCGCCGAGCCGGCGCCGTCGTCGCCGGGGCGCCCGACGCCGTCGGGCAGGTCCGCCGCGGTGAGGAACTTCCCGGGCACGTACGTCGTGCCCGAGCCGTCGTCGTGCTCCTCGAGCACGACGAGGTGGGGGAGGTCCGTGAAGCGGGCCGCGTACTCCGCGAACTGCGGGGTGCGGCGCTGCGCGTAGTGCTCCGTGAGGATCACGTGGCCCATGGCCTGGGCGAGCGCGCCGTCCGTGCCCGGGTGCGGGGCGAGCCACTCGTCGGCGAACTTCGTGTTGTCCGCGTAGTCGGGCGACACGACGATCACCTTCTGGCCGCGGTAGCGCGCCTCGGTCATGAAGTGGGCGTCGGGCGTGCGGGTCACGGGGACGTTCGAGCCCCACATGATGCAGTACGTCGAGTTCCACCAGTCCGCGGACTCCGGGACGTCGGTCTGGTCGCCGAAGACCTGCGGGGACGCGACGGGCAGGTCGGCGTACCAGTCGTAGAACGACAGCATGGTGCCGCCGAGCATCTGGACGAACCGCGCGCCCACCCCGTGGGAGACCATCGACATGGCGGGGATCGGGGAGAACCCCGCGATGCGGTCGGGCCCGTACGCCGCGATCGTGTGCACGTGCGCCGCGGCGACGATCTCCGCCGCCTCGTCCCACGTGGCGCGCACGAGGCCGCCCTTGCCGCGCGCCGCCTTGTAGGCGCGGGCGGTGGCGGTGTCCGTCGTGACCTTGCGCCACGCGAGCACCGGGTCGCCCGTGGCGGCGCGGGCCGCACGGTAGGCGTCGAGCAGCGCGCCGCGCACGTAGGGGTAGCGCACGCGCGTGGGGGAGTAGGTGTACCAGGAGAACGCGGCGCCGCGGGGGCAGCCGCGCGGCTCGTACTCGGGCGAGTCCGGCCCCACGGAGGGGTAGTCGGTCTGCTGGGTCTCCCACGTGATGATGCCGTCCTTGACGTACACCTTCCACGAGCACGACCCGGTGCAGTTCACGCCGTGGGTCGAGCGCACGACCTTGTCGTGGGACCAGCGGTCGCGGTAGAACACGTCGCCCTGGCGGCCGCCCGTGAGGAACACCTGCCGCAGGTCGTCGGACACCGTCCCGCGTTTGAGGTGCTTGCCGAGCCGCAGCAGCGCGTCCTCGAGCGGGCCCTCCGACGTCGTCGTCATGCGGCGCTCCCGCCCCCCGGGGCGGCGGGGACCACCGGGCACCACCAGGGGTGGCGCGCCGGCGGCGACGACGGCACGGACAGGTACGACATACGAGCCTCCTGGGCGAGCAGGTGCGGCGGTCGGTCCACAGCCACTATGCCCAGGTCGCCTGGATCGTGCGCGGTGAGCGCACGCCGTGGTCCCGTCCCCGCCGGGCCGGGCCGGGCTCGCTACCGTGGCGCCATGACCGCACCCACCGGACGGCCCGCGGACGCGACCGTCGCCGTCGTCACCGTGTCCGACCGCTGCTCGCGCGGCGAGGCGGAGGACCGCTCGGGACCTCTCCTCGCGGGGCTGCTCGCGGCGTCGGGCTGGGCGGTCGTCACCGACCTCGTGCCCGACGGCGTCGCCCCCGTCCGCGACGCGGTCGCCCGGGCGGTCGCCGGGGGAGCGCGCGTCGTGCTCACGACCGGGGGGACGGGCGTCGGGCCGCGCGACCTCACGCCCGAGGGCACCCGCGAGGTGCTGGCGCAGGAGGTCCCGGGCATCGCCGAGGAGCTGCGTCGGCGCGGCGTGGACCACGTGCCCGCCGCGGTGCTGTCCCGCGGCGTCGCGGGGGTCGCGCCCGGCCCGCACGGGCGCGCGCTCGTGGTCAACCTCCCCGGCTCCACGGGCGGGGTGCGCGACGGCTGGGCCGTCCTGGAGCCGCTCCTGCCCCACGTCCTCGCCCAGCTCGACGGCGGCGACCACTGACGACCAGGCCGTCGGGGCAGGCCGACCAGGCGGTCGTGGCGGGTTTGGGGCCGTGACGAGCCAGGACCGCCTGCTCGGCACGGGGTGGGGTCGGCCGGGCGGGGTCAGTCAGCCGCCGGCGAAAGGGGGGAGGACGTCGACCGTCTCGTCCTCGGTGATCCGGGTGTCGTCGCTCGTCGCGCGGACGCCTCCCACGAGGAGCGAGCAGCGCGGGAGCACGTCGGCGAGCGCCGCGTGCCGGGCGACGACCGCGGCGTGCAGCTCGCCGACCGTCGTCGCGTCGACGGTCTCGGACTCGGTGCCGGCGGCGTCGCGCGCGCCGGCGAAGTAGCGGACGGTCGCCATCTCTCAGTCCTGCATCTCGGCCGGGGCCGCGGTGCCGGGCAGCTCGGGCTCGGGCGTCCACGCGAGCGCGAGCTCGGCGGCCCGGTCGAGCACGTCCTGCACGCTGCGGCCCGAACCGTCGTGCGCGGCGAGCCCGGCGACGTAGCCCGCGACGAACGTGGTGAGGGGCGCGGCGGGGCGCTCGATGCCGTGCGCGGCGTCGCGCGCGAGGTCGAGGACCGCGCCGATGTCGACGACCTCCGGGTCGACACCGAGGTCCTGCGCGAGCGCGTCGAACCAGCGTTCGAGGTTCGTCATCGTGGCCTCCTGCCGTCGTCGGGGGTGCCGGCGGGCGGGGCGCCGGGCACCGCGGGCGCGCCTGCGGCCAGGCGGCGCTCCTGCTCGCGGGCATCCTCCCACGTGTCCACGTCGTCGGTGGCGCCCGTGTCGTCGGGGACGCCGATCGCGGGCAGCCCGGCGAGCAGGCGCCGCACCGACGCGCCGTGCACGGTCGGCAGCGCGGCGAGCGCGGCGTCGAGCGCCGCGCGCTCGTACAGGCCGACGAGCCACTGCTCCCGTCCGTCGCGCACCGCGTGCACGGCGACCTCGCCGCTCCGGCGGCGTGCGGCGGCGAGCAGCGCGGGCACCGCCTCCGCGGCCCGCGGGACGTCGCACGCGAGCACGAGCACCCAGGGCGCGCGGCCGTCGTCGGGCAGGGCGGCGAGCCCGGCCGCGATCCCGGCGACGGGCCCCCCGAACGGCGGGTCCTCCCGCGTGCGGACGTAGCGCCCCGGGGCGGCGAGCTCGTCCGGCCCGACGACGACCGTCCGCGCCGCGCCCGCCGTCGCCGCAAGTGCGTGCTCCAGCAGCGGCCGACCCCCGACGACGAGCCCGGGCTTGGGCGTCCCGAGCCGCTCCGCCCGGCCCCCGGCCAGCACGACGGCGTCGAACGCGAGGGACGGTTCGGCACCCCGTGCGGGGATCGGCAGCTCGAGGTGCCGACCCGGCCCGTCGGGTGCCGACCCGTCGTCGGGCTGGGCCGTCACGGCTCGCGGTGCCAGTCGCCGGACTTGCCTCCGGTCTTGGCGACGAGACGGACGTCCGTGAGCTCGACGGACTTGTCGAGGCCCTTGACCATGTCGACGACCGCGAGCCCCGCGACGGCGACGGCCGTCAGGGCCTCCATCTCGACGCCCGTGCGGTCCGCGGTCCGGACGGTCGCGGTGACGTCGACGCCGTGGTCGCCCACGACGAGGTCGACGACGGCCCCGTGGACCCCGATGACGTGCGCGAGCGGCAGGAGCTCGGCCGTCCGCTTGGCGGCCGCGATCCCGGCGACGCGCGCGACGGCGAGCACGTCGCCCTTGGGGACGGTCCCGTCGCGCAGCGCGGCGACGACGTCGGGCGAGCACCGCACGGTCCCGGTCGCCGTCGCGGAGCGGACGGTCGGCTGCTTGGCGGTGACGTCGACCATCCGCGCGTGCCCGCGCTCGTCGAGGTGCGTGAAGCTCATGCCGCCACTCTCGCACGCGGCGCAGCGCGCGGCCCCACGCTCGAGGCCGGTCGCGGGCTCGGGTGCGCTCGCGGCCCGCGACCGCGAGGATCGACCCATGCGCAGCTCACTCCTCGACCACGCCGAGCGCTCCGTCGAGCCCGGCAGCTTCCAGCTCCAGAACGACCGCATGCTCAAGGTCGACCTCCGCGGCACGGGCGGGTTCTTCTTCGCGAAGCAGGGCTCGATGGTCGCCTACCAGGGCGACGTCGACTTCGCGTACGAGGGCAGCGGCGGTCTCGGCAAGATGTTCAAGAAGGCGTTCACGGGCGAGGGCATGTCGCTCATGAAGGTCTCGGGCAGCGGCGACGTGTTCCTCGCGCAGGACGCGGACCAGGTCTTCGTGCTCCACCTGGAGGACGAGGGCGTGACGGTCAACGGCGCGAACGTGCTCGCGTTCGAGAGCTCGCTCGCGTGGGACATCAACCGGGTCGAGGGCGCGTCGATGCTCAGCGGCGGCCTGTTCAACACGACGTTCACCGGGACCGGGGCGCTGGCCGTCACCGCGTTCGGCACGCCCGTCGTGCTCGACGTCGACGTCCCCACCTTCGTCGACATGCAGGCCGCGGTGCTGTGGTCGACGTCGCTGCAGTCCTCGATCCGCAAGACGGCGAAGCTCGGGGCCGCGATCGGGCGCGGCTCCGGCGAGGCGTACCAGCTCGCGCTCTCGGGGCGCGGGTTCGTCGTCGTGCAGGCGTCGGAGGGCCACCCGCCGCCCCCGGCGAAGTGACCGAGGCCAGCGCCGGGGTCAGAGCAGCAGCACCTGCACGGGGTCGCCCGGCGCCACGGCCGTGACGTCGGCCCCGACGACGGCGAGCGCGTCGGCGTGCGCGAGCGCGCTCAGGCGGTGCGAGCCGGAGCCGCGCGCCGTCGTGTCCTCCTCGGGGCGACGGCCCGCGGGGACGACGCGCGCGCCGTCGGGCTCGGTGTGGCGCACGAGGACGAGCTGCTCGCGCCCGGCCGGCGAGGACCACCCCGCGGCGGCGACGCGCCGGACGAGCGCGCGACCCGGCCCGGGTACGCCGCGCAGCCGGTCGACCACCGGCCGCACGAACAGCTCGAACGACACGTACGCGCTCACCGGGTTCCCCGGGAGCGCGAGCCACGGCACGCCTCGCCAGCGCGCGAGGCCCTGCGGGCGGCCGGGCTGCATGCCGACCGCGACGAGCCGGGTGTCGGTGACCGCGTCCTGCCACGGCGTGCCCGCGCGCGTCGCCGGGTCGAGCACCTCGCGCACGACGTCGAACGCGCCCGCGCTCACCCCGCCGGTGCTGACGAGCAGGTCGGGCGGGGCGCCGTCGAACGCGTCGAGGAGCCCGTCCAGCGTCGCGACGAGCGCCGCCGCGGAGTCGCCCACGGCCCCGCGCCGGACCACGCGCGCGCCCGCGGCCCGCGCTGACGCGGCGAGCAGGACGGAGTTGGAGTCGGGGATCCGCCCTGGTCCCGGCGTGGTGCCCGGGGCCACGAGCTCGCTGCCGGTGGAGAGCACCGCGACGCGCGGCGCGCGATGGACGGGCACGGCCGCGTGCCCCGCGGACACCGCGACCGAGACGTGCCGCGCGGTGAGCACGGTGCCCGCCGCGACGACGACGTCGCCGCGCCGCACGTCCTCCCCGCGGGGCCGCACGTGGGTGCGCGACGCGTCGTGGACGGCGACCGTCGTCGGCCCGCTCCCGGCCGCGCCCGGCGTGAAGCGGCCGGTCGACGTGCGCTCGACGGGCACGACGGCGTCCGCCCCGGGCGGCACGGGCGCGCCCGTCATGATCCGGACCGCCTGGCCCGGTCCCAGGCCGACGTCGAGCCCGGCCGGACCCGCGTCCCCGGCCGCGACGTCGCCCACGACGCGCAGCACCACGGGCGCCGACGGCGTCGCCCCCGCCACGTCCTGCGCGCGCACCGCGTACCCGTCCATCGCGGACGCGTCGAACGCGGGGGCGTCCAGGACGGAGACGACGTCGGCGGCCAGGACGGCGCCCACGGCGTCCTCGAGCGGGGTGTCCGCAGGCGGTGTCGGGCGGACGAGCGCGAGCGCGTCCGCGGCGTGCTGGACGATCGTCCGACTCGGCTCGCGCATCATGCCCGCACCGTAGCCGAGCCCGGGTGCCGACCTCGGGAGGGTGGGCTACGTTGGGCACCGGAGTCATGAAGCGGCCCGAAGCCCCCCGAACCTTGGGAGGACGACATGGCCTCGATCCCCGTGACCACCCTCAGCCCCGACCAGACGGCGCCCGTGCGCCCCGCCGCGCTCGCGGAGGTGCTCGCCGTGGGCACGCACCTCCTCGTGGGGCAGTACCGCGTCGAGCTCGGCACCGGGACGTGGTGGTGGTCGGACGAGGTGTACACCATGCACGGCTGGGCGCCGGGGGACGTCCAGCCCAGCCTCGACGCGCTGCGTTCGCGCAAGCACCCGGACGACCGCGCCCGCGTGGTGCGCGCCGCCACGGAGGCGATCCGTTCCGGTCGCCCGTTCTCGTGCGCCCACCGGATCGTCGACGGGCACGGCAAGGCCCGGTCCGTCGTCGTGACGGGACAGGGCCGACGGGACGCGCGCGGTCGCGTCGTCGAGATCGCGGGGTACGTCGTCGACGTCACCCCGACGCACAAGGAGGCGCTGGAGCGCGAGTCGCAGCGCGCCGTCACGCGCGCGTTCGTCGCGCAGGCCGCCGTCGAGCAGGTCAAGGGCGTGCTCATGGCCGTGCACGGCGTCGACGACGTCGCGGCGGGCCAGCTCCTCGCGGAGGCGGCCGGCGAGGCCGGCGTCCCCGTCCAGGAGACCGCCTCGCAGGTGATGCGTGCGCTGAGCAAGGCCGGCGGGGTCGGCCCGACGGCCGAGGCCACGGTCGCGGGCGCGTTCGCCGCCGTCCGTCCGGTCGCGCGGCCCCGCGCCCACGAGGCGCAGCTCGCGCGTCGTCGGGAGCCGGCCCGCTCCTGAGCCGGACGGCCCCGCGCACGACGAGAACCCCACACGAGAAGGAGGAACGACATGACCGACGAGACCACCTTCCCGGCCCAGCAGCAGGAACCCCCGGGCCTCACCGGACGCATGGATCCGGTGCCCGACCACGGCGAGCAGTCCTACCGCGGCACCGGGCGGCTCGAGGGCCGTCGGGCGCTGATCACGGGCGGTGACTCGGGCATCGGCCGCGCCGTCGCCATCGCGTTCGCGCGCGAGGGCGCCGACGTCGCCATCGGCTACCTGCCCCAGGAGCAGGAGGACGCCGAGGAGACGGCGCGCTGGGTCCGCGAGGCGGGCCGCACGTGCGCCCTCCTGCCCGGCGACGTCACCGACGAGGCGACGGCGCGGGCCCTGCCCGGACGCGCCGCGGCCGAGCTCGGCGGGCTCGACGTGCTCGTCAACAACGCCGGCTTCCAGATGGCGCGGCGCGAGTCGATCGAGGACGTCACGACGGACGAGATCGACCGGGTGCTCAAGACGAACCTCTACGCGCTGCTGTGGATCACGCAGTCGGCGCTCGAGCACCTGGGCGAGGGCGCGGCGATCGTCAACAACTCGTCGATCCAGGCGTTCCAGCCGTCGACGTCCCTGCTCGACTACGCGTCGACGAAGGCGGCGATCAACAACCTCACGGTGAACCTCGCGGCCGAGCTCGGCCCGCGCGGCATCCGCGTGAACGCCGTCGCGCCGGGACCGATCTGGACGCCGCTCCAGCCGGCCACCCAGCCCGAGGAGAAGATCGAGCAGTTCGGGAAGGACACCCCGCTGGGGCGCGCGGGCCAGCCCGCGGAGGTCGCCCCGGCGTTCGTCTTCCTCGCCTCCCCGACGGACGCGAGCTACGTGTCCGGCACCGTCCTCGGTGTCACGGGAGGCAAGCCCGTGTTCTGACGGGCACCTCCTCGCCGGGGGAGCCGCGGACGGTGAGACCGCGGCTCACCCGGGAGGGTCGGAGGGTGGGCGTCCGCGCCCGCCCGGGGGCGGGACCGCCGCGAGAGCGACGGCGCCCGTGAGAGGGTCACAGCCGCCACGCCTTGTGCGGGCGAGACGGCCGCCGCCCCCGCCCCGCCCCGGTGACGCCCGGGCGGGGCCTCCGACACCGTGCGTGCTCCGGCCCGCCGCGACGTAGGCTTGCGGCGGAGACAAGGAGACCATCCATGAGCACCGATCGCGGAACGAGCGGCGAACCGACCCCGGGAGGGTCCGGAGCACCGCTGACCGAGGTCCCCGTCGTCGACCTGATGGCGGAGGAGGCGACGGTGGCAGGCCTCGTGGCGGACGCCGCCCGCGCGCTCGCCGACGAGCCCACCCTCCAGCAGACCCTCGACCGCGTCGTCGAGCTCGCGGTGGCGATGGTCGACGGCTGCGACGAGGCCGGAATCTCGCTCGTGACCCGCCGCCGCATCGAGAGCGCGGCCGTGTCGGACCCGGTCGTGGCGCGCGGGGACGCGCTCCAGTACGAGCTCGACGAGGGCCCGTGCCTCGACGCGATCCGCGAGCACGCGCTCGTGGAGTCCGGGGACGTCGCGGCGGACCCGCGCTGGCCGCGCTGGGCGCCGCGCGCTGCGGGCGAGCTCGGCGTCGGCTCCATGCTGTGCGTCCAGCTCTACACGTCCGAGAACGCGCACGGCGCGCTCAACATGTACTCCGGCTCGCGCGACGCGTTCGGCCCGGACGCCCACCACCTCGCCTCGACGTTCGCGGCCGTCGCCGCCGCGGCCATCTCGGCCGCGCGGACCGAGGAGCAGCTCCAGTCCGCCGTCCAGACCCGCACGCTCATCGGGCAGGCGCAGGGCATCATCATGGAGCGGTACTCCCTGACGCCGGGCCGCGCGTTCGCCGTGATGAGCCGCGTGTCCCAGGACGCGAACATCAAGCTCGTCGACGTCGCCCGCGAGATCGTCGAGACGCGCCGCATCCCCGGCGTCGGCGCGCCCGCGGGGGACTGAGCCCCGGCGCTCAGCCGCCGGTGGCCGGCTCGTCGGCGCACGGCGCCTCGAGCAGCGCGTCGACCCGGCGTCGGACCGACTCGTCGAGCAGCGGCCCGGCCGTCTCGGCGCCGCCGACCACGCCCTCCACGAGGCGACGAGCGAGCTCGCGGACGGGGACGTTCACGTCGTTCGAGCGTCGGCGCAGCACCTCGAACGCGTCGTCGGGTCCCGTGCGCAGCGCCGCCATGAGCACGCCCTTCGCCTGCTCGATCACGGAGCGCGACGCGTCCGCGGCCCGGATCGACGCGGTCGCCTCGCGCCGCGCGGCCTCGGCGTGCGCCGTCGTCAGGTCGACGAAGTAGCCCACCACGTGCGCCCAGGGCAGCTCCGCGCCCGGGTTCTTCCCCTGCGCCGCGACGGCGAGCGTGCGAGTAGCGCCCGTCGCGTCCACGATGCGGTGCATGGACCCGAACGGCTCCCCGGTCCGCGCGGCCTGCGCGAGCTCGCTCGCGACGCGCTCGCGGTCCTCGGGGTGCTTGTGCGACAGGACGAGGGCGGTCGTCGGCACGACCTCGCCCGGCGCGAAACCGTGCATCTCGTACACCTCGTCGGACCACCACCACGAGTCGGTCGCGATGTCCACGCGGAAGCGGCCGACCGGCTGGGGGTCACCCGGGCCGAGGGCGGCGAGGAGGTCGGCGAGAGCGGGCGGGACGACGTCGTCGGGCTCGGTGGCGTCGGCGGGCAGGGCAGCGTCCATCGATGGGGGTCCCCGGAGATCGAGCAGGACGGAGCCGATTCCTGACCCCAGCAGACTGAAGATTATCCCAGCGTCGGCGCGAGGGAGGAAACCGTGACCACCCAGGTCAGCGACGGGCGGGACGAGTCGGCCGAGGAACGGTCCGACCGGAACTGGGCAGAGCTGCTCCAAGAGCTGCGCGTCATGCAGATGGGCGTGCAGATCCTCACGGGGTTCCTCCTCACGCTGCCGTTCCAGCAGCGCTTCGGGGACCTCGACACCTTCCAGACCGACGTCTACCTCGCGCTCGTCGCGCTGGCCGTGCTGTCGACCGGCCTGTTCGTGACGCCCGTGAGCCTGCACCGCACGCTCTTCCGCCGGCACCGCAAGACGACGCTCGTGACCCTGAGCGACCGGATCGCGCGGTTCGGCGTGCTCGTCCTCGCGTTCGTCGTCACGGGGACCGTGCTGCTCGTGGTCGACGTCGTCGTGAACCGCACCGCCGCCCTGTGGTCGAGCGGCTGCGCGCTCGTGCTGCTCGTCGGCCTCTGGTTCGTCCTCCCGCGCCTCGTCGCCCGCGGCTCCGCGGCGTCGGACTGACCTCGCGATCGAACCGCCGTCGCGCGAGGTGGAGCCGTGGTCACGCGAGGTAGAGCTGTGGTCACGCGAAGTAGAGCCGTGGTCAATGGCGAAGACCGTGGTGGAACCAGGCACCACCCCCCCGGCCGCGCCGGCTCGGAGGGGCGAGTGACACCCCTGTCCACCATAGGCCGCGGCCTCCGGCGAGCAGGTGATTGTGGCCCGTCAGCCGACCAGGACGAGCCCAGATCACCTGCTCGTCACCGAGTTCCGGCGCGACCGCGGTGACCCGGTGGGCCGTGCGGTGCGAGCGCACCTGACACCGCGGGTAGTTGCTCGGGCCGGGGAGACAGAGGTGAGACGACGCCGGGCGGGGTGGGTGGTGGTGCCGCGTCGTGGCGGGCCTGGCGGGAGCCGCGAGGAACGAGCGGCGGATGGTAGACGCGGCACCACCACCCACCCCGCCCACCCGGGGCGACCACGCGCCGTCGGGCGTGACCACGGCTCTACCTCGCGCGACCACGGCTCTACCTCGCGTGACCACGGCTCTACCTCGCGTGACCGCGGCTCTACCTCGCGTGACCGCGGCTCTACCTCGCGCGACCCCGGCTCTACCTCGCGCGACCCCGGCTCTACCTCGCGCGACCCCGGCTCTACCTCGCGTGACCACGGCTCTATCTCGCGAGTGCGGGGCTCCCCCGGGCGGGTCAGGACGACGAAGCGGCGGCGCGGGCCTGGACACCGCGGCGGACGGGGCCGAGGGTGAACAGCAGGGTCAGCAGGGCGGTCAGGGCGAGCAGCCCGAAGCCCAGGCCGTAGGTGCCCTCGAGCTGGTAGACGGCGCCCATGAGCAGCGGCGGGATGAACCCGCCGAGGCCGCCCGCCGCGCCGACGAGGCCCGTGACCGCGCCGACCTTCTCGACCGGTGCGACCTTCGAGACGAGGGCGAACGTGGCGCCCGACGACGCGCCGAGCGCGGCGGCGAGGCCGAGGAACGCGATCGTCCCGACCGGCACGAGCGACGGCTGGAACGCGACGACGGCGGCGAGCGCCGTGACGACGGCGAAGCACGCGACGGACACCGGCACGCCGCCGAACCGGTCGGACAGCGCGCCCCCGACGGGCCGCATGACGACGGCGAGCACGACGAACCCGGCGGTGCGGGCCGCGGCGTCGGACGCGGTGAGGTCGTACGCGTTGACGAGGAACGTCGGCAGGTAGACGGAGAACGCGACGAACCCGCCGAACCCGACGGCGTACAGCCAGGAGAGCTGCAGGGTGGCGGGGAGGCGGAACGTCGCCCAGGTGCGGGACCAGAACCCGCCGGCGGGGGCGGTCGCCCGGCCGGGCGGGACGCGCAGCAGCAGCCACGACACGACGGCGAACACCGCGAGGACGGCGGCGACGAGGAGGAACGGGGCGGCGTCGCCCCACGCGTCGCGGATGCGGACGGTGGTGAACGCGGAGATCGCGGTGCCGCCCATGCCCATGCCGAAGATCCCGACGGCGGTGCCGCGCCGCGCGGGCGGGTACCACGCGTTGACGAACGGCACCCCGACGGCGAACGCGGTGCCGCCGAGACCGAGGAAGAACCCGCCGACGATCAGCCAGACGAAGCTGTCCGCGACGAGCCCGACGAACAGCACGGGCAGGATCGTCAGCGCGCTGACCAGGGGGAACATGATGCGCGCGCCGTAGCGGTCCGTGAGCGCCCCCACGGGGATGCGGCCGAGCGACCCGACGACGACCGGGACAGCCACCAGCACGGACACCTGCACGTCGGTGAGGTCGTACTGCTGCCCGTACGCCGCGCCGAGCGGGCTGATGAGCGCCCAGGCCCAGAAGTTCACCGCGAACCCGACGGTCGCGAGGACGAGCATGAGGGTCGGGGAGGTGGACGTCGACGTCGTCGTCGCGGCGGGTCCGGCGGCCCTGCCCGCGTCCTGCTGCGCCATGGCGACTCCTGGGGGGAGGTGCCCGTCGTCGGGCACGGGGGAGATCGTTGCGTCGAGCACCTCCACGCTAACGACGCTCCCCGCGCCGCGCGCGGGGAACCCCCCGTACCGTGGGGTCGTGCTCGACTGGCTCTTCGGGGGCGTGGCCCTGCTCAACGTGTACGCGCTCGCCCTCGTGGTGCTGCGCGCGCCGCTGTACCGCACGCGCGTGTACCGGCCGATGCTCCTCAACATCGGGCTCTCGATCGCGCCGGTGATCGTGCTCGGGCTCGTCGTCCTCGTCGACGCCGTGCTCATCGCGGGCGGCGCCCCGTCGTGGGCGGTCGTGACGTGCGCCGTCGTCGGGTTCGGCGTCTGGCTGCTGCTCCTGCCGAACGCGGGCTACCTCGTCACCGAGCTGAACTACAGCCACCGGCAGGAGGGCGAGGAGGTCCCGCTCTGGTACGACATCGTGGCCGTGCTCACGCTCGCCCTGTCCGGCGTGATGAACACGCTCGTCAACGTGTTCCTCGCGCAGGCGCTGCTCGCGATCGTGCTCTACCCGGACGACGACGCCCCGTTCCGCCGTCCCGTGTCGTGGGTCGTGGTGCTCGTCGTGCTGGCGCTCGTCTCCGTCGGGATCTACCTCGGCCGGTACGTGCGGTTCAACAGCTGGGACCTCGCCCACCCGGTCCAGTTCGTGCGCAAGCTCGTGCGCCACTTCCGGGCGCGCGGCGCCGTGCTGGACGCGCTGCTCTTCGTGCTCCTGCACACGCTGTTCTTCGCGGTGATGTACGCGATCGTCATGGGGCCGGTCACGACGCTCCTCGTGCGCGGGGCCTGACGGCCCGTGAGGTTCCGCCGACGGCCCGTGACGGCCCCGTAGGATGCGCGCCGTGACGTCGACCGCGCCGAAGGCCGCCCGAGGCGTGCCGCTGCTCCGCGCCGTCGTGGGCACGTGGCCGCGCCGCGTGGCGCTCGCCGTCGTCCTGGGGGCCGTCGTCGGCACGACGGCGGCCGGCGGCCTCGCCCGGCACGACGCCGCCGACGCGGGGCCGGCCCGGGCCGCCGCGGGGGAGCCGGTCGCCACGGGTCCCTTCGACCTCACCGTGCGCTCGTGGTCCGTGACGGACGCCGTGCAGGTCTCGGCGCTCGAGGACTCCGGGGCGGACGCGTGGCTCGTCGTGGTCGTCGGCGCGCTGGACACGGACCGCGAGTCGCGCCGGCTCGACCGCACCGCGGTGACGCTCCCCGACGAGCTGCCCGGCGGCCTGGCGCTCGCGGGCGACGCGGAGCCGGACCGCCCGGACCCCACGCTCCTCGTGCGCGACGCGTCGTCGTACCCCGTGCTCTCGCCGGGACTCGCCGACGACGTCGCGCTCCTGTGGCCCGTGTCGGTGCCGGGGGAGAGCGGCGCGGTGAGCACGCCCGACGCGCCGCTGACCGTGACCGTCCCGACGTTCCGGTACCGCGACATGACGGTCGGCGGCGGCCGGCGGTGGGCCGAGACGGGCGCGGTCACGCTCGTGGACGTGCCGGCCGGGGCCGTCCCGCCCGAGATCGTGGACCCGCCCGAGACGGAGGACGGCTGGTGACCGAGGAAGCGACCGCCGTGGCACCGGACGGGCCCGAGGCGCCGGACGGGCCCGTGACGCCGGGCGGTCCCGGGGCGGTGGAGGGGCGCCCGCGGCGGACCGGCCGGGCCGTGACCGTCGTGCTGCTCGTCCTCGCCGTGGGGGCGGGGGCCGCGGTGTCGCGCGTCGACACGTGGTGGCCCACGCTCACGCCGACGACGTCGCGCGGCACCGTGGGCGAGGTCGTGACCGCCGGTCCGGTGCGCGTCCGGGTCGACGACGTCCGCAGCGGCACGACGCTCGACGACGGGTCCGGCCCGCTGACGACCGAGGGCGTCTGGGTCGTCGTGGACCTGGCGGTGTCCGGGACGACGGGCGAGGCGAGCGTCGAGGTGGTCGAGCTGCGCGACGCCGCCGGGCGAGACCACGAGGCGTCGCGCCGCGTGGGCAACCAGGTCCTCAGCACGTTCGCGGACCCGGACGTCCCGGAGGCAGGGACCGTCGCCGTCGAGGTGCCCGCGCGGGCGCTGGCGGGCGACCTCGTGCTGCGCGTGCTCACGGAGCACCAGGACGCGGACCTCGACCGTCCCCAGGCGATCGCCGAGGTCGACCTCGGCCGTGTCGCGCCGCCCGCCGCGGGGGACTCCGTGGAGACGGTGCGGCCCGCGCTCGTCCCGGGCGGGTGGGACGCGTGAGCGCCGGCTGGTGGCGTACCAACCGCTGGTGGCTGCCCGTGCTGGTCGTGGCGCTCGGCGCCCTCGGCTGGCTGACCTGGCGGTCGGACGACGTGCAGGCGTGGTGGTCGGGCGAGCCGCGCGTCGCGCACACGCCGGACGCCGACGGCTGGGCCCAGGTCGGCGACGTGCGGGCCCGGCTGGTGGGCGTCGAGGCGGTCGACGGGCTCGACGACGGGTACGGCGGCCGGATCGAGGCGCCCGACGGCTACACGCTCTGGGCGGCCGACGTGTCGCTGCGCTCCGACGCGCCGCCCGCCCCGGAGGGCGCGGAGGAGACCTTCTCGTCGTGCGCGGTGCTGCTCCGGGACACGGCCGGCCGGGAGTACGCGGCAGGCGCCTCGGCGCTCCCGGGCATGCCGTACCCCGAGGCGCCGGTCTGCACGGGCGCCGTCTCCAGCCGGAGCACGCAGCACTTCCTGACCCCGGACGACGCCGAGCCCGCCGAGGTGCGTCTCGTCGAGCCGAGCCTCCTTCCGGCGTACTGGGCGCTCCCCGTCGAAGACGTCGGCTGACCGCCGCCGTCGGCCCGACCGGTTGACAGTCCCTGGATTAATGAACATAGTTCATGATCAATAAACTTCGACGGAGGTGGTCGCCGTGGGTGTGGTGTCGTGGATGCTGGGGAACCCGTTGCCGTTGCCGGTCGCGCTCGGGGCGGACCTCGCGCTGCTCGCGCTGGTCGTCGCGGTGGGGATGGTGTGGTCCGACGGCCGTCGGGCGGTGGTCACCGGCTCGGCGGGGCGTCGTGCCGTGCGGCACGCCGCCCTCACGAGCGCCGGGGCGGGTCTGGTCGTCGCCGCGGGGCTCCTGCTGCCCCCGGCCTACCTCGTGCTGGGCGTCGCGACGCTCGGCGCGCGCGGGACGGCGGTGCTGCCCCTCGTCGCGCTCCTCGGCGCCCTGGCCGTCCACGCGGTGGGCGAGCTGACGTGGCCTCGTCCACGGCACCGGCAGCGCGAGGCGCGCCTCGCCGTCCGGTCGGTCGCGGACGTCGCTCCCACCGTCACGCGCCGCCTCGCCTGGGCGTGGACGGCGCTGCTCGTGGTCGCCTCGGTCGCGTTCGGGCTCGTGGCGTCGGGGCCGCGCGCGGTATCCCGCGTCGTCGGGCCGGCCGAGGCGCACACCGTCACCCCGTTCCCGGGGTGGCTGTGGACGGGGCCCGTGCTCGTCGTGGCCGCGGTGGCCCTGGTCGCCTCCGAAGCGGTGCTGCGCCTCGTCCGCTCGCGTCCCGCGGTGGAGGACGTCGGCGAGGAGTGGGACATGTGGCTGCGGCGGCGGGTCGCCCGCCGTGTCGAGCGTGCGACCCAGCTCGTGCTGGGGCTGACGCTGGGAGGGCTCGTCGCGTTCGCCGGCCTCTCGCTGCGCTGGCTCGGCCTGGGGAACGGGGACGGCGCCCTGCTCGGGCCCGGGCCGAGCGCAGGAGAGATCGTCGCCGGGAACGTCCTCCTCGCCCTCGCGGCAGGACTCGTCCTCGTCGTCCTCCTGGCGGCGGTGTGGCCCGCGCGCGACCCGGCACCCGCCGCGCAGGCGCCGATCGCTCCCGAGGCGGTCGCCGCGTGAGCCTCGCCGTCCGGATCGACCTCGACTCCACGACCCCGCACTACGAACAGCTCCGCGCGCAGCTCGCCGCGCTCGTCACGGCGGGCGACCTCGTCGACGGGCAGCGGCTCCCGACCGTCCGCGCGCTCGCCAACGACCTCGGCATCGCGCCGGGCACGGTCGCGCGCACCTACCGCGACCTCGAGGCCGCGGGCCTCGTCACCACCCGCCGCCGCGTCGGGACGCTCGTCACGGCGCCGCCCGCGACGCTCGACCGGGCCGCCGTCACGGAGGCGGCCGCGCGCTTCGTCCGGCTGGCGCGGGACCACGCGCTCACGGACGGGGAGATCCGCGACGTCGTCGCGGCAGCGCTGCTGGGGGACCGGCGCGAGGAGAAAGGGGGCGACGCCACCGCTCGGACCGAGGTCGAGCACCCCGCCACGTCAGGGAGCTGAGGCCGCGCCGACCGCGGTCGGCGTGCTCGGCGTCCCGGTGCCGGCGCCGGTGTCCGGCTCCCCGGCCCGCCGCGCCGCACGCCGCGTGCGCAGCGCGGACGGCAGGCCCAGGCTCGCGAGGAGCGCGTCGGCCGCGGCGGCGAGCAGGACGGTCGTGAGCACCTGCACGACGACGGTCGCGACCGTGTCCAGCGGGCCGACGAGCGCGCGCCACGCGACGATCCCCGGCTGGCCGACGACCCCCTGCGCGACGGTGAGCACGACCTGCTCGGCGAGCGTGAGGAGCGCGAACGCGACGCAGAAGAGCAGCACCGCGCCCCAGCGGCTGCGCCACAGCATCCCGAGGGCCCCGACGAGGCCGCCGAACCGTCGGCCCGGGTCGAGCATGAGCGCCCACGCCCGCTGGGCGCCGCTCTCGCCGAGCGTCCGGTTGAACCGGTCGACGGCGCGGGCCGTGCGGCCGGTCGCGTCGCCGTCGCCCGGCACCGCGTGCGCGGGGTCGACGACGTCGATCGCCTCGACGCCGTACACGATCGTCCCGAGCGTGAGCCACGCGAGCGGCACCACGAGCCCGGTGACGACGCCCGCGACGAGGAGGGACGTCGTCGGGCCCACGGCGTCGACGAGCGGCTTGAGCGCGTCCACGCGCGCGACCACGCCGTCCCACCAGGTCGTCACCTCGACGACGACGACGCGCGTCGACCACCACTCGCGGACGCGCCCGACGAGGGCCGTGACGGTGAACGCGCCGACGACGATCCAGACGACCTCGCAGTAGCCCGCGGCGATGCGCACCGCGGCGGAGCGGGCGCTGTGCCGGGCCGCGCCGTCGTGCGCGGGGACACCGCGGTCGAGGCGCCGCGCGAGCCGTTCCAGCAGGGTGCGGGCGAGCAGCGCGCCCGCGACGACGAGCACGACGGTGAGGCCGAAACCCTCGGGGACCGGGCTAGCGGTCTCGATCCCGGCGCCCGCGGCGAACGCGTGGTCGAGCGCGGCGGAGTCGATGTACGCCTGCCAGTCGGACGACAGGCCGCCGTAGAACTCGTAGATGACGAGGTAGGGCACGAGGACCGAGGCGATCGAGCCGAGCAGCGCCCGGACCTCGAGCCGGTCGCGCTCGGTGCGCGGCTCCCGGCGCAGGACGTGCAGCATGACGACGATCCCGACGACCGTCGCGAGCGGCGAGAAGCACAGCACGAGCAGGCCGAGCACCCCGGACGACGGCGCGACGGCGAGCGCGGCCCGCAGCGCGAGCTCGTGCAGTACCTGCGCGAGGACGGCGACCGCGACGAGCGCGGGCCAGTGCCGGGCCAGGAGCCGACCGGCGTCGGCGAGGACGCGCAGCCCGGCGCGCAGGATCGAGTCCTGAGGGGGCGTCGTCGGGCTCGCCGGCGGGGCGGTCACGCGCGCCAGGTTACCCGGCGGCCCGTCCTCTCTCGCGCGGACGGAGCGGGCCGAGCGTCAGGCGCGGGACGCGAGGCGGGCGACGACGCGCTTCGCCTCCTTGCCCGCGAAGCGGCGGGCGAGGACTCCGACGCCCGCGGCGACGGCGGCGAAGGTCACGGCCTGGACGACGCCGACCTCCTCGTCGTCGAGGTCCTTCGGGGCGTCGTGCCCGGTGACCTTGGCCCAGACGAACGTGACGAGCTTCTGCGCGGCCCAGCCCGCGGCGAAGGTCAGGGCGACGGTCCCGACCTTGAGGGCCAGGGTCTGCTCGTTCTCGTTCGTGTCGGCCACGAGGGGTTCCTCCGTCGGTCGGGGCGCCGGGCGGCGCCGGGCGTGCTCGCACGACCACCGTAGTGCGAAGTCGCCGCCCACGCGTCGCCCGGCGCGCGCACCCGGCTCAGTCGTGGCTCACCGCGTCCAGGACGGGCAGGCGCGCGGCGCGCACCGCAGGCCACACCGCGGCGACGACGCCCACGACGCCGGCGAGCACGAGCATGGCGCCGAGCTGGGCCCACGGCACGGCGAGGGTCGTGAAGCCCTGGTCCGCGAGCACCGACGGGAGCGCGGCGGCGAGGCCGGTCCCCACGGCGAGCCCGACGGCCGTGCCGAACACCGCGACGAGCACGGACTCGATGACGATCGTCGTCGCGAGCTGGGCCCGACCGAGCCCGACGGCCCGCAGCAGCCCGATCTCGCGCGTCCGCTCCGCGACGGACAGCGCGAGCGTGTTGACGATGCCCAGCACGGCGACGAGGACGGAGAGCCCCAGCAGGGCGTAGACGATCGCGAGGACCGACTCGACCTGGCCGGCGACGTCCGCGGCGAACTCGTCGGCGTCGAGCACGGACGCCACGACGTACGGCGCGACGGCGTCGGTCACGCCGGCGCGGACGGCCGCGAGGTCCGCGCCGGGCTCGGTGTCGAGGAACAGCATCTCCGTCGTCGTCGCGCCGACCGCGGCGGCCACGTCGGGCGGCAGGAGCAGGTCGACGGAGAACGCGTGCGAGTCGACCACCGCGCCGATGCGCACCTCCCGGGCCGGGAGGTCGGGCCGTGCCGGGTCGGCGAGCGTCAGGACGTCGCCCAGGGCCCAGCCGTGCTCGTCGAGCGCGTCCGCCATGACGGCGGCCTCGCCCCGCGCGTACGCGTCGAGGTCGCCCTCGGTCGCGGTCGTGCGCACGGAGCGGCCGAAGCCCTCGGCGGGGAACCCGACGACGAGCTGCGGCTCGCCGTCGACGACGACCTGCCCGTACGTCGTGACGTCGACCGCCGCGACGCCGGGCACGGCGCGGACGTCGTCCGGGACCCCGTCGGGGAGGTACGGCATCGCCGAGCGGACGACGAGGTCGGCCGCGGTCTCCTGGTCGACGATGTCCTGCACGGAGACGCGGGTGGACAGCGCGAGGACGGACGTCGTCGAGACGAGCGCCATCCCGACGACGAGCGCGCCCGCCGTGGCCGCGGTCCGCCGCGGCTGGCGCGTGACGTTGCCGCGCGCGAGACCGCCGAGCGGGCGGACCAGCGCGACGAACGGCGCGGCGAGGACGGTCAGCACCGGGCCGACCGCGAGCGGGGCGAGGAGGAGCACCCCCGCGACGACGCCGGCCGCGCCGAGGCCGAGGAGGGGCGCGCCCCCGCTGCCGACCACGGCCGCCGCGACGACGAGCCCTACGCCCGCGAGCAGCGCGACGGTCCCGGCGACGGCACGGGCCCGCCCGGCTCCGGTGGGCCGGACGACGTCGGCGCGCATCGCCTCCACCGGGCGCACGAGCGCGGCGTGCCGCGCGGGCAGGGCGGCGGCGAGCACCGACACGACGACGCCGACCACGAGCGGGACGGCGACCCCCGTGGCCGTGACGGGCAGCGAGCCGGAGAGCTCCATGCCGACGGCGCCGAGCCCGCTGCGGGCGAGCTCCGCGAGGCCGAACCCGGCCCCGACGCCGAGCAGCGCGCCCACGGCCCCGACGACCGCCGCCTGCCCCACCACCGAACCGAACACCTGCCCGGGCGACGCGCCCACCGCGCGCAGGAGCGCGAGCTCGCGCGTGCGGCGTCGGACGTGCATCGAGAACGTGGTGGTGATGATGAACGTGCCGACGAACAGCGCGAGCGCGGCGAACACCAGCAGGAACGTCGAGACGAACCCGAGCTGGTCGGTGATCGCCTCGCTCGTCTCGGCGCGCAGCTCCGCCCCCGTCAGCGCCTCGGCGCCCGCGGGGAGCGCGGTCGCGACGGCGTCCCGCAGCGCCTCGGGTGAGACGCCGTCGGCCGCGTACAGCGCGACCGACGGGACGAGGCCGTCGGGCGCGTACGTCGCGGCGGCGGTCCCGGCGTCGAGCAGGACGATCGTCGCGCCCGCCATCGGCGCGGACAGCGAGACCTCGCCGACCACGCGCACGGGCCGCACGGCGTCGCCCAGCACGACGTCGGTCGTGTCGCCCACCGCGAGGCCCGACGCCGCGAGCGTCGCCGACTCGAGCGCGACCTCGCCGCCGTCGCGGGGTGCGCGGCCGTCGACCACCTGGGGGCCGGGGTCGCGGGGGTCGTAGGCGACGCCGATGCTCGGCGCCTGGCTGCCGAGGACCGCGGTCCCGTCCGCGCCCACGAGCACCGCGGGACCGCTCATCTCGGGGAGCGCGAGCGCGACGTCGTCGCGCGCGCCGAGGTCGTGCGCCAGGTCCGCCGGGACGAGGCTGCGCGCCCCGCCGACCTGGGCCGACGCCGACATCAGCGCGTCCCCGGCCGACGACGCGCCGCGCACGTACGCGTCCGCCTGGACCGACGAGGCGACGATGCCGTCGAACGTGGTCGCGAGCATCGCACGCAGCGCGAACGTGCCGGTCACGAACGCGACGCCGATCGTCACGGCGAGCACCGAGAGGACGAGCTGCGCGCCGTGGGCGCGCACGCCGCGCAGCGCGATCCGGCCCATCATCGGGCGGCCGCCGTCGTCGGTGCCGGGGTGGCGTGCGCCGGGGACGGCCCGGCGGGCGTGAGGGAGCCCAGCGTGTCGAGGACCGCCTGCGGCGTGGGGTCGTGGAGCTCGGTCACGAGGCGGCCGTCCGCGAGGAAGAGCACCCGGTGGGCGTACGACGCGGCGGTCGGGTCGTGCGTGACCATCGCGACGGACTGGCCGAGGTCGTCCACGGACGCGCGCAGGAAGCCCAGGACCTCCGCGGCGGCGCGCGAGTCGAGGTTCCCCGTCGGCTCGTCCGCGAGCACGATCGCGGGTCGCGACACCAGCGCCCTCGCGCACGCGACCCGCTGCTGCTGCCCGCCCGAGAGCTCGGCGGGCCGGTGCCCCAGCCGGGGGCGCAGGCCCACGGCGTCGACCACGCGGTCGAACCACTCCCGGTCGACGGGCCGCCGGGCGATCGCGAGCGGCAGCACGATGTTCTCCTCCGCCGTGAGCGTCGGCACGAGGTTGAACGACTGGAAGACGAACCCCAGGCGCGTGCGCCGCAGGCGCGTCAGGCGCCGCTCGCTCATCGCGGAGACCGTCTCGCCGTCGACGACGACGGTCCCCGCCGTGGGGGAGTCGAGCCCCGCGAGGCAGTGCATGAGTGTCGACTTGCCCGAGCCGGACGGGCCCATGATCGCGGTCAGCCGGCCCTTCTCGACGTCCACGTCCACGCCGTCGAGCGCACGCACCGCGGCCTCGCCGCGACCGTAGGTCCTCACCAGTCCTCGGGCCGTGGCGATCGCGCCCGCCGTCGTGCCACGCTCCGTGCTGCCCGCCCTCTTGCCTCCGGTGGCGACTGCAGCGATCGGTGAGCTGCTCATGGTCCTTCCCCTCTTGCGTCGTGGTGACCGCGCCAGGGCAGCCCGGTCACCACCGACCCTCGCGCGGGCACCGGCGCGCGGGCATCGGGGAACCGCCCGGACCTCCCCCTGGTCCCGTGGGAGGCACTCTCAGGGATCTCTCAGGGTGGCGCTCAGGAAAGGCGGTAGAGGGATGAGCGCCGCCGGAGTGACGGGGTGGACTAGCGGAGCCCGTGCTCGTGACGATCCCGAGGAACGCGGGCTCGCCGTGCCTCGCGACGTCGACGTTCGACGCGCACCGCAGCAGCGACGCGGCGGCTGCGTTCGACAACGCGAGATTCTCGATCAGTCGCCGATGAACCAGAGATAGCGATGGACGCGACGGGCGTCCCGGCAGAGGTCGGCTACGGCCTCGAGCGACGCGCGCTCCGCGACGCCGAGCGGGCCCGAGAGGAGCCGGTCGACCTCGACGAGGAGCTGGTGCATCTGACGAGCGTTGAAGATGGTGTTGGCGTACGGGTCGACTCCGCTCAGGAGCGGATACTCGGCAGGATCTCGAGAAGCATCTGCGGGAAGGTACGTCTGCTCGGCACGCCGGATGTCCTCGCCGCGCTCCCTGCGCAGGACCAGTGATATGGGCATGTCGTGGCCTCCCCGGAACATCGTGACGAGCCCGCCGTCGTACCTGTCTCGAACGATGGTGCAGACGTTCGTCGAGTAACCGGCAGGGTTCCTGGCTGTGCGCCCTCTGACCACGGTCGAGGTGAGCAGCTCGAAGACGTACTCGATGTCCCGTGCTTCGCGAGCCTACAGCCGATGCTGGGGTGGTCCTTCTGCACCGACGGTAAGCACGGCGCGCTCCCTCCGAGAACCACTCGGAGCCGGTCGGTGTAGGCTCGCGGTGAACGACAGGGGAGCTCCTGGAGGAGCTGAGAGTGCGGACCACCGCAGACCCTCGAACCTGATCCGGTTAGCACCGGTGGAGGAAGTCGGGAATCTCGATCACCTGCTCGCGCGGTCCGTCGCGCCCACCCGGCGCGCGGCCCGTCGGGCCGGTGGACCCCTCCTGAACGTCCAGGGAGGACACATGCAGCACACGACCACCGTCGCCCGCCGCGGCCGGGCCCTCGCGACCGGCGTGGGCGCGACGCTCGCGCTCCTCGCCCTCGCGGCCTGCTCGGGGGGCGACGGCGCCGGGGGCGACGACGCGTCGTCGGGCAGCGGGGGCACGGTCACGCTGGTAACCCACGACTCCTTCGCGGTGAGCGACGACGTGCTCGCCGCGTTCGAGGAGGAGAGCGGGCTGACCGTCGAGCAGGTCGCGCCCGGCGACGGCGGCGCGCTGGTCAACCAGCTGATCCTCACGAAGGACTCGCCCCTCGGCGACGTCGTGTTCGGGATCGACAACACCTTCGCGTCGCGCGCGATCGACGAGGGCGTCCTCGAGCCGTACACGCCCGCGGACGTCTCGGAGTCCGCGGCGTCGTACGCGGTCGGCGACGGCGGCGAGCTCACCGCCGTCGACCTCGGTGACGTGTGCGTCAACGTGGACCACGCGTGGTTCGCCGACGCGGGGATCCCCGAGCCCGTGACGCTGGAGGACCTGGCGAAGCCCGAGTACCGGGACCTCCTCGTCGTGACCAACCCCGCGACGTCGTCGCCGGGCCTCGCGTTCCTCCTCGCGACCGTCGGGGCGTTCGGCGAGGACGGCTGGGAGGACTACTGGGCGGACCTGCGCGCCAACGGCGTGAAGGTCGTCGACGGCTGGTCCGACGCGTACTACGTCGACTTCTCCGGCTCGGAGGGCGCCGGCCCGCGCCCGCTCGTGCTGTCGTACTCGACGTCGCCCGCGTTCACGCTCACCGAGGACGGCTCCGCGTCGACCACGGGTGCGCTGCTCGACACGTGCTTCCGCCAGGTCGAGTACGCGGGCGTGCTCGCGAACGCGAAGAACCCCGAGGGCGCGCAGCAGCTCCTCGACTTCCTCGTGAGCGAGACGTTCCAGGCCGACGTCGCCGACCAGATGTACATGTACCCGGCCGACGACTCCGTCGCGCTGCCCGACGGCTGGGCCGAGTTCGCGCCGCTCGCCGACGAGCCCTTCGAGGTCGCGCCCGCCGACGTCGCGGCGCACCGCGACGAGTGGATCAAGGCATGGACGGCGACGGTCGTCGACTGACCCCCGGTCCCCCGGCGACCACGGCTCTACCTCGCGGGGTAGAGCCGTGGTCGCGCAGGGGAGAACCGTGGTTTCCCGAGGTAGAGCCGTGGTGAGGGGTCGGGCGGTCCGGCGGGGCGGCGTCGGGCGCGGGGCGCTGTGGGGTCTGGCGGCGGCGGTGCCGCTCGCGTTCCTCGGGGTGTTCTTCGCGTGGCCGGTCGTCACGCTCGTGGCGCGCGGGTTCGTCGGGGACGACGGCGGCCTCGACCTCTCGGGGTTCGCGGAGGTCTTCTCCGAGCCCCGCACGTGGCGGATCGTCGGCCTCACGCTCTGGCAGGCCGTGCTCGGCACGGCGCTGTCGCTGCTGCTCGGTGTGCCCGGCGCGTACGTGCTGTACCGGTGCCGGTTCCCCGGTCGGCGGGTCGTGCGCGCGCTCGTCACGGTGCCGTTCGTGCTGCCGACCGTCGTCGTCGGCGTCGCGTTCCGGTCGCTGCTCGTGCAGGGCGGCCCGCTCGGGTTCCTGCGGCTCGACGAGACGTTCGCCGCGATCGTCGTCGCGCTCGTGTTCTTCAACTACTCCGTGGTGGTGCGCACGGTCGGCGGGCTCTGGGAGCACCTCGACCCACGCGCCGAGCAGGCGGCGCGCGCCCTCGGCGCGACGCCGTGGCGCGCGTTCCGCACCGTGACGCTCCCGGCGCTCACGCCCGCGATCGCGAGCGCCGCGTCGATCGTCTTCCTGTTCTGCGCGACGGCGTTCGGCGTCGTGCTCGTGCTCGGCGGCATCCGCTACGGGACGATCGAGACGGAGATCTGGATCCAGACCACGCAGTTCCTCGACCTGCGCACCGCGGCGGTGCTGTCGGTCGTGCAGCTCGTGGTCGTCGCGGCGGCGCTCACGGTGGCGAACCGCACGCGGGCCCGGCGCGAGCGCGCCCTCAACCTGTCGTCGTCGGCGTCGTCCGCGCACCCGCTGCGGCTGTGGCGCGGCGGCCGCCCGACGGGCGACCTCGCGCCCGCGGCGCTCACCGCGGCCGTGGTCGTCGTGCTCGTCGGGCTGCCGCTCGGCACGCTCGTCGTGCGCTCGTTCCGCGTCCCGGGCGGCGGCTGGGGCCTCGACAACTACGCGAACCTCGGCACCACGGGCGGGCGCAACGCGCTGTCCGTCACCGTGTGGGAGGCGGCGGGCAACTCGCTGCGCACCGCCGCGCTCGCGACCGTGCTCGCCGTCGTGGTCGGGGGCCTCGTGGCGCTCGTCGTGTCCCGGCGCCCGCGCTCGCGCGGCGGGCGGCGCGCGATCTCGGTGCTCGACTCGGTGTTCATGCTCCCTCTCGGGGTCTCCGCGGTGACGGTCGGCTTCGGCTTCCTGATCACGCTCGACCGGCCGCTCGGCCTCGACGTCGACCTGCGCACGTCGGGGCTCCTCGTGCCGATCGCGCAGGCGGTCGTCGCGACGCCGCTCGTCGTGCGCACGGTCCTGCCGACGCTGCGCGCCATCGACCCGCGCCTGCGCGAGGCCGCCGCGACCCTCGGCGCCGCGCCCGGGCGCGTGTTCCGCACGGTCGACGGCCCGATCGCCGCGCGCTCGCTCGGCCTCGCCGTCGGGTTCGCGTTCGCCGTCTCGCTCGGGGAGTTCGGCGCGACGTCGTTCCTCGCCCGCCCGGACAGCGCGACCCTGCCGGTCGTGATCTTCCGGCTCATCGGGCGCCCGGGCGCCGAGAACTACGGCATGGCGCTCGCGGCGAGCGTCGTGCTCGCGCTGCTCAACGCGACCGTGATGCTGCTCGCCGAGCGGTTGCGCGGCGACCGACCCGGAGGAGAGTTCTGATGGTGCAGACCGACCCCGCCCCCGCGCGCGCGGGCGCGCCGGAGCCGTCGCGCCCCGGCCCCGGCACCGGGGAGGCCGCCGGGCTCGCGGTGCGCGACGTCGTCGTGCGGTACGGCGGGCGCGGCGACGGGGGAGCGCGCACGGCCCCCGGCACGACGGCGGTCGCGGGCGTCACGCTCGACGTCGCGCCTGGCGAGGTGCTCGCCCTGCTCGGGCCGAGCGGCTGCGGCAAGTCGAGCCTGCTGCGCGCCGTCGCGGGGCTCGAGCCGGTCGCCGCGGGCTCCGTGGCGTGGGACGGCCGCGACCTCACGGGCGTCCCCGTGCACCGCCGCGGGTTCGGGCTCATGTTCCAGGAGGGCCAGCTCTTCCCGCACCGCGACGTCGCGGGCAACGTCGCCTACGGGATCGCGGGGCTGCCGCGCGCCGAGCGCGACGCGCGCGTGGCCGAGCTGCTCGACGTCGTCGGGCTCGCCGGGTACGAGCGGCGCGCGGTCGCGACGCTCAGCGGGGGCGAGCGCCAGCGCGTCGCGCTCGCGCGGTCGCTCGCGCCGCGCCCCCGCCTGCTCCTGCTCGACGAGCCCCTCTCCGCGCTCGACCGGGGGCTGCGCGAGCGCCTCGCGCTCGACCTGCGCGAGGCCCTGCGCGCCACCGGCACGACGGCCGTCTTCGTCACCCACGACCACGACGAGGCGTTCACCGTCGCCGACCGCGTCGCCGTCATGGACGCGGGCCGGCTCCTCCAGGTCGCGCCGCCCGAGGACCTCTGGCGCGCGCCCGGGTCGCGCCGCGTCGCGGAGTTCCTCGGCTACCAGGCGTTCGTCCCGCACGGGCCGGGGAACCTGCTCGCGGTCGGTCCGCGCGGCCTGCGGCTCGCGGGCGAGGGCGTGCCGTCGTCGGACGACGCGTGGGACGCGACCGTCGTCGGGAGCGTGTTCCGCCGCGGCGCGGTCGAGGTGACCGTCGACGTCGACCTGCCCGGCGCCGACGGCGGTGCACCCGCCCGGCTCGTGGCGCTCGCGGGCGCCCCGTCGGTCGTCGAGCCGGGCGACCGGGTGCGGGTCGTCGTCGACCCGGCCGGGTGCGCCGTCGTGCCGGACTGACGTCCCGGCCTGGCGCCGCCCGGCGGGCCGCCCGGGCCGCCCGGGCCGTGCGACGAGCGAGAGCGCCGCAGCCGTCCTAGCGTCGGGGGATGGACGACGTGACGACCGGTGACCACCCCCCGGAGAAGAACGGCAGCAAGTCCGCGAAGATCCTGTACCGCCCCGTCGGCATCGTCAGCTCCGTCGTGGGCGGGCTCGTCGCCGGGCAGGTGTTCAAGCAGATCTACAAGCGGGTCTCGCCCGGCCACCGCAAGGACGCCCCGACACCCCTGCAGTCGGAGTACCCGCTCAAGGAGATCGTGCTCGCGGCACTCCTGCAGGGCGCGGTCTACGCGGTGGTGAAGGCGCTCATCGACCGTGGCGGGGCGCGCGCGTTCGAGCGCTGGACGGGGGAGTGGCCCGGCGACTGACGGTCAGTCGAGGCCCGCGGCGTGGACGAGCAGCGCGACCTGCGTGCGGTTCTCCAGCCCGAGCTTGAGCAGCACGCTCGACACGTGGGCCTTGACCGTCGGGACGCTGAGGAACAGGCGCGCGGCGATGTCCGCGTTCGTCGCGCCGCGGCCGAGCTCGACCGCGACGTCGCGCTCGCGCCCGGTGAGCGCGTCGAGCGCGGCCCGGGCTCGCTCGCGCTGGCCGCCCGCGTCGGCGACCGACGTCATGAGACGCCGCGCGATCTCCGGCGACAGCACGGGTTCGCCCGTCGCGGCCGCGCGCACGGCGGCGACGATCCGCTCGGGCGGCATGTCCTTGAGCAGGTAGCCGGACGCCCCGGCGTGCAGGGCGCCGACGACCTCCTCGTCCGTGTCGAACGTCGTGAGCACGACGACGGCCGGCGCGTCCGGCCGCGCCCGCACGCGCCGCGTGGCCTCGATCCCGTCGACGCGCGGCATGCGCAGGTCCATGAGCACGACGTCGGTCGGGTGGGCGTCGAGCACGGCCGCCACCTCCGCGCCGTCCGCGGCCTCGCCGACGACCTCGATCCCGTGCGCGCCGTCGAGCATGAGGCGCAGCCCGGCGCGGACGAGCGCGTCGTCGTCCACGATCACCAGGCGGGTGCGCGCGGTGTCCGGGGGGACCGGCCCGTCGTCGCGGTCGTCGCTCCCGCGCGGGGCGTCCCCGCGCCCACCCTGCTCCGTCACGCGTCCCACGGTAGCCGGACGTCGAGGACGAACCCTGTGTCCCGCGCCCCGGCGTCGAGGGTCCCGCCGAGCAGGTCGACGCGCTCCCGGAGCCCGACCAGCCCGGTGCCGGTGCCGCCGCCCGCGCGGTCGCCGACGCCTCCCGGGCCGATACCGCCGCCCCCGCCCGCGCCGACGGGGACGCGGGACGGACCGCCGTCGGACACCGTGACCCGGACCTCGCCCGCCCGGGCGACGACGCGGAGCGTCACCGGGCCGCCCGGCGCGTGCCGCCGGGCGTTCGTCAGCCCTTCCTGCGCGACGCGGAAGGCCGCGACCGCGACCGTCGGCGGGACGTCGGCGGACCCCGTCCGCTCGTAGGTCACGTCGCCGCCGGCGTCGCGCGCCTCCACGACGAGCCGCTCGACGTCGTCGAGCGTCGGCTGCGGCGACAGCGCGTCGGCCCCGCCGGGCCCGGGCTCGGCGCGCAGCACCCGTACGACGTCGCGCAGGTCGTCGAGCGCCGAGCTCACCCCGGCGCGCACCAGTCCCGCGGCGCGGGCGAGCCGCTCCGGGTCGGCGTCCGGCCGGTACTCGAGCGCGCCCGCCGTGGCGGCGAGGAGCGAGAGCCGGTGCGCGAGCGTGTCGTGCATCTCGCGCGCGATCCGGGTGCGCTCCGCGACGCGCGCCTCGGCCACACGGCGCTCCTGCTCGCGCTCTGCGCGGCGCGCGCGGTCCCGCAGCGACCACAGCAGCTGGTCGCGCGCCCGCGCGTACTGGCCCCAGCCGAGCAGGGCGGCGTGCACGGCGAGGTCGCACAGGAGCCACCAGCCGAGCGGCAGCGCCTGCGGCCGCCACAGCGCCTGCACGGCGTGACCGACGAACCCGGCGACCGCGACCGGGAGCGCGGTGCGCAGCGGGTACCAGCGCGCGACCTGCAGGGTCGCGACGGTCGAGGCCGGGGTCGCGGCACCCGAGTACGCCGCGAGCGAGGCGAGGATCAGCGCGCCGACCACCGGGGCGTCGCGCGGGGCCCGCGACCACAGCAGGGGCAGCGCCGCGAGGGCGAGGACCGCGACGGCGACGTCGAGCCACGGGGCCGCGCCGGCGTCGTCCTGGGCGACGACCCCGGCGGTCGCGAGCGCCGTGAGCGCCGCGACGGCGAGCCAGGCGAGCGCGACCACCCACCCGGGGACGAGGACGTGCGTGCCGTCGCGGCGCGCGGCGGCCGTCGCGAGGACGGGGCGCCCGGCGAGGGGCGGGCAGTCGGTGGTGGTCATGCTCCGGACGCTAGGCGGCCGGTGCGCGGCCGACCACCGACCAAGGTCGGGGGTCGCCGTCCGGCAGGAGGGTCGAGGCCCGACCCCGGTCGGCCCGGCCGCCGCCCTCCGGCCGACGCGAGGCGGGCGCTCGGGCCGCGAGCGTGGCGACGTCGGCACCCGCCGACCGCGGCCCCGGCCGCACGAGACGCGGCCCCGCCGCGCGACGAAGGAGGAACGTCATGTCCACGACGCGGAGCACCCCGAGCAGCACCTCGCACGGCGCCGCGCACGTCCCGGGCCACCCCCGCGCGTCCGTTCCGGACGGGCGGACGGCACGGCGCGCGCCGCGCTGGGTGGTCCCGCCCGTCGCGGCGGTGGTCGCCGCCGTCGTGCTGCTCGTCGGGACGGCGCTCGGCGTCGACCCCGCGGTGCGCACCGCGACCGGGACGCAGACGGTCGGCGTCGTGGCGGCGGTCGTCGTGACGCTCGTCGTCGGCTACCTCGGGTGGGGCGTGCGCGCGCTGCTCGGCCGCCTGCGTTCCGGCGGCCGGCGTGCCTGGCTCGTGACGTGCGGCGTCATCCTGCTCGTCTCCCTGCTCGGCCCGCTCGGAGCGGTGACGCCCGGCGCGGTCGCCCTGCTCGTCGTCGAGCACCTGACGGTCGGCGCGACCCTGACCCTGGGCCTTCGCCGCTGACCCCCGCCCCCGCCCCCACCGCCCCGCCCCGCCCCACCCCCACCCCGTCGAACACGGGGTCGGCGACTGTTGTCCGCCGGATCCGGTCGCTGACCCCGTGCTGGGCGGTCGCTGGGGGCGTGTTCGGCGCGCGACGATGAGTTCGTTCGACCATGACGGTCTGTCCCCTCGTCCATCTGCCCGACCGGAAGGCCCACCATGACCGCGACGCTCGTGTCCACCCTGTTCCTCTCGCTCGACGGCGTCGCCGAGATCGACCCGGCGTGGCACTTCCCCTACTTCGACGACCACATGGCCGCGGCGGTGGACGAGGACTACCGGGACGTCGACGCGCTCCTCCTCGGGCGCGTCACGTACGACAGCTTCGCCGGCGCGTGGCCCGAGCGGGAGACCGCCGGGGAGGAGGACGCGGAGTTCGCCGCGCGGCTCGGGAACCTGCGCAAGATCGTCGCGACGCGCGGCGACCAGGACCTCGGGTGGCGGCACGTCGAGCGGGTGGACGGCGACCTCGTCGACGCGGTCCGCGCCCTCAAGGAGGAGCCGGGACTCGGCAAGGTGCTCGTCGCCGGGTCGATCTCGGTGGTGCGCCAGCTCCTCGGGGCGGGGCTGCTCGACGAGCTGCGCCTGCTCGTCCACCCCGTCGCGGCGCGCACGGGCGAGCGCCTGTTCGACGAGGGCGAGCCCGTCTACCCGCTGACGCTCCTGCGCTCGGAGACGTTCCCCACGGGCGTCGTGCGGCTCGTCTACGCCCCGGGCGAGATCCCCGGGGACGTCGGCTACGACGACGTCAAGGACAAGGTGCCGTCCGGCGACGCGTGACGCGTGACGGCGACCACCGCGACGTCGTCCTCGCGGCCCGGGTCGTCGAACGCGGCGACGACGCGCTCGCACAGGAGCGCCGGGCTCGCGCCGGCGCTCCGCCCGGCGACCTCGGCCAGCCGGTCCAGCGCGTCCACGAGGGACGCCCCGCGGCGCTCGACGAGACCGTCGGTCACGAGCACGAGGAGGTCGCCGGGGGCGAGCACGTCGTGGTGCGCGGGGCGGGACCGCGGGCTGGGTACGCCCAGCAGGCGCGAGCCCGCCTTGGCCCGGTCGACCGTGCCGTCGGCGCGCACGAGGAGCGCGGGCAGGTGGCCGGCGTCCGTCAGCTCGAGGGCACCGGTCCGGGGGTCGAGCACGCACACGCACACGGTCGCGAACTCGGGGTGGTCCTCGCGCAGCGCCGCGTTGAGCAGGTCCAGGGCGGAGGCCGCGTCGTGGCCCTCGCGCAGGTAGGCGCGCAGCGTGACCCGCACCTCCGCCATCACGGTCGCCGCGCGCAGCGAGTGCCCCTGGACGTCGCCGATGACGACGGCCACGCGCCCGTCCGGGAGGTCGAACGCGTCGTAGAAGTCGCCGCCGACGTCCAGCCGGGCGTCCGACGCGTCGTAGCGCGCCACGACCTCGACGCCGCCGCTCACCTGCAGCCCCGACGGCAGGAGAGCGCGCTGGAGCGCGAGGGCGATCCGGTGCTCCTCGGTGAACGTGCGCAGGTTCGACAGCGCGACCGTCGCGGCCTCCGTGAAGCGCGCGGCGGCCTCCTGCTCCTCGTCGGACAGCGGCTCGTCGCCGACCTCGATGCCCAGGCCGCCGACGAGCGCCCCCGACGCGTCGACGAGCCAGTGCGTGAACCACGCCGACGGCCCGACGCCCGCCTCGTCGAAGAGCGGCTGCCAGGGGAGAGGGACCTCGTCGGGGCCGAACACGGCGGTCGACGCCCCCATCGGCGGGAGGACCGCCGTGGGACCCCGCCCGCGGACGAGCGCGGCACCCTCCGCGGCGCAGACCGAGCGCAGCACGACCCCGGCGTCCGCGACGACCATCGAGATCACGGCGCGACCGAGGACGGCGCACGCGCCCCGGGCGGCATGGTCGGCGACGGCCTCGGGCGAGCGCGCCTCGTGCAGGGGGACGAGCGCGCCGGTGAGCGCCTCCAGGCGGCGGGCGGTGCGCCCGGCGCCACGCTGGGCGTCGACGCGCCGGCACAGCGCGCTGATCGTCGCGAGGAACTCGTCGCGGTCGAGCGGCTCGGGCAGGTACGCGTCCGCGCCGCCCTCCAGCCCGGCGGTGCGCGCGGCGGCGTCGACGTCGGTCGCGGAGACGTGCAGCACCGGCAGGTGCGCGGTCGCGGGGTCGCTCTTGAGGATCCGGCACACCTCGCGGCCCGAGAGGTCCGGCAGGTTCACGTCGAGCACGACGGCGTCGACCGGGTTCGTGGCGTGCGCGAGCGCGTCGCGGCCGGTCCCGGCCTCGACGACGCCGAACCCGGCCCGCCGCAGCCAGCTCGCCATGACGTACCGGTGCGCGGGCGTGTCGTCGACGACGAGCACGGTGCGGTCGGCGTTCATCAGCTGCGCACCTCGCGTCCCAGGGCCGCCACGAGGCGGTCGCGGTCGATCTCCGACTTCGCGAGGAACGGCACGTCGCCGATGCCGGACGGCGGCGGTGCGCTCGACATGAGCACGGCCGCCGTGCCCGGGTGCACGTCGCGGATCCGCGACCGCAGCGCGAGGCCGTCCGTGCCGGGCAGGCACACGTCGAGGAGCGCGACGTCGGCCGGGCCGTCGTGCAGGAGGGCGAGCGCGTGCGTGGCGTCGTGCGCGACGCTGACGCGCGACGCGGCGTCGCGGAGCATCGAGGCGACGACCGACGCGTAGGACCGGTCGTCGTCGACGACGAGCACGTGTCCGAGCGGGGTGTCGCGGACGGGAGCCTCCTCGGGCTCCGGGCGTGCGGCGGGGGCGTCCTCGGGCGCCGCCGTGAGCGACGGCAGGCGCAGCGTGAACACGCTCCCGGCGCCTGGGCGCGACGTCGCGACGAGCGCGCCGCCCAGCGCCTCCGACGTGCGGCGCGCGTACGGCAGGCCGAGGCCCGTGCCGCGGACGGTCGGCTGGAGGCGGTTGGGCACCTGGACGAACTCCTCGAACACGGCCTCCAGCTGGTCGGCCGGGATCCCGAGACCCGTGTCGCGCACGTCGAACCGCACGGCGTCGCCGTCGGCCGCGGCCCGCAGCACGACCTCGCCCTCGTCCGTGAACTTCACCGCGTTCGTCAGCAGGTTGCGCAGCACGCGGGACAGCAGCCGGCGGTCGGTGACGAGCGTGAGGCCCGGCTCGGCCGCGACCCGCAGGGAGACGCCGGACCGCACGAGCGGCAGGGTCGTGCCGCGCAGCTCGTCGAGCAGCGCCCCGAGGTCGACGGGCGTGGGCTCGACGTCGTCGTGGCCCGCCTCGGCGCGCGCGAGGTCGAGCAGCTCGTCGACGAGCGTGAGCAGCGTCGTCGCGCTCTCGCGCAGGAACCCGACCTGCTGCGTCTGGTCGGCGTCGAGGTGGGAGTCCGACAGGAGCGAGGTGAGGCCGATGATCGAGTTCACGGGCGAGCGCAGCTCGTGGCTGACGTTCCGCAGGAAGCGGGTCTTCGCCTCGTTCGCGGCGGCGAGCTCGCGGCCGCGCTCGTCGAGCTCGGCGTACAGCGCGACGACGCCGGTGTTGGTCTCCTCGAGCTCCGCCGACAGCTGGTCGTACATGGCGAGGACGCCGCGGTTCGTCTCCTCCAGCTCCTCGTTGAAGCGCCGGAGCTCGTCCTGCTGGCGCGTCAGCTCGTCGAGCGTGCGCACGAGCTCGGCGTTCTGCACCCGCACCTCGTCGCTCGCGTCGGCGACGTGCGCTGCGGCGGTGGACCGGCGCACGCCCGCGAGCGTCGCCTCGTCCGTGCGCGCGGTCGCCGGCAGGGCCTTGGTGAGCAGCACGCGCGTACCGGTCGGGTCGACCTGCAGGCCGGGGACGAGCCGCCGGGCGGCGGGGACGCCGCCGTCGCTCGAGTCGCCCTCGACGAGGAACGGCGTCCCCGCCACGATCTCGGCGCGCAGCGTGGCCTGCGGCAGCCCGGGCAGGACGCCCACGACGACGTCGGCCGTGCCGGAACCGACCGCGGACCGCCCGATCCCGGACAGCGCCGTCGCGACGCGCACCTGGTCCTGCGTGTCGAGGCCGAGCAGGCGGCAGATCTCCCGTCCCGCCCGGCGCAGCGCGAGCACGTCGGAGTCCGAGCGCAGCTGGGTGATGAGGAGGGTGGTGCTCACGCGGCCTCCCGGGGGATCGGCAGCACCGCCACGCACGAGTCGTCGCGGCGCACGGCGTGGTCACGGAGCAGGACGCCCGCGACGACGAGGGGGGAGCGGACGGCGAGGCCCGGATAGTCGGCGAGCGACCACCGGGCCGTCAGCCCGTCGCTGTGCAGCACGACGACGTCGCCCGGCTCGACGGGGTACGTCGTCTCGCGCAGCGGCCGGCCGCGCGTCCCGGCGATGCCGGGGTGGCTCACGAGCCCCCGCGAGCGCGCCCCGTGGACGGTCCCGGCGATGTTGCCGAGGCCTGCGTGCCGCAGCACGCCGCCCGACGCCTGGACCACCGAGACGGCTGCGCCGCGCGTGCCGCCGAGGGCGCCGTGCACACGCTCGAGGAGCGCGACCGCGCTCCCGGGCGGCGCGTCGAGGAAGGCCCGCACGGCAGCGCCGGAGGCCACCGCGGCGAGCGGGCCGTGGCCGAGCCCGTCGGCGACGAGGAGGCTGGGCGCGCCGTCGTCGTGGCGCACCGCGAGGGCGTCGCCGCACACGTCCTGCCCGGTCATGGGGCGGGTCACGCCCGTGGGCGCCGCGAGGTCGGTGGTCGCGCCGTGCGCGACGAACGTCGCCGCGATGACCGTCCCTTGGCCGGGCGACGTCCACGCGTCCCACGCCGACGCGAGGCGGGGGAGGGTGCCGAGGCCGATGCCGAGCGTGCCGCGGCTCGAGACGCCGTCGCGCATCGCCGCGGTGATGTCCCGCATACCGGGCCCGGCGTCGACGGCGAGCACGTCGAGCGCGGCCTCGGCGCCGGTGCGCCGCACGCGGACGAGCACCGCGCCGCCCCCGGCGTGGCGGCACTGGTTGGTCGCGAGCTCGGAGACGACGAGGCCGACCTCCGCCGCGCGCTCGTCGTCGAGGCCGAGGTTCCGCGCGGCGGTGCTCGCGCCGCGACGCACGCTGCCGACCGCGGACGGGTGGTCCACGGTGTACCAGGTCCCGTCCTCGACGAGCGTGCGGCGGTCGTCCGGGCGATCCGGCTCCGCCGAGGTCATCGGGACCAGGTCGCGATCTCGACGCGCGTGCCCGCTCCCGGCGCGGTGTCGATCGCGAAGTGCTGGACGAGGCGTCGCGACCCCGAGAGCCCGAGCCCGAGCCCGCCGCCGCTGGTCCAGCCGTCGGTGAGCGCGAGGTCGAGGTCGGGGATGCCCGGCCCCTCGTCCGAGAAGACGGCGCGGACGCCCGTCCGCGCCCCCTCCGTGACGAGCTGCACCTCGGCCTCGCCACCGCCCCCGTACACGAGGGTGTTGCGCGCGAGCTCGCTCGCCGCCGTCACGAGCTTCGTCTGGTCGACGAGCGAGAGGCGTGCCTGCTGCGCGAGCGACCGCACGAGCTGGCGCACCTTGACGACGTCGGAGTCCGTGCGGACCGGCACGCGCTCCGCGGTCGTCGGCGGCGGGGTGGTCGTGGTCACCTCTCCTCGCGCTCGGCGGCGGCGAGGAGCACGTCCTCGACGGACCGCTCCTCGGGGGCGAGGAGCGCGAGGCCGCGCTCGACGTCCAGCGCGGTGCGGACGTCGCCGAGCGACAGGCCGAGCTCGACCATGGTGATGGCGACGGCCGGGCGCATGCCCACGACCACCGTCGTCGCGTCGAGCACGTGCGAGATCCCGGCGACCGACGCGAGCATGCGGCCGATGAACGAGTCGACGATCTCCAGCCCGGAGATGTCGATGATCACGCCGCGCGCACCGGTGTCGGTGATCCGCTGGGCGAGGTCCTCCTGGAGCTGCAGCGCCGTGTCGTCCTGGAGGTCGATCTGGATCGAGACGAGGAGCGTCGAGCCGATCTTGAGGATGGGGACGCCGTCGGTCATGCGGGGAGCCCGGCCTGCCGGGTGTCGCGGCTCGCGCGCAGCGCGTCGACGAGGGCGTCGGCGAGGGTCGCGCGCGTGCGGATGTCGCCGAACTCGATGCCGAGCGCGACGATCGTCTGCGCGATCTGCGGGCGGATGCCGCTGATCGTGCACTCGGCGCCCATGAGGCGCGCCGCGACGACCGTCTTGAGCAGGTGCTGCGCGACCTGGGTGTCCACCGCGGGCACGCCCGTGATGTCGATGATCGCGTGCTCGCTGCCCGTGTCGACGAGCGTGTTGAGCAGCTTCTCCATGACGACCTGGGTGCGCGCGGAGTCGAGCGTCCCCACGAGCGGCACCGCGACGATGCCCTCCCAGAGCTTGACCACGGGCGTGGAGAGCTCGAGCAGCTGCTCGGCCTGCTCGGCGATGATCGCCTCGCGCGCGGCAGCGAACGTCTCGAACGTGAAGAGCCCGAGCTGGTCGACGAGGCGCAGCAGCGGGGTGACGTCCGTGTCGGCACCGGTCGCGGAGTCGAGCCGGTACAGGCCCTCCTTGAGGGCGAAGACGCCGATCGCGGTCTCGCGCGGCGTGAAGCCGAGGCGCGCGCGTGCGGACGACACGTCCGCGAGGATGCCCCGGAGCTGGTCGAACGCCGGCTCGGCGAGCGACACGCCGCCGGCGCGCAGGCCCTCGAGGAGCGCGTCGAGGATCTCGCCCTGCTCGCGCTCGAGCTCGCCCCGCGAGGTGCGGCCGTGGAGCTCGTTCGCTGCAGCCTCCAGCCACGCGCTGCGCACGGCGTCCGCGTGCTCGATCAGGGTCCGAGCGAGAGTCTCGGGGGTGGCGGCGTCGGCCATCGGGGTTCCTTCCACGGTGAGAGCGACGCCGAACGGGCTCGCGGCGGTCGCGCGCCCGCCAGTGTACGCAGGGCGCGGGCGCTCGCAGCGCGGCTGTGGACGCGCGGTCGCGCGCACAGCGCCGCGACCTCGCGACACGTCCCCGCCGTGAGGCGGAGGACACACCGCGGGTCGCGGTCCGCGGAGGCGCTCGGCCCGTCCCCGTGCGCACGACCTCCCCCCGCGAGCCGCCCGAGCACGGTCGTCCCCGTGCCCGGGCGGGGCGCGGGCTAGCTGCGCAGGTCGAGGTAACGGTCGATGAGGGCCGCGGTGCTCGGGTCCTGCGCCGCGAGGGCGTCCTCGTCGCCCGCGACGGCCGGCGCGATCTCGAGCGCGAGCTTCTTGCCGAGCTCGACGCCCCACTGGTCGAAGCTGTCGATGCCCCACACGACGCCCTGCACGAACGTGATGTGCTCGTAGAGCGCGATGAGCTGGCCCAGGACCGACGGCGTGAGCGCGGGAGCGAGGATCGACGTCGTCGGGCGGTTGCCCGGGAACGTGCGGGCGCTCACGAGGTGCTCCGCGGTGCCCTCGGCCCGGACCTCGTCCGCCGTCTTGCCGAACGCGAGCGCCTTGGTCTGGGCGAAGAAGTTCGCGAGGAACAGGCCGTGCACGTCGGCGCCCGGCTGGACCGCGCCGCCGTCGCCCACCGCGTCGACGAGCGGGTGCGCGGGGTTCGCGACCGCGATGAAGTCGGCCGGGATGAGGCGGGTGCCCTGGTGGATGAGCTGGTAGAACGCGTGCTGGCCGTTCGTGCCCGGCTCGCCCCAGAAGATCTCGCCGGTCTCCGTCGTCACGGGGGAGCCGTCCCAGCGCACGCGCTTGCCGTTGGACTCCATGGTGAGCTGCTGGAGGTAGGCCGGGAAGCGGTGCAGGTACTGCGCGTACGGGAGCACGGCGTGCGTGTGCGCGTCGAGGAAGTTCACGTACCAGACGTTGAGCAGCCCCATGAGGACCGGGACGTTGCGCTCGAACGGCGTGCGGCGCACGTGCTCGTCGATCGCGTGGAAGCCCGCGAGCAGCTCGGCGAACCGGTCAGGGCCGATCGCGATCGCGAGCGAGGTGCCGATCGCGGAGTCGACCGAGTAGCGCCCGCCGACCCAGTCCCAGAACCCGAACGCGTTCGCCGGGTCGATCCCGAACGCCGCGACCTTGTCGAGCGCGGTCGAGACCGCGACGAAGTGCTGCGCGACGGCGGCCTGCCGGGACTCGTCCGTGTCCTCTATCGCGCCGACCGCCGCGAGCTCCGTCCACAGCCAGTCGCGCGCGAGGCGCGCGTTGGTCAGCGTCTCGAGCGTGCCGAACGTCTTCGACGCGACGATGAACAGCGTGGTGCGCGGGTCGAGGCCCGCCGTCTTCTCCGCGACGTCCGTCGGGTCGATGTTCGAGACGAACCGGACCTCGATGTCCTGGTGCTTGTACGGCAGCAGCGCCTCGTACGCCATGACCGGTCCGAGGTCGGAGCCGCCGATGCCGATGTTCACGACCGTGCGGACGCGCTCGCCCGTGACGCCCGTCCACTCGCCCGAGCGGACCTTGTCCGCGAACGCGTAGACCTTCGCGAGCTCGGCGTGCACGTCCGCGTCGACGTCCTGCCCGTCGACGACGAGGTGCTCGTCGTCGCCCAGCGGGGTCGGCCGGCGCAGGGCGGTGTGCAGGACGGCGCGGTCCTCCGTGACGTTGATGTGCTCGCCCGTGAACATCGCCTCGAGGCGGTCGTCGAGGTGGACCTCCTCGGCGAGGCGCACGAGCAGCTCCAGCGTCTCGTCGGTGACGAGGTTCTTCGACAGGTCGACCGTGAGGTCGGCCGCCTGGTGCGTGAGGCGGCGCGCGCGGTCCGGGTCGGCCGCGAACCAGGTGCGCAGGTCCGGCTCCACGGTGTCGCGGTGCACGGTCAGCGCGGTCCAGGACGGCGTGGAGGTGGGGTCGATCGGGGGCGGCACGGGCTGCGAGGTCATGACCACCAAACTACTGACCGACGTCGGCCCTCGCCCACCCCGACCGTCCCGCGGTCCATGGTCCGGTGGCCTGACGAACGGCCGTCGCAGGTCCCTGGACCCCGGGCGTGCGTGGGCGGGTCGCGCGACGATGGGGGGCGTGCGCCGTCGGGCGCGCACCGGGCGGCGACGCCGTCGCACGGCCCACGAGCGACGATCGGAGGAGGGACCATGGCGGAGGTCGTGCTGTTCCACCACGTGCAGGGACTGACCGAGGGCGTGCGGACGCTCGCGGAGACGCTGCGCGGCGCGGGGAACGTGGTGCACACGCCGGACCTCTTCGAGGGGCGCACGTTCGCGACCCTCGACGAGGGCATGGCCCACGTGCAGGAGCTCGGTTTCGGGACCGTGCTGGAGCGCGCCCGGGGGGCCGTGGACGGCTACGACCTCGGCGTCGTGTACGCCGGGGTCTCCCTCGGCGTCCTCCCGGCCCAGATGCTCGCCCAGACGCAGCCGGGCGCCAAGGGCGCGGTGCTCCTCGAGGCGTGCGTGCCCGTCTCCGAGTTCGGCGACGCCTGGCCCGACGCCGTGCCCGTCCAGGTGCACGGCATGGACGCGGACCCGTCGTTCGCGGGCGAGGGCGACCTCGACGCGGCGCGCGAGCTCGTGGAGTCCACGCCCGACGCGGAGCTGTTCGTCTACCCCGGCGACCGCCACCTCTTCACGGACCCGAGCCTGCCGTCGTACGAGCCGGAGGCCGCCGCGCTCGTCACCGAGCGGGTGATCCGCTTCCTCGACGGCATCCGCTGAGCGGTCGGGCCGCGGCGGCCCCCGGGGTCAGGGCGCGCTGCCGGGGTCCGGTGCGTCGAGGACGAGCTGCCACTCCGCCTCGACGCCCGTGGGCGCGAAGCCCAGCGCGACGTTGATCGCGAGCATGTGCCGGTTCTCCTCGGCGTTCCACGTGTGCACACGGCGCGACGACGGCCGGGCGCGCGCCAGCTCGTCGAGCACGGCGACCTTGACGAGCAGGCCCAGGCTGCGCCCGCGGTGCTCGCGCAGCACGAGCGTGTCCTCCTGGAACACGACCTCGGGCCGGTCGCGGGGGTACGCGACCATCGAGAACGCGGCGAGCGTGCCCGTCGCCGTGTCCTCCGCCGCGGCGACGACGTAGCCGCGGCCTCGGTCGTGGATCTCCCGGGAGAAGGTCCGGACGCGCTCCGCGTCCCACGGGTCCTCCGCGAGGTCGAGTCCCCCGCTCGGGGCGTCGGTGCTCATGCGCGTCTCGAGCACCGCGAGCTGCGCGAGCCACTCCTCGGGGACCTCGTCCGTCCACACGTGCACGCGGTACCCGGCCGCCCGCGCCGTGGCCGCTTCTCGCAGCGGGTCGAGCACGGCGGGCGGCACCGGGAGCGCGAGCACGGAGTGCCGCATCACCTGCTCGAGCGTGAAGCCGCGGTGCAGCGCGAAGGTCGTGGCGTCGTCGTGCGCCGGGACGCGTCCGCTGCCCGTGGGCGCCTCGATCGCACCCGGGCCGGGCGGCGGCTCCGGCGCGAAGGACGAGTCGGACTGGACCACGCGCCGCCCCTCCGCGCGCACGACGTCGAGCGCCGCCTCCCACAGCGCCGTGCCGACGCCGCGGCGCCGGCGCGCCGGGTCCACGCCGACGTAGACGAGCGCCGTGTGCGTGTTGCCCTGCTGCGGGAGCGCCACCATCGACCGGCCGACGACGTCCTCGGGCCGGGGCGTCGTGCCCCGCGGGGCGTCGTCGAGCACCGCGACCCACCGCAGCACGCGGCGGTAGCCGGCGCTGGCGACGGTGGACGCGACCGTGGCGGCGTCGAGCGCGAGGTCGGTGTGGCCGTGGATCGCGCGGTCGATCGCGTCGCCCACCCGGACCGTGCCGTGGACGGCCCACGCGTCGGGCGCGTCGAGGCGGCCGGGGACGGGCTCGATGCGCACGCGCCCGTCGCGGGTCGTGGGGGTGGTCGGTCGTGCGCTCACTCGGCGTCCTCCGGGGTCGTCCGGCGCTGCCACGCGGCCCACACGCCCGCGGGGCGGAAGCCGAGGGCGACGTTGATCGCGAGCATGTGGTCGTTCTCCTGCGCGTTCCACGTGTGGACGCGCCGGGCGCCGGGGCGCTGCGCCGCGAGCGCGTCGAGGTTGGCGACCTTGACGAGCATCCCGAGGCGGCGCCCGCGGTGCTCGCGCAGCACGAGCGTGTCCTCCTGGATCGCGAAGTCCTCGCGGCCGCGCGGGTGGACGAGCACGGTGAACGCCGCGAGCGTGCCCGACGGCACGTGCTCCGCGGCGCACACGAGGAACGCGTCGTCGTTCTCCGCCTGCTGCTGCACCCACGTCCGCACGCGCCGCGCGTCCCACGGGTCCTCGCCGTAGTCGACGCCGCCCGTCGGCGCGTCGGTGCTCATGCGCGTGAAGAGGACCGCCACCTGGTCGGCCCAGGCCTCCGGGACCTCGTCGGTCCAGGAGTGCAGGCGGTAGTCGCCGCCCGCGGCGGCCCGGGCGTCCTCGCGGTGCGCGTCGAGGACCGCGGGCGCGACCGGGAGGTCGAGCACCGAGTGCCGCTCGACCTGCTCGAGCACGTACCCGTGGGCACGCAGGAAGCGCGGTCCGGGCGCGTCCGCGGGAACCCGGCCGGCGCCCGTCGTGGCCTCGAGCGCGCCGGGACCGGGCGGCGGCTCCTCGCCGTGGTTCGTGTCCGAGAAGAGCACGGTGCGCCCCGCGTCCAGGTTCAGGCGCTCGCCGAGCGCGAGCAGCGCGCCCCCGATGCCGCGGCCGCGCTCGGCGGGACGCACGACGGCGTAGGACTCGCCCAGGTGCTCGTTGCTCGTGACGGGGCGGGTCACGAAGAGGTGCGCGACGACGTCCCCCACCGCGGGCGGGACGCCCTGCTCGTGCCACGAGGCCGCCGCGGCGGAGCGCACGACGACGAACCGGCGCTTCGTGGAGTACTCCTGGTGGGCCATGCCCGTGAGGATCTCGCGGGGCGGCAGCGCGAGGTCGTCGTAGCCGTGCACCTCGAGCTCGTGCTCGCGGCCGACGTCCGCGACGGCGAGGTAGGCCCACGCCTCGGGCGCGTCGAGCGACGCGGGGTGCGGGGCCTCGACGAGCGCGTACCCTCGCGGGAGGGAGACGTCCGGGGCGGGAGGGGCGACGGCGCTCATGGGTCCAGCGTGTCCGGCGCACGGGCGGCGCGTCCACGGCAATACGCCCGGGGACGCACGGACGGCCCGGTCCTTGAGGGGACCGGGCCGTCCGGGGAAGCGGGCCGCCGGTGCGGCCGACGCCGTCAGGCGCGCTTGCGGTTGGTGAACCAGGACCAGATGAACACCACGATGATGGAGCCGATGAGCGCGAAGCCCCACGTGCCGAGGTCGAAGAACTCCTCGTTGACGTCGGTGCCGAACACCGCCGAGGCGATGAAGCCGCCGAGCAGGGCGCCCACGATGCCCAGCAGGAGGGTGACGATCCAGCCGCCCTTCTGCTTGCCCGGCACGATCGCGCGGGCGATGGCACCCATGATGAGGCCGATGAGGATCCAGCCGATGATGCCCATGTCACGCTCCGTTTCCCGTAGGGACAGATCCGGCCAAAAGGACTCTTGCCCCGAATGGCCTGACACCACCGTGGCACGGGCGCCCGGACCTCGCACGCCGACGGCGGTCTGCCGGGGTGCGGCGACCCCGCCGGCACCGCGCCCTGCGCGGTCTCGTAGGCTCGGAGGGTGGTGACGACCGAGGCGACGAGCGCGCGCGTCGACAGCTGGCTGTGGGCCGTCCGCGTGTTCAAGAGCCGCTCGCAGGCGACGGCCGCCGTGAAGGCGGGGCACGTGCGCGTCAACGGCGAGCGCGCGAAGCCCGCGACGAGCGTGAAGGTCAAGGACCGCGTCGTCGTGCGGGGCGGTCCGGTCGAGCGGATCCTCGTCGTCGAGAAGGTGCTCGTGAAGCGGGTGTCCGCGACCCTCGCCGCGACGGCCGTCGACGACCAGAGCCCACCCCCGCCGCCGCGTGAGCTCACCGTGCGCGTCGCGGTCCGCGACCGCGGTGCCGGGCGCCCCACGAAGCGCGAGCGCCGCGACCTCGACCGGCTGCGGGGCCGGGGCTGACCTCGGGCTGCCGCCGACCCGCGCGACCGCGCCCCGTGCGGCCCCGCGCGCCCGACGCGCAGGACGGCCGACGGTCGCGTGCGAGCACGCGTCCGCCGGCCGTCGGCAGTGCTGTCGGGATCGCTCCCGGGATCGCTCCCGGGATCAGCAGGTCAGCAGGCTCCGAGGTCCTTCCAGACGCCCCACTGGCCGCTCTGCGACGGGTTCTCGCCCGTCGTCCACCACTTGGCCTGGTAGTTGCGGCCGGAGTAGGAGACGTTCGCCCCGCCGACGTAGGCGGCGCTCGCCGACCACGCCGGAGCCGTGCACGTGCCGGGGTTGCCCGGGTTCCCGGGGTTGCCGGGGTTCCCGGGGTTGCCCGGGTCGGTCCCGCCGCTGCCGATCTTCAGGTCGACGCAGTTGTAGAACGCGTTGACGGTGTTCGACACGTTCCAGCGCGCGAGGATCGTGTGGTTGCCCTCGGGCAGGCCCGTCAGGGTGTGGGAGATGTTGCTGGGCGGCTGCGCACCGTTCTGGTTGAACGTCTTGAACAGCACGCCGTCGACGAAGTACTCCCACGTGCTCGTGTTGTGCGCCGCGGTGAGCTTCCACTGGAACGTGACCGACGTGCCGGTCTGCGTGCGCGGCCAGGGCTTGCTCGAGTCGTCGAGGATGCTGAAGCCGCTGCCGCCCGAACACTGCATCGAGCCCTTGGGCGCCTCGACGGACTGGGGCTCGTACTTGATCGAGCCGCAGTCGAAGGACGTCGTGCCCTTCGCGCAGTGGTCCTGCCGGCTCGGCGGCGACGTGATCCAGCCGTGGGCGCTCGCGCTCGGCGCGACGGCCACGGGCGCGATGATCGCGACCGCGCCGACGACGGCTGCCAGGAGTACTGCTCTCAGTCTTCGCATGAGATGTCTCGCTCTCCATCCGGTGGTGCATGGGTCCTGCGGCGCGCTTCCTCGCGGGCCGCCTCTCGGATCGGGCACCTCGACGCTACGAAACGGGCGGAGAGCCGGACAATTGGGCAAAGCCCGTACGTGCTTCCGCGTACGCGCGCCGGGCGCGCCCTCGTCGCCGGGTCGGCGACGCACGACGGCGGGTGGTCTCGCCCGTGGGACGAGACCACCCGCCGTCGCGGGGTTCAGCAGGTCAGCAGGCGCCGATCAGCTTCCACGGCCCCCATGCCTCGGAGCCCGGGACGTTGTTCTGCGTCCACCACTTCGCCTCGTACACGTTGCCCGCGTAGGAGACCTTCGCGCCGCCCGTGTAGGTCGACGTCGCGGCCCACGCCGGGTCCGCGCAGGTGCCCGGCGTGCCGCCGCCGGGGGTGCCGCCGCCCGGGGTGCCCGGGTCGGGCGTGCCCCCGCCGGGGTTGGTGCCGTCGGCCGTGACGGTCAGGTCGACGCAGTTGTAGAACGCGTTGACCGTGTTCGACACGTTCCAGCGCGCGAGGATCGTGTGGTTGCCGAGCGGCAGGCCCTTGAGGGTGTGCGAGATGTTCTTGGGGGGCTGGACGCCGCCGCCGTCGAACGTCGCGAAGAGCTGGCCGTCGACGAAGTACTCCCACACGCTCGTGGCGTGGTTCGCCGTGAGGTTCCACTGGAACGTCACGTCGCGGCCCGTGGTCGTGCGGGGCCAGGGCTTGCTCGCGTCGTCGAGGATCGCGTAGCCGCTGCCGCCGGAGCACTTCATCGAGCCCTTGGGGGCCTCGACGGACTGGGGCTCGTACTTGATGGAACCGCAGTCGAAGGACGTGGTGCCCTTCGCGCAGTTGTCCTGCCGGCTGGGGGGAGAGGTGATCCAGCCGTGCGCCGAGGCGCTGGGGGCGATCGCGATCGGGGCGATGATCGCGGTCGCGCCCACGACGGCGGCGAGGAGCGCCGCGCGGAGTCGCTTCATCGGGGGACTCGCTTCCTAGGTCGGGGAGGGCCGACGTCGTGCGGAGCCCGCACCGTCGACCGTGACGAGGGGGACCGTAAGCAGGTGGAGGACGAGGCTCCAACGCCTACGCAGGGCCGCTCCGGAGTACGGGATGTCCCGTACGCGACGTCCTGCGGAGGGCGTCTTCGTGCGGCTGGACCGGGGTCCGCGACCCCCTCGCGACGTGCCTCGGGCATCCGTCCGGCGGGTGAAAAGTGTGGGGACTACGTAGGGCGCCGGGACGCCGGGCGAGACGGCGGCCCGAGCTGGACGAGCGTCCGAGAACGAGGGCGTCGGACGACCCACGGACCCGGGCGTGGGGGCGCGAGAGAGCGCGTGCCGGGGTCGCGGCCGTCAGGCGGGCGCGTCCTCCTCGCGCAGCCGCGGCTCGGTGCGCAGCGCGGGCCGGAGGCCGGACTTGTCGGCGTAGAACGCGCGCACGACGTCCATGTCGGCGCGGACGTCACCGGTGAGGTCGATCGTCGGGCCGAGGCCCGTCGTCATCGTGGTGCGGTCCACGTAGCCGAGCGTGACCGGCAGGTGCGCCTCGCGCGCGATCCGGTAGAAGCCCGACTTCCAGTACGACCCGGCGCCGCGCGTGCCCTCGGGCGTGACGACGAGCGAGAAGACCTCGCCCGCCTGGAGGCGGCCGACGACGTCCGCCACGACCCGGCTCGGGTCGCGCCGGTCGACGGGGATGCCGCCCAGCGCGCGCATGACCGGGCCCGCGGGACCGGCGAACAGCGCGTGCTTGCCCAGCCAGCGCACGTGGATGCCGGTGCTCCAGGCGATCGCGAGCATGAGCACGAAGTCCCAGTTCGACGTGTGCGGGGCGCCGACGAGGAGCGTGGGCCGGCTCGTGTCGTACGGCTGCGAGCGCAGCCGCCACCGGCTGGTCGCCCAGAAGGCGCGGGCGAGGGCTCGGCGGATCACCACGTCACGGTACAGGGTGGGAGCGCGGGGCCGCCGTCGACAACCACAGGCAGCGCGGTTAGTCTCCGGCGGGTAGGGAACTTCCCGCCCTACCTGCTCGGCCCGGACATGTCTGCTCGACCACCCACTGCTCGACGGAGACCAGATGGACACCACTCCCGCCGGAACCCCCGCCCTCCTGCGCACCCTCAACGCGCGCGCCGTGCTCGACGTCCTCGGCACCGGCGCGCAGGTCGCCCGGCCCGACGTCGTCGCGGCGACCGGTCTGTCGAAGACGACCGTCGCGCAGACCCTGCGCGCGCTCGAGGCGACGGGCGTCGTCACGGAGGCAGGGCTCGACCGGGACCGTCGCGGCCCGGCCGCGACGCTGTACCGGGTCGACCCGGACTACGCGTTCGGGCTGGGGATCGACGTCGCGCGCGACCGCGTGCGGGTCGCGCTCGTCGACGTCACGGGAGCGATCCGTGCCCGCGCCGAGCGGCGCGACGTCAGGCCGACCCCGACGGCGCGCGCCCGCGCCGCCGCCGAGCTGGCCCGCGCGTGCGTGACCGACGTCGAGGCCCGGCTGCCCGAGGGCGCGAGCGTCGAGGTGACGCGCGCCGTCGCGGCGGTGCCGTCGATCGTCAGCCCGGACCACGCGACGATCCGCCGGGTGCCGGGCTTCGAGAAGGGCGGCACGGACCTCCACGACGCGCTCGTCGACGCGCTCGGCTGCCCGGTGACGCTCGAGAACGACCTCAACCTCGCGGCGCTCGCGGAGCAGCGCGACGGCGTCGCGGCGGGGGTCCGGACGTTCGTCGTGCTGGGGCTCGGCGACGGGTTCGGCGCCGGACTCGTCCTCGACGGTCGCCTGCACCGGGGCGCGGCGGGCGGCGCGGGGGAGGTCTCCTTCCTCCCGCACCCCGGCCGGTCGCTCGGCTCGGAGACGCTCGGGGCGTCGTCGATCGCGGCCATCGCGAAGGAGAACGGCCTCCCGGACGACATCGCCGTCAAGGACCTCGTGGACCGCGCCGAGCACGGCGACGGCGCGTCGTGCGACGTGCTCGACGAGGTCGCGGAGCGCATCGGCGTCGTGGCGGCGGCGGTCGCGCTCGTCGTCGAGCCGGAGCTCTTCGTGCTCACCAACCACGCCGCACGCCCGCCGATCGCCGAGCGCGTGCAGCGCTTCCTCGGCGAGAAGCTGGCCGTGCTGCCCGTGCGGGTCGTCCCGTCCGAGCTCACGAGCGACGCCGTCGTCGTGGGCGCGGCCCGGTCCGCGAGCGACGCGCTGCGCGACGAGGTGTTCCGCGCCGCCGCGGCCCACTCCGCGCCGGTCGAGGGCGAGGACGCCGGCGACGAGCGCGCGGAGGCCGCGTCGTGACCGACCCGGGCGGCCCGCCGTCGGACCTGGTGTCCCGGCTGGGCCTCGCGGACGACTCGCGCGCCGTGATCCTCAACGCCGACGACTACGGGATGTGCCGGGCCGCGAACCGCGCGATCTCGGAGCTGCTCCTCGCCGGGCACCTCGACTCCGCGACCGTCATGGTGCCGTGCGGCTGGGCGCCGGACGCGCTCGCGTTCGCCGCGGCCCACCCCGTCGACGTCGGCGTCCACCTCGTGCTCACGAGCGAGTGGACGCGCTACCGGTGGCGGCCCCTCACGGGGACGGGGACGTCGCTCGTCGACGACGCGGGGTACTTCCCGCGCGACGTGCGCACCGTCGAGCAGCAGGCGCGCGCCGAGGACGTCGCGGCCGAGCTCGCGGCGCAGCTCGACGCGGCGCTCGCCGCCGGGGTCGACGTCTCGCACCTGGACAACCACATGGGCTCGGTCTACGGGCTCGAGACGGGACGCTCGTTCCTGCCGCAGGTGTTCGAGCTCGCGGCCCGGCACGGGCTGCCGTTCCGCCTGCCGCGCACGACCGACGGGATGCTCCTGCCGCCCGGCGACTTCCAGCCGCTCCTCGACGAGGCGACCGCGGCGGCCGACGCGCTCGGCGTCGTGCTCGTCGACCGCCTGTGGACGCACCCGTTCGAGCTCGCGGGCGAGGGCACGGACGACGCGGAGGGCTACGAGGAGGTCCGCGACGGCTTCCTCGACCTGCTGCGCCGCGTGCCGGCCGGCGTCACCGAGATCTACCTGCACCCCATGCTCGACGACGACGAGCTCGGCGACGTCGCCGACTACGCCGCGCCGAAGCGCGGGTTCGAGCACCGCCTCCTGGCCGACCCGGCCGTCGCCGCCGTGGTCGCCGAGGAGGGCCTCGTCCGCGTCGGCTGGCGCGACCTGCGCGCGGTCCAGCGGGGCGAGCGATGAGCGCGCCGTCCGGGACGCCGTCGGGCACGGTGCCGAGCGGACGGGCGCCGACCGGAGGGCTGCTGGCCCGCGTGCGGGACCGCCGCCTGGTGGGCGCGGCCACGCGCGCGCAGACCGTCGCCTACGGCGCGTCCGCGTTCCCCGCCAACCTGCTGCTCCAGACGTTCTCCGCGTTCGTCGTCTACTTCTACGTCGACCACCTCGGCGTGCCCGCCGGCTGGGTCGCGGGCGCGATGGTCGCGCACGGCGTCCTCAACGCGGTGCTCAACCCGCTCGTCGGCGCGGCCTCCGACCGGCGGCGCACCCGCTGGGGCCGTCGCGTGCCGTGGATCGGGCTCGGCGTCGTGCCGCTCGTCGTCGCGTTCGCGCTCGTGTGGACGCCGCCCGCGCTGAGCCCCACCGGGCTCGTCGTGTGGTTCCTCGTCGTCGTCGCCGTGTACGACGTCGCGTACGTCGTCGTCGTGCTCAACGTCTCCGCGCTGTTCCCCGAGATCTTCCGCACGACGGCGGAGCGCGCCCGCGGGAACGCGCCGCGCCAGATCTTCGGCCTCGTCGGCATGATCCTCGGCACCGCCGGCGCCCCGCTGCTGTACGGGACGCTCGGGTGGACGTGGATGGCGCTGCTCCTCGCCGTCGTGAGCCTCGGGTTCTTCGCGTGGTCCCTCGCCGGCATGGTCGAGCGCCCCGTCGACGTCGCGGCGGTGCGCGAGCGCGAGGCCGCCGTCGGGCTCGGCGCCCAGCTGCGCTACACGTTCGCGAACCGGGCGTTCGTCACCTACGTGCTCGGGTCGCTGCTGCTGCAGAGCACCACCGCGATCGTGCTCGCCGCCGTGCCGTTCTACGTGCGCTACGTGCTCGGCGGGGCGGAGGCCGACGCGACGTTCCTCCTCGCGCCGATCTTCGTCGCCGCCATCCCGGCGATCGTCGGGTGGTCGTGGGTCGTGCGCCGCATCGGCCCGCGCTCCACGATGCTGTGGGTCGTCGCCGTGTACGGGCTCGCGACGTGCCTCTACCTCGTGCCGACCACCGTGCTCGGCGCCGCGCTCGCGGGGCTCGCCGTCGGCGTCGGCGTGGCCGGCCTCATGCAGGTGCTCGAGGTCGCGCTCGCGCAGGTCATCGACGACGACGAGCGCCGCACCGGCCTGCGCCGGGAGGGCATGTACTTCGGGGCCAACGGGTTCGTCGTGCGCGGGTCCGTGATCGTGCAGGCCGTCCTGGTCGCGGCCGTGCTCTCCGCGAGCGGGTACGTCGAGGGCACGGGCGACGTCCTGCAGCCGGACGGCGTCGCGACGGGCGTGCGCCTCCTGCTCGGCGGCGTCCCCGTCCTCATCGCCGCCCTGGCCTTCGTGTGCTTCTGGCTCTACCCGCTGCGCGGCCGGGACCCCGAGGGCACCGACGCCGCCCTCGCCGACGCCTCACCGACCGCCGCGGACCCCCTCCCGAGGTAGTCCTCCGGCCGCGAGGTAGACCCCCGGTAGCGCGAGCCAGAGCCGTGGTCGCGCGAGGTAGAGCCGTGGTCGCGCGAGGTAGAGCCGTGGTCGCGCGAGGTAGAGCCGTGGTCGCGCGCGAGGCGCACCACGGCTCTACCTCGGCTGACCCTGGCTCTACCTCGGCTGACCCTGGCTCTACCTCGGCGGGCCCCGCCTCTACCTGGGCGGGGTGGTGGTGCCGAGGGTGTGCTCGGCGACGGCGCACGGGTCGGTGCCGGCGTCGATGTCGCGGAGGTCGCACGCGACGCGGCGCATGAGGGTGCGGAAGGTGCCGCGCTCGTCGGGCGAGAGCATGTCGAGGAGCTCCTCCTCGGCGTCGTGCACGGCGGCGGCCCACCCGGCGAGACGACGGCGGCCCTCGGGCGTCGCGACGACGCGGCGTGCGCGCCGGTCGGCGGGGTTCTGCTGCCGCTCGACGAGGCCGGACGCGACGAGGTCGTCGACGAGGTACGTCATGACGGTGCGGTCGATGCCGTGGTGCTCGGCGAGCGCGAGCTGCGTGGGGTGGTCGCCCTGCGCCACGGTCACGAGGACCTGGTAGCCGCGCGTGCCGTGCGGGACGTCGTCGAGCGCCTGCTCGACGGTCGCGCGGTAGGCGCGCAGCAGGACGCCGAGGTGCCAGCCGAGGTCCTCGAGGCGGCCGGGGAGCTCGGTCGGGCCGGTGGGTGCGGCGGTCGTCGCGCTCGTGCTCATCCGCTCAGGGTACCGCGGGAATGCGGTTGCACCACCTATCTGTTCTCGATATGTTCTGTTCAACAACATATCTTGAGATCGCGAGGAGCCATGCCCGACTACGGCCACGACCTGCGCTTCGGGTCCTTCGTCACGCCCACCGCCGCGGCGCCCCAGCAGGCGGTCGCGCTCGCGCAGCTGTCCGAGGAGGTCGGCCTGGACCTCGTGACCTTCCAGGACCACCCGTACCAGGCGGCCTTCCTCGACACCTGGACCCTGCTGTCGTGGGTCGCGGCGCGTACCGAGCGCATCCGCCTCGCGGGCAACGTGCTCAACCTGCCGCTGCGCCCGCCGGCGGTGCTGGCGCGCGCCGTCGCGAGCCTCGACCGGCTGTCGGGCGGGCGCGTCGAGCTCGGCCTCGGCGCGGGCGGGTTCTGGGACCCGATCGTCGCGATGGGCGGCGAGCGCCTCACGCCGGGGCAGTCCGTCGACGCGCTCTCCGAGGGCATCGACGTCATCCGCGGGCTGTGGGACACGACCACGCGGGAGCGCCTGGACGTGGGCGGGACGTACCACCACGTCGACGGCGCCAAGCGAGGCCCCGCCCCCGCGCACGACGTCGAGATCTGGGTCGGGGCGCTCAAGCCCCGCATGCTGCGCCTCGTCGGCGCGCAGGCCGACGGCTGGCTCCCGTCGCTCGCGTACCTGCAGAGCTTCGAGGCGCTCGCGCAGGGCAACGCGACGATCGACGCCGCCGCCCAGGAGGCGGGCCGCGACCCGCGCGCGGTGCGCCGCCTGCTCAACGTCGGCGGCCGGTTCACCGCCGACGGCGGCGCCGGGTTCCTCCAGGGGTCGCCTCGGCAGTGGGCCGAGCAGGTCGCCGAGGTGACGCTCGAGCACGGCGTGTCCACCTGGATCGTCGGCGGCGACGACCCGACGACGCTCGCCGTCGTGGGCCAGGAGGTCGCGCCCGCCGCGCGCGAGCTCGTCGCGGCGGCGCGCGGCACGACCGACGGCCCGGCACCGGTCGCACCGACCGACGGCGGGGCCCGCGCATGACCGACTACGGCCACCCGCTCCGGTTCGGCACGTTCGTCACGCCGTCGGCGCAGGACCCGGAGGCGACGGTCGGGCTCGCGCGCGTCGCGGAGGACGCCGGCTACGACCTCGTGACGTTCCAGGACCACCCGTACCAGCCGCGCTTCCTCGACACGTGGACGCTGCTGTCGTACGTCGCGTCCGCGACGGAGCGCATCCACGTCGCGCCCGACGTCGTCAACGTCCCGATGCGGCCGCCCGCCGTCCTGGCGCGCGCGGCGGCGAGTCTCGACCTGCTCTCGGACGGGCGCGTCGAGCTCGCCCTCGGGGCGGGGGCCTTCTGGGACGCGATGGCGGCGATGGGCACGCGCCGGCTCACGCCGGGGGAGTCCGTCGACGCGCTCGCCGAGGCGATCGAGGTGATCCGTGCGATCTGGGGCGAGGACGGCGACGGCGAGCTGTTCGTCCCCGGCCGGCACCACCGGCTCGACGGCGCGACGCCCGGCCCGGGGACGACGCGCCGCATCCCGCTGTGGCTGGGCGCGCTCGGCCCCCGGATGCTGCGCCTGGTGGGGGAGAAGGCCGACGGGTGGCTCCCGTCGCTGGGTCGCGTCGGCCTGGACGGGCTGCGCGCGGGCAACGCGCGCATCGACGAGGCGGCGGCCGCCGTCGGGCGCGACCCGCGCGAGGTGACGCGGCTGCTCAACGTGTCGGGCGCGTTCGACGCGGCCCCGGAGGCGTCCGGCCTCGGGGGCGCCCCCGACCTCTCCGGCCCGCCCGCAGCCTGGGTCGAGCGGCTCCTGCCGCTCGTCCTCGACGAGGGCGTCTCCACGCTGATCCTCGCGACCGACGACGAGCGCAGCACCCGCCGGTTCGCGGACGAGGTCGCTCCCGCGCTGCGCGACGCCGTCGACGCCGCGCGCGCGGAGCGGGGCACCGACACGTCGCGCGTCGTGCCGCTCGCCGTGCGGTCCGCGCGTCGCGACGGCATCGCCTACGACGACGTCCCCGCCTCGCTCGCGGAGCGCGTCGTCGAGCCGGGCGACGCCGCGTACGCGGGGGTGCGCTCGAACTACCTGCGCGGCGGCTCGCCGGGCCTCGTGCTGCGCCCGCGCGACACCGCGGAGGTCGTCGAGGCGCTCGCGTTCGCGCGCGCCCAGCCGGTGACGCGCCGGGTGCCGCTGTCCGTCCGCTCGGGCGGGCACGGGATCAGCGGGCGCTCGACGAACGACGGCGGCATCGTCCTCGACCTCGCCGCGCTCGACCAGGTGGAGGTGCTCGACGACGCCGCGCGCCTCGTGCGCGTCGGCCCCGGCGCGCGGTGGGGCGGCGTCGCGGCGGCGCTCGCGCCGCGCGGCTGGGCGATCACGTCGGGCGACTCCGGCGGCGTCGGGGTGGGCGGTCTCGCGACCGCGGGCGGCATCGGCTTCCTCGGCCGGGCGCACGGCCTGACGATCGACCACGTGCGCGCGGTCGAGGTCGTCCTCGCGGACGGCTCGGTCGTGCGCGCGAGCGACGACGAGAACACGGACCTGTTCTGGGCCGTGCGCGGCGCCGGGGCGCAGGTCGGGATCGTCACGTCGTTCGAGCTCGTCGCGGACGAGGTGTCTGCTGTGGGGTTCGCGCAGATGGTGCACGACGCGTCGGACCTCGCCGGGTTCCTCGAGCGCTGGGGCGCCACGGTGGAGGCCTCGCCGCGGGACACGACGAGCTTCCTCATCGTGGGGCGGCCGCGGCCCGGGCAGCCCCTCGTCGCGCAGTCCATGACGATGGTCGACTCCGACGACCCGGACACCGTCCTCGCGCGGCTCCAGCCGTTCGCGGCGATCTCCCCGCTGCTCGCCCGGGCGACGGCGCAGATCGTGCCGTACGACGCCGTCGTCTCGGCGCCCCCGCGCGGCCCGCACGGGGGGCAGGGCGAGCCCGTGTCGCGGTCCGGGCTGCTGGAGCACCTCACGCCGGAGGCGTCGGCGCGTCTCGCGGGCCTCGTCGCGAGCGGGGACACGTACTTCTTCCAGATCCGCTCGACGGGCGGTGCGGCGTCGGACGTGCCGGCGGACGCGACGGCGTACGCGCACCGGTCCGCGAACTTCTCGGTCGTCGCGATGGGGGCGAGCCGGTCTCGTCTCGACGCGCGCTGGGACGCGCTCGCCGACGTGTTCGACGGGATGTACCTCAGCTTCGACACCGACCTGCGCGCCGAGCGCGTGACGGACGCGTTCCCGCCCGCGACCCTGGAGCGGCTGCGCGAGGTCAAGCGCCGCGTGGACCCGACGAACGTCTTCCGCGACAACCTGCCCGTCCTCGGGCCGCACCCGACGGACGAGCCCGCGCCCGCCGTCGTCCCGCCGAGGTAGAGCCCCGGTTCGCCGAGGTAGAGGCGTGGTCAACGACCACGCCTCTACCTCGCGCTACCAGGGCTCTACCTCGCGCTACCGGGGCTCTACCTCGCGCTACCGGGGCTCTACCTCGGGGTGCCGGGGCTCTACCCCCGGGTGGGTGCCCGACGGCGCAGTGTGAGCACCGCGTGGACGGCGAGGCCCGCGAGCACGGCCCAGAAGGCAGCGCCGATGCCCGCGACGACCGTCCCGCTCGCGGCGACGAGGAACGTCACGACGGCCGCCTCGCGGCCCCGCGGCTCGGCGACCGCGCCCGCGACGGCGGCGCCGAGCGTCCCGACGAGCGCGAGCCCGGCGGCCGCCTCGACGAGCCCGTCGGGTGCGGCCGCGACCAGCGCGGCGAGGCCGGCCGAGCCGACGGCGAGCACGAGGTAGGCCCAGCCCGCGGTGTGGGCCGCGACCCAGCGCCGGCGCGGGTCGGGGTGCGCCTCGGGGCCCGCGGCGAGCGCTGCGGAGATCGCCGCGAGGTTGATCGTGTGCCCGCCCGCGGTGGCGCCCGCGAGGGTCGCGAGGCCGGTGACGGTCATGGTCTCGCGCCACGGCACGCGGTAGCCGAACGAGGCCATCACCGCGACGCCCGGGACGTTCTGCGACGCCATCGTCACGACGTAGAGCGGCACGGCGAGCCCGACGACCGCCTGCCACGACAGCGTCGGGACGGTGAGGTCGAGGCGGGGGACGGCGTCGGCCCAGGCGAGGGTGCCGCTCCCCACGGCCTCGTACCCGACGATCGCGAGCGTGACCGCGAGCGCCGCCGGCGCGGCCCAGCGCGGCGCGACCCGCAGCAGCACCAGCCACGTGAGCACGACGGGCGCGACGAGCAGCGGCGTCGTGACGAACGCCCGGACGGGCGCGAGGCACAGCGTGAGCAGCACGCCCGCGAGCATCGCCTGGGCGATCGGGGTGGGGATCGCGGCGACGAGGTCGCCGAGGCGCGGCCAGAGCGCGGTGAGCAGCACGAGCCCGCCGACGACGCAGAACGCACCGACCGCGGCGGGCCAGCCGCCCGCGACCGCGCCCGTGCTGACGAGCAGCGCGGCCCCGGGCGTGGACCAGGCGAGCGTGAGCGGGGTGCGGTGGCGCGTCGTCAGCCAGAGGATGCCGACGGCCTGCGTCACGCACAGGGCGAGGAGCCCGGACGCGGCCTGATCGGGAGTCGCGCCGACGGCGCGCAGGCCGGCGAGCACGACGGCGAACGAGCTCGTGAAGCCGACGAGGGCCGTGACGAGCCCGGCGAGGACGGGGCGCAGGCGCTCCGGGTCGGGTTCCATGCTGCTCCAGCGGACGTGCCGAGCCGTTCTGTTTGCGGAACGCTACCAGAGTGGCCTGAGTCACGGCCGGTAGGCTGCCGCGCGTGAGCGACGGGGGAGCGCAGGCGAGCACGGGAGCGAGCGCAGGAGCGAGCGCGGGGGCGAGCGCAGGGTCGGGCGACGACCCGGGCGGTGGTGCCCCTGCGTCGTCGGGCCGCCGCGGGGACGAGACGCTCGCCGCGGTCGCCGCCCAGATCCGGGCGCTGCGGGCCGAGCGGGGGCTGTCGCTGTCGGCGCTCGCGGCGGCGGCGGGCGTCGGGAAGGGCTCGCTCTCCGAGATCGAGCACGGCGCGCGCAACCCCACGCTCGCGACGCTCTACGTGCTCGCCGGGGCGCTCCGCGTCCCGCTCGCGACGCTCCTCGCCGAGCGGCCGGGGTCGGAGGTGTCGTCGGAGGGCGTCCGGGCCCGCCTCCTCGACGCCCACCACCTGCCCGACGGCACGGCCGTCGAGGTCTACCACCTGCACCTCGAGCGCTCCGCGGACCGCACGTCGCCGCCGCACGGGCCGGGCGTCGTCGAGCACCTGCTCGTGACGTCCGGTCGCGTGCGCGCGGGCCGTCGTGGCGCGGAGGCCGTGGTGACCGTGGGCGACGGGCTGCGCTGGGTGTCGGACGCCGAGCACTCCTACCGCGCGCTCGACGGGGCACCCGTCGACGCGGTGCTCGTCATCCGCACGCCCCCGCGACGCGGCGAGCGGCCCGCTACCGCAGGCCCGGTCCCGGCGCCCACGCGCCGGACGTGAACCCCGACGGCGCGCCCGGCGACCACGGGGCCGGCGGCGGCTGCGGGGCCCGGACGAGGAACGCCTGGCGCGCCGTGAGCATGAGCTGCAGCAGCGCGCGCCGCTGCCCCTCGACGCGCCACGCCTCGACGGCGCCGCGCTCGACCCGGTCGTGGAGCAGCGCGAGCTCGGTCGCGGCCTGCTGGTAGTCGCGCATCGCGTGCGCGGCCCCCGCGCCACCGGTGCGACGCGCCCAGTCGCGCGCCTGACGGCGCGCGGCGAGCGTCGACAGCATCGCGAGGTCGGCGGGCGTGACGAGGCCCGTCGGCACGTAGGGCACGAGCTGGCGCTGGATCGTCGCGACCGTGCGGCGTCGGTCCCGGACGAGCAGGACGACCAGCGTGACCAGCACCCCGAGCCCGGCGAGGTACGCGACCCCGAGCGCGAGCGGGCCGAAGCCGGTCGAGGCGTTCCACAGCATGTGCAGGGCGATGGCCGCGGCGAGACCGCCGAGCGGCGCGAGCACGCGGCGCGGCCCGGGCGGGCTCGTGGCCGCGCTCGCGACGCCGAGGCCCGTGAGCGCCGTGCACAGCGGGTGCAGCAGGGGAGTGACGACGGCTCGCAGCACGAACGTCGGGCCGAGGGTGCCGTCCTGCGCGGCCATGACGAAGTACGTGACGTTCTCGACCGCCGCGAACCCGAGCGCGACCATGGCGGCGTAGATCACGCCGTCGGTCCAGCCGTCGATCTCGTGGCGCCGGAACCAGAGCATCCCGAACAGGACCGCGCCCTTGAGGATCTCCTCGACGAACGGCGCCCCGAACGACGCGACGACGTACCAGCCGACCTCCTCGCCGAACAGCGGCGCGGTGAGCAGCTCCAGGCCGAGCGTGTTGAGGATCCCCGCGACGAGCGTCGCGATCCCCGCGCCCCACAGGAACGCGACGACGAGCGCGCTCGGCGGCTCGGGCTCGAGGCGGTCGAGCGCGAGCACGACCGGCACCCAGATGCCCAGCGGCACGAGCGCGAGCAGCAGCCCGACCGTGAACGTGCCCACCCCGGACAGCGCCGCGAGCACGAGGCCCACGAGCAGGCACAGGCTCGCGACGGCGATCGTCACGATGACGCCGACGCGCGCGCGGCCCGGCGGCCGGCCCTCGAGCACGGCGCGTGGGTCGAGCGGGACGGCGGCACCCGCCGGGCCCAGCGGGTGCGGCGGCTGCTGGGGCGGGGGGACGGCCGGGCCGTGCGGCGGGAAGGTCACGGGCGGTAAGGCTACGCACCCGGCGGCCGACGCGGGAAGGCGTCCGCCCGGCGCGCCGCGCGGCGGTCGGTCGCGCCGCGCGGCGCCCGGGGGCGGTCGCGCCGCGCGGCGGCCGGGGGGTGGGGCTACGCCGCGACGTCGTACCCGGAGCGCAGGCCGCCCCGGCGGCGCACGGTCGCGTCGTCGGGCACGATCTCGTCCGGCGGCACGACGGCGCCGGCCTCCACGAGCACCCGGCGCCCGACGCGCGCGCCGCTGCCCACGCGGGCGCGGTCGCCGACGCGCGCCTCGGGGGCGATGCGGACGTTGTCGCCGACGCGGACGTCGCGGCCGAGGACGACGTCCCGGTCGATCCAGGTGCCGTCGCCGAGCCGGCAGCCGTGGCCCACCACGGCGCCCTTCTCGACGTAGGTGCCCCATCCGACGGGCACGGACTCCGGGACGCGGGCGTGGGGCGACACGAAGCCGCCGCCGGTGTGACGGTCGTAGTGCATGATCTCGCCGAAGTCGTTCTCGACCTGGACGCGGCGTGCGAGGCGGGCCACCTGACCTCCTCAAGGTCTGTCGACAGTGGTACTGGTGACATAACGGCGCCGAGGCGCCCAGGATTCCAACACCGCCGCCCCGCCGGGGTAGAGCCGTGGTCCCGCGAGGTAGAGCCGTGGTCCCGCGAGGTAGAGCCGTGGTCCCGCGGGGTAGAGCCGTGGTCGGCCGAGGTAGAGCCGTGGTCCCGCGAGGTAGAGCCGTGGTCCCGCGGGGTAGAGCCGTGGTCCCGCGGGGTAGAGCCCTGGTTGCCGGGCCGATGCCGGGGGTCGCGCCGCCTTTCGTGTTCTCGCAGGCGAGAACCGCGCGGGCGACCTCCCCCGGCGACGCCACGGTCGCCGGGCGCGGACCGACCGCCGTCGTGCCGAGCAGGTGGATTGGGCGCATCCTGGCCGACGGACGAGCCGGAACCGCCTGCTCGCTCTGCCGGGATGGCCTGGTCGGCCCGCCCCCGTTCCCGACGGGCGACCTGGCCGCCATGGGTGCCCGGCCGACGTCGGGCGCGGTCAGCCTGGACGCCCGCGGTGAGCCTGCGGCGTCGGGCGTGACCTCGGCTCTACCTCGCGGGACCTCGGCTCTACCTCGGCGTGACCTCGGCTCTACTTCGGCCGACCAGGGCTCTACCTCGCGGGGCCACGGCTCTGGCCCGCGACGGCGGCACCGTCCGGGCGGCGGGCGGTCAGACGGCGCGGGTGGTGCCGCGGACGACGAGGGTCGTGGGGAGGCGGACGTGGGGCTCGCGCGTGCGACCCTCGACGAGGTCGACGATGAGACGCAGGGCCTCGGTGCCCATGCGGTGGATGGGCTGGTCGACGGTCGTCAGGGGCGGGGTGGTGAGCGCGGACTCGGGCACGTTGTCGAAGCCGATGACGGAGACGTCGTCGGGCACGCGCAGGCCGAGCTCGGCGGCGACCTCCATGGTGCGGATCGCGGAGAGGTCGTTGGCGGCGAAGATCGCGGTGGGTCGCTCGGGGAGCGAGAGGAGCTCGTGCGCGGGGGAGTCCGCGAGGTCGGGGCGGTAGCCGCCGACGCGCACGAGGTCGGGGTCGAAGGCGATGCCCGCGTCGGCGAGCGCCTCGCGGTACCCCTGCTCGCGCAGGCGCGCGGACTCGAGGTCGGGGCGGCCGGCGAGGAAGCCGATGCGGCGGTGGCCGAGCTCGAGGAGGTGCTGCGTCGCGGTGCGGCCGCCGGCGAGGTTGTCGGAGTCGACGGTCGGGGGGTCGGACGGGCCGCGGTGCGGGTCGACGGCGACGACGGGGATCGAGCTGCCGCGCGCGACGACGGTGGGCGTGACGAGGATGGCGCCGTCGATGAGGGTGCCACCGAGGCGGGACAGGGAGCGCTGCTCCCAGCCGACGCGGTCGTCGCGGCGCAGGCCGCCGGAGTAGGCGAGGAGCTCGTACCCGGTCCCGTCGACGGCCTCGGAGATGCCCTTGAGCAGCTCGGTCGAGAACGGCTCGAACTCGGCGACGAGGATCCCGATGACGTTGGTCTTGCTGCTCCGCAGGCTCCTCGCGACGATCGACGACTCGTACCCGAGGTCGTCGATGACCTGCTGGACGTGGCGGGAGGTCTCGGGCGCGACGCCATAGCGACCGTTGATCACCTTGGAGACGGTCGCGACGGAGACGCCGGCGGTGCGCGCGACGTCGCCGATCGTGACTCTTCCCGTGGAGCGCATGGGGATGACAGTAGCCCCTGGCGAGGGCGTCCGGAGGCCCGCGCCACGTCGTGTGTAAAACGTTATCGATATCGATTGACACGACCGGGTCGCGCCTGCCAGAGTCGCTACCGGCGGCCCCACAGCGGTGGCGGCCCGGCGCGCTCGAGGCAGCGTGCGCCCCGGTGCGACTCGACGAAGAGGACGGAACGATGAAGTCTCGGAAGCTCCTGACGGCGACCGCCGTCGCCCTGGCGGGCACGCTCGTGCTCACGGCCTGCGGAGGCGGAGGCGACTCCGGCTCGGACGACGGCTCGGTCTCGATGACCTTCTGGCACAACTCCACGACCGGTGAGGGCAAGGCCTACTGGGAGGAGACGGTCGCGGCGTTCGAGGAGGCGAACCCCGGCGTCACGATCGAGATCCAGGCCATCCAGAACGAGGACATGGACGGCAAGCTCCAGACGGCCCTCAACTCGGGCGACGCGCCCGACATCTTCATGGCGCGCGGCGGCGGCAAGCTGGCCGACGTCGTGGAGGCCGGCCAGGCGATGGACCTCACCGACGCGATCGACGACACCACGCGCGAGGCCGTGGGCGACGCGGCGCTCAGCGCCTTCACGGTCGACGGCAAGGTCTACGGGATGCCGGTCTCGATCCTCCCGGGCGGCGTCTACTACAGCGAGGACCTGTTCTCGCAGGCCGGCGTGACGGCGAACCCGACGACGATCAGCGAGCTCGAGGGCGTCGTCGACCAGCTCAAGACCGCGGGCGTCGCGCCGATCGCGCTCGGCGCGAAGGACGCGTGGCCGGCCGCGCACTGGTACTACTTCTTCGCGCTGCGCGAGTGCTCGCAGGACACCATCAACACGGCGGCGAGCGAGCGCAGCTTCGACGACCCGTGCTGGCTCAAGGCCGGCGAGGACCTCCAGGCGTTCGCCGAGACGGAGCCCTTCAACCAGGGCTACCTCACGACCTCCGCGCAGCAGGGCGCGGGCTCGTCCGCGGGCCTGATCGCCAACCACCAGGCCGCGATGGAGCTCATGGGCGCGTGGAACCCCGGCGTCATCGCGTCGCTCACGCCGGACGAGAAGCCGCTCGCGGACCTGCAGTGGTTCCCGTTCCCGGCCGTCGAGGGCGGTGACGGCGAGCCCGGCGCCATGATGGGCGGCGTCGACGGGTTCTCCTGCTCGGCCCAGGCCCCCGCCGAGTGCGCGGAGTTCCTCAACTTCATCATGTCGAAGGAGTCGCAGGAGGCGTACGCCACCGCGTTCCACACCCTACCCGCGAGCAAGGAGGCGCAGGGCGTCGTGACGGAGCCCGCGCTCGTCTCGATCCTCGAGGCCTACAACGAGGCGCCGTACGTCACCGTGTGGCTGGACACGCTGTTCGGGCAGAACGTCGGCAACGCGCTCAACACCTCCGTGGTCAACCTGCTCGCCGGCAAGGGCACGCCGCAGGACATCGTCGACACGACGAACGCCGCAGCGGCCAAGGAGTAACCGGAGCCATGACCGTGTCCCAGGGCGAGACCTCGCCGAGCACGACGACGCCCGAGGACCGGGCCGGGGGCGGCGCCGGCGCCGTGGCGGGGCCGCCCCCGGCCGCCGCGGCGCGGGCCCGCCGCCCGCGCCGCGGCCGCTGGGGCCAGCGAGCCGAGATCGCGGTGCTCGCCGGGCCGGCGCTCGTCGTCTTCCTCACGTTCGTCATCGTGCCCGTGCTGATGGCGGCGTACTACGGGTTCTTCAAGTGGAAGGGCTTCGGCCCGCCGACGGACTTCGTGGGGTTCGAGAACTACCTCACGATCTTCCGGGACCCCGAGTTCCTCGCGGCGCTGCGGCACAACGGGTTCATCGTGCTCATGTCGCTCGTGCTCCAGGGCCCGGTCGCGGTGGTCGTCGCGCTCATGCTCAACCGGCGCATGCGCGGCCGCTCGGTGGTCCGCGTGCTCGTGTTCGTGCCGTACGTGGTGTCCGAGGTGATCGTCGGCACGGGGTTCAGCCTCATGCTCTCGACGACCGGCGCCGTGAACGACCTGCTGGAGAAGGTCGGCCTCGGGTTCCTCGCGGTCGACTGGCTCGCCGACCCCGACGTCGCGATCTGGACCCTGCTGCTCATCATCACGTGGAAGTACATCGGCTTCGCCGTGATCCTCTTCCTCGCGGGCCTCCAGGGCATCCCCGACGAGCTGGGCGAGGCCGCCGCGATCGACGGCGCGTCCTACTGGAAGGCGCAGCGCTACGTCACGCTCCCGCTGCTGGGCCCGACGGTCCGCATCTGGGCGTTCCTGTCGATCATCGGCTCGCTCCAGCTGTTCGACCTCGTCTACATCATCTGGGGCCAGTACGTGGCCTCGACGGCCGGCACGTCGACCATGGCGACGTACATGGTCGCGAACGGCCGCAACGCGGGGAACTACGGGTACGGCAGCGCGGTCGCGGTCGTGCTATTCCTCATCTCCCTCGCCGTGGCGCTCGTGTACCAGCGGTACGTCCTGCGCCGTGACACCGAGGGCGCGATCACGGAAGGGAAGAAGTGATGGCCACCGTCACCGCCGTACCCGCGCCCGAGCGTCCCGCCGGCGTCAAGACCCCGAAGGAGCCCCGCGGCTCCGGCATCGGCCGGGGCGGCCCGCTGACCTACGTGGTCGCGTGGCTGCTCGTGGGCGTGTGCCTCGCGCCGATCGCGTACATCGTCGTCGGCGGGTTCCGCACCAACGCGCAGATCACGGCCGACCCGTCGGGCCTGCCCGACCCGTGGCAGGTCGTCAACTACGTCGAGGTCCTGTCGAGCTCGCTGTTCTGGCAGCAGCTCGGGAACTCGCTCGTCGCGGCGCTCCTCACGACGCTCGGCGTCGTGGTGCTCGGCCTCATGGCGAGCTACGTCATCGCCCGCTACTCGTTCGTGGGGCGCGGGGCGCTCTACGCGCTGTTCGCGGCGGGCCTGATGTTCCCCATGACGGTCGCGATCACGCCGCTGTACATCATGATCCGCTCGCTCGGGCTGATGAACTCCGTGGGCGGCCTCGTGCTCCCGCAGATCGCGTTCGCCCTCCCGACGACCGTCATCATCCTCGTGCCGTTCCTGCGCGCCATCCCGCGCGAGATCGAGGAGGCCGCGTCGATCGACGGCGCGAGCCGCCTCGGCTTCTTCTTCCGGATGGTCGTGCCGCTGTCCCTGCCGGGCGTCATCACCGTGGGGATCCTCGCGTTCGTCGCGAGCTGGAACAGCTACATGCTCCCGCTCTTCATCCTCAACGACGAGACGTCGTACACGCTCCCGCTGGGCGTGCAGGCGTTCGCGTCGCAGTACTCCGTGGACACCGCCCGCGTGCTCGCCTTCACCTCCCTGTCGATGATCCCCGCGCTCGTCTTCTTCTCGCTGTTCGAGCGGCGCATCGTCGGGGGCCTCACCGGCGCCGTGAAGGGCTGACTGCGCCCGTCCGCACCCTGCCCCGTCCCGCGCCGCGCGCGGGACGGGGCCACCACCGAAGGAGAACGGTCCCGTGACCGACGTCGTCCCTGCCGTCCCGACGGCACCCCTCGGCAGCCCGACCCCGGGCGCCGACCCCGCGCCGACCCCGCGCCCGGCACCCCCGCAGATGCCCACGGTCTCCGAGCGCGTGCGCGCGCTCCACGCGCGCATGACCCTCGACGAGAAGCTCGCGCAGCTCGTCGGCTACTGGCTCGACCAGAACGGCACCGTCGCCCCGATGCAGTCGGAGATGACGGCCGGCCAGGCCGACGGCGGCCGGCTCGCGGAGATCACGCAGCACGGGATCGGGCACTACACGCGCGTGTACGGCACGCGCCCCGTCGACCCGGCGGAGCGGGCGGCGTGGCTGTGGGCGGAGCAGCGGCGGCTGCGGACCGGGACCAGGCTGGGGATCCCGGCGATCGTGCACGAGGAGTGCCTCACGGGTCTCGCCGCGTGGCAGGCCGCGACGTACCCGACGCCGCTCGCGTGGGGCGCGTCGTTCGACCCGGACCTCGTCGAGGAGATGGCGCGCGAGGTAGGGGAGTCGATGCGCACGCTCGGCGTCCACCAGGGCCTCGCGCCCGTGCTCGACGTCGTGCGCGACCCGCGCTGGGGCCGCGTCGACGAGTGCGTCGGCGAGGACCCGTACCTCGTGGGCACGGTCGGCACGGCGTACGTGCGCGGCCTCCAGGACGCGGGCGTGCACGCGACGCTCAAGCACTTCGTCGGGTACTCGGGCTCCCGCGCGGGGCGCAACCACGCGCCCGTGAGCGCGGGGCCGCGCGAGCTCGCCGACGTCTACCTCCCGCCGTTCGAGATGGCGGTGCGCGACGGCGGTGCCCGGTCCGTCATGGCGTCGTACGTCGACGTCGACGGCGTGCCGCTGCACGCCAGCACCGAGCACCTCACCGAGGTGCTGCGCGAGCGCTGGGGGTTCGACGGCGTCGTCGTCGCCGACTACTTCGGCGTCGCGTTCCTCGAGGTGATGCACCGCGTGGCGGCCGACCGCGGGGAGGCGGCGGCGCAGGCGCTCCGGGCCGGCCTGGACGTCGAGCTGCCGACGGGCGACGCCTACCTCGCGCCGCTCGCCGAGCGCGTGCGGTCTGGGGCGCTCGACGAGGCGTGGGTCGACCGCGCCGTGCTGCGCCTGCTCACCCAGAAGGAGGAGCTCGGCCTGCTCGACCCCGGCGCCTACGCCGACGAGCCGCCGACCGCCGTCGACCTCGACACCCCGCGCCAGCGCGCGACCGCGCGCCGCCTCGCGCAGGAGTCGCTCGTGCTGCTCGCGAACGACGGCGTGCTCCCGCTCGTGCGGCCCGGGGCCGACGGCGCGCCGGCCGCCCCGCGGCGCGTCGCCGTCGTCGGGCCGGACGCCGACTCGGCCGAGGCGCTCATGGGCTGCTACTCGTTCGTCAACCACGTGCTCGCGCACCACCCGGGCACCCCGGCGGGCATCGAGCTGCCGACGGTGCTCGAGTCGCTGCGCGACGCGCTCGCCGGGGCGGGCACCGACGTCACGTACGTGCGCGGGTGCGCGGTCGAGGGCGACGACGTCACGGAGATCCCGGCCGCGGTCGACGCCGCGCGGGACGCGGACGTCGCGGTCGTCGTCGTGGGCGACGAGGCCGGGCTGTTCGGGCGCGGCACCGTCGGCGAGGGCAACGACGTCGAGTCGCTCGAGCTGCCCGGCGTGCAGCGACGGCTCGTCGAGGAGGTCGTCGCGACGGGCACGCCGGTCGTGCTCGTGCTGCTCACCGGCCGCCCCTACGCGATCGGCTGGGCCCTCGACGCGGGGTCGTCGCGCGGCGGCGTCCCGGCCGCCGTCGTGCAGGGCTTCTTCCCCGGCGAGGAGGGCGGGCGCGCCGTCGCGGACGTGCTCGTCGGCGCGGTGAACCCGTCGGGCCGCCTGCCCGTGTCGCTGCCCCGCGCGGGCGGCGCGCAGCCCTACTCCTACCTCCATCCGGTGCTCGGCGGGCCGTCCGACGTCACGTCCACCGACCCGACGCCGGTGCGGCCGTTCGGGTTCGGGCTGTCGTACACGCAGTTCGCGTACGCGGACCTCGAGGTCGACGCGGCCGTGGCGGCGGGCGGGACGTTCCGCGCCGCGGTCACCGTGACCAACACGGGCGCGGTGGCCGGGGCGGACGTCGTGCAGCTGTACGCGCGCGACGTCGTGGGCTCCGTGCCGCGGCCCGTCGCGCAGCTCCTCGGGTACGCGCGCGTCGACCTCGCTCCGGGCGAGTCGCGCCGCGTGACGTTCCGCGTCCCGACGACGCGGCTCGCGTTCTCCGACCGCCGCCTCGTGCGCGTGGTCGAGCCGGGCGACGTCGAGGTGTGGGTGGGCGCGCACGCGGCGGCCGTCGACTCCGCCCCCGGAGCGGGCGACCTCGGGTCGACGACCGGCGGCGCGATCGTCAACGAGTCCGCGCCGGCCGCGCGGCACGTGGTGCCGGGCGCGGCGACCGCGCGCGCGACGATCGCCGTCACGGGTCCCCTGCACGAGGTCACGGCCGCGGACGAGCGGCTCGTCGCCGTCGAGGTGTCCGCGCGCGTCGAGGCGGGGGAGCGCGCATGACGCGCGTCCAGAACCCGGTGCTGCCCGGGTGCAACCCCGACCCGTCGGTGTGCCGCGTCGGCGACGACTTCTACCTCGTCACCTCGACGTTCGAGTACCTGCCCGGCCTGCCGGTGCTGCGCAGCCGCGACCTCGCGACGTGGGAGCACGTGGGGGACGTCGTCGACCGGTCGGGGCAGCTCGACTACGACGGCATCCGGTCGTCGGGCGGCCTGTTCGCCCCGACGCTGCGCCACCACGACGGCACGTTCTGGCTCGTGTGCACGCTCGTGGACCCGGACGACGACACCCGCGGCGGCAACTTCGTCATGACGGCGACCGACCCGGCCGGGCCGTGGTCCGACCCGGTGTGGCTGCGCGACGAGGACGGCGAGCGGGTCGCGGGGATCGACCCGTCGATCTTCTTCGACGACGACGGCCGCGTCTGGCTGCACGGCACGCGTCTCGCGCCCGAGCCGGAGTGGTTCCACCAGACCGAGGTGTGGGTGCGCGAGCTCGACCCCGCGACGTGCACGCTCGTGGGCCCCGAGCACGTCGTGTGGACGGGGGCCGTGCGCGGCGCCGTCTGGGCCGAGGGGCCGCACCTGTACAAGGTCGACGGCACCTACTACCTGCTGGCGGCCGAGGGCGGGACGGACTTCCACCACGCGGTGTCCGTCGCGCGCGCGTCGTCGGTCACGGGGCCGTACGAGGGCAGCAAGGCCAACCCCGTGCTCACGCACCGGCACCTCGGGCGCGGGGTGGACGTCGTCGGCGTGGGCCACGCCGACCTCGTCGAGGCGCCCGACGGCTCGTGGTGGGCCGTGCTGCTCGCGATGCGCGTCTACGGCGGCTACCACTACCCGCTCGGCCGCGAGACGTTCCTCGTCCCCGTCGTGTGGGAGGACGGCTGGCCCGTCCTCGCGCCCGGCGAGGGCCGCGTGCCCGACGCCGTCGAGGTCCCCTTCGCGAGCCCGGCGCCCCGGACGGCGGTCCAGGGCGGGGCGAGCGGCGTCGTCCGCCCCGACGACCCGCGCTGGACGGCGGTGCGCGCCCTGCCGCGCGACGTCGCGACCCCGGCGGGCGAGGGCTGGGACCTCCCGGTGCGCCCGACGACGCTCGCCGAGCCGGGCGCGCCCGCGTTCCTCGGCGTGCGCCAGCAGCACCGCGACGTCGACGTGACGGTCACCGTGCAGGTCCCGGCCGCGGCGGGGGAGCGCGCGGGCGTCGTCGTGCGCCAGTCCGAGGACGACCACGTGCGGCTCCTCGTCGACGGCGGCCCGGGCGACGAGCGGCGCGTCGTCGCGGTGCACCGGCGCGGAGGCACGGACGCGGTGGCCGGAGAGACGACGGTGACCGCCGCCCCCGGGGAGCCGGTCGTCGTCGGGCTGCGCGTGCGCGGGCAGGACTACGGGCTCGTCGCCGGGCCCGCCGACGGGCCGGTCGTGGACGTCGCGACGGTCGACGGGCGCACGCTCGACAGCGCCGCCGCGGGCGGGTTCCTCGGGCTCTGGCTCGGCGTGCACGCGACGAGCGAGGGCCGCCCGAGCGCGTCCGTCGTGCGCGTCGAGCGCTTCGTGTACGAGCCGGTGGCCTGACGCGTCGCCCGGGCGTGCGGGAGCGTGCGGCCGGGCTACGGTCGGGGCATGTCGAGCGAACGGACACGCACCGAGGTGGACCTGCTGGGGCCGAAGGAGGTCCCGGCGGACGCCTACTACGGCGTCCACACGGTCCGCGCCATGGAGAACTTCCGCATCTCGGGGACGACGGTGAGCGACGTCCCCGAGATGGTGCGCGGCATGGTGATGGTCAAGAAGGCGTCGGCGCTCGCGAACCGTGAGCTGCGCACCATCCAGCGCGACGTCGCCGACGCGATCGTCGCCGCGTGCGACGTGATCCTGCGCCACGGGCGGTGCCTCGACCAGTTCCCGGTCGACGTGTTCCAGGGCGGGGCCGGGACGAGCGTCAACATGAACACCAACGAGGTCGTCGCGAACCTCGCGCTCGAGCTCGCCGGGTTCGAGAAGGGCCGCTACGACGTCATCAACCCCAACGACCACGTCAACCGCTCGCAGTCCACGAACGACGCCTACCCCACGGGTTTCCGCCTCGCGGTCCACGAGCTCGTCGCGCGGCTCCAGGACGAGGTGCGGCGGCTCGAGCGCGCGTTCGACGAGAAGGCGTCCGAGTTCGCGGACGTCCTGAAGATGGGGCGCACGCAGCTCCAGGACGCGGTCCCCATGAGCCTCGGCCAGGAGTTCGCCGGGTTCGCCGTGAACGTCGGGGAGGAGATCCGCCGGCTCGAGGTCGCGGGCGAGCTGCTGCTCGAGGTCAACCTCGGCGCGACCGCGATCGGCACCGGGCTCAACACCCCGCCCGGCTACCCGAAGGTCGCGACGCGCCGGCTCGCCGAGGTGAGCGGCCTGCACACCGTCCCGGCCGAGAACCTCGTCGAGGCGACCTACGACAACGGCGCCTACCTCGCCGTCCACTCCGCGCTCAAGCGGCTCGCGGCCAAGCTGTCGAAGATCTGCAACGACCTGCGCCTGCTGTCGTCGGGGCCGCGCGCGGGCCTCGGCGAGATCAACCTGCCCGAGCTCCAGGCCGGGTCGTCGATCATGCCCGCCAAGGTGAACCCCGTCATCCCCGAGGTCGTCAACCAGGTCTGCTTCAAGGTCATGGGCAACGACGTGACGATCACCCACGCCGCCGAGGCCGGGCAGCTCCAGCTCAACGTCATGGAGCCCGGGCTCGCGCAGTCGATGTTCGAGTCGCTGCACCTGCTGACCAACGCGTGCGTCGCGCTGCGCACCAAGTGCGTCACGGGCATCACGGCGAACGTCGAGGTCTGCCGCCGCCACGTGCTCGACTCCATCGGCATCGTCACGTACCTCAACGAGATCATCGGCCACCGCAACGGCGACCTCGTGGGCGCGGAGGCCGCCCGGACCGGGGCCTCCGTGCGCGACGTCGTGGTCGCGCGCGGCCTGCTCACGGCCGACGAGGTCGACGCCGTGCTCACGACCGAGAACTTCCTGCGCCCCCGCTACACCGGCCGCTACTACGCGCCCGACGAGCGCGGCCTGCCGCCCGCGGGCGAGGAGGGCGAGTCGTCACGCGTCGTCGAGTCCGACGACGCCACGGGCGCGCCCCCGGAGCCCGAGCCCGAGTCCTGAGGCCGAGGGCGACCTGCCCGCCGTCGGGTCGGCTCGAGGGCCGATCCCGCCGCTCGGGTCGATCGCGCGGCGGAGCGGCGTCATCCCCGGACGAGGCGAGCGATCTCCGTGCCGTCCGGGCCGACGAGCACCAGCCGACCGCCGTCCAGGCCGGCACGGGCTGCCGAGGCGACGTAGCCGGGGACGCTCTCTCCCTCGCACCACATCAGGGTCTGGAGGCCCGTGGTCGCGAGCAGCCGACCGCCGTCGTCCAGAGCCCACGCACCCCCGCCGCCGTTGCACCCGTCGGAGCCGGACCACGTCCCGTCCTCGCGGAAGACGACGTGCGGGTCGGTGGAGGAGCGCGCGGCCGGCTCCCACCGCCCGACGACGTCCCGCACCTCCGCGGGCGCGAGGCCGCCCGGCAGCGGCGCGGGCGGGTCGAACGCCGCCCGCACGTCGTCGGTCACCTCGGGGGCCCGCGCGAAGTGCTCCGCGGCGTCGGGGATCGGGGCCGGGGCGCCGTCGACCTGCAGCCCGGCGACGACGTCGCCGTCCGCGTCGAGCAGGCGCCAGCCCTCGCCGTCGGGCTCGTAGGCGACCACCGTGCGCAGCCACGGGACCTCGGGGATCCCCGCCGCGCCGCACGCCGCCGCGGCGGCGTACGGGTCCGAGGCGACGAAGGCCCGGCCCGCCGCCTCCCAGCCGCCCTTGACGTACGCGCCGCAGTCGCCCCACAGCATGTACTGCCCGGCGTCGAGCCGCAGCCACGTGTCGGGGCCCTCGCCGTCGGCCCCCGAGACCCGCCACATCCCGACCAGCCCGACGGGGTCCGCGCCGGACGCGCCCGGCGCCCCGGGAGTCGTGCCGTCGGGGGCGCCGCAGCCCGCGGCGAGACTGACCGCCAGGAGGGCGGCGATCGTCGCCGCGGACGCACGCACGGTCCGGTGTCCGCTCATACCTCGCTCGTGTCCCGGGGCTCGCGGGTCTTGCAGCCGTGCGCCGGGCGGAGCGGGACGGCGGCTACGACCGGACGCGCACGGCCCGCAGCGCGACGCCGACCGCGAGCACGACGACCCCCGCGACCACGCTCGGGACGGGCAGCGTGACGACGAGCGCGACGCACCCGAGCGCGCCGAGCACCGGGAGGACGCGCGGGTAGAGGCGGTGCGGCGCGGTCTGGCGCAGCGCGGAGAGGTTCGCGACGAGGTAGTAGACGAGCACCCCGAACGACGAGAACCCGATCGCGCCGCGCAGGTCCGTCGTGAGCACGAGCAGCACGACCGCCGCCCCGACCGCGAGCTCCGCGCGGTGCGGCACCCGGTGCACGGGGTGCACCGCGGCGAACCAGCCCGGCAGGTCGCCGGTGCGGGCCATCGCGAGCCCCGTGCGGCTCACCCCGGCCAGGAGGGCGAGGAGCGCGCCGGCGCTCGCGGCGACCGCGCCGACGCTCACGACCGGTCCCGCCCACGCCCACGGCCCGGCCGCGACGGCGTCGGCGAGCGGCGCGGCGGACGCGGCGAGCCGCGCGGGCCCGAGCACGGCGAGGAGCGTGACCGCCACGACGGCGTAGAGCACGACGACCGTCCCGAGCGACACGAGGACCGCGCGCGGGATGGTGCGGCGCGGGTCGCGTACCTCCTCGCCGAGCGTCGCGACGCGCGCGTACCCGGCGAACGCGAAGAACAGCAGCCCGGCGGCCTGGAGGACGCCGTACCAGCCGCCGTGCGCGCCGTCGGCGTCGAGGACGACGGACCATCGCGGCGTCGTCCCCGCGAGGCTCGCGACGACCGCCGTCGCGATCGCGAGCAGCGCGACCGCGACGATCCCGCGCGCGAGGCGGGCCGTGCGCGTCACGCCGCGGTAGCCGACCGCGGTGAGCACGACGACCGCCGCGGCGGCGACGGGACGCTCCCACCCGGGCGGTGCGGCGTACGCGGCGAGGACGAGCGCCATGGCGGCGCAGCTCGCCGTCTTCCCGACGACGAAGCCCCACCCCGCGACGTAGCCCCACCACGGGCCCAGGTGCTCGCGCCCGTACACGTACGTGCCGCCGGACGTCGGGTGCTGCGCGGCGAGCTGGGCCGACGACGTCGCGTTCGCGTACGCGACGACGGCGGCCAGGGCGAGGCCGACGAGCAGTCCCGTCCCCGCCGCAGCCGCTGCCGGCGCGAACGCCGAGAACACGCCCGCGCCGACCATGGACGCGAGCCCGACGACGACGGCGTCCGTCGTGCCGAGGCGGCGGGCGAGCGACGGCTGGCCGGGTGCGGTGGTCACCCGCACAGCGTGCCAGCACCAGGTGTCCACGAGGTGTCCGACGGCGGCCCCGCCACCGGCCCCGGGCGTGGTCCGGAGCGTCCCCGGGAGCCGGTACAGTTCCCGCCGGTGTCCCGTTCCGGTCGTCGTCGACCGGTCCCGACGAGCGGGGGGCGACGGGCTGTGCGCTTCGGCGAGGACGGCGGTGCAGGGGTGGTCTCAGGAGGGTCCGGCGACGGGCGGCGCGCGGGGCGGACGGCGTCGCGCGCGGTGCTCGTGGGGGTGCTCGCGGGCGCGGTCGTGGTGGGGGCGCCGGGGGTCGCGAGCGCGGACCCGGACGACGGGCTGTCGGAGACGTCGCACGTCCGCTACGAGGTGGACGGCACCGGCCCGGTCCGGGTCCGGGTGACGACGACGCTGCGCAACGAGCAGCCCGACAGCGGCCAGTACTTCTACTACTGGGACGCCTACGGCATCCCCGTGCCGGCGGGCGCGACGGACGTCACAGCGACGAGCGGCGGCGCCACCCTCCCCGTCACGCTGGAGCCGACGGAGGACCCGGCCACGAGCGCCGCGCGGGTCTCGTTCTCGCCCCTCAACTACGGGCGCGAGCGGACCGTGGAGTGGGCCTACACGATCCCGGGCGAGCCGATCCGCTCGGAGGGGTACACGCGCGTCGGGCCCGGGTACGCGACGTTCGCCGTCAGCGCGGCCGGCGACCCGGGGCAGGTCACCGTCGAGATCGTCACCCCGACGTCGATGGACTTCGACAGCACGTGGGACGGGTTCACCCCGGTCCTCGAGGGCACGACCCGGACGCACCGCGCGACGGAGAGCACCGACGACCTCGGCACGTGGTCGTTCGTCTCGCTCCGGGACCCGGCGCAGGTCGACACGACGACGGTCGACGCGGCGGGGACGGAGCTCGTGCTCGAGAGCTTCCCGGGCGACGCCGAGTGGAGCGCCTTCGTCGCGGAGCAGGTCGCCGCCGGGCTGCCCACGCTCGAGCGCGTCGTCGGGATGCCGTGGCCGGGGAACCTCGAGCGCATCCGCGAGGACGTGTCGCCCGAGGTGCTGGGGTACGCGTGGTTCGACCGCGGCTCCGGCGAGATCGTCATCCCCGAGGACCTCGACGCCGGGCTGCTCTTCCACGAGCTCTCGCACGCGTGGCTCGCCGGGGACCGGTTCGCGGACCGGTGGGTGTCCGAGGGCCTGGCCGAGGTCGTGGGGGAGCGCGTCGCGGCGCAGACGGGCGGCCCGACCGAGACGTTCCCGGCCCCCGCGCGCGACGCGGCCGAGGCGCTCCCGCTCGTCGCCTGGGCGGACGTCGACGTGCAGGACGGCGCCGACGCCACCGAGGAGTACGCGTACGCCGCCGCGTGGACGGCCGTCTCCGCGCTCGTCGGCGGGCTCGACGACGAGACGCTCGGGTCGCTCGTCGCCGCCGCGTACGCGGGGGAGAGCGCCTACGACGCCCCCGGCGAGCCGGGCCGTCCGGGCCTGACCGACGGCCGACGCTTCCTCGACCTCGTCGAGGTGCGCGGCGAGGTCGCCGACGCCCAGGCGGCCTACCGCGCGTGGGTCGCCGACGCCGACGAGACCGCCCTGCTCGACGCGCGGGGCCCGGCCAGGGAGGCCTACGTCGCCCTCGACGCGGCCGACGGCGCGTGGCTGCCGCCCGCGGGGCTGCGCACCGCGATGACGGACTGGGCGTTCGCGGACGCCGACGCGGCCCGGGAGGCGATCGGGCCCGACGCCGCCGCGGCCGCCGGCCAGGTCCAGCAGGCCGCCGACGACGCAGGCCTGCCCGACCCGGCCGCCGTGCGCACGCAGTACGAGAGCGCCCGCACCGCCGAGGAGTACGCCGCGCTCGCGACCGTGCTGCCGCGCACGGTCGAGGTCGTCGGGACGGTCGGCGACGCCGTCGCCGCGAGCACCGGCGGCGGGCCGTTCGCCGACCTCGGCCGCCTCCTGCTGGACGTCGACGGCTCGACCGCCGAGGCACGCGCCGCGCTCGACGCCGGCCGCCTCGACGAGGCCGACGCCGCGGCCGACGACGCGTCGTCGCGCGCCGCCGTCGCGCCGTGGGTCGGGATCGGTGCCGTGCTGCTCGTCGTCGCGGCGCTCGCCGGTGCGGTCGTGCTCGTGGTGCGCCGCCGTCGTGCGGCGGCCTCCGCCGCGCCCGCCGCGCCGGACGCGGACCCGGCGGTCGAGCAGGACTCGGCGCTCGAGCAGGACTCGGTGGTCGGGCAGGACTCGGTGGTCGACGGGACGGACGACCCGGCGGACGAGGGGAAGCCCGCCGTCCCCGCCGCGGCGCCGTAGCCCGCGGCCCGGGTGGTGAGCCCGGCGGGGCGACGTACGGTCGAGGGAGTGCGCCCGGTCGACCAGGCGGCCGGGCCGGAGACCAGGAGGGCCCGCTCATGACCGCGTCGCAGCCGCAGGACCGCCGGGGCACCGGCGACGAGCAGGACCGGCGGGACGAGCAGGAACCGGTCCGCGGCGAGCCGGACATCGGCACCGCGGGCGCGTTCCCCGCGCTCGCCAACGACTCGCTGCCGAAGGACCCCGAGGTCCCCACCGACGTCGACCCCGGCGACGAGCGGAGCTGGAGCGGCGACGACGTCGACGACCCGGGCACGGAGCCGGGCGGCGGCGCGTCGGGCACCGGCCGCTGACGTCTGCCGAGCGGTCCCGCGGCGCCGGGGCGCGGCGTCGTCGGGGACACTAGGAGCAGCACTGTCTGTCGATGCAAGGAGTCCTAGGTGCCCCAGGGAACAGTCCGATGGTTCGACGCCGACCGAGGGTTCGGCTTCATCGACCTCGGGAACGAGGCCGAGGACCTGTTCGTGCACGCGTCCGAGATCGTCGGTGACGACGGCCCGAAGCAGCTCCGCGAGGGGCAGGTCGTCGAGTTCGAGATGGGCACCGGCGACCGCGGCCCGCAGGCGCGGCGCGTCCGCGTGACGGGCGACCGCGCTGCCGACGCGCCCCTGGGCGTGCTCGGCACCGTCGTCTGGTACGAGCCGGCCAAGGGCTACGGCTTCGTCACGCCCGACGGGCGCAGCGACGAGATCTTCCTGCACAGCTCGGCCATCGTCGGGGGCGGCGTCGTCACGGAGGGGCAGCGCGTGGCGTTCCTCGTCGTCGAGGGCGAGAAGGGTCCGCAGGCGGACCACCTGCTGCCGCTCGGCGCGCAGGCCGCGCAGCCCGCGGCGGACGGCGCTGACGGCACCGTGTCCTGGTACGACGACGTCAAGGGCTTCGGCTTCGTCGCTCCCGACGGCGGCGGCGACGACGTCTTCGTGCACGTCAGCGCCCTGGGCCGCGGGCTCACCGAGCTCGCCGAGGGTGCGCGCGTGACCTACGACGTCGTCGAGGGCGACAAGGGGCCGAACGCCCGGAACGTGCAGCTCGTGGGTGGCTCCGGGCGCCCGGTTCCGGACCGCGGCCGACCGGGCTCGGACCGCGGCCGTCCGGGCTCGGACCGCGGTCGTCCGGCGTCCGGTGGTCGCGTGCGCGGCGGCGAGGGCACGGTCGCGCGGTACGACGCCGACCGCGGCTTCGGCTTCATCACGCCCGACGCCGGCGGCGAGGACCTGTTCGTGCACGTGTCCGTCGTGCGCGGCGGGGAGGAGCTCGAGGAGGGCGACCGGGTCCGGTTCAAGATCCGGCAGAGCGACCGCGGGCCGCAGGCCGACGGCGTCGAGCTCATCTGAGCGAGGGGCGGCGCGGCTCCCGTCGCCCCGCCCCGCCCCGCACCTGCCCCGCACCCGCCCCGCCGCGTCCCAGCGCGGCGGGGCGCGGTCGTCCTCGCCCGGCGCCGCGGGATTGCCCTGGAAGTCGGTGGTGCCGGTCCCTAGGGTCGACGGATGGACGCCCAGGAGATCCGCTCGGCCTACCTCGCCTTCTTCGCCGCCCGGGGGCACGCCGTGATCGAGCGAGCGCCCCTCGTCCTGCGCGAAGACCCGACGACCCTGTTCACGGGCGCGGGCATGCAGCCGCTGATGCCCTACCTGCTCGGCGTGCGCCCGCACGCCGCCGGGCGGCTCCTGGTCGACTCGCAGCCGTGCCTGCGGTCGCAGGACATCGACGAGGTCGGCGACCGACGGCACACGACCTTCTTCGAGATGCTGGGCAACTGGAGCCTCGGGTCGGCCGACGTCGAGCGGCAGGTCCGGTGGTTCGTCGACTTCCTCGCGCTCGTCGGCGTCGACCTCGCGCGCCTCTACGTCACGTGCTTCCGCGGCTCGGCGGAGCACGGGATCCCCCGGGACGACGCGGCGGTCCAGGCCTGGGTCACGGTGTTCGCCGAGCACGGCATCGAGGCGCCGGTCGTGGACGTGGGGTCCCGCGCGGACGGCGACCGCGACGGCATGCGCGGCGGCCGGGTCTTCCTCTACGACGCCGAGGAGAACTGGTGGAGCCGGGGAGGCGGCCTGGAGGGCACGCCCGTGGGCGACCCCTGCGGGCCGGACTCGGAGGTCTTCTACGACCTCGGACCGGAGCTCCACGACCCGTCGACCGGGGAGCCCCATCCGGCGAGCGAGGGAGGACGGTTCGTCGAGATCGGCAACCAGGTGTTCATGCGCTACCGCCGCACGAGCGAGGGCTTCGTCCTCCTCGACGAGCCGAGCATCGACTTCGGGGGCGGGCTGGAGCGCATCGCCGCCGCCGCGACGGCGACCCCCGACGTGTTCGACGTGAGCCTGCTGCGCCCCCTGGTCGACCGGCTCGAGGACCTGAGCGGTCGCACCTACGAGGACGACCCGCGCCCGTTCCGTGTGATCGCGGACCACGTGCGCGCCGCGACGTTCCTCGCCGCCGACGGCGTGCGGCCGAGCAACAAGGCGCACGGGTACGTGCTGCGGCGGCTCGTGCGCCGGGCCGTGGTGCACGCGCTCCGGCTCGGGCTGGAGGACCGGTTCGTCGACGCCCTCGTCGCCGTCGTGGCCGAGTCGTACCGCGACGCCTACCCGAACCTGGTCGAGCAGCACGAGGAGCTGAGCGGCGTGCTGCGGGACGAGGAGTCGCGTTTCCGGCGCACGGTGCACCGAGGGCTCCGAGAGCTCGACAGGCTCCGGGGCACGACCGTCACGGGCGACCACCTGTTCGTGCTCGCCGACACCTGGGGCTTCCCCGTCGAGCTGGCGGTCGACGAGGTCCGCCGCCGCGACATGGCCCTCGCCGCCGACTGGCAGGAGGGCTACGCGGAGCAGCGCGCGCGCCAGCAGGCGCGGTCCCGGGCGGCCGCGAGCGGGGAATAGTGCGGGTCGCGTGAAGGTTGAGCCTGATGGACTCAAGTTGAGCCGGGTGAGGTTGCGCGAGCACCGACCACGGATCTACCTTGAGTGAAGCAGACTCAACCCGGTGTGCCGAGGCGCAGCAGCGCCGTCGGGCACCCAGAACGACGGAGGCACACACATGGCACGAGCAGTCGGGATCGACCTCGGCACCACCAACTCGGTGGTCGCCGTCCTCGAGGGCGGAGAGCCCACGGTCATCGCGAACGCCGAGGGGTCGCGCACGACGCCGTCGGTGGTCGCCTTCTCCAAGACCGGCGAGGTCCTCGTCGGCGAGGTCGCCAAGCGCCAGGCGGTCACGAACGTCGACCGCACCATCAGCTCGGTGAAGCGCCACATGGGCACCGACTGGTCGGTGGAGATCGACGACAAGAAGTACACCGCGCAGGAGATCTCCGCGCGCATCCTGGGCAAGCTCAAGCGCGACGCCGAGGAGTACCTGGGCGAGCCCGTCACGGACGCGGTCGTCACCGTCCCGGCGTACTTCAACGACGCCGAGCGCCAGGCGACCAAGGACGCCGGGCAGATCGCGGGCCTCAACGTGACCCGCATCGTCAACGAGCCCACCGCGGCCGCGCTCGCCTACGGCCTGGAGAAGGGCAAGGAGGACGAGCTCATCCTCGTCTTCGACCTGGGCGGCGGCACGTTCGACGTCTCGCTCCTCGAGGTCGGCAAGGACGAGGACGACTTCTCCACGATCCAGGTCCGCGCGACCTCGGGCGACAACCGCCTCGGTGGCGACGACTGGGACAACCGCATCGTCGAGCACCTCATCAAGCAGGTGAAGAACAGCTCGGGCGTCGACCTGTCGAAGGACAAGATCGCGCTCCAGCGTCTGCGCGAGGCCGCCGAGCAGGCGAAGAAGGAGCTCTCGTCCGCGACGAGCACCACCATCTCGATGCAGTACCTCTCGATGAGCGAGAACGGCCCGATCCACCTGGACGAGAAGCTCACGCGCGCCCAGTTCCAGCAGATGACGCAGGACCTCCTCGACCGGACGAAGGCCCCGTTCCACAAGGTCATCTCCGACGCGGGCGTCTCCGTCTCCGACATCGACCACGTCGTGCTCGTGGGTGGCTCCACCCGCATGCCGGCCGTGACCGACGTCGTCAAGGAGCTCACGGGCGGCAAGGAGCCGAACAAGGGCGTCAACCCGGACGAGGTCGTCGCCGTCGGCGCGGCCCTGCAGGCCGGCGTCATCTCCGGTGACCGCAAGGACGTCCTGCTCATCGACGTGACCCCGCTGTCCCTCGGCATCGAGACCAAGGGCGGTGTGATGACCAAGCTCATCGAGCGGAACACGGCCATCCCGACCAAGCGCAGCGAGATCTTCTCGACGGCCGAGGACAACCAGCCGTCGGTGCTCATCCAGGTGTTCCAGGGCGAGCGCGAGTTCGCGCGCGACAACAAGCCGCTCGGCACGTTCGAGCTGACCGGCATCGCGCCGGCCCCGCGCGGCGTGCCGCAGATCGAGGTCACCTTCGACATCGACGCGAACGGCATCGTCCACGTCGGCGCGAAGGACCGCGGCACCGGCAAGGAGCAGAAGATGACCATCACGGGTGGCTCGGCGCTGCCCAAGGAGGACATCGACCGCATGGTCAAGGAGGCCGAGGAGCACGCGGCCGAGGACAAGAAGCGTCGCGAGGACGCGGAGACCCGCAACCAGGCCGAGGCGTTCGTCTACTCGACCGAGAAGCTCGTCTCCGAGAACAAGGAGAAGCTCCCGGCCGACGTCGTCACCGAGGTCGAGGCCGACATCGCGTCGGTCAAGTCCGCGCTCGAGGGCGAGGACGCCGACGCCGTGAAGACCGCGCACGAGAAGCTCGTCGCGTCCTCGCAGAAGATCGGCCAGGCGCTCTACGCCTCGGCCGAGCAGGAGCAGGCCGCCGGCAACCCCGGCGCCGCGCAGGACGACGCCACCGCCGCGGCGGGCGCGACGTCCGCCCCGGACGAGGACGTCGTCGACGCCGAGATCGTGGACGAGGAGGACGAGCGCAAGTGACGGCCGACGGACCGACCGACCCGCAGGGCCCCGAGGAGCAGGCCGGGCGCGAGCCCGGCCAGGGCTCCGACGACAAGCCCTTCCAGTTCACGGACAAGCGCAAGGTCGACCCGGAGAGCGGTCGGCCCCGCCCCGAGGGCGAGGCCGGCGGCTCCGCGGGCGACGACGCGGAGACGGACCCGCTCGCGGGCCTCGACTTCGAGCCGTCCGACGAGGCCGGGGTCGACGCCGCGGTCCTCGCGGCGAAGGCCGAGGCCGCGGAGCACCTCGACGCGCTCCAGCGCGAGCGGGCCAGCTTCACGAACTACCGCAACCGGTCGCTGCGCGACCAGGAGGCCGCGCGCACGAAGGGGATCGAGGACGTGCTCACCGCGCTCCTGCCGGTCCTCGACGACATCGACCGCGCGCGGCAGCACGGCGAGCTGACGGGGCCGTTCGCGGCCATCGCCGACAAGCTCGACGCGTCGCTCGAGAAGTTCGGGATCGAGCGCTACGGCGCGGTCGGGGACGAGTTCGACCCCACCGTCCACGAGGCGCTCATGCACCAGCCCGACCCCGAGGCCACCGCCACCACGGTGAACCTCGTCATCGAGCCGGGCTACCGGATCGGGGAGCGGGTCGTGCGCGCCGCGCGCGTCTCGGTCGTCGGCCCGCAGTAGCCACCCCTTCCTCGTGCCCGACGGCGCGGGTGCACCTCCCGCGCGGAGGTGCGCTCCGCCGTCGGGCACGCGAGGATCACCACCAGCAGACCACCGGCAGCAGCCACGGAACGAAGGACCAGGACCACGACCACCGACAGGAGGGAGGCGCCGTGACCGGACAGGACTGGATGGAGAAGGACTTCTACGCCGCGCTCGGCGTCCCCAAGGACGCCGACGACGCCGCGATCAAGAAGGCCTACCGCAAGCTCGCCCGCAAGTACCACCCCGACCAGAACCAGGGTGACGCGAGCGCCGAGGCCAAGTTCAAGGAGATCGGCGAGGCGTACGCCGTGCTGTCGGACCCCAAGGAGCGCGAGCAGTACGACGCGATCCGGGCGATGGCGGGCGGGGGCGCGCGCTTCTCCGCGGGCCCCGGCGGTGCCGGGGGAGCGGGCTTCGAGGACGTCTTCGGCGGCATGTTCGGCGGCGGGGGTCCGGGCGGGACCCGGGTCCGCTACTCGACCGGCGGCCAGGGCGCGGGCGGGTTCGAGGACATCCTCGGCTCGATGTTCGGCGGCGGGGCGGGCCAGCAGTTCGGCGGCCCCCGGCCCCGCGCGGGCGCCGACCTCGCGGCGGCCACGACCCTGCCGTTCCGGCAGGCGGTCGAGGGGTCTACCGTGACGTTCACCGTCGACGGCCGCACGGTCACGACGCGCATCCCGCCGGGCGTCCGCGACGGCCAGAAGATCCGGCTGCGCGGCAAGGGCCGCCCCGGCACGGCCGGCGGGCCCGACGGCGACCTCGTCGTCACCGTGCACGTCACCCCGCACCCGGTGTTCTCGCTCGACGGGAACAACCTGCGGATCACGGTCCCGGTGACGTTCCCCGAGGCCGCGCTCGGCGCCACCATCGCCGTGCCGACGCTCGACGGCTCGACCGTCAAGGTCAAGGTGCCGGCCGGCACGCCCTCGGGGCGCACGCTGCGCGTTCGCGGCCGCGGCGTGAAGACCGCGAAGTCGACCGGCGACCTGCTCGTCACGGTCCAGGTCGCCGTGCCGCAGAAGCTCTCGAAGGCCGCGCGCGAGGCCGTCGAGACGTTCGCCGCCGAGACCGCCGGCCAGGACGTGCGCGCCGACCTGGTCCGCCAGGCCGCGGAGTGAGGGGGCGACCATGATGCCCCAGCAGGAAACTCATCATCTCTCGATCGGTGGGGACGCGGGGGGCGTCGGGCGCGCTCCCGCGAGCGACGTCGACCAGGACGCGCCCGTCCTCGTCATCTCGCAGGCCGCCGCGCTCGCGGGCATGCACCCGCAGACGCTGCGCCAGTACGACCGCCTCGGCCTCGTGGTGCCGCGCCGCACCGCGGGCCGGGGGCGGCGGTACTCGCTGCGCGACGTCGCGAAGCTGCTCGAGGTGCAGCGCCTCAGCCACGACGAGGGCATCAACCTCGCGGGCATCCAGCGGATCCTCGCCCTCGAGTCCCAGGTCGAGCGGCTCGAGCGGCGCATCGAGGCGCTCTCGGCGCGCGTCGAGCCGGGCGGCCGCGTGTTCGCCGCCGCGGCGAGCGGCGACGTCGTCGTCGTGCCGCGTGGGCGCAGCGTGCGGCGCGGGGTCGAGGAGGCCCTGCGCGAGACGCTCGTCGAGCACGGCGAGGCGCGCGCGCTCGTCATCTGGCGGCCCCGGGCCGACGGCACCGACAACTGACCTGCGGCGCGGCATTTCCGCAAGAATGCCGTGCGCTAATTGCGGCGCATTCCTGCATTTCTTAGCAAGGCCTTCCTTGCTATACACCGAGGAATTCCGGGAATACCGTGGAACGCGGAGACCGACCCACGGCGGGTCCTCGGAGACAGGAGATCGCGATGAGCAGCCTCACGGAGATGCCCCAGGTCGTCGAGTGTTCCATCGACGGCTGCGGCTACAACCACGACCACGGGTGCCACGCGGGCGCCGTGACGATCGCCGGTCACACGGGCGACGCCGAGTGCGCCACGTTCATCCCGCTGGGCACGAAGGGCGGGCTGGAGAAGGTGCTCGCGCACGTCGGGGCCTGCCAGCGCACGGAGTGCGTCCACAACGCCTCGCTCGAGTGCTCCGCACCGTCGATCCGCGTCGGGGCGGGCGCGTCCGGCGAGGACCGCGCCGACTGCCTCACCTTCACGCCGCGCTGACGCGCGGTCGCCGCCTCGCTCGCGGGCGGTCGGTCACCCGCCGGCCGCAGACGCCCCCGGACGCCCCGGACCACGTGCTCGCCCGCGTGGGACGGGGCGTCGCTGTGTCAGCGCTGGAGCGTGTCGAGGAGCTGGACCGCCGCCGTGTGGGTGCGGGGGAGCGGTTCGAGCCACACGCGCGGCGGCCTGCGCAGGATGGCCGTGACGCCCAGCGCGAGACCGGTGCGCTCGATGTTGTGGCGGAGCACGGTGCGCACCATGGCGTCGTCCGCGTCCCGCTCGCCGAGCACGACGAAGAGCCCGTTGCCGATCGAGGCCATGGGGTGGCCCTCGCCGAACGTGTGGGTGAGCGCGCGGCCCATCGCCGCCGAGCGCGCGAACCGCTGCCACCCCGTGAGGTCGTCGAGCGCGACGTCGACGATGAGCAGCCCGTGGGTCTGGGTCGCGTCCACGCCCGCGCGCTCGGCCGCGCCGTACGTCTCGCGGAGCCGGTGCACCAGGTACTGGGTCGTCGCGAGGCCGGACTCCGGGTCCAGGACCTCCGGTGCCACGGGGCTGGCCTCGTACCCCTCGGACCAGCCGACCGCCACGCCGCGGACCAGGTCGACGACCGGCTCGCGGTCGTGGGCGCGGTACAGGCAGACGACGTCGTCGATGGCCTCGCCGATCCCCACCCCGGCCTCCGCGCGGACGCGGCCGAGCCGCTCGGCGGCGGGCGTCGCGTCCCGCTCCTCGCACAACGCCTCGACGAGCGCGTCGACGGCAGGGTGGTACCAGTCGCCCGGCCGTAGCCAGACGCTGTCGGCGCTCGCGCGCCGCCACCGCTCGCGCACGGCGTCGGTCGCGGGCACGGCGTACCCCTGGAGGTGGTCCATGTAGATGAGACGTGCGGGCGAGCCGTCCATGACGCGGGAACCGCGAGGAGTTTCCAGGACCTCACGTCCCGGGTGAAAGGGGACGAAAGCCTGAAAGCGTCGCCGTTCCCGTTCCGGTGGCGGGAACCCTCTGCCCGTGAGATGGACGGGCGTCTACTATGGCCACCGTAGCCTCGGTTCGGGGCGGTCTCCGGGGCGGGTGACGATGACGCAGGCACAACGGGTGGACAGCGAGGCGTTCAGCGACGCCGAGCTCATCACCGCCGTACGTGCAGGGGACACGAGCGCCTACGGCGTGCTCTACGAGCGGCACGCCAGCGCCGCGCGCACGGTCGCGCGCCAGTACGTCCGGTCGAGCGCCGACGCCGACGACGTCGTGTCCGACGCGTTCGCCCGCACGCTCTCCGTGCTGCAGAACGGCGGCGGCCCGGACGTCACGTTCCGCGCCTACCTCTTCACGGTCGTGCGCCGTCTGTCGTACGACCTCGTCAGCGGGGCCCGACGCACGCAGCCGACCGACGACGAGCGCACGTTCGAGTCCGCGTTCGGCCCGATGGCCTCGACGGAGGACCCGACCCTCGAGGGCTTCGAGCGCTCGACGGTCACGCGCGCCTACCAGGACCTGCCGGAGCGGTGGCGTGCCGTGCTCTGGTACACCGAGGTCGAGAACCTGTCCCCGGCCGAGATCGCCCCGCTGCTGGGCCTCACCGCGAACGGCGTCTCCGCGCTCGCGTACCGCGCCCGCGAGGGGCTGCGCCAGGCGTACCTCCAGCAGCACCTCACGTCCGTGCCCGCCGAGGAGTGCCGCACGGTCAACGCGCTCCTCGGGTCGTACGTGCGCGGGGGGCTCGCCAAGCGCGAGACGGCGCGCGTCGAGTCGCACCTCGAGGGCTGCGACGACTGCCGCGGGCTCGTGCTCGAGCTGGGCGACGTCTCCCACGGCATGCGCGCCGTCATCGCCCCGCTCGTGCTCGGCGTGGGCGCGCTCGGTCTCGTCGGGACGGCGCTGCCCACCACGGGTGGCGCGGCGGTCGCCGGCGGGCTCGCGGCCGCGCTCCAGGGTGCGTCGGGCAGCGGGACGGCGAGCGGCTCGAGCGCCGGTGGGTCGGGCGGCGCGGGCGGGTCGAGCGCCGGCGGGTCGAGCGCCGGAGGATCGGGCGCCGGTGGGTCCGGCCCGGCGGGCGGTTCAAGTGCTGCCGGCGGGTCCGGCGCGGCGGGTGGGTCCGGTGCGGCGACCGGGGCCGGGGCCGGCGCGGGCGTCGGCGGCGGCGCCGGCGCGGGCGCCGCCGGGACCGGCGTGATCGGCGGGGCCGGCGCGGCGGCGGGAGCCGTCGGCGCCGCGGGCAGCGTCGCCGGAGGCGCGGCCGGTGCGGGCGCGGGTGCCGGGGCTGCTGCGGTGGGCGGAGCGGCGGCCGTCGGCGGTGCGGCGGCGGGCGGCGGCGCCCTGGCCGCGGCCGGGGCCGGAGGCCTGCTCGCGCTGGTCGCGTCCGCGCCGATCGCCGCGGCGGCGGTGACCGTGGGCGTGCTCGCGGTCGCCGGGCTGGGCGTCGCGGGCGCGCTCGGAGCCTTCACCCCCGACCCCACGCCGTCACCGACCTCGCAGTCGTCCCCGACGCCGTCCGGCTCGTCCCCCTCTCCGTCGCCCTCGCCGAGCTCGGGCACGACCGCCCCGACGCCCGACCCCACGACGGACCCGACGTCCCCCACCAACATCCCGCCGGCGCCGACGGACCCCGCCACCCCCGACGCGACGACGGCTCCGTCTGCGGATGGGGGCGCACCCGGCGGGACGAGCCCGGTCGGCTCGACGCCCACCGACCCGGCTCCCGGCGGCTCGACCCCCGTCGACCCGGGGACCGGCGAGCCGACGCCCGTCGACCCGCCGCCAGAGCCGGCTCCGGCCGCGCTCGACGTCGCGCTCGGGACCGGCATCGAGATGGAGGCGCGCAAGCCCGCCGACGTGCGCCTGACGGTGTCGAACTCGGGCGGGAGGGCGGCGCAGAACGTCACGGTCGAGGTCGACCTGCCGGCCGGCGTCGAGGCCGTCACGTCGTCGGTCGTCGCGCGCGGCGCGTCGGTCGTGCCCGTGCTGCGCACGGCTGCGCTCCCGTGCGGGCCTGCAGCTGCGGGCGGGACGCTCGCGTGCGCGGTGGGCGTGCTCGCGCCCGGCGAGGCGCGCGACCTCGTCGTCACGGTCACGGCCCGGGGCGGCGGCGTCTACGAGTTCCCGGCGCGCGTGAAGGCGGAGGGCCTGCGCACGGTGGAGCGCAACCTCACGCCGCCGCCGCTGAAGTACGTCGGCGCGGAGGTCCGGCTCGACGACGAGCGCGTGACGCTCGCGGCGAACCCCGGGTCCGCGACGCTCACGCTCACGGCCGCCAACACCGGCGACCGTGATGCCCAGGGCGTCCGCTTCACCGTGCCCGAGCTGCCGAAGGGGCTGTCCCTCCGGCCTGTCGACGACGACTGGACCTGCACCACCCCGACGCGGGGCGCCGCGCTCGAGTGTGCGAGCGACACGGTGCTGCCCGCTCCGGCGCGCGGCGCGTCTGCGGGCCGCCCGGTGGAGCTGACCGTCGAGCTGCGCGCCGAAGACGGGTTCACGCCCGAGTTCCAGCAGCGCGACGACGGCGCGCTCCGCGTGCTCCCCGCGGACGTGCCCGTCGAGGTGCGGGCCGGAGCCGACGACCAGGCAGTCACGGCGAGCCGCACCCTGAGCGCGGCGGTGCCGCTCGCGTGGCTCGGGGCCGACGACGTCCAGGTCCGCGCGGAGAACGCGGGCGGCGCGGTGCGGTTCGTCGCCGACCTGACGAACGGGACGGGGACCCCTGTCACGGTCGGCCTCGTCGCGCCCGACACGCCCGCGTGGCGCGCGGCCGACCTCCCCGGGCGCGCGAGCGTGGGGGAGAACGCCTCGCTGGTCGTCGACGTCAACGCGCCTGCGGTGCCCGCGAGCATGCTCCTGCTCTCGCAGGAGAGGCTGCTCGTCGGCCCGGGTGGCGGGACGGTCGTCTCGCGGCCGCCGAGCGATCTCGCGCTCGCGCTCGGCCGCCAGGCGATCGCGCCGACGGTCGCGGAGCCGACGGTCGCACGGTGCGTGTTCGACCCGGAGACGGACACGTCGACCGTGCCGGTGACGCTGCACCTGGACAACGCGGCATCAACGGTGCCGGTGACGTTCTCGGTCGTCGGCCGTGACGACCTCACCGCGACGCTCGCGGGTGGCGAGACGCGTGACGTCGTCGTGCCCGGGGGTGTCGGTGCGCAGGGCGCGACGTTCGCGGTCGTCGCGGACGGGGAGACCGTCGCGCGGCACGTGGTCGACGGCGTCGACTGCTTCGACTGGCGCGTCGAGGGCACGGCGGCGGCGGAGTGGGCGCCCACCGAGGGCGGCGGCTCCGTCGTGGTGAGCGGGACCTTCCGCAACGACCACGCGGCGGTGACGCTGCGCGTGGCCCTGGACGGCGGAGACCTCGGCACGACGCGCGCCGTCGACGTCGCGCCCGGCGCGGAGGCCGTGCTGACCCTCGACACCGGATCCCGGCAGGTCGCCGCGGGCGAGGTCGCGTTCCGCGTCTCCCGGCTCGACGGCTCGGGCAGGTCGCACGTCGTGACCGCCGCGTACGACGCCATGCGGCACGCGCCCGCGGTGGACGCGCCGACCGTCGGGGCGTGCGTGCTCGACCCGGCGACCGAGCGGTCCTCCGCCCCGGTCGCGCTGCGCTACGACAACACGCGCTCGACCGTCCCCGTGGTGTTCGCCGTCGCCGGTCGCGACGACCTGACGCGCACGGTCGACGGCGGCCGGGACGCCGTCGTCGACGTGCCCGGCGGTGTCGGGGAAGCGTCGCTGACGCTCGACGTGCTCGCCGACGGCGCGGCCCTCGCGAGCCACGAGGTCCCGGGCGTCGACTGCTTCGACTGGTCCGTCGCGGACGGCTCCGCGGCGGCGACCGCCACGTGGGTCGTGCCGGACGGTGCGGGCGCCGGCTCGACGGTCGTGCGCGGGACGTTCCACAACCCGTACCGGGCGACGACGCTGCGGGTCACGATGACGACGCCGTACGGCGGCGCCGCGCCCGTGGAGGTCGCTCCGGGCGCGACCGAGACGCTCGCCGTCGACACCCGCGTGCGGGACGTCCCGGCGGGGACGGCCACGTTCGCGGTCGAGCGGGTTCACGCCCCCGGCCTGGCGGGGAGCACGGTGACCGCGTCGTACGCAGCGACGACCTACGCGCCGTCGTGGGCGCGCACGGCGACGGTCGAGGCGCGCTGGCAGGACGGCTCGATCCGGCTCGTCGGCACTCTCACGAACGACACGGCGGAGACGCTCGACGCCCGGATGCTCGGCGGCGCGCTCGGGGACTCCGCCCCGGTGAACGGCATCAGACCGGGGGAGACGGCGACGTTCACGATCGACACGGGGAAGCTCGACGTCAAGGCCGGGAAGGTGACCTTCCGCCAGTACCGCTGGGTGCTCGGCAAGGGCTTCCAGGACTCCACCCTCGCGGCGACCTACCGGGGAGCGGCGTACGTGCCCGACTGGGCGGCGACCCTCACGGCGACGACGCAGTGCGCGCCCGGCGGGGGCGGGGTGGTGCTCACGACCGGTCTGCGGAACGACGCCGACGAGCCGACCCGCGTCGTCGTCCGCACCCCGTTCGGCACGCGCGACCTCGGCGAGGTCGCGCCGGGTGCGAGCGCGAGCGTCGACCTGCCCGCGGGCGCCCTCGCGGTGCGGTCCGGTGCGGTGACGTTCGAGCTGTCGCGCACGGTCCTCGGCACCCCGTTCGCGGAGACGGTGACGGCCCGGTTCGACGCGCTCGACTGCGCGGTCGTGGCGCCCGGCGGCAGCCTCGTCCTCGGTGACCCGTACTACGACGCGAAGCGTGGTGACTCGTTCCGCACGGTGTCCGTGCTCCTCGACAACGCGGGCTCCAACGTCCCGCTGACCTTCCGGGTCACCGGGCAGGCGAAGGGCCAGTGGGACCTCGCGGCCGGCGAGCGCCGCACGGTGGCGCTGGGCGAGGCCTCCGGGTCCGGGGCGAAGTACGTCCTGCACGCGGGATCGTGGTCCGAGCAGCTCGTGGTCGACCCCTTCAGCGCGGCGCCCGCGTGCTACGCCGCGTGGGAGGTCGACGAGTGGTACGGCTTCGGCGACAAGGTGTCCTACGGCGGCTGGAACTACACGGCGCGGATCGCGAACGTCCTCATCCGGCCCGACCGTGACCCGCTCGGGGTGATCTGGCAGCGCGAGGCCCGCTGCGCGGGCTGACGCACCCGACGTCCGTCGCCGGGCCGGGCGGTCAGGGCAGGACGTCGGCGAGCGCGTCCTCGACGGGGCGGTCGCCGCCCACGAGGTCGAGCACGAGTCCGGCCGAGCGGGGCTCGTGGAGCACCGCCGCGAGCACGAGCGCGACGTCGTCGCGCGTCACGTCGGACCGCTCGCCGACGGCGGCGCCGGGCTTGCGCCGCTTGCCGCGCGGCTTGTCGCCGTCGCCCACGGGGGCGAGGGCCACGAGCCCGACGCCCGGGTCGTCGGTGAGACGGCCGGGCCGGACGATCGTCCACTGCAGGTCCGTGCGGGCGCGCAGGTCGTCCTCCGCAGCGGCCTTCGCCCGCAGGTAGGCCCAGAACACGTCGTCGACGCCGTCGGGGCGCTCGTCGGCACGGGCCGCCTCGACGCCGCGCGACGAGACGAGGACGTATCGCCCCACCCCGGCGCGCTCGGCGGCGTCGGCGAGGAGGGCCGCGCCCGCGCGGTCGACCGCGTCCTTGCGCGGCGCCCCGCTGCCGGGTCCGGCGCCCGCGGCGAACACGACGGCGTCCGCACCCTCGAGCTCGAAGGACACCGCGACGGCGTCGTCCTTCTCGAGGTCGACCAGCGCGACGTGCGCGCCGAGCTCCGTGAGATCCGTGATCTGCGCGGCGGACCGCACGAAGGCGACGACGTCGTCCCCGCGCTCCACCAGCGTCCGGGCCAGGCGACGGCCCACCTGGCCGTGACCTCCCGCGATGACTGTGCGCATGGGCCGAACGTATCGCCGCACGCGCGTCCGCGCCCGGCGAGCGGGCGGCGTGCGAGGGTCGTCACAGGAGGGGGTTGCGCTGCCGGGCGCGTGGTCCCCCACGTACCCCCACGTCGACCGCGGCCCGGCAGCGCGGTCCTCAGGCGGCGTCCCCCGAGCCGCCGAGGACGACGGGGGTCTGCGGGTCGAACCGGTAGCCGAGCCCGCGGACCGTGGTGATGACGTGCTCCAGCCCGAGCTTCTCGCGCAGGCGTCGCACGTGGACGTCGATGGTGCGGCTGCCGCTCGCGACCTCGTGGTCGGCCCACACGGTCTCCAGCAGCTCGGCGCGCGTCACGACGCGGTGCGCCGTGCGCGCGAGGTACGACAGCAGCTCGAGCTCGCGGAAGGTCAGGCGCGCGGAGCGGCCCTCCACGGTGACCGTGCGCCCCGCGGGGTCGATGACGACGCGCGGCACGGGCGAGAGGGTCGCGAGCCGCTCGCGGAACGCGGCGATGTCCTGGACGGGCGACGACGTCGCGGTCGTGGGCTCCGCGAGGGCGAGCGCCGTGTACGTCTCGGCGCTCGGCAGCCAGTCGCGCGCGAGCTCGCCCAGGGCCTCGGCGAGCTCGACGAGCTGCGCCTGCGGCTGCTCGCCCGGCGCGGCGTCGACGCCGACGTAGAGCACGAAGCCGGGGTTGCGCCGCGGGGCGGCGGGCTCGGGCGCCGCCGCGCGGGGCGCGGGGGCGGGCCGCGGGGCGGTGGGGCGCGGCGTCGTCGCCCGGGCGGCGGGGACGCGGGCCGACGGCGTGCGGCGGGCGGGGCGGGTAGCGGTGAGCGTCATGGGTGGCTCCGGGTGCGTCGGGCCGACGGCGACGCCGGGAGTCCGGCGGGTCGGCAGGGGTCGAGGGCTGAACCGAGGTGCGGGAGAGGGTTCAGGCCTGACAACAGACGCACACGACCGCGCCCGGGAGCACGCCGGACGGCGCGCTGACGGGACGGGTCGAGGTGCTCACGGGAGCGAGCATGGCAGCGGAGCGCACGGCACGCCAAGAGGAGCCGTGGAAGTTCTCATCATGCGGACCGCCGCGATCTCGCGTTCCGGGCGTGCCGAGCGGGCGCCGGGGCGTCCCGGCGGGTGTTCGTGCAGGTGGGAGGGTCAGACGACGCCGTACAGGCGGTCGCCCGCGTCGCCCAGCCCGGGCACGATGTACGCCTTCTCGTCGAGGCGCTCGTCGACCGCGGCGACCACGAGCTGGACGTCGACGCGCTCGCCGACCGCCTTCTCGAGCACCTGGATGCCCTCCGGCGCGGCGAGCAGGCACACGGCGGTGACGTCGCGCGCCCCGCGCGCGAAGACGTAGTCGATCGCCGCGACGAGCGTGCCGCCGGTCGCGAGCATCGGGTCGAGCAGGAAGACGTGCCGGCCCGTGAGGTCGTCGGGGAGGCGGTTCGCGTACGTGACCGCCTCGAGCGTCTCCTCGTCGCGCTGCATCCCGAGGAACCCGACCTCGGCCGTGGGCAGGAGCCGCGTCATGCCCTCGAGCATGCCGAGGCCCGCGCGCAGGATCGGCACGACGAGGGGGCGCGGCTCCGCGAGCCGGACGCCGACCGTCCTGGTCACGGGCGTCTCGATCTCGTGCGGCTCGACGCGTACGTCCCGCGTCGCCTCGTAGGCGAGGAGGGTGACCAGCTCGTCGACGAGGAGCCGGAACGTCGAGGACGTCGTCTCCTTGTTCCGCAGGACGGTCAGCTTGTGGGCCACGAGCGGGTGGTCGGCGACGTGCAGGCGCATGGTGACAACGGTATCGGACCGCGGGCCGTCCGCCGTACCGGCCGGTAACCGATCCGCGCACGGGGCGAGCGCGCGGTCGCTAGCCTGGTGCGGCCCGCTCCTACCGACCGGAGGTCCCGTGCCCGACGACGTCGCCCACCCCGGCGAGCCGGCCCACCCGGGCGGCCCCGCCCGCTCGGGCGACCCCGCCCACCGGGGCGACCTCGCGCACCCGGAGGAGGGGACGGCGTCGGGCAGCGTGCCGCGCGGGCTCGCGATCCCTGCCACGGAGGGTGCGTTCCCGCCCGCCACGGTCGCGGGGCGCCGCCGGACGTGGGACGCCCTGATGGGCCTCGCGCTGCACGAGGCGACCCACGCGCTCGCGAGCGCCGACGTGCCCGTGGGGGCGGTCGTCGTCGGGCCGGACGGTCGGCTGCTCGGCGTGGGGCGCAACCGGCGCGAGGAGACGGGCGACCCGACCGCGCACGCCGAGGTGCTCGCGCTGCGCCAGGCCGCCGCGACGTGGGGGGAGTGGCGCCTCGAGGGCTGCACGCTCGTCGTCACGCTCGAGCCGTGCGTCATGTGCGCGGGCGCGCTCGTGCTGGCGCGCGTCGAGCGGCTCGTGCTCGGGGCGTGGGACCCGAAGGCCGGTGCGACCGGCTCGGTGTGGGACCTCGTGCGCGACCAGCGCGCGAACCACGCCGTCGAGGTCGTCGGCGGCGTGCGCGAGGACGAGTGCGCACGGCTGCTCCGCGACTTCTTCGGCGCGCAGCGCTGACCGCACCCCCTGTCGTCGTGGTCGCGGAGGGGAGGAAGGACGGCGCCGGGTCTACCATCCGGCGCCTCGTCCCTCGGCGCCTCCCGCCAGGCCCGCCACGACCCGGCGCCGTCCTTCCTCCCCACCGCTCGTGGGTCGGTCGCCTCAGCGCGCGAGCGCCTCGGCGAGGGCGGTGAGGGTCTCCGTGGTGCCGGCCTCGATCTTGAGCGTCGCGAGCGGGTCGCCGCGCGTCCATCCGCGGTTGACGATGACGACCGGCTTGCCGTCCTTCGCCGCGTGCCGCACGAACCGCAGCCCGCTCAGCACCGTGAGCGACGACCCGGCGACGAGGAGCGCGTCGCCCTCGTCGACCATGGCGAACGCGCGGTCGACCCGCTCGCGCGGCACGTTCTCCCCGAAGTACACGATCTCCGGCTTGAGGACCCCGCCGCAGAACTCGCACGGTGCGGGCCGGAAGTGCGACGTCTGCTCGATCACGGCGTCCGCGTCCGGCGCGATCTCCACGTCGCCGACGTCGCCGACGCTCTCCAGGAACCCCGGGTTGAGCGCGGTCAGGCGCTCGGCCAGGTGCTCGCGCGAGATGACGCGCCCGCACTGCAGGCAGATCACCCGGTCGTAGCGGCCGTGCAGGTCGATGACGTTGCGGCTGCCCGCGTCCTCGTGCAGCAGGTCCACGTTCTGCGTGATGAGCCCGACGAGCACGCCCGCGTCCTCGAGCCGCGCCAGCGCCCGGTGGCCCGCGTTCGGGTGCGTGCGGTGCACGTGCTGCCACCCGACGTGGTTGCGCGCCCAGTAGTGGCGGCGGAACGCCTCGTCCTGCACGAACTGCTGGTACGTCATCGGGTTGCGCGGCGGCGAGTCCGGGCCGCGGTAGTCCGGGATCCCCGAGTCCGTCGACACGCCCGCGCCCGTGAGCGCCGTGACCCGCAGCCCGCGCAGCAGCTCCACCGCGTCCTCGACCGTCCCCGTCCGCGGCGCCGGCTCCGCGCCCGCCGGCGGCTGGCTCGGCCGCCACGCGAGCCGCGACGACAGGGTCGGGACGGCGGACGGCAGGTCGGCGGCCGACGTCGCCACGTGCGCGGGGGAGGCGGTCGTCGGTTCGGTCGGGTCGGTCGGGGACGGTGCGGTCGGGTCGCTGGGCACGTCTCCCACGGTACGACGAGAGCGGGGACTGAACCCCGGCCCGCCGAGGTAGCCCTGGTCACCCCGAGGGAGACCCGAGGCCCCGCGAGGTAGAGCTGAGGTCGCGCGAGGTAGAGCCGTGGTTCGGTCGAGGTAGAGCCGTGGTCCCGTGAGGTGGACTCGAGGTCTGGCGAGGTAGAGCCGTGGTCCCGTGAGGTGGACTCGAGGTCTGGCGAGGTAGAGCCGTGGTCGCGCGAGGTAGACCCGAGGTACGGCGAGGTAGAGCCGTGGTTCTGCGAGGTAGAGCCGTGGTCTTGTGCCCGACGGCGCGGGTCGGGTCTGGATGGTGGTGCCGCCTTGCTGGTGGCCGGCTGAGGCGCCCTCGCCGCGGGCGACCGACCGCCGTCGGGCACGACGGTGCTCCAACGCGAGGACGCGGCACGACCACGGCAAGGGCTCCTCGCGACCAGGTGGCCGCACGGACCGGAGTGGGGACGATCCTTGGCGCGCTCCTGCCGGTGCCCGACCGCGGGTCTCTCTCGGATGACCTCGGCTCTACTTCGCGGGACTTCGGCTGTACGTCGGGGAACCACGGCTCTACCTCGCGGGACCGGGGCTCTACCTCGGCAGGGCGCTCGGGCTGGGATCCCCGCCGGACGACGCGCGGTCAGGACTCGGTGGTCTCGCGCTGGCCCCTGGTGCCGTTCTGGGCCGTGGTGCCGTCCTGCGTGCCCGGGCGGGTGGGGCGGCCCCCCATGCCGCCGCCGGTCCAGTCGCCCGCGACGGCGGTCACCGAGCCGGACGGGGTGGTCACCGTGTAGGTCTCGCCGGTCGTCACGTCGGGGGAGGAGACGACGACGTTCGCCGTCTCCTTGGTGACGGTGAGCTCGGCGACGACGGTGCCGTCCGACGCCGTGACGGTGACGGTGTCGCCGGCGCTCGCAGAGACGTCGGCGGCGAGCCAGCCCTGCTCGGAGTCCGTGGCCGGTACGACGACCATCCCCGCGCTGCCCGCCGCGACGAGCGAGCCGCCGGAGACGGTGAACGTGCCGTTCACGTCGAGCGCGCCGTTGCCGTCGTTCGTCGGGCCCTGGACGACCGTCTCGCCGCCCGTGACCGTGAGCGACCCGTTCGAGTCGATCCCGTCGCCGCCCGCGTCGATCGTGAGCGTGCCGCCGGAGATCGTCAGCGACGAGCCGTCGTCGGCGTCCATGCCGCCGCCCGCCATGCCGCCCGCCCCACCGCCAGGGCGGCCCTGCGGCAGGTCCGTGCCGTCGGGGGGCTCGACACCGTCAGGCAGGTCGTCGCCCTGCGGGGGCTCGGGCATCTCGCCGTCGGCCGGCATCTCCGGCGGGGTGCCGCCCGTCGTCCCGCCCGGTGCACCGTCCGGCGGCTCCGGCATGGTGCCGTCGACCGAGCCGCCCGCCGCCGAGCCGCCCGCCGCCGTGTCGCCTGCTGTCGTGCCGCCTGATGCCGTGTCGCCCTCGCCGGTGCCGGTCGTCGACCCGACCGTCGCGTTGAGGCCGTCGTCGCTCGCCGTCACGTCGACGTCACCACCGGAGATCGTGAGGGTCGCGCCCTCGATGCCCTCGACGGACGTCGCGACGGTGAGTTCACCGCCGGAGACGGTGACGTCGCCGTCGGCGTGCACGCCGTCGTCGCCGGACGACAGCTCGACGGTCCCGCCCGAGACGGACACGGCGCCGTCCGAGTGCAGCGCGTCGTCGGCGGCGTCGACGGTGACCGTCGCGTCGTCGCCGACCACGACGCCCACGTCGCCCTTGAGGCCCTTCGCGGAGGCGTCCTCGCTCACGTCGGCGCCCGCACCGCCGGCCGCGGTGACCGTCAGCGTGCCGCCGGAGACGACGACGTCCGTCACCGCCTGCACGCCGTCGTCGCCCGACGTGACGGTGACGTCCCCGCCGCGCACGTCGACGAAGCCGAGGGCCGCGTCGCCGTCCTCGGTGGACTTCAGCCCGTCCTGCGCGGCGGTGACGTCGAGCGTCCCGCCCGTGACGACGAGGTAGTCCTTGCCGCGCAGGCCGTCGTCGCCCGCGTCGACGGTGAGGTCGCCGCCCGCGACGACGAGGCCGTCCTTCGAGACGATGCCGTCGTTAGCGTGCGACGTCACGGTGAGCGCGCCGTCGCCGCCGATCACGAGGTCGGCCGTCGAGAACAGCGCGCCGTCGGGCTCGCCGTCGGCGTCCAGCTCGGAGGGCTCCTCGGCGCCGGTGAGGCTGTTCGTCGAGCCGTCGGCGAGGACCACCGCGACCTTCTCCGCGTCCTGCACGTTGACGGCGGCGTTGGTCGGGGAGGTGATGTCGGCGTCGTCGAGCACGAGCTGGACGAGCCCGCCCTCGGCGGTGTCGACGACGACCTGGCCCTCCAGCGTGCCGCTCAGCACGTACGTGCCGGGGGCGGTCACGGTGACGGTCGCGCCGTCGACGGTCACGCCGTCGCCGTCCACGGTGGCGGTGCCGCCGTCGAGCGCGACAGTCGTCGCCGACGCCTCGTCGACCGCGAGGTCGGCGTCGTCCACCGTCACCTCGGTGTTGTCGGCGCGCGCCTCGTCCGGGGTGAGGCCGGCGACGGCGTCGGACGCGGTGGTCGAGGTTGTGGTGCTCGCGCTCGCGGACGTGTCGTCCGTGGCGGCGTCGCTGCCCAGGACCGAGCAGCCGGCGAGGACGGCGGCCGCCGCGGCCGCGGTGAGGTACGTGAGGGGTCGTCGGATGCGCATCACAGGCTCCTGTCGTCGTGCCCGGGGGTGCGGGCGGGTTGTCGGGCGAGGTGGTGGGCGGGAGTCCGGTCGGACGTCGTGCCGCCTGGGGAGGGGGTGAGGTGGCGGCGGATCACGCGCCGCCAGGGGCCGTCGGGCAGGTCGGGGCGCAGCAGCGCCAGCCCGGTGCCGTACTTCGAGATCCGCTCGGGGCGGTGGCCGTGCCGCCACAGCAGCCGGTCGAGGTCCGACGGCGTCGAGCCGCCCTTCGTCTCGACGACCGCCAGGTGGGTGACGGGCCAGGAGAGGGGGCGGGCGCCGTCGGGCCGGTCGAGCTCCCACGTGAGCCCGGTGTCGACGGTGGCGCGCGCGGCGCCGTCGGGCCGGGGGAGCAGGAGCGTCGTGCGGCGGTACCGCGACACGAGGCCGGGTGCGAGCGCGTGCTCCGGCACGCCGTCGATGCCCTCGGCGGCGAGCGTCCGGTGGACGAACTCCTGCCCGCCGTCGAGCGCCGTCGGGCAGTCGTGGGCGACGCGCTGCTTGAGCGTCGTGCCGCGCGCGGCGCGCGTCTTGACCTCGAGGAAGCTCGTCCCGGAGTCGAGGTAGGTGCGCGTGCGGACCTTGAACCGCCGACGGCGGCGCGTCGCCGTGAGGCGGAACGACGCGAGGTCGGGCGTGTCGAAGTACACCGACTCGTAGGCCGCGCTGCGCGCGCCGTCGATCTCGAGGACGCGCGCGGCGGTCGTGCGGGAGAGGGCGTCGAGCACGGCGACCGCGTCGTCCACCGGCAGGACGTACTTGCGGTCGACCCGGGTCAGCAACGCGGCCGTCCCGACGAGCTCGTCGAGATCCACCCCGGTGAGCGGCTGCAGGGCGGCGCGCACGCGGTCGTCGGCCGGGAGGGTCTGCGGGCTCATGCGCGCACCCCCGTCCGGGCGGGGAGACCGTCCGGGGCCGCGGTGGCCACGCGGAGCGGCGCGGCGTCGGCCGCGGGCGGGGGGACGGCGTCGGGCAGGACGGCGGGACGGGCGGGGCGCGCGCCCCGGCGCGGCGTCCGTGGGGCGGTCCAGCGGACGTCGACCCAGGTCGTGTCGTTGACGAGGTCGAGCCGCTGCACGCTCACCCCGCGGACCTCGGCGCCGAGCAGCTCCTCCAGGTAGCGCGTGAGCTCGGCCGGGTCGGCGAGGGCGCGGTCGACGACGACGGTCTGGCTCTGCGCGCGGCGCAGGACGCGCGGGTGGTCGACGACGGCCATCACCCCCACGACGAGCGCCATGCCGGCGAGGGACAGCCAGCCGGTGGCCGCGCCGAGGCCGCCGAGGAGGCCCAGCGCGAGGGCGGCGAAGTAGTAGGCGACCTCGGTCTGCGAGAGCTCGGTCGAGCGGAGGCGGATGATCGACAGGACGCCGAAGAGCCCGAGCCCCAGACCGGCGCCGACGCTGCTCGTCGCGAGCGTCGCCGCGACCGCGAGCACCCCCACGTTGACGCCGAGGTACGCGACGACGAGGTCGCGGCGGCGGTGCCGGGGGAAGTAGAGGCCGAACGCGAGGACGGTGACCGCGACGAGGTCGACGAGGTACAGGACGGGCTGGGACACGAGGCCTCCGGGTGCCGGGGCGCTGGGCGCCGTGGTCGAGGACGTCCTCATTCCGCCGGTCGAGCCTGTGCGGCCGCTGTGGAGGGCACAGGGTGCGTGTATGAGTTCCCTCGGGCCCCACGACCGCGCGACTCGCCCTGCTCCGCAGGGTGGTGACCGGCGTCACGACCTCGCGCCCAGGCGGTGATGTTAGCCTCACCTAAGTCACCGACGAGAGGTTGTCATGTCGACCACCACCGCGCCCGCCCCGCGGCGCGCCCGCCCCCAGACGGTCCTCGAGGTCCTCGAGACCGCGTGGCTCTCCCCGCACCTCGTGCGCGTCGTGGCCGGGGGCGACGGGTTCGCCGCGTTCACGACGAACGAGCACACCGACAAGTACGTCAAGATCTACTTCGCCAAGCCCGAGCTCGGCCTCGAGCCGCCCTACGACGTCGCGGCCCTGCGCGACACGCTCGCGCCCGAGGACGTGCCCGTCACCCGCACGTACACCGTGCGCTGGGTCGACGAGGCGGCGCGGCGGCTCGCGATCGACTTCGTCGTGCACGGCGACGAGGGCCTGGCCGGGCCGTGGGCCGCGCGCGCGAAGCCCGGCGACCGCCTCGTCCTCTCCGGCCCCGGCGGCGGGTACCTGCCCGACCCGGCCGCCGACTGGCACCTGCTCGCCGGCGACGACTCCGCGCTCCCCGCGATCGCCGCCGCGCTCGAGGCCATGCCGCGCGACGCCGTCGGGCACGCCGTGCTCGAGGTCGGGACCGAGGCCGACCGCCTGCCGCTCGAGGCGCCCGACGGCGTCCAGGTCACCTGGGTGCTGCGCGGCGACGCGCCCGCCGGGACGACGACGCTCCTGCCCGACGCCGTCGCCGACCTCCCGTGGCGGGAGGGCCGCGTCCACGTCTTCGCGCACGGCGAGCGCGGGGCCATGAAGGCCCTGCGCCGCGTCTTCACGGAGCGCGGCGTGCCGCGCTCCGACCTGTCGCTCTCCGGCTACTGGGCCTACGGCCGCGCGGAGGACCGCTTCCAGGCGGAGAAGCGCGAGCCCGTCGGCCAGATCTTCGAGGACTGAGGAGTCCCATGCACCGCACCAGCACCACCCGTCCCCGCCGCGCGCTCGCGGCCGTGTCCGCGCTCGCCGTGCTCGCGCTCGCCGCGTGCTCGTCCGGCGACGGCGACGCCGAGGCTTCGCCGTCCGGCAGCGCGACCGCCGACGGCGCCGCGGACACCTTCCCGGTGACCATCCCCACGGCGTTCGGCGACGTCGAGATCCCCGAGGAGCCGGAGCGCGTCGTCGCGCTCGGGTGGGGCGACGCCGAGACCGCCCTCGCGCTCGGCGTCCAGCCCGTCGGCGCGAGCGACTGGCTCGCGTTCGGCGGCGACGGCGTCGGCCCGTGGCTCGCCGACGCGTACGACGAGTCGCCCGAGATCATCGGCACCCTCGAGCCGTCGTACGAGCAGATCGCCGTGCTCGACCCCGACGTCATCCTCGACGTGAAGTCGTCCGGCGACCCCGAGCGGTACGAGCGGCTCTCCGAGATCGCCCCGACCGTCGCCATCCCCGAGGGCGGCGAGGCCTACCTCACGCCCATGGAGGACCAGGTCGGCATGATCGCCGCCGCCCTCGGGCGCAGCGAGGCCGGCGACGAGCTGCTCGCCGAGGTCGACGACGCGTTCGCCGCCGCGCGCGACGAGCACCCCGAGTTCGCGGGCAAGATCGCCGTCATCGGGTCCTACTGGGCCGAGGGCTTCGGCGCCTACGTCTCGACCTCCAGCCGCGGCGAGTTCATGCAGGGCCTCGGGTTCGAGACCAAGCCCGAGATCGACGAGGCCGCCGGCGAGGAGTTCTCCGCCACCCTCGGCACCGAGAACGTCGACCTGCTCGACGCCGACCTCACCGTCATCCAGCCCATCGGCTTCACCGCCGCCGACGTCGAGGCGCTCCCCATCTTCCAGACCGTGCCGTCCGTCGCCGACGGCCGCTACGTCGTGTTCGACGACAAGGACCTCTCCAACGCCTTCTCGCTCGGCACGCCCACGGCCGTGATCTACGCGATCGACAACGTCACCCCGCTGTTCGCCGAGGCGCTCGCCGGGAAGTGACGCCCGTGCCTCCGGCGGGGTGCGCGACGCGCGCGGTCCGGCGGCGGGTGTTGCCCGACGGCGCGGGGCGGGCCGGGTGGTCCGTCTCGCGCGGGCGTCGAGCGGGGCGTGCGCGACCCGGCGCAGGAGCGGCTGACCGGCCGATTCGGTGTCCGGGGGTGTGACCAGGTATCCTTCCTGGGCCGGGTATCCCGGCGAGGTAGCGTGTCCGAGCGGCCTAAGGAGCACGCCTCGAAAGCGTGTGTGGGTGAAAGTCCACCGTGGGTTCAAATCCCACCGCTACCGCCACCCGAAGGGCCCCACCCGCAGAGTTCTGCGGCGGTGGGGCCCTTCGTCGTACGCCACCCTCCGATTTCGCTCCGTCTTGCCTGGCTGACCGCCTCCGGGCGCAGCCCCGCGCTCCGCCCGTTGCGCTCGCTTCGCGCACCCCACCGTCCGGCGGCTCATATTGCCAAGGGGCCCAGGAGTCGTTCCGAGACCGCCTCGTCGTCACGCAGCCGCGCTCACGTCCAGAAGCGAGGGTCCCGCCACCAGTAGCCGTCGAGATCACCGACCATCCGAACGTCGGAGTCGCGCACGAGCCGCCGCAGCTCTCGCCCGGCGCCCGACGATGACTGACGCATCAGGGACTCGATGATGTCGCGTGTCTCAGCGAGGGGCCTGTGGAAGCCGCAGCACTCCCAGATGCCGCAGCTGGTCACGGACGGTTCGACCACGGCATCGGCGCGTGTCCAGACCGACAACGCGACGAGGAGCGATCCGCGCACCAGGCCTGTCCGATGCTCGTACTGGAGCACCGCCGCTCGGGCTGACCCGGACAGGCTGCCGCCACCGACCTTCGGTCTTCGGAGCGGAGTCGTCGCTCGCGCGATCAACTGCGCCTCCGCGCGCAGCTGGGAAGGACGCCTACGCGGCATGTCCCTTCGTGGAGGTGTGCATGCCGCGATCGTAGGGGCGCGGAAGGAGCCGCGTCCATCTGTCACTGTCCGGCCCCGAACCGACAGCCGAGCATCCGGCCAGCTCCGGCCCGCGTCAAGGGCGCCTGCGCGGTCGCTGCGCGATGGCCTGCGGCCGCCCTCGACCCGGACCTCCGCGGAACTGTTGTGAGGCCGCGCTTCGGTGCAGGTCAGCGGTGATTCCATGCAGTCTCGACCGAGGGCATGAAAGGCGACCATCCAAGCCACCGCTACCACCCCGAAGGGTCCCATTCGCGGAACCTGCGGCTGTCGGGCCCTTCGTTGTCACTCGGTCGTGCTGAGACGAGCGCCGCCGACGTGGCGCGATGAGTTCCCGCCCGCACGGAGGTCTGTCGTGCAGACCGCCGGAGCCGAGGAGGACGCGATGAAGCTGTTGCTCACGTCAGGGGGAGTCACGAACCCGACCATCGAGGGGGCGCTCGTCGGGCTGCTGGGCCGGCCGATCGGTGAGTGCTCGGCGCTGTGCATCCCGACGGCGTTGTACGGCCACCCGTGGGTGGGGCCGGGGAAGAACGCCCGGGACTTCATCACGGGGGAGTCGGACCACATGGCGGGGTTGGGGTGGGGGTCGGTTGGCGTGCTGGAGCTGACGGCGCTACCGAGCATCCCCGCGGACCGCTGGGTGCCGCTCGTCCGGGAGACGGACGTGCTGCTGGCCGCGGGCGGTGACGCGGGGTACCTGGCGTACTGGATGCGACGGTCGGGGTTTGCGGACCTCGTGCCGTCGCTCACCGAGACGGTCTACGTCGGGATGAGCGGCGGCAGCATGGCCCTGACGCCGCGCGTCGGCGAGGAGTTCGTGGGGTGGGAGCCGCCCGACGGCGAGGACGCGACGCCGCTGGGGCTCGTCGACTTCTCGATGTTCCCCCACCTGGGCCACCCGGACCTGCCCGACAACACGGAGGCCGCGGCGCGGCGGTGGGCTGCCGCCCTGGGCGGGCCGGCGTACGCGGTCGACGACGAGACGGCCTTCGTGGTCGACGGCGCGGTCGAGGTCGTGTCCGGGGGCGTCTGGCACCGCCTGGCGTAACCCGCGTCGGCTCGACCCGGCACCGGGCTCGGCGCGACCCCGCGCCGGGCGGGACCCGCTCCGGCGTCGGGCCCGACCCTCACCCCGACCGGCGCGACGCCCGCACGACGGCCGTCGCGGACGCGAGGCCGAGCACGAGGAACGCCCCGGCGACGAGCAGCGACCCGCGCGTCGCGTCGGCGAACCCGGACGCGAGCGCGTCGACGACCTCGGGTTCCTGCGGCCCGAGCTCGCCGTGCGTGCCCTCGGCGCGCAGCTTCGCGATGACGTCGCCGGCGGAGCCGCTCGTCGCGTCGGCGAGGCGCGTGACCTCGGCGTCGGGCAGGCCCTCGCCGTCGAGGGCCGCGGGCACGGCGCTCGCGAGCAGGACGGCGAGCGCGGTCCCGACGAGCGCGGTCCCGAGCGCGGAGCCGACCTGCCGCGCCGTCGACTGCGTGGCGGAGCCCTGGCCGGACTCCTCGGCGGGGACCTGCACGAGGGTCGTGCTGGTGAGCTGCGCGGAGGCGAGGCCGAGCCCGACGCCGTAGACGACGAGCAGGGCCGCGAGCAGCCACGGGGAGACGGTCGCGGTGACCGTGAGCGCGACGGCGGCGACCCCGACGATCTCGAGCGCGAGGCCGATGACCACGACGAGCGGGGCGCCGACGGCGGCGGCGAGGTGACGCGCCGACGCGCCGGAGAGGAACGCGCCGAGCGCCATCGCCGCGAGCACGAGCCCGGCGCCCATGGTGGACAGCGCGAGCACGTTCACGAGGAAGAGCGGCAGGACGAAGATGATGCCGAACTCGCCGACGGCGACGGTCGTCGCGGTGACGTTGCCCCACCGGAACGTCGGGATGCGGAACAGCGTGAGGTCGAGCAGCGCGGACCGCCGCACCCGCGCGCGGTGCCGCTCCCACACGACGAAGAGCACGAGCAGGAGCAGCCCGGCGGCGAGGAACACGGGGGTGGGCGAGACGGGCGCGGACGTCGGCCAGGTCGCCCCGAGCAGCTCGACGTCCCCCTTCGGGCTCCACCAGCCGAACGTCTGGCCCTCGATGAGTCCGAACACGAGCGCGCCGAACCCGAGCGCGGACAGCAGGAGCCCGACGAGGTCGAGCCCGGGGGCGGACGCGTGTGCCCGGGTCTCGGGCACCCAGAGGTAGGCGCCGACCACGACGAGCGCGCCGACGGGGACGTTGACGAGGAAGATCCACGGCCACGTGAACGACGTCGTGATCCACCCGCCCGCGAGCGGGCCGACCGCGGCGGCTCCCGAGATGACGGCGCCCCAGACCCCGAACGCCGCGGCCCGGTCCTTGCCGCGGAACGTCGCGTTCACGGTCGACAGCGTCGAGGGCAGGATCGCGGCCGCGCCGAGGCCCTGGGCGAGCCGCCCGACGATGAGCGAGCCGCCGTCGTCGGCCGCGGCGGCGAGCAGCGACCCGGCGAGGAAGACGGCGACGCCCACCACGAGGAGCCGCCGTCGCCCGAGCCGGTCCCCGAGACGGCCCGACGAGAGCAGCAGCGCGGCCAGCACGACGGCGTACGAGGCGCTGATCCACTGCGCCTCGCTCAGCCCGAGGTCGAGGTCGGCGACGATGTCCGGGACGGCGACGGCGACGATCGTCCCGTCGATGACGACCATCGACAGCGCGACCGCCAGGACGACGAGCGCGCGCCACCGGTTGGCATGGGCCCGCGGGTCGACGGCGGGTTCGTCGTCCTCGGGCGGTTCGGTCTGCGGCGCGTTCCCCTGCACGGACTCCACGGGGCCTCCCTCGTGTCGTGACGCGGCCCTCCGTCCAGCATCACCGGGGAGGCGCGCGAGCGCATCAGCAGCGCCGGGCAGGTCAGGCGCGGTGGCGCAGGACCGCTCCCGCCGCGAGGTCGCGCCACGGGAGGGGCGTCGGGCCGTCGTCGCCCGCGACGGCGCGGCGCGTGCGGGAGGCGAGCGCGGCGTCGTAGAGCGCGAGGAGCTCGGCCGCGAGGGCGTCCGGGTTCGCGGCGTCGGTCGCGGCGGCGAGGTCGCGCAGCCGATCGACGAGCAGGCGGGTGTCGGCGGCGAGCCACCGGTACGCGGGGTGCTCGGGGTCGGTGACCTCGACCGCAGCGGCGAGGAACGCGCAGCCGCGGGTGCTCGTCGCGGTGGGGAAGCCGTCGAGCGCGTCGAAGACGGCGAGCGCCCGCGCGTCCGCGTCGTCCCCGCAGCGGTCCAGCGCCACGTCCCACGCGGCGCGCCAGCGCTCGTGCCGCCGCTCCAGGTAGGCCGCGACGAGGTGGTCCTTGCCCGGGAAGTGCGCGTACAGGGTCGCGGGGGAGACCTCGGCGCGGCGGAGCACGGCGTCGACGCCGGTCGCCGCGATCCCGTGCTCGACGAACAGCGCTTCCGCGGCGTCGAGCAGGCGGTCGCGGGCCGGTCGGCGTGCGTCGGTCCGGGGCATGGGGATAGCGTAACGATCACTATGCTGAAACGATCGTTACACCCCGCCGCGCCCGCCCCAGGCCGCCTGGTCGCCGCGGGCACCGGCCTCGTCGCGGTGACGTACGGCGTCGTCCGCTACGGGTACGGCCTCCAGCTCCCGACGCTCACGAGCGAGCTCGGCCTCTCGTCCGCCGCCGCGGGCGCGATCGCCGCCGGCAGCTTCGCCGCGTACTGCGCTGCCGCGCTCGGGGCGCAGCGCGCGATGGCCCGACGCTCCCCGCGCGCGGTCGTCTGGGCCGCAGCGGCGCTCGCCGCGGCAGGGGCGGTCCTGGTCGGGCTGTCGTGGTCGTCCGCGAGCCTCGCGGCGGGCGTGCTCGTCGCGGGCAGCGCCGCCGGTGCGGCGTCGCCCGCGCTCGTCGCCGTGGTCGGCGCGACGGTCGACGGCCGCCGGGCCGGGCGCATGCAGGCCGTCGTGAACTCCGGGACGGGCGTGGGCGTGGCGCTCGTGGGGGTAGCTACGCTCGTCGCGCCGGACGTCTGGCGGCCCGTGTGGTTCGCCGCCGCGGTCGGGGCGGTGGTCACGGCAGCGGTCGTCGACCGGAGCGCGCGCTGGCCCTCGGCCCCCGAGTCGCCGCCCGCGGCTGGCGCCGCAGTCGGGCGGTCGCTCGGACGCGCCGGGGTCGCGGCCGCGGTGGCCGGCATCGGCAGCGCCGCGGTCTGGACGTTCGGGCGCGACCTCGTCACCGTGACCGGTGGCCTCCCCGGCCGCACGACGGCGGCCCTCTGGTGCCTCCTCGGCGTGGCGGCGGTCCTCGGTGCCCTCAGTGGCGACGCCGTCCGCGTGCTCGGCCTGCGCGGCGCCTGGGTCGTGACGGCCGTCGCGACGGCCGCCGGCACCGCCGCGCTGGCCCTCGCCCCGGGCAGCGTGCCTGTCGTGGCGGTGGCGGGCGCTCTCTTCGGCGGCGCCTACACCGCCCTGAGCGGCGTGCTCATCGCGTGGGGCACCGCGCTGCGCCCGCACGCCGCCGGGCGCGCGACCGCCGCGCTCTTCGTCGCGCTCACGGCCGGGCAGGCGGTCGGCGCCCTCGCGACGGGCGGGCTGAGCGACGTCGTCGGGCCGCAGGCCGCGTTCTGGGTGGGCGCGGCGCTCCTCCTCGTCGCGGCCGGGGTCGTCCCGCGCGTGCCCGACGGCGCAGGCCCGGTCGGCAGCGCGCCGACCGCCCGGCGTCGGGCAGGACCGGGACGGAGGGGCCGAGCGCGGACGGGGTGAGCTCGGAATGGACGAGCACAGACGGGACGAACAGAGGCGCGATGAGCGCAAGCGAGACGAGCGCGGGCGGGACGAGCGCGGACGACACGCGCGCGGGTGCGACGGCTCGCGGTTACGCGTCGTCGTCGGCGGGCGAGGCGCGCACGGGCTCGCCGTCCGGGCCGAGCGGCTCGACGAGCGCGAGCTCCTCCGTCTCCGGGTCGACCCAGCGCTGGTAGCCCGGGCCGGTCCGCGCCGTCTCGAAGCGGACGGCGACGCGGCCGTCGTCGCCGACGCGCACGACCCACCCGCGCCCGTCAGCCGGGGTGGCGACGTCGAGGCCGGGGGCGAGGAGGGCGGCTGTCGCCCGGACGGGTCCGGTCGCGGCCGCGCCGGGCGCCTCGGCACCCACCGACTCTGCACCCACCGACGCTGCACCCACCGACGCTGCACCGACCGCCCCGGGGCCGACCGCCTCATCGCCCACCACCTCCGCGGCGATCGGAACGGCGGGGTCCTCCGCCGCGTCCGCGCCGAGCGGCAGCATGAGCTGCGCGTGCTCGGACAGCGCGTGGAACGCGACCCCGAGCAGGCGGACGGGCTCGGTGACGTCCGCGAGGCGGAGCGCGCGGTGGGCCGCGTCGCGGAGGGCGCCCTCGTCGGTCGTCGGGCGGGACAGCGTGACCGAGCGGGTGAGGGTCGTGAACGACGCGAGGCGCACCTTGACCACGACGGTGCGCGCCGCGACGGCGTGCCGCTCGAGGCGGGCCAGGGCGGCGTCGACCACCGGGTCGAGCGCCCCGGCGATCGCGGCCCGGCCGTGCAGGTCGGTGTCGAACGTGTGCTCCGCGCCCGCGGACTTGCGCTCCCGCACCGTGGAGACCGGGCGGTCGTCCCAGCCGCGCGCGATCCGGTAGAGGTTGGTGCCGCCCGCCTCGCCCGCGACGAGGAGCAGCGTGTCGAGCGGCTGGCGGCGCAGGTCGGCGACCGTGCGCACCCCGAGCTCGTCGAGCCGCGCGGCCGACACCGGGCCGACGCCCCACAGCGCGCGGACGGGCAGGTCGAGCAGGAACGGGTCCTCGTCGTCGGCCCCGACGACCCGGACGCCGCCGGGCTTCGCGGCCTCCGAGGCGAGCTTCGCGACGAGCTTGGACCGCCCGAGCCCGAGCGAGACGGGCAGGCCGCTCAGCTCGCGCGCCCGCTCGCGGATGCCGGTGGCGAGCGCCGCGAGGTCGGTCTCCGGCCCGACGGCCGCGGCGAGGTCGGCGAACGCCTCGTCGATGCTCACGGGCTCGACGAGGTCCGTCACCTCGCGCAGCGCCGCCATGATCCGTGCCGAGTAGGCCGAGTACGCGGCGAACCGCGGCACGACGACGACCGTCGACGGTGGGCACAGCCGCCGCGCCTGCTCCATCGGCATCGCCGAGCGGGCGCCGTACTGCCGGGCCTCGTACGACGCCGTCGCGACGACGCTGCGCGGCCCCACGCCGCCGACGAGCACCGGGCGCCCGCGCAGGGACGGCCGCTGGTGCTGCTCGACGGCGGCGAAGAACGCGTCGGCGTCGAGGTGTGCGATCGTCGGGCGGGCGCGCAGCACGGGGGCGTGCGGCGCACGGTCGAAGCTCACCGCCCTACTCTGCGCCCTGCCACCGACAGCGGTAACGGTTTCGTTCGGACCCTGGCGTTTCGGGGATGCGCACGGGTATCTTGCAGGAGACCGAACAAATCCCGGGATCCCCAGCCCGGGCCGAAGAGCAACGAGGCCTTCATGACCGATCGATCGACACCCAGCGCGGCTGCCCCCGGCCGCTCGTTCGCCAGGACCTCGCCACGACGCTCGCGCGTGGTCACGGCCTCCGCCGTCGTCGGGGCGCTCGCCCTCACGGCCGCCACCTTCGCGTCGCCCGCCGCGGCGGCGCCCCAGCCCGCGGCCAAGCCGGCGGCCTCCGTCGCCGGGCCGTCGGACATCAACGGGTTCCGCAGCGTCGGCTACGTCATGGCCGACTCGCGCGTGACCCGCGACTTCCACGTGGCCGACCTCGTGCGCACCGGAGCGATCGAGGACCTCACCCACATCAACTACGCGTTCGGCAACGTCACGACCGACCTGGTGTGCGACATCGCCGACGTCCCCGGCGAGGGCGACCCCCTCAACGACTTCGTCGCGGAGGTGCCCGCCGCGGACTCCGTCGACGGCAAGGCCGACAAGCCGGGCCAGAAGCTCGCCGGCAACTTCAACCAGCTCAAGAAGCTCAAGGCCGTCAGCCCGGAGACGAAGATCCTCGTCTCCCTCGGCGGCTGGACCTGGTCGGACAACTTCTCCGAGGCGGCGTCCACGGCCGAGGGTCGTACGCGGCTCGTCGACTCGTGCCTCGACCTCTACATCGACGGCAACCTGCCGGTCGTCGACGGCAAGGGCGGCCCCGGAGTCGCGGCCGGCATCTTCGACGGCATCGACATCGACTGGGAGTGGCCGGTCACCGGCGGCGAGACGGCGAACGTCCGCCCGGAGGACAAGGAGAACTTCCTGCTCCTCATGGAGGAGTTCCGCGCCGAGCTCGACGCGCGCGGCGCGACGACGGGCCAGGACTACCTGCTGACGGCGTTCGCGCCCGCGGGCGGCTGGAACGCCGGCCAGGGCGGCTGGCTCGACCCGCGCCTGTTCGCGGTCGTCGACTTCCTCAACGTCCAGGGCTACGACTTCCACGGCGGCTGGGTCCCGAACAAGACGGGCCACCAGGGCAACCTGCACCCCGACGGCGCGGAGAACTGGGGCCTCGGCCTCGACGGCGCGCTCGGCATGTACGTGAAGGCGGGCGCGGACCCGTCGCAGATCAACGCGGGCCTCGCGGCCTACGGCCACGGCTGGTACGGCGTCAAGGACGGCACGAAGGGCTGGCAGCCCGCCGCCGGGTACGTCGGCACCAAGACGTACGCCGAGCTGCGCTCGTTCGGCGGGAAGAAGTTCTTCGACCCGAAGATCGGCGCGAGCTGGCTGTACAACGGCGACCAGTGGTGGAGCTACGACGACCCGGCGTCCGTGACGGCGAAGGCCGAGTTCGTCGCGACGCAGGGTTACGGCGGCGCGATGTGGTGGGACCTCTCCGGCGACTACCGCAACGAGCTCGGCGACGCCCTGGGCTCGACGCTGCGCGCGGCGACCCCCGGTCCCGGCGTGGCCGAGGAGTGCGCGGTGCCCTGGTACGGCACCGGCGTCTACACCGGTGGTGAGGTCGTCTCGCACGAGGGCGCGGAGTACAAGGCCCAGTGGTGGACCCGCAACCAGGAGCCGGGCGCGAGCAACGCCTGGAAGAAGATCGGCCCCTGCGGCACCGCGCCCGAGGTCGAGGCGGCGGTCTGCGCCCCAGCCTGGTCGCGCGAGGCCGTCTACACCGGCGGGCAGACCGTGTCCCGCGCCGGCGTGAACTACAGGGCCCAGTGGTGGACGAAGGGCGAGCTCCCCGGTTCCGTGACGTGGGGCTCGTGGGACCCGGTGGGTCTGTGCGCCTGAGCTGACGGCTGGTCCGGGTGCCGCGTGCGCCCGGACGGCCCCCGCACGACGACGGCGGGCCCGGTCTTCGGACCGGGCCCGCCGTCGTCGTGGTGGGGGGAGAGCGGCGCCGACGGGCGCCGGGAGCGCGTCCCCGGGGGTGTCAGCGCTTCGCGCGCAGGTCGCGGCGCAGGTAGTGCCACGCGAGGACGCAGCACACGATGCCGTTGAGGAGCCCCACGACGACGTCCGCCGGTCCGTGGGCACCGCGGTAGAGCCGCGAGAGACCCACGCCGAGCGGCACGAGGCAGCACAGCACCGTCACGACGACGCGCAGGACCGGGTTCGTGATGCGCTGCGCGAGCAGGGCGAGCGTCAGGTAGAACGCCGCCGACGCGCCCGTGTGCCCCGAGGGGAAGCTGGACGTCGGGGGCGCCTCGTCGAGCCGCGAGACGTCGGGCCGCTCGCGCCCCACGACGATCGACGACGTGAGGAAGATCAGCGCCTGCAGCGCGACGGCGAGCGCGGGAACGAGGGCGAACCACCACTGCCGGGTGCGCCACCACACGAGCGCGACGGTGAGCAGCGTGCCGCCGATGATGAACTCGGTCGTGCCGATGAGGGAGAGCACGTCGGTGACGGTGTCCCAGAACGGCGTGCGCCGTTGCTCGAACCACCGGTTGACCGCGACCTCGCCCGGCAGGTCGCCGAGCGGCCCGGTGACGAGGAAGCCCGTCGCGACGATGACCACCCACAGCACCGCCCCCGGGAGGAACGCCCGCAGGCCGACGTCGCGCAGCACCTCCTTCGCCGTGGGGCGGGTCGTGTCCAGCTCGTAGCGGTGCACGAAGGGTTGCATCAGACCTCGTTCCTGGGAGTGTCACCGGAGGGACGATCGGACCGCGCGGCGTTCCAGCCGTGGTAGCCGACGGCGGACGCCCCCGCGACCGCGCCGCCGAGGAGGATCCCGCCGACGACGTCGGAGGGGTAGTGCGCGCCGAGCAGCACGCGGTCGGCTGCGGTGACGAGAGCGAGCGCCGTCGCACCGCCGACCACCGCGACGCGGCCTCGCCGCCCGAGCAACGGCCAGACGAGCACGCTGAGCGTCACCCCGACGGCCGCGGCGTTCATCGCGTGCCCGGAGGGGAAGCTCGCGCCCGGCACGGTCGACACGGCGTCCTCGAGGACGGGCCGCGCGCGGCCGACGACCTCCTTCGCGCCGAGGCCGAGGGCCCACGCGCCCCAGATCGTCCCGGCCGCCCAGGCCGCTCGTGACCCGAGCCCGTGGCGTCGCCACGCCCAGACGCACACGCCCATCGCGGCGAGGTTCATCCACCGTGCTGCGAGCGCCTCCTGTCCCACGAGGAGCGCGCGCTCGAGCGCGGGGCGCTCGCCGGCGAACCGGGTCGCCGCGGCGACGGCGGCGCGGTCCGCGTCGACGACGACCCCCGACTCCGCGCGCACGAGCCACGCGAGCGCGAGCACGGGGAGGGAGGCCGCGACCCCGTACGCCGCGGCCCGCCAGAGGGCGCGGTACGGGGTCCGGTGGGCTGGCACCCCCGGACAGTAGCGGCACCCCCGCGTCGTCGCGCGCGGGAGCCGGTGCCCCGCGTCAGGCGGGGAGCGCGGCGACCGCCTCGATCTCGACGAGCGCGCCCGGCCGCGCGATCCCGACCCGCAGGACCGTCACGGCAGCCGGGTGCTGGCCCCAGACCTCGCCGACGGCGGCGAAGCCCTCCATGAGGTCGGCCTCGGGGTCCAAGTAGACGGCGAGCCGCGCGACGTCCTCCGGCCCGGCGCCTGCCTCGGCCAGCACTGCGAGGACGTTGCGCAGCGCCTGGGCCGTCTGGGCCGCGATGCCGCCCTCGACGATCGCGCCGTCCGCGTCGGTGCCGTTCTGGCCCCCGACGTAGAGCGTGCGACCGGTCTCGACGATCGTGCCCTGCGAGAACGCCGGGTTGCGGTGCAGCCCGGGCGGGTTGAGGTGCGTGACGCTCTGCGTGGCCATGGTCGTCCCCTTCTGCGGTCCCGGTCCTGGTGCTGCCGACGCTACGCCGTGCCCCCGACAGACCCCCGACAGACCCCCGACAGGCCACCGGACACGACCCCGAAACGCCCCCGGCGGGTGGTCCGCGCGGCTCCGACGGGCCGGTCCGGCGTCGGCTGTGTAGGAAGGAGGGGTGAAGCAGTCAGCAGGGCTCGTGCTCTACCGGTTCCGTGCCGACGTCGTCGAGGTGCTCCTCGGGCACATGGGGGGCCCGCTGTGGGCGCGCAAGGACGCGGGCGGGTGGACGATCCCCAAGGGCGAGGTGGAGCCGGGGGAGGACGAGCACGCGGCGGCGCTGCGCGAGTTCGCGGAAGAGCTCGGCGTCCCGGCTCCCGCCGGCGCGGCACCGGACCTCGACCTCGGCACGGTGCGCCAGCGCGCGGGCAAGCTCGTCGCGGCGTGGGCGCGGGAGGCGGACCTCGACGTCACGACGATCGCGAGCAACACGTTCGCGCTGGAGTGGCCGCCGCGCTCGGGACGCATGCAGGAGTTCCCGGAGCTCGACCGGGCCGGCTGGTTCGCGCTCGCGCGCGCCCGCGGGCTCGTCGTCGCGGGTCAGGTCCCGCTGCTGGACCGGCTGGAGGAGCTGCTCGCGCGCGAGCCGGCGCGGAGCACGACGACCGAGGGATGACGAGAGCCCGGGACCGCGGTCCCGGGGCCCGTCGAGCGGGAGGCGTCAGCCGAGCAGGTAGGGCGCCGCGGCGAAGCCTGCGGCGAGCCCGACGAGCGCGACGGCGACGGCGGACAGGTGCGAGCGGCGCGCACGGCTCGCGGTACGGCGGGCTGCGTCGGTCACGGTGGTCATGACGGTCCTCTCGTGGGGGGCGGTTCCAGGGAGAGGGACCACGTCAGACGCGATCCATGACGCGAAACCCGGCCGTCGTGGCGCGATCTGCGTCACACCGCGGCGGCCGAAACGCGCCAACCCTGGTGCAGCATCGTGCACCAGGGTTGGTCGGCTCGCGCGGCGGAGCCCCGAGGGGGCCCGCCCGGAGGGTCAGGCGCGCAGGACGAGCGCGTCCCCCTGACCGCCGCCGCCGCACAGCGCCGCCGCGCCGACGCCGCCCCCGCGGCGACGGAGCGCGAGCGCGAGGTGCAGCGCGAGCCGAGCGCCCGACGCGCCGACCGGGTGGCCGAGCGCGATGGCGCCGCCGTCGGCGTTGACGACGTCCGCGTCGATGCCGAGGTCCGCGACGGACTGCAGCGCGACGGCGGCGAACGCCTCGTTGATCTCCACGAGGTCGAGGTCCGCCGCGGCGATGCCCTCGCGCTTCACGGCGGCCTCGATGGCCCGCGCCGGCTGGGAGTGCAGCGAGTTGTCGGGTCCCGCGACCTGCCCCGCCGCACCGATCTCGGCGAGCCACGGCAGGCCGTTGCGCTTCGCGAAGGCGCGGCTCGCGACGACGACCGCCGCCGCGCCGTCGGACAGGGGCGAGCTCGACCCGGCGGTGATGGTCCCGTCCTGCACGAAGGCGGGGCGCAGGCGCTCCAGGGCCTCGAGCGTCGTGTCGGCGCGCACGCCCTCGTCGTGCTCGACGACGACCGGCTCGCCCCGCCGCTGCGGCACCTCGACGGGGGCGATCTCCTCGGCGAGACGCCCGGCGTCGCGCGCCGCGGCGGCCCGCTGGTGCGAGCGCAGCGCGAACGCGTCCTGCTCGGGGCGGCCGATGCCGCGCGTCACGCAGCCGCGGTCGGTGAGCTCGCCCATGACCTCGCCGCTGAACGGGTCGTTCAGGCCGTCGTGCGTGAGCGAGTCGGCCATCGTCACGTCCCCGAACGCGAACTCGGAGCGCGACCCGACGACGAGGTGCGGCGCGTTCGTCATGGACTCCTGGCCGCCCGCGACGACGACGCTCGCCTCGCCCGTGCGGACCAGCCGGGCCGCGTCGATGATCGCGGTGAGGCCCGAGAGGCACAGCTTGTTGATCGTCACGGTGGGCACGTCCCAGCCGAGGCCCGCGAGGATCGCGGCCTGGCGCGCGGGGCCCTGCTTGGCGCCCGCCTGCACGACCTGCCCGACGATCACCGTGTCGACCTGCTCCGGCGCGACGCCCGCGGCCGCGAGCGCGCCGCGGATCGCGTGCGCGCCGAGCTCGGCCGCCGAGAGCGAGGCGAGCGCGCCGCGGAAGCGCGCGAACGGGGTGCGCGCGCCGTGCAGGAGGACCGGGGTGACCTCGTCCTCGGGGGTGACGGCGGCGGCGTCGGGCAGGGGGCTGGCGTCGGTGCTCATGGGACTCCGATCCGGGGAGGGCGAGGAGACGGGGCGAACAGGAAGGAGCCCCCGGCGCCGCGAGGAGGGGCGAGCGGCGCCGGGGAGCGGGGGGGAGGGCGTGCGCCCTCGGGACCGTCAGACGAACGCGGAGACGCCCGTGATGTCGCGTCCGACGATGAGCGCCTGGACCGACTCGGTGCCCTCATAGGTGTGCAGGGCCTCGATGTCGGCGAAGTGCCGCGCGACGCGGTTCTGGAGCAGGATCCCGTTGCCGCCGAGGAGGTCGCGCGCGCTCGCCGCGACCTCGCGCGCCCCGCGGGTGCACGTGTACTTCGCGAGCGACGCCTGCGGGCCGGTGAGCGTCCCCGCCTCGTCGAGCCGCGTCATCTGCGCGACGAGGAGCTGGAGCTGCGTGATCGTCGAGAGCATCCGGGTGAGGCGCTCCTGCACCATCTGGTTCGCGGCGAGCGGGCGTCCGAACTGGACGCGCTGCTTCGCGTACGCGACCGCGGCCTCGTAGCACGCGACCGCGTGCCCGACGGCGGCCCACGCAACCCCGAGGCGCGTCGCGAAGAGCACGCGCGAGGTGTCCTTGAACGACCGCGCGCCGGGCAGGGCGTTCTCGGCGGGGACGAACACGTCGTCGAGCACGACGTGCGCCTGCCAGATCGCGCGGAGCGACACCTTGCCGGTGATGGTCGTGCCCGTGTAGCCGGGGGTGTCCTGCGGCACGACGAACCCGTGGACCTGGCCGTCACCGTCGTCGCCGACGAGGCGCGCCCACACGACCGTGATGTGGCCCGACGACCCGTTGCCGATCCACTTCTTCTCGCCGTTCAGCACGTAGCCCTCGACGCCGTCGCGCGTCTCCGTGCGCGCCGTCGTCTCGAGCGAGACGGAGTCCGAGCCGTGGGTGGGCTCGGTGAGCGCGAACGCGCCGAGGATCTCCCCGCGCGCCATGGGCTCGGCGTACTTCGCCCGCTGCTCGTCGGAGCCGAGCATCTGGATGCTGCGCAGCGCGAGACCGCCCTGGACGCCGCAGATCGTCGCGACGGAGCCGTCGCCGCGCGACATCTCCATGGCGGCGAGGCCTGCCGCGAGCTGGCTCACGTGCGGACGACCGTCGACGTCGACGCCGTCGCGCAGCAGGTCGAGCTCGCCCATGCGCTTGACGAGGTCGAACGGCACCTCGGCGCGCTCCCAGTAGTCGTCGATGACGGGGAGCACCTCGTCCTGGACGAACTGCCGGACGCGCCGGAGGTGGGCGCGGTCCTCCTCGGTCGCGTCGGCGAACGCGCCGGCGTAGTCGAGGTCGAGCGGGGTCGCGAGGTCGTAGGTGGGCTCGGTGACGCCGGGCATGATCGGGGTGGTGGGCATCGGTGCTCCCCTGGGAGGGCGGCTGCGGTCGGTCGACCGTCCTCGACGCGGTTGCCCGGGATGCGGGCCCGGCGTCGGCGGCGGTCCCTCCCATAGTGCAGCGATACCCCGTCTCAGTCAATCGAGACGGCGTATCGGCGGGAGGTGTGCGCCTCCGTCGTAGGGTGCCTGCGTGACGACGACCGCCCGGGTGGCCTGGGACGACGACGCCTCCGCGGGCGAGTGGATCGCCGGGCGGCTCGGCGAGTTCGGCCCGCGCGTCGACGGCACGGTCCCGCGCGGGTACGCGGCGTACGCGTGCGTCCCGCACCCGTCCTGCGACGACGACGGCACCCTGGCGACGCGGGCCGACGCCCTGGCGGCGGTCCTCGGGCCGTTCACGGGGGACCAGCCCGTCCACCTCGGCCTGTGGACGGGGCACGCCTTCTTCTACGACCACGGGACCGACCCGCGCACGACCTCCGGCGTCGCCCCGTTCGTCGGGTGGCCCGAGGGCGAGCCACGGCCGACCCCCGAGGAGATCGAGCGGGCGCTCGACGACGCGTGGGGCCACATCGCGCCCACGCTGGTCGAGCGCCCGGCCGCCCCGATGCTCGAGCTTCCGCACCGCGAGTACCACCTGTGGACGGGGACGCTCGGCGACGTCGGCGCGTTCCGTGACCACCAGCCGCCGAACCTGTGGTGGCCGGCGGACCGGTCGTGGTTCGTCGGGACGGAGATCGACGCCACGGCGACCTACGTGGGTGGGAGCGACGCGCTCGCCAGGGCGGTGTGCGCGGACCCGACGCTGCGCGCGAGCCGCGTGGCGCCGTCGGACAGGATGCTGTTCGACGACTGACCCGCGGCCACGGCGGCGACCGGCCGGGAGCCGGCGGTCAGGCGGGCGCGCCCGCCGCCGCGGCGTCCGCCTCGGCAGCGGCGGCCGCGCGGCGGTTGACGCGCCACCACACGAAGAACCCGACGAGCGTGAACGCGCCGTAGAACACGTACATGAACGCCGACGCGTAGAAGCCGGCCGAGATCAGCAGCGGCACGCCCACGACGTCGACGGCGACCCAGATGAGCCAGAACTCGACCCAGCCCTTCGCCATGCCGTACGTCGCGAGCAGCGAGCCCATGAAGATCCACGCGTCGGCCCAGACGGGCTCGTACGACTCGAGCGCGCGGAACACGGGGGTCAGGAGGGCCGTGCCGCCGACGAGCGCGACGACGAGGAGCACGCGCTGGCGCCACGACGCCCAGCGCGGCACGACGGCGACGCCGTGGCTGTCCGCGTCGGCGTCACCGAGCCGCGCCTGGGTCTTGCGCCACTGCACCCACCCGTAGACCGACACGACGACGAACATCACCTGGCGGCCCGCCTGGCCGAGCAGGTTGACCGGGTTGGGCGTCGCGAACACCGCGCCGAGGAACACCGTGAGCAGCAGCAGGTTGCCGACGATGCCCACCGGCCACGCCCACACCTTGCGCCGCATGCCGCCCAGCGCCGACGCCAGGCCGAACCCGTTGCCCACGATCTCGCGCCACAGCAGGTGCTGGTCGCCGATCGTCAGCTGCGCGTCGAACAGCGCGTGGATCAGGTCCATCGGATGTCCTCGTCCTCCCGGGCACGAGCGCTCCGGGGTGAGGGCGGGCGGTGGGGACGGGCCACGAGGGCCCGACGGCGTCGCTCACCACGGCGAGACCGCGCCCCGTCGCGCGGGCTCGCGAGAGCCCGGCCGAGGACGGCCGCGCCGCACGTGCTTCCTCCCATCCGGACTGTCACCGTCGGTCCTGGAGTTCCACCAGGTCAACCGCGCGTGGGCGCGGGTCGCGGACTGTCACCGCCGGCTCGGAATTGCACCGACCCCGGAGCACGTTCGTGCGTACTGCGTTCTGCAACCGCCGATGCTACTCGCGCATTCCCCGGGCACGGGACTCGCACCGCACCGTCCCACGGATTGGAACACGATGCGATCTTGCGCCACCTGTTTGGCGGGGCGGGGTGGGAGGGGTCAGGCGAGGGCGTCGCGGACGGCGCGCGCGACGTCGTCCGCGACGGCCTGCGCGTCCGCGTCCGCGTCCACCACGGTCACGACGACGCGGCGCGCCGCGGGCACGCCGTCCCCGCTGCGCTCCCGGGCGGCGCCGTCCGGCGCGGCGTACCGGCCGACGGCGGCGCGGCGCAGGTCCGCGAACGCCTCCTCGAGCTGGGGGCGCAGGTCCTGCTCGGGGGAGCGCAGCCACCGGCGCAGGAGCGCGTTGTGCACCGCGACGACGGACGCCGCGAACGCGATGGACGCCGTCGAGCGGCGCTCGTCCGGCGGGAGCGCGTCGCGCAGGTACGCGGTGAACGCGCGCTCGTAGCGGTGGGTCGTGACGAGCTCGCGGTCGCGCAGCGCCGGCACCTGCTGGAGGAGCTGCCAGCGGGCCAGGGACGTCTCGCGCTGACCGACGTGGTGGTCGAACACCAGCCGCGCCGCGCGGCACACCTCGAGGTACGGGTCGACCGTCGGGTCGGGCGTGAGGTGCCCCTCGGCGTCGGGCACGGGCCGCGTCGCGGCGAGCATGACGACGACCTCGTCGAGCAGGAGCTCGTGGTCCGCGAAGACCACGTCCTCCTTGGACCCGTAGCGGCGGAAGAAGGTGGCGCGGCTGACCTGGGCGGCGTCGGCGATCTCCTCGACGGTCGTCTGCTCGTACCCCTTGCGGGTGAAGAGCTCGATCGCTGCGTCGACGGCCTGGGCATGGGTGCGGCTGCGGACGTCGGTCATGCACCGGACGGTACACCGGTACCCGGCGCTCGCCCGGCCCGGGGGCGGTGGCCCTGGGGCGGCGCCGGGTGCGAGGCTGGTGCCATGCCGGACCAGCCTCGCGTGCACGCGATCCACGTCGCGAAGGCCCGTCGGCTGCCGACGCGGGTCGTCGCGTCGGTCGAGGCCGAGGAGGGCAAGGGCCTCGTCGGCGACCGGTACCACGGGTCGAAGCACCGGCACGTGACGATCCAGACGCTCACCGACCTGGCGGCCGCCTCCGCGGACCTCGGGCAGGAGATCGACCCCGGCCTCACCCGGCGCAACGTCACGCTCACCCACGGCGACCTGCCCACGAAGCCGGGCTCGTTCCTGCGGATCGGGGACGTCGAGCTCCAGGTGCTGCGGATCGCCGCGCCGTGCCGGCTGCTCGACGACTGGATCGCGCCCGGCGCGATGCGCGCGATGCACGCGCGGGGCGGCGTCGTGTGCCGTCTGCTGTCGTCCGGCACGGTCCGGGCGGGCGACGTCGTGGTGTGGGACGCGGCGGCCGCCGGCGGGGCCTGAGCCCCGGGGCGGCCTCCGGCCCGACGGTGGCCGGGCGCGTGCCGTCGGCAGTGGCGCCCGTGCTTCGACGGTAGACCTGTGGTGGCCCCGCGTCGACGGCTGGGGCGGGTGAGACCGCGGGCGTCGGCGAGATCCCTGGTGCGCGGGCCGCGGGCGCCGCACCAAGGGTCAGCCGCCGAGGAACGCCTTCATCGCGAGGGTCGAGAAGAGCACCGCGCCGGCGGCGACGGCCAGGGCGACGACCCAGCCGTTCGCCCGCTCGACCGGGGGGACGGCGGGCCGACGCGCGGGGGCCGCGCCCCGCCGTCGGGCCCGGGACGCGCGGCGCGCGGTGAAGCGCAGGCCGCGCGCTGCCGCGCGGGCGGACGGCTGCTCGGGTGCGCCGTCGTGGGCGGGGAACGCGGTGTCCCGGGCGGGGGTGGGGGTCACGGTGCGCCTCCGGAGGTTGGCCGGCGCCGCTGACCGGCGCCGTACCGACAGTCTGTCCCGCGGCGCACCCCGGGCGCGTCGCCCGTCCGGTGGATCCTGCGGCCCGCCGGGGTGCGACCTCCGGATGACGCGCGCGTGGTCCTCGTGGCCCGCGAGGTGCACGCTCTCGCACCGCCGACCGCACGGGCGACCCCACGGCCGACCGCGCGACGGCCCGCACGAGCGACCGCTCGGCGGTCAGCGCGGGGCGTTCTCCTGGTACCGGGGCCGGCCGCCCCGGGCGGCGCGCTGCAGGTAGCGGACCTCGCGCAGCGCGACGGCCGCCGCGACCACCAGCGGGACCCACGCCCAGACGCGCCCGCGCAGCACCAGCACGAGGCACACGACCGCGACGACGATCCCGCCGAGCACGGTCGCGACGCTCGCCCAGCGCACGCCGGTCCGGAACTCGTCGGCCCGCTGCCACCAGCGGCGCAGCCGCTCACCGAGGCCGGGGCGGGGTGCCGGCCCCGGGCTGACGCTCATGCGCGGGCCTCGCGCGTGAGGGCGACGCCCTCGATGCTGCGGACGGCCATGCGGAGCGCGTCGGCGCGCGAGATCTCGCCGTCGTCGGCCATGGACCACGCGTTGAACAGCATCCACCACAGGGTGCGGACGATCCACGCCACGCTGAGCTGGTCGTCGACGACGCCGGCCTCCTGCCCGCGGCGCAGCAGCTCCCGCACCGGCTCCTCGGCCTGCTCGGACTCGGCCCAGAACGCGGACTCGGCGTCGGCGAGTTCGGTGAACAGCACCATGTACCAGGGGCCAAGGTCGAAGTACTCGAAGGCGAGGCGGCGCAGCGCGGAGGCCGGGGGCCCGTCGTCGAGCCGCGCGGCGGTGATCGCCGCCCGCGTGCGCTCGACGGTCTCGGCGCCGATCGCCTCGACGAGGTCGGCGCGCTCGGGGAAGTAGCGGTGCAGGGTCGTGCGGCCCACCTGGGCGGCCTGCGCGACGTCGCCGAGCGACGCGGACTTGTCCGTGCTGAGCACCGAGACGGCCGCGTCGAGGATCGCGCGCCGGGTCCGGGTGCGGGTGCCGCTCGTGGGCGGCGCGTCGGGTGCCGCTCCGGAGGGCGTCGCCGCGGAGGTGCTCCGCGCGCTCGTTCGTGCCGTCACGCGGCCCACGATAGCCCGCGTCGTGACGGAACGCCGGTTGTCACGGATGGAACACTCGTGTTCCACTAGGGGCGTCGAGCGCTCCGGCGCGCGACCGCCCGCGCCGCGTCAACGACGGTTGACACGAGAGAGGATGTCAACCATGGTTGACGACATGTCCCCGACCGCCACCACGCCCGAGGCCCCGTCCGCTCCTCGCGACGCCACCCCTCGGGGTCCGTTCCTCCCGCGCCTCGCGGTGCTGTGGCAGTTCGTCCGCCCGCACCGCCGGACCCTGCTGCTCGGCCTCGTGCTCGGTCTCGGGACGACGGCCGCCACCCTCGCGACGCCGATGGTCACCAAGTGGGTGCTCGACACGCTCGGTACGGGGGAGTCGCTGACCCCGGCCGTGCTCACGCTCGTCGGGCTGCTCGTCGTCGGGCTCGTGCTCGGGCTGTGGCAGTGGGTCCTGCTCGGCACGCTCGCCGAGCGCGTGGTGCTCGACGCGCGGTCGTCCATGGTGCGGCGCTTCTTCCGCGCGCGGATCGGCGCGCTCACCGGCCGCCCGACGGGCGAGCTCGTCACGCGCGTCACGTCCGACACGGTGCTGCTGCGCGAGGCGGCGTCGTCGAGCCTGGTCAACCTCGTGAACCTGGCGGTGTCCCTGGTCGGGACGGTCGTCCTCATGGGCGTGCTCGACCTCGTCCTGCTCGGCACGACGCTCGGGGCGATCGTCGCCATCGGCGTCCTCGTGGGCGCCCTCATGCCCCGCATCGCGAAGGCGCAGGAGAAGGCGCAGGAGTCGCTCGGCAGCCTGGGCGGCACGCTCGAGGGCGGGCTGCGCGCGATCCGCACCATCAAGGCGAGCCGCGCGGAGGGCCGCCAGATCGACCGGGTGCTCGACGACGCGCAGGACTCCGCGCGCCACAGCGTGCGGGCCGTGCGGACCGAGGCGGTCGCGTGGAGCATCGCCGGGGGCGGCATCCAGCTCGCGATCATCGTCATCCTCGCGCTCGGCGCCTGGCGCGTGGACCAGGGGCTCCTGGCCGTGTCGAGCCTCGTCGCGTTCCTGCTCTACGCGTTCCAGATCGTCGAGCCCGTCACGGGGCTGACCATGAACGTCACCCAGCTCCAGGCCGGCATCGCGGCCGCGGGGCGGATCCGCGAGGTCCAGGCCATCGAGCCGGAGGAGGACGACGACCCCGCCGCGCGTCGCCCGGCCGGGGTGGGCGCGGCGTCGGGCACGGCGGCCCCGCACGACGCGCCGCGACTGTCGCTGCGCGGCGTCACCGCGCGGTACCTGCCGGGCGGCGAGCCCGTGGTGCGCGACCTCGACCTCGACGTGCCCGCGCGCGGGCACGTCGCGATCGTCGGCCCGTCCGGGGCGGGCAAGACCACGACCTTCTCGCTCCTGCTGCGCTTCCTCCAGCCCGAGTCGGGACGGATCCTCCTCGACGGCGTGCCCTACGACGACCTGACGTTCGACGACGTGCGGCGCCGCTTCGCGTACGTCGAGCAGGAGACCCCCGTCGTGCCGGGCACCATCCGCGAGAACCTGCGCCTCTCGGACCCCGCCGCGACCGAGGAGGCGATGTGGGCGGCGCTCGCGCAGGTGCGGCTCGACGCCAAGGTGCGCTCGCTGCCCGACGGCCTCGACACGTCGCTCGTCGGGACGACCGTCTCGGGCGGCGAGCGCCAGCGCGTCGCCCTCGCGCGCGCCGTCCTGCACGCGCCCGACGTGCTGCTCCTCGACGAGGCCACCGCCCAGGTCGACGGGCTCACCGAGGCCGCCGTGCACGCCGTCATCGAGGACCTGGCCCGGGACCGCGCCGTCGTGACCATCGCGCACCGCCTGTCCACGGTCATCGACGCCGACGTCATCCTCGTCATGGAGGACGGCCGTGTCCGCGCGCGCGGCACGCACCCCCAGCTTCTCGCGACCGACGAGCTCTACCGCGAGCTCGTCGCCGCCCTCCGCATCGCCACCGAGGAGGCCCCCGCACCGCGCTGACCCGGGTGCGGCGATGAGTTCCGCGCCCGCCCGCGGTCGGACGTGTCGTCAGGACGGACGACGGCGGTCGCGGCGCACGCGGACGCGGAGGGTGAGGGCGGCATGGGGAACGTGACGTGCGACGTGGCGGTGTCGGTGGACGGGTACTCCTCGCGCCCCGACCAGACGCTGGAGCACCCGTTCGGCGCGGGCGTGGACCTGCACCGGTGGATGGTCGAGACCGCCGACGAGAACGCGGCCGAGATCGCCGCGATCGTCGACGCGGGGGCGTTCGTCATGGGCAGGAACATGTTCACGCCCGGGCGAGGGGACTGGGACCCGGACTGGCAGGGCTGGTGGGGCCTGGAGCCGCCGTACCACGCGCCGGTGTTCGTGCTCACGCACCACCCGCGCGAACCGCTCGTCCTGGAGGGCGGGACGACGTTCTTCTTCGTCACCGACGGCGTCGAGTCAGCGGTCGCGCAGGCGCGGGAGGCCGCGGGGGACCGGGACGTCGCGATCGCGGGCGGGGCCGCGACCATCAACCAGGTGATCACGGCGGGGCTGCTCGACGAGCTCCGGCTGCACGTCGTGCCCCAGGTCCTCGGCCACGGCGACCGCGTGCTCGACGGCGTCCCGCCCCTCGCGCTCGAGACCGTCGCCGTGCGAGCGGCGTCCCAGGTGACCCACGTGACCTACCGGGTGCGGGGGCCGCTCGGCTGACGTGCCTCCCGGCGCGAGGCTCTCCCGGCAGGCTCAGCCGAGCACGGCGAGGAGGAGCGGCGCCGCGACGACCAGCACGACCACCGACCCGAGCACGACGACCCGCCGCCACGGCCCGACGTCGTCCCGCGCCCGGCGCTCGCGCGTCCGGTCGGTCCACGCCGCGCCGTCGTACCAGCGCTCGCTCCCCGAGCCCGGTACGTCCGCGTACCACCCCGCCGGTGCCTTGCGCACGTCGCCTCCTCGCGTCCCGGTCCGGTGAGCCCTCGCACGACATGTGTCGCGGGCCCTCTGTCTCTGACACGCAGCGACGCCCCGAGAGGTTCCACCCGAGCGGGAGGACGTGCCGGAGGTGCGGCACACTGTGCGCGTGGAGAACCGCCCCGGGGCGCCGCCCAGTGGTCCCGAGCTCGACCCGGTCGGGGCGTGGGGCCTCGTGATCAGCCTGGTGCTGGGCGGGGTCGCCGCCGTGCTGTCGCTCGTCGGCTACCTGGTCGACCTGCCGCCGTGGCTCGTGGGCGTCTGCCTGGGTGCCGCGGTCCTCGGGGGGATCGCCGCCGCCGTCTTCTCCGCACGCCTGGCGCGCCTCGAGCAGAGGTCGGCCGGGCGTGTGCTGTGGGAGGCGGTGACCGCCCCGGTCCGCTTCGTGCTCGACGTCCTGTTCTAGCCCGTCAGCCCGAGGCGTGACGGACCGCGCCCTACAGCTGGGCGACCTGCGCGGCGCCGTCGGTCGCGATCTGCTCGAACACGCGCTCGTCGCCCGCGAACTGGGTGCCCGGGATGGGCCGGTGGACGACGATCTCCGTGATGCCGGCCTCCGCGTACCCGCGCGCCGTCTCGACGAACGCGTCGACCGACTCCAGCGCGGGGTCGGGCGTGAAGCCCGTGAGCAGGATGCGCTCCACCGACCCCGGGTCGCGACCGACGTCGCGGCACGCGGTCTCGAGCCGCTCCACCTGGTCGCGGACGGCGGCCCGCGACTGCGCCGGGGTCGCGTCGTCCCCGAGGCGGCCGTCGCCCGTCGTCACCCACGCCTCCCCGTAGCGCGCGGCCAGCCGCAGCCCGCGCGGGCCGGTCGCGGCGATCGCGAAGGGCACCCGGGGCGACTGGACGGGGCCGGGGATGGTCCGCGCCTCGTGCGCCCGGTAGTGCCCCTCGTCGTGCGTGACGGCGGGCTCGGTGAGCAGGCGGTCGAGCAGGATCGTGAAGTCGCGCAGCCGGTCGGCGCGCTCCCGGGCCGACCACGGCTCGCCGCCGAGGACCGTCGCGTCGAAGCCCGTCGTCCCCGCGCCGAGGCCGACGGTCACGCGCCCGCCCGACAGGTCGTCGAGCGTCATGACGTCCTTCGCGAACGTCACCGGCTCGCGGAAGTTCGGCGACGACACGAGCGTGCCCAGCCGCACCCGCTCGGTGACGCCCGCCGCGGCGGCGAGCGTCGGGACCGCGCCGAACCACGGGCCGTCGCGGAACGACCGCCACGACAGGTGGTCGTACGTGTAGGCGCCGTGGAACCCGAGGTCGTCGGCGGACCGCCACACGTCCCGGCCCTCGCGCCACGGGTAGATCGGCAGGATCACGGTGCTCACGCGCATGGTCGCCAGCCTAGGGTGGAGGAGTGATCCAGCACACCGTCGCCTTCCGCCTCGTCCACCCCGCCGGCAGCGCGGAGGAGGCCGAGTTCCTCGGCACCGCCCGCGCGACGCTCACCGGGGTCCCGGGCGTCCGGGACTTCACCGTCTCGCGCCAGGTGAGCCCGAAGAGCCCGCTGACGTTCCAGTTCTCCATGGTGTTCGACGACGACGCCGCGTACGCCGCGTACGACGCCCACCCGGACCACCGCCGCTTCGTCGCCGAGCGGTGGGTCACCGAGGTCGCGGAGTTCCAGGAGCTCGACCTCGTTCCTCTGACGGACTGACCGCACCGCCTTCGCGGAGCGGGCGTCGTGCGGGCGGGGGCGGGTGCGCGATGTGGCAGGGTGACGGCATGACCCAGATCGACCTGCGCATCTTCACCGAGCCCCAGCAGGGGGCGTCGTACGACGACCTCCTCGCTGTCGCGAAGGCCACCGAGGACCTCGGTTTCGACGCCTTCTTCCGCTCCGACCACTACCTCGTCATGGGCGACGGCGACGGGCTGCCCGGCCCGACCGACGCCTGGACGACGCTCGCCGGCCTCGCCCGCGAGACGAGCCGCATCCGGCTCGGCACGCTCGTGTCGTCGGCGACGTTCCGCCACCCCGGCGTGCTCGCGATCCAGGTCGCGCAGGTCGACCAGATGTCGGGCGGCCGCGTCGAGCTCGGCCTCGGCGCGGGCTGGTACGCCCGCGAGCACGAGGCGTACGGCATCCCGTTCCCGGAGAAGCGGTTCGGGATCCTCGAGGAGCAGCTCGCGGTGATCACCGGGCTGTGGGAGACGCCGGTCGGCGAGACGTTCTCGTTCAGCGGCGAGCACTACACGCTCACGGACTCCCCGGCCCTGCCGAAGCCCGCGCAGGAGCGCGTCCCGGTGATCGTCGGCGGCCACGGGCCCCGGCGCACCCCGGCGCTCGCGGCCCGGTACGCCAGCGAGTTCAACGCGGCGTTCCCCGACCCGGGCGTCCTGCCCGACCGGTTCGAGAACGTGCGCGCCGCGTGCCTCGACGCCGACCGCGACCCCGACTCGCTCGTGTACTCGGCGGCGTTCGTCGTCGCGGTGGGCAAGGACGAGGCGGAGTTCCGCCGTCGGGCCGACGCGATCGGGCGCGAGCCCGACGAGGTCCGCCGCAACGGCCTGGCCGGCACGGTCGGCGAGGTCGCGGACAAGATCGCGGCCGCCGCGGAGCAGGGCGCGACGCGCTTCTACCTCCAGGTGCTCGACCTGCACGACCTCGACCACCTGGAGCTCGTCGCGAGCGAGGTCGTGCCGCAGCTGCCGTGACGCCCGTGCCCACGGGTCGCCCCGGAAACACCGCCGTGACGTCGGGCCACTACCCTGCACCGGGGGTTTTTTCACACGGGCTTCACGGACGGGAGAGACATGAGCGCCATCGGGTGGCGGTTGCACGGTGACGGGAAGACGGTCCGACCGGGGGACGTCGTCGACCCGGACGAGCGTCTGACCTGGCCGCGGACCATCGGGATCGGGATGCAGCACGTCGTCGCCATGTTCGGCGCGACGTTCCTCGTGCCGCTCCTCACGGGCTTCTCGCCCGCGACGACGCTGTTCTTCTCGGCGATCGGCACGGTCGGGTTCCTGCTCATCACGCGGAACCGCCTCCCGAGCTACCTCGGGTCGAGCTTCGCGTTCATCGCGCCGATCGGTGCGGCGACCGCGTCCCAGGGCCAGTCGGTCGCGGTCGGCGGGATCCTCGTCACGGGCCTCGTGCTCGCGGCCGTCGGCCTCCTGGTCCACGTCGCGGGCGCGCGGTGGATCGACGTCGTCATGCCGCCGATCGTCACGGGCACGATCGTCGCGCTCATCGGGCTCAACCTCGCCCCGGCGGCGTGGGGCAACTTCCAGCAGGCGCCGGTCACGGCCGTCGTCACGCTCGCCGCGATCATCCTCGTGAGCGTCCTGTTCAAGGGGATCCTCGGGCGGCTGTCGATCCTCGTTGGCGTGGTCGTCGGCTACGTCGTGGCCGTGATCCAGGGCGAGGTGTCGTTCGACGAGGTGCGCAAGGCTGCCTGGGTCGGGCTCCCGGAGTTCGTCACGCCGACGTTCGACGTCGCCGTGCTCGGCCTGTTCGTCCCGGTCGTGCTCGTGCTCATCGCGGAGAACGTCGGGCACGTGAAGTCGGTCGCCGCGATGACGGGCAAGAACCTCGACGACCTCACCGGCCGCGCGCTCTTCGCCGACGGCCTCGCGACGACGTTCGCGGGCGTCGGCGGCGGGTCGGGCACGACGACCTACGCCGAGAACATCGGCGTCATGGCCGCGACGCGCGTCTACTCGACCGCGGCGTACTGGGTCGCGGCGGCGACCGCGCTGGTGCTCTCCCTGTCGCCGAAGTTCGGCGCGCTCATCGCGACGATCCCGGTCGGCGTCCTGGGCGGCGCCGCGACGATGCTCTACGGCATGATCGGCATCCTGGGCGCGCGCATCTGGGTGCAGAACAAGGTCGACTTCTCCGACCCGGTCAACCTCACGACCGCGGCCGTGCCGCTCGTCGTCGGCATCGCCAACTTCACGTGGGTCGTGGGCGACCTGACGTTCGAGGGGATCGCGCTGGGCACCGCCGCGGCGCTCGTGATCTACCACGTGATGCGGAACCTCTCGCGGTGGCGCGGCACGACGCAGGAGCCCGCGAGCCCGGCGTCGGCCCCCGGGGGCGACGAGCCCGCCGTCCACGAGACGGTCGAGGACGCCCGCTGACGCGACGCGCGGGAGCGGCCTCCTCGGAGGTTCCACGGAGACGACGGCCCGGCAGGCGTGAGCCCGCCGGGCCGTCGGCTAGAGGCGCAGGCCCAGGACGAGGCCCTCGGCGACGTCGAGCCGGGTGAAGCCGAGGTGCTCGTAGAAGCCGATCGCGGACGCGTTGTCCTCCGCCACGCCGAGGTGCACCCCGGGCGACCCGGCGGCGCGGAGCGCGTCGAAGAGCACCTCCATGAGGCGGCGGCCGTTGCCGCCGCCCTGGGCGGACGGCAGCAGGTCGACGTGCAGGTGCGACGGGTAGTCGCCGAGCACGGACGGGTCCGTGCGGTGCGGGCGGTGGATCTGCTCGACGAGCGCCTCGTCGCGCGACCCCGCGGGGAAGCTCCCGAGGGGGTAGCGCTCCCGCAGCGGCGGCCACCACTCGCGCTCGCACCGGTCCTCGAACGTGGCGGTGTCGCGGGCGCCGAGCACGTAGCCGGCGGCGACGCCGTCGGCCTCGACGACGGACGCCAGGCCCGGCTCGAGCGCGAGGTACGCGCCGAGATAGACCTCGCCGAGCAGGCGCTGGTCGGCGTAGAGCCCGCTCGCGTCGGCGCCGGACGCACCGGTCCGCAGGCAGATCTCGTACAGGCGGTCGACCTCGGCGGGGTCGGTGGTCCGGGCGGGCCGGAGGGGCAGGGTGCTCATGGGTACCGTTCGGCGGTCAGGGTGCCCGGCGGGCGCCGGGCCGGGACGTGCTAGCTAGCCCTCGGCGGGGGGCACGGGCAGCGGGCGGGGCGTGATCTCCTCGATCGGGACGCACCCCGTACGGCTCTCGAGCGGGACGTCGCCGGACAGGCCGACGAGCTCCGGGTCCACGATGTTCTCGAAGTCGGCGCCCACGTAGAGGTCGACCGTCGCGTCCCCGCGCGCGTCGAGCACGAGGCCAGGGTTCTCGTAGTGCGCAGCGAGGGTGTACGCCTGCGCGATGCCCGCGGCACCGAAGTGGATCTGCGTGCGCGACACGACGTCGGACTTCCCGTCGCCGTCGAGGTCCGGGGCGTTGCCCGTCGAGAGCACCGCGAACCCGCGCGACGTGAGGATGTCCTGGTTGAGCCGACCCAGCGGGTCGTCCTTGCCGGACGCGTTGTAGACGTTGACCTGGATCTCGCCGGTGGCGACGGGCAGGGTGCCGTCCGCGAGGCAGGGGACCTTGACCCCCGCGAGGTCGTCGACGGGCTCGGGGGAGGACAGCTCCCGGTCGAACGGCGCCTCGATCGCGCCGGTGTACACGGCGAGGGCGCCGATCCCGACGACGGCGAGCGCCGCGATGAGCAGCCCGAACACGACTGCCTGGCGCTCGTGCATGCGCCGGCGGCGGACGGCGCGCGCGGTGTCGGGGCGGAGTGTCACGCCAGCAACCTACCGGACCGGCCGCTCATCGCAGCGTCAGCACGCGCGCGTGCAGGATCGCCCGCTGCTGCAGCGCGGCGCGGACGGCGCGGTGCAGGCCGTCCTCCAGGTAGAGGACGCCGTCGAACTCGACCACGTGCGCGAAGAGGTCGCCGAAGAACGTGGAGTCCTCGGCGAGGAGCGCGTCGAGGTCGAGCGTGCGCTTGGTGGTGACGAGCTCGTCGAGGCGCACCTGACGCGGGGGCACCTCCGCCCAGTCGCGGGCGGTGACCCGGCCGTGGTCCGGGTAGGGGCGCCCGTCGCCGACGGCCTTGAAGATCATGCGGGACATCCTAGGTGCCCGACGGCGGCCGCCGCCCCCGATGGCGGGGCGTCGGTCACGCACTCGTCACGAACTCCCCACGGGAACCGACGGGCTCGTCCGCGACCGCCCGGACCGACGGCCGACCGTCAGGAGATCGTTAGCGTCGCGCCCCGGCCCGTATGGGTCCCGTGAGGACGGGCTCCGCCGTCCCGGAGCGGGTGTTCGATCGTCGTCGGCGCCCCGTCCGGTGGGTGCCCGGCCGCCCGACAGGGGGCCGTCGGTCTCGACCTGGGGACGTCTCGTGCTCGACATCGTCTACGTGCTCGGCGTGATCGCCGTGTTCGTGCTGGTCGCCGGAATCGGGAAGGCGGTGGAGAAGCTGTGATCGTGCTCGAGCTCCTCGCCGCGGCTCTCGGTGCGGCGGCGATCGTGTATCTCGTGGTGGCGCTCGTGAGACCGGAGCGCTTCTGATGACCTGGATCTTCGCGCTCCTCGCGCTCGGGACCGTCGCCCTGGTCCTCGCGGCGCTCTACCGCCCGCTGGGCGACCACATGGCACGGGTCTACTCCTCGCCGAAGGACTGGCGGGTGGAGCGGGGCCTGTACCGCGTCCTGGGCGTCGACCCCCGCTCCGAGCAGACGTGGCCCGCCTACCTGCGCAGCATCCTCGCGTTCTCGGCCGTGGGCCTCGTGCTGCTCTACCTGCTCCAGCGCACGCAGCAGTGGCTGCCGTACTCGCTCGGGCTGCCCGCGCCGTCGGAGCACCTCGCCTTCAACACGGCCGCGTCGTTCGTGGGCAACACGAACTGGCAGTCGTACTCGCCGGAGCAGACGCTCGGCTACACCGTGCAGCTCGCCGGGCTCGCGGTGCAGAACTTCGTGTCCGCGGCGGTCGGCATGGCGGTCGCCGTCGCGCTCGTGCGGGGCTTCGCGTACCGCCAGGTCGGGACGATCGGCAACTTCTGGGTGGACCTCGTGCGCGGGTGCCTGCGCATCCTGCTCCCGATCTCCCTCGTCGGAGCGGTCGTGCTGCTCGTCGGCGGGGTCGTGCAGAACTTCGACGGCTTCACGCAGGTCACGACCCTCGCGGGCGGCACCCAGAGCGTGCCGGGCGGGCCGGTGGCCTCGCAGGAGGTCATCAAGCTGCTCGGCACGAACGGCGGCGGGTTCTTCAACGTGAACTCGGCGCACCCGTTCGAGAACCCGTCGGCGTGGACGAACGTCGTCGAGGTCCTGCTCATGCTCGTCATCCCGTTCTCCCTGCCGCGCACGTTCGGCCGGATGGTCGGCGACGACCGCCAGGGCTACGCGATCCTCGCGACGATGGGCGTGCTCTTCGTGGCGTCGTTCGTCGCCCTGACCGCGCTGGAGTCCGCCGGGAACGGCGCCGCGCCGCAGCTCGCCGGGGGTGCGATGGAGGGCAAGGAGGCGCGGTTCGGGATCATCGGCTCGACCCTCTTCGCCACGACGAGCACCACGACGTCGACCGGCGCGGTCAACTCGATGCACGACTCCTACACGGCGCTGGGCGGGATGCTCCCGCTGCTCAACATGATGCTCGGCGAGGTCGCCCCGGGCGGCGTCGGCTCCGGGCTGTACGGGATGCTCGTGCTCGCCGTCATCGCGGTCTTCATCGCGGGCCTGCTGGTCGGTCGCACGCCGGAGTACCTGGGGAAGAAGATCGGGCCGCGCGAGATCAAGCTCGCGAGCCTCTACATCCTCGTGACGCCGACGCTCGTGCTCGTCGGCACGGCCCTGAGCTTCGCGATCCCGCCCGTGCGCGAGAGCGTCGAGACGGTGTCGATCTGGAACCCCGGCGTGCACGGCACGACCGAGGTGCTGTACGCGTTCACGTCCGCAGCCAACAACAACGGGTCGGCGTTCGCGGGTCTCACCGCGAACACCCCGTGGCTCAACACCGCGCTCGGGGTCGCGATCCTGCTCGGCCGGTTCGTGCCGATCGCCCTCGTCCTCGCGCTCGCGGGCTCGCTCGCGCAGCAGGACAAGGTGCCCGCGACCGTCGGCACGCTGCCGACCCACCGCCCCCAGTTCGTGGGGCTCCTGACCGGCGTGGTGGTCCTCCTCACCGCGCTCACGTACTTCCCCGTTCTCGCGCTGGGTCCCCTGGCTGAAGGGCTGCTGTAACCCATGTCCACGCTCACCCACCCCTCCCCGCGCGCCGTGCACCAGCCGACCGCGACCACCGGCGGCCTCTTCACCTGGTCGCAGGTGCGCCAGGCGCTGCCCGGCGCGTTCCGCAAGCTCGACCCGCGCCAGATGTGGCGCAACCCCGTGATGTTCCTCGTCTGGGTCGGGGCAGCGCTCACCACCGTGATCGCGGTCGTCGAGCCGTTCCTCGGCGGCCCGGAGGAGTCGGGCGGCACGCCCGTCCCCGGGTCCTTCACCGCGGTCATCGCCGTGTTCCTCTGGCTCACGGTCCTGTTCGCCAACCTCGCGGAGTCGGTCGCCGAGGGCCGCGGCAAGGCCCAGGCCGACTCGTTGCGCCGGACCCGCACCGCGACCGTCGCGCACCGGGTCGCCGCGTACGACGAGACGGGCGACCCCGGCGCCCTGCGCGCCCGCGCGGTCGAGGTGTCCTCGGCCGACCTGCGGCTGGGGGACGTCGTCGTCGTCGAGGCGGGGGAGCTGGTCCCCGGCGACGGCGAGATCGTCTGGGGCATCGCGTCGGTCGACGAGTCCGCGATCACGGGCGAGTCCGCGCCGGTGATCCGCGAGTCGGGCGGCGACCGGTCCGCCGTCACCGGCGGCACGCGCGTCCTGTCGGACCGCATCGTCGTGCGCGTCACCTCGATGCCGGGCGAGACGTTCGTCGACCGGATGATCGCGCTCGTCGAGGGCGCGAGCCGGCAGCGCACGCCGAACGAGATCGCGCTGAGCATCCTCCTCGCGTCGCTGTCGATCGTGTTCGTCGTGGTCGCCCTCACGCTCAACCCCGTCGCGTCGTACGCGGCGAGCCCCGTGAGCGTCGCCGTCCTCGTCGCGCTCCTGGTCTGCCTCATCCCGACGACGATCGGCGCGCTGCTCTCGGCGATCGGCATCGCGGGGATGGACCGCCTCGTGCAGCGCAACGTGCTCGCGATGTCCGGCCGCGCGGTCGAGGCGGCGGGCGACGTCACGACCCTCCTGCTCGACAAGACGGGCACCATCACCTACGGCAACCGGCAGGCCGCGCGGTTCGTCGCGCTGCGCGACGTCGACGAGCGCGACCTCGTCCGCGCGGCCGCGCTGTCGTCCCTCGCGGACCCGACGCCGGAGGGCACGTCGATCGTCGAGCTCGCGCGCCGCGGGGGCCTCGACGTCGGGCCGACCGCGCCGGGCGAGATCGTGCCGTTCACGGCGCAGACCCGGATGTCGGGGCTCGACGAGCCGGACGGGACCCAGATCCGCAAGGGCGCCGGCTCCGCCGTGACGGCGTGGGTCGAGCAGGGCGGCGAGCGGGCGGCGTCGAGCGTGCTCGCGGAGCTCGACGACGTCGTGGAGGAGGTCGCGCAGTCGGGCGGCACGCCGCTCGTCGTCGCGGTGCGCACGCCGGACGGCGTGAGCCGCGTGCTCGGCGTCGTCCACCTCAAGGACGTCGTCAAGGAGGGCATCGCGGACCGCTTCGCCGAGCTGCGGTCGATGGGCATCCGCACCGTGATGATCACGGGCGACAACCCGCTCACCGCCGCCGCGATCGCGCAAGAGGCCGGCGTCGACGACTTCCTGGCCGAGGCCACGCCCGAGGACAAGCTCGCGCTCATCCGCGCCGAGCAGGAGGGCGGCAACCTCGTCGCCATGACGGGCGACGGCACGAACGACGCGCCCGCCCTGGCACAGGCCGACGTGGGCGTCGCGATGAACTCCGGCACGTCGGCCGCGAAGGAGGCCGGCAACATGGTCGACCTCGACTCCGACCCGACGAAGCTCATCGACGTCGTGCGCATCGGCAAGCAGCTCCTCATCACGCGCGGGGCGCTCACCACGTTCTCGATCGCCAACGACGTCGCGAAGTACTTCGCGATCATCCCCGCGATGTTCATGGGCGTGTTCCCCGGCCTCGAGGTGCTCAACGTCATGGGCCTCAGCTCGCCGTCGTCGGCGGTGCTGTCGGCGATCGTCTTCAACGCGATCGTCATCGTGCTGCTCATCCCGCTCGCGCTGCGCGGCGTGCGGTACCGGCCGGCCGACGCCTCGACGATCCTCGGGCGCAACCTGCTCGTCTACGGCGTCGGCGGCCTCGTGGCCCCGTTCGTCGGCATCTGGCTCATCGACCTCGTCGTGCGCCTCCTCCCCGGCTACTGACCCGTACGACGACCAGGAGAACCCCCATGAACACCACGGCACGCAGCACCGGGCGGGTCGTCTGGGTCGCGACCCGGGCGATGCTCGTCCTCACCCTCCTCCTCGGCGTCGGGTACACGCTCGTCGTCACCGGCGTCGGGCAGCTCGTCCTGCCCGCGCGCGCCGACGGCTCGCTCGTGCACGACGGCGCGGGCCGGGTCGTCGGGTCCGCCCTGCTCGGGCAGGCGTTCACCGACGCCGACGGCGACCCGCTGCCCGAGTACTTCCAGCCCCGGCCGTCGGCCGCGGGCGACGGGTACGACGCCGCGGCGTCGTCGGGCTCGAACCTCGGTCCCGAGAACGAGGACCTCGTCGCCGCGATCACGGAGCGGCGCGCCCAGGTCGCGGAGCTCGAGGGCATCGACCCGGCCGACGTCCCCGTGGACGCGCTCACGGCCTCGGGCTCCGGGCTCGACCCTCACATCAGCCCGGCCTACGCCGCCGTCCAGGTCGACCGCGTCGCGGCGGCGCGCGGTCTGACCACCGCGCAGGTCGAGGAGCTCGTCGCGCGGCACACTGGGGGGCGTGCGCTGGGGTACCTCGGCGAGCCGACGGTGAACGTGCTCGAGCTCAACGTCGACCTGGACCGGATCGGAGGCTGAGCATGGCGCGCGGACGGCTGCGGGTCCTCCTCGGGGCGGCGCCCGGCGTCGGGAAGACCTACGCCATGCTCGAGGAGGGCCGCCGTCTGCGCGACGAGGGCCGGGACGTCGTGGTCGCTGTCGTGGAGACCCACGGCCGCGCCGCGACGGCGGCCATGGCGGAGGGCCTCGAGGTGGTGCCGCGCGTCCGCGTGACCCACCGGGGCGTCGCGCTCACGGACCTCGACCTGGACGCCGTCCTCGCGCGGCGCCCGGACGTCGCGCTCGTCGACGAGCTCGCGCACACGAACGCGCCGGGCCTCGCCCACGAGAAGCGCTGGCAGGACGTCGACCGGCTGCTCGACGCCGGGATCGACGTCATCTCGACCGTCAACATCCAGCACATCGAGTCGCTCAACGACGTGGTCGAGAAGATCACGGGCGCCGTGCAGCGCGAGACGATCCCCGACGCCGTCCTGCGCGGCGCCGACCAGATCGAGGTCGTCGACCTCGCGCCCCAGGCGCTGCGCGACCGCCTCGCGGGCGGGTACGTGTACCCGGCCGAGCGCGTCGACGCGGCGCTGTCGAACTACTTCCGCCTCGGCAACCTCACCGCGCTGCGCGAGCTCGCGCTGCTCTGGCTCGCCGACGAGGTCGACGCGGCGCTCCAGCTCTACCGGACCGAGCACGGGATCGACAGCACGTGGGAGGCGCGCGAGCGCGTCGTCGTGACGCTCACGGGCGGCCCGGAGGGGGAGACGCTCGTGCGGCGCGGCGCCCGGATCGCCGCGCGGTCGGCGGGCGGCCAGCTCCTCGCGGTGCACGTCACGACGCAGGACGGCCTGCGCGACGCGGCCCCCGGCGCGCTCGCGCACCAGCGCGCGCTCGTCGAGCAGCTCGGCGGGACGTACCACCAGGTCGTGGGCGACGACGTCCCCACCGCGCTCGTCGAGTTCGCCAAGGGCGTCAACGCCACGCAGCTCGTCATCGGGGTCTCGCGCCGGGGCAGGCTCGCGTCGGCCCTCAGCGGTCCGGGCATCGGCGCGACGGTCACGCGCGAGGCGGGCAACATCGACGTCCACATCGTCAACCACGCCGCCGCCGGGGGAGGGGCGCGCCTGCCCCGCTCGGGCGGCGCGCTCACCCTGCGGCGTCGCGTCGCCGGGTTCGTCCTCGCGCTCGTCGGCGGACCGCTGCTCACCTGGCTCCTCGTCACGGCGCGCGACGAGGACACGCTCGTGACGGACGTCCTGGCGTACCAGCTGCTCGTCGTCGTCGTCGCGCTCGTCGGGGGCGTCTGGCCCGCGGTCTACGCCGCGGTCCTGTCGGGCGTCACGCTCGACTACTTCTTCGTCGAACCCCTGCACACGATCACCGTGGGCGAGCGGTTCCACCTCGTGGCCCTCGTCCTGTACGTCGTCATCGCCGTCCTCGTGAGCGTCGTCGTCGACCGCGCGGCGCGCACGACGCGCGCGGCCCGGCGGGCGGCCGCGGAGTCCGAGGTGCTCGCCACGGTCGCGGGCAGCGTCCTGCGCGGGCAGGACGCCGTGCAGGCCCTCGTGAGCCGGGCGCGCGAGGCGTTCGGCATGGTGGGGGCGCGGCTCGTCGTCTCCGGGACGGAGCTCGCGGCCGACGGCGACCCGGGGCCGGGCACGCCCAGCACGACGGTGCGCGTGGACGACCGGGCGGACCTCGAGCTGTTCGGGCCGGACCTCGCCGCGTCCGAGCGGCGCCTGCTCAACGTCATCGCGGTCCAGCTCGAGGCCGCGCTCGAGCACAGCGACCTCGCCGAGGTCGCGAGCGAGATGGACCAGCTCGCCGAGTCCGACCGCGTGCGCAGCGCGCTGCTGTCGGCGCTGAGCCACGACCTGCGCCGACCGCTGAGCGCCGCGACCGCCGCCGTGAGCGGCCTGCGCTCGACGCGCGGCGCGCTCAGCCCTGCCGACCGGGACGAGCTGCTCGCGACCGCTGACGAGAGCCTCGGCGCGCTCGGCACGCTCATCACCGACCTGCTCGACGTCAGCCGGCTGGAGGCGGGCGTCCTCGGGGTGTCGCGCACCGAGGTCGAGCCGGCCGACGTCGTGCTGCCCGCGCTCGACGAGCTCGGTCTCGGGCCCGCCCAGGTGGAGCTCGACCTCGAGCTCGACGTCCCCGCGGTCGTCGCCGACCCGGTGCTGCTCCAGCGCGTGCTGGTCAACCTGCTCGCCAACGCGACGCGGCACTCGCCGCCGGACGAGCGCGTGCGGATCTCGACGAGCGCGTTCGGGGGGTCGGTCGAGATCCGCGTCGTCGACCACGGCCCGGGCATCCCGCCCGAGCGGCGCGAGGACGTGTTCGTGCCGTTCCAGCGCCTCGGCGACACCGACAACACGACCGGCCTCGGGCTGGGCCTCGCGCTGTCGAAGGGGTTCGTCGAGGGCATGGGCGGCACGCTCACCCCCGAGGACACCCCCGGCGGAGGGCTCACCATGGTCGTGGCCCTGCCCGCCGCGGGCCCGACGCCCCACCCCGACGCACCGGAGACCAGCGCGCCATGAAGATCCTCATCGCCGACGACGACCCGCAGATCCTGCGCGCCCTGCGCATCACCCTCACCGCGCAGGGCTACGAGATCATCACGGCGACCTCGGGCTCGCAGGCGATCGCGCGCGCGATCGACCACCGGCCCGACGTCCTCATGCTCGACCTCGGCATGCCCGAGCTCGACGGCCTCGACGTGATCCACGCCGTCCGAGGCTGGTCGGACGCCCCGATCCTCGTGGTGTCCGGGCGCACGGGCGCCGCCGACAAGGTCGAGGCCCTCGACGCGGGCGCCGACGACTACGTCACGAAGCCGTTCTCCATCGAGGAGCTGCTCGCCCGCATCCGCGCGCTCACGCGCCGCGTCGCGCACGAGGACTCCGCGCCGGTCGTCGTACTGGGCGACGTGACGGTCGACCTGTCGGCCCACAGCGTCGTGCGCGTGCGCGACGGCCAGACCGAGCAGGTGCGGCTCACCCCGACGGAGTGGCAGGTGCTGGAGCGGCTCGTCCGCAACCCGGGCAAGCTCGTCACGCGGCAGACGCTGCTCACGGAGATCTGGGGCTCCCAGCACGTGAGCGACACGGGCTACCTGCGCCTGTACGTCGCGCAGCTCCGCAAGAAGCTCGAGCCGGAGCCGGCGGCCCCGCGCTACCTGCTCACCGAGGCGGGCATGGGCTACCGCTTCGAGCCGGACCCCGGGGCGCCGACCGCGGCGTCCTGAGGGCCGTCCGCGGGCGGCTTCCCGACGGGCGGCGACCACGCCCGTCGGGAGGCCGTGAGGATCCGGGCGCGGGCCGTGTGCGTTCCGTCAGGCCCGGTTCCCGGCCCCGCCGCGCGCGGTAGACCGGAGTCATGACTCTCGTGCACACCGCGTTCTCCGCCCGGCTCGCCGCGCTGCGCGGCGCTCCCTCGTCGGCCTGGCCGGGCGGCACCGTCCTCGCCCCGCACGACGTGCTCGTCGACGGGACGAGCCTCGCCGCCTGCGCCCGGCTGCGCGCGACCCCGACCGTCCACGTGCCCGCGAGCGCCGACCCGGGCCGCGTCGGGCGGCTGTGGGAGGCGTCGCCGCGGTGCGTCGTGCTCGCCGGGGTGGAGGACGTCGTCCCGCGCCTCGGGGGCCACCACCGGCAGGTGTGGCTCGACGCCGACCTCGACGCGTGCGGCGCGGTGGTCGAGGAGGCCCGGCTCGTCGGCCGCGTCTCGGCGGCACCCCTGCGCCGTTTCACCGTGCACCCCGCACCCGGTCGCGCCGGGGGCGTCGCGCGGCTCCCCGAGGACCTGCGGCGTGGTGACGTCGTCGCGGTCCCGTGCCCCGGCGTCGTCCACGAGCGCGAGCTCCGGCGCTGAGCGGGAGCCGCGGGCCGTGAGGGGACCGCTACGGTGTCACGGGGCCCGCGGCGTCGTCGACGAGGCGCGCGAGCTCGCGCACGACCGCACCCGGCAGGGCCGGAGGGAAGAGCAGCGCGCGCTGCCGCTCGCCCGCCCGCCAGCCGTCGCACGCGAGCGCCGCGAGCACGAGGGACGACGGCGCGCCCTCCTCCCGCCACGCGCGCAGCACGTCCGCGTGGACGGTGTGCTGGCCCTCGGGCACGTCGTCGCGCGCCACCCCGCCGAGGGCGTAGAGGCGCAGGAGCGCCGCCGCCTTGCGCGAGTCGTCGAGCGCCGCGACGGACGCCGCGACCGCGGCGCGCGACGGGTCGAGCCGCAGCGGCGAGAGGTCGTCGAACCCGGACTGCACGACCTCGATCGCGACGTCGTCGACCAGCGTCTCCGCGTCCCCGAACATCGACCGCAGGGTCGACTCGCTGCGGTCGCACCGCCGCGCGACCGCGGCGAAGGTGACGTTCTCGACCCCCTCCTCGAGCGCGACACGCAGCACCGCGTCCACGAGCGGGCGCTCGTCGTCGCGGAACGGGTCCTCGTCGAGCTCGACGTCGCGGAACACGACGGCGCGCGCGGGCGGCCGGACGTCGGCGTACCGGGAGAGGTCGTCGACCAGCTCGTCCCACTCCGTCTCGGTGAACCGGTACGCGTCCTGGTACAGGCCCAGCCACGTGCCCTCGAGCGCGAGGGCCGCGACCCACGTGCGCGGCTCGCGGGCTCCGGCACCCTCGGTCGGCTCCCGCGTGGGGATCGCGTCGACCCACTCGTGCAGGGTGGCCCTGGCCGAGCGCGTCGCGTCGCTCCGGTCGGGCGTGGACATGACCGTCACCTCCGTGGTCGGAAAAGGTGGATCGAGCCTAGCCGGAGCCCACGACGGCCACGCGTCAGGGGCGCGGGACGTCGCGGCGGCGGAAGCCCGCGAGGCCCAGCGCGACGAGCACGACGGCGAGGAGCGTGAGCCACACGAAGGGCCACGGCTCGGCGTCGGCCCCGGGGAGCTGGGGCACGTGCCAGAAGGGCGAGAGCCCGCTCGCCCACGACGGGAGGTCGAGCAGGGCGCCGAACATCGTCACGACGAACGAGTAGGCGAGGAGCGCCCACGCGAGCGCCGCGAGGCCCGGGCGTGACCCGAACGCCGCCACCGCGACCCCCGCGACGACCGCGACCGCGGGCAGGTACGCGAACGACGCGGCGAGGTGGTCACCGAGGCCGAACGCGTCCTCCCCGACGCTCAGGGCGCCGAGCCACAGCCCGACGGCGCTCACGGCCAGCAGCACGCACGTCCCGACCAGCGTCACGACGAGCTGGCCCGCGAGCCACCGCACGCGCCCGACACCCGTCGCGAGCACCGGCTCGAGCCGCCCCGCGGTCTCCTCGCCCCGCGCGCGCTGGGCCGAGGCGACGGCGAACCCGCCCGCGCCGAGCCCGAGGAAGAGCGCCATGACGGCGACGAAGCCGGCCACGAGGTCGGACGCGTCGCCGATCATCTGGGCGACCTCGGGGTTGGCCGCGACCATGTCGCCCACCGAGTCGACGAACGTCCCGCACGCGAGCGCCGTGACGCCGATCCCGATCGCCCACGCGAGCACGGACGCGCGCTGCTGACGCCACGCGAGGGCGAGCGGGCTCGCGAGCCAGCGGGCGGCGTCGGGCCGGCCCGCGCGGGGCGGCACGAGCCCGGCGCCGAGGTCGCGCCGGGCGGCGAGCGCCGCGCCCAGGGCGAGGAGCAGCACCACGAGCGCGACGGACAGGCCGAGGGGCCACCAGCGCAGGTCGACGAACGCCCGGATCTGCTGCGCCCACCCGATGGGGGAGAGCCACGAGACCCAGCTCCCGTGCTCCTCCTGCACGTCGCCGACGGCGCGGAGCAGGAACGCGACGCCGAGCACGGCGAGCGCGAGCCCGCTCGCGCCGCGCGCGTGCTCGGTGACCTGGCTCGTCACGACGGCGACGGCGGCGAACACGAGGCCCGTGACCCCGACGGCGGCGCCGAGCGCGAGGGAGTCCACGGCGTCGAGCCCGGTCGCGACGAGCACGACGCCGGTCGCGAGCGCGATGGCCGCGTTCGCGACGACCGCCGCCACGAACGCCGCGGTCGCGGGCGCGTGCCGCCCCACGACGCCCGCCCGGACGAGCTCGGCCCGGCCGGTCTCCTCCTCGGCGCGCGTGTGCCGCACGACGAGGAAGATGCTCATGATCGCGACCGCGACCATGACGGTGAGCGCCATCTCGTTGGCGATCATCGCGCCGAGCGTGTAGTCCTCGATGCCGTACTGCGGCCCGGACAGCATGATCCCGGCCGGGCTCGAGACGAGCGCCGCGCGCGCCTGGCGGTCGGCCGCCGTCGGGTAGAGCGTGTCGAGGGCGACCGCCGCGTACCCGAAGAGGAGCGCGACGGACGCCGTCCACACGGGGATGCGGACGCGGTCGCGGCGCAGGACGAAGCGCAGCAGGGTGAGCCAGCCCGTCGCCGCGCGGCCGGGACCCGGGGGCTCGGGAGCGACGGCGGCGCCTCGTCCGCGGGGCGGGGCCGCGGTGGGGGCGCTCACAGCGCACCGGCCCCGTCGAGCTGGGCGAGCTCGTCGCCGTAGTGGCGCAGGAACAGCTCCTCGAGCGACGGCGGGGTGACCGTGACGGACCGCAGCCCCAGCTCGGTGAGCGCGCGCAGCACGGGCTGCACGTGGTCGTTGTCGACGTCGAAACGCGCCCGCGTCCCGTCGGCGCCGGGCTCGACGAGGAGGTCGTGCACGCCGTCGAGCGCGTCGAGGGCGGCGGGGTCGCGGTCGGTCACCGCGGTGACCGACGACCGCGTGAGGTGCCGCAGCTCGGCGAGCGTGCCGGACTGGACGGTGCGGCCGGCCCGGATGATCGTCACGGTGTCGCACAGCTTCTCGACCTCCGCGAGGATGTGGCTCGAGAGCAGCACCGACCGGCCCTCCGCCGTGACCTCGCGCACGCACTGCGTGAACACCGACTCCATGAGGGGGTCGAGGCCCGACGTCGGCTCGTCGAGCACGAGCAGCTCGACGTCGGACGCGAACGCCGCGACGAGCGCGACCTTCTGCCGGTTCCCCTTGGAGTACGTGCGCGCCTTCTTCGACGGGTCGAGCTCGAACCGTTCGAGCAGGAGCGCCTTGCGGCGCGGGTCGACGCGCCCGCGCAGCCGGGTGAGCAGGTCGATCGCCTCGCCGCCGGTGAGGTTCGGCCACAGGCTCACGTCGCCCGGCACGTACGCGAGGCGGCGGTGCAGGTCGACGGCGTCGCGCCACGGGTCCCCGCCGAGCAGCCGGGTGGTCCCCGAGTCGGCGCGGAGCAGCCCGAGCAGCACCCGGATCGTGGTCGACTTGCCGGCGCCGTTGGGCCCGAGGAACCCGGCGACCTCGCCCGTGCGGACGGTCAGGTCGAGGCCGTCGAGCGCCTGCACGTGGCCGAACGCCTTGCGCAGGTCGTGCACCTCGACGGCGGGGGTCGTGCTCGTCATCGCGTCTCCTCCTGGTGGGTGGTGTGCCGGACGTACGCGTCGAGCAGCGTCGGCTCGACGAAGAGCCCCTCGGTGAAGACCTCGAGCGCGGGCAGCATCACGCGCTCGACGTACTCGCGGAGGTCGGTCTCGGGGTCGCGCGGCTCGGTCCGCTCGCGCAGCGCGCCGTCGACGAGGAGCGAGCCGAGGGAGAGCGAGACGAGGTACCGCGCGCGGGCGGGCTCGTCGCGGCTCGGGCGGATCACCCCGGCGGCGACGCCGTCCTCCATGTACTCGAGCGTGACCTGCGTGAGGTGCTCGACGAACGACCGCGCGAGGTCGCCGCCCGCCTGGAGGCTGCGCAGCGTGTACTCGAACACGGGCGCGTAGTCCTCGATCCCGGCGAGCTGCGTGAACAGCGCCATGGGCCCGGCCGCCGGGTCCTGCGGCGAGATCGCGTCGGTCTTCGCGGCGCGGACGGCGTCGAACACGTACGCGTCGCAGGCCCGGCGCAGCCCGTCCTTGGAGCCGAAGTGGTGCACGACGAGCGCCGCGCTCACGCCCGCGTCCGCCGCGACCGTGCGCAGCGGCGCGCCGAACCCGTCACGCGCGAACCGCGAGATCGCGGCGTCCCGGATGCGGGCGCGGGTCGTGAGGTCGTCGGTGCCCGACGGCGCGGGCGTGGCCCGACCGGTCCGCGGAGGCTGCTCTGAACGCATGTTCAATAGACTAAACACGCGTTCAACGCCTGTCCAGGGGTCCAGGGGGCTCCCAGGGTGGGTGGATGTGGCGAAGATCCGGGACTCCGGGGCTCTCCACCCCTGCCGTTCCGGGCCGGACACCCGTAGGCTGGGGGGAGCCGTCGGCGGCACCGCCGGCGCCACGTCCCGGCGCGTCGGACCGTCGGGACGTCGAGAGGCCCGTCGCACCTGTGCGACGGGCCTTTTCGGTGTGCGCCCGCACCCCGACGACGAAGGGCCCGCCGCGAGTGCGGCGGGCCCTTCGGTCTGCGGAGGATGGGGGATTCGAACCCCCGAGGGCTGTTAACCCAACACGCTTTCCAAGCGTGCGCCATAGGCCACTAGGCGAATCCTCCTGGCGACGGTCGGCGACGCACGGATGCGCACCGACAGCAGCGCAACGAGGATACCGGACGGCGGCGCCCCGGCCGAATCGCCTCCGGAGAGCCTGCGATCAGGCGCGCGGCGGGGCGCGCGGTGGAGCGGGTTTCGAGCGCGGCACCGACCTGGGCTAGGGTGGGTGCAGACCCCTCGTGCGGCATCATCTCGCCGAACTCCCCCAGGGCCGGAAGGCAGCAAGGGTAGGTGAGCTCTGGTGGGTGTGCGAGGGGTCCTTTGCGTCCCCGGACCGCACACCTCACCGTCCGAGTGTGCCGCCCGCCACCTCGCGGCATTCGCCGCTTTTCGCCCGGTTGAGGCGCCTCCGTTCCCGACATGCGACCACTTTGCAGTCCACATCGTGGACTTTCGCGGTCGGAGATTGGCGTGCGGGCCGTCGTCGTGCCCATGATGTCGGCATGACCCGTCAGCACGTCGTGACCACGACCCCGCGCGCAGCAGCCTGCGCCGGCTCGTCGTGCTGTCGCCGCGTGCGCACCGGGCGAATGTGCGGCTGCTGACGCCGTCGTGACCCGCAGGGAGACCTGCGCCGCACCCGCCGCGTCGTCCTCGACGACGACCGGCCCCCGCTCGCCGCGTGGCTGATGGCCCGCCGGAAGCACCCAGAACCCCACCGCCTCGCAGGGACCCCCTGCACCCCCGGCCGTGCCGGTCGCCACCCGTGACCGCGCCGCCGTCATCGGAAGGAACCCCCATGTCGTTCTCCACCACCCGCAAGCGCCTGACCTGGACCGCGATCGCCGCGACGGCCGCCCTGACCCTCACCGCGTGCGGTGGCGGCGACTCCTCGGGCGGCGCCTCCGGCGAGAGCGGCGACGGGGGTCCGATCCGCGTCGGCGTCGTCGGCGCGTCCGACGACAAGTGGGCCGTCTTCCAGGAGCAGGCCGAGGCCGAGGGCATCGACGTCGAGCTCGTCGACCTCCAGGACTACACGCAGGCGAACCCCGCGCTGTCCCAGGGCGAGCTCGACGTGAACCAGTTCCAGCACCTGCAGTTCCTCGCGGGCTACAACGTGGACGCGAACGACGACCTGCAGCCCATCGGCGCGACCGCCGTCTACCCGCTGGGCCTGTACTCGACGAAGCACACGTCGCTCGAGCAGATCCCCGACGGCGGCCAGGTCGCCGTGCCCAACGACCCGACGAACCTCGCCCGCGCGCTCCTCGTGCTGCAGGAGGCCGGCCTCGTCGAGCTCAAGGACGGCGGGAGCTCCATCTCCACCGAGGCCGACGTGCTGCCCAGCTCGAAGGTGACCGTCACGCCCGTCGACGCCGCGCAGACCCCGATCCAGCTCCAGTCGGTCGACGCGTCGATCATCAACAACGACTTCGTCGAGGACGCGGGCCTCTCGCCCGACGAGGCCCTCTTCCAGGACGACCCCGACTCCGACGCCGCCAAGCCCTACATCAACGTGTGGGTCGCGCGCGCCGAGGACAAGGACGACGAGACGCTGCTCAAGCTCGCCGAGCTCTCGCACTCGCCGGAGGTCGTCGAGGCCGAGAAGAAGGCGTCGGGCGGCACCGCAGTCATCAAGGAGAACTCCCCGGCGGAGCTCCAGGAGATCCTCGCGGGCATCGAGGACGACATCCGCGGCTGACCCCGGCACGTCCCGGGCGACGGGAGGGCGGGCGCGCACGACGCGCCCGCCCTCGCGCGCCGTCGTGCCGGGGAGAGACGATGGCAGGCGGACGGCTCGCCCGACGGCGGGCCCCCGACCGCGCCAGGCGGCCCGGCCCTCGGCCCGGCCTCCGACGAGAGGATTCCGACGTGACCGACGTCCCCCGCGACCCGGGTGGTGACGAGCAGCCCGCGATCGAGCTGCGCCACGTGAGCAAGACCTTCGGCGAGGGCGACGGTGCCGTGCACGCGGTCGACGACGTCTCGCTGTCCATCCGCCGCGGCGAGATCTTCGGCGTCATCGGCTACTCCGGCGCCGGGAAGTCGACGCTCGTGCGGCTCGTCAACGCGCTGGAGACGGTGACGAGCGGCGAGGTCGTCGTCGACGGGCAGGTCATCACGGGCCTGCCCGAGCGCCGCGTGCGCGAGGTGCGCTCGCGCATCGGGATGGTGTTCCAGCAGTTCAACCTCCTGTCGTCGCGCACCGTGGCCGGGAACGTGGCCTACCCGCTCAAGGTGGCGGGCTGGTCGCGCGAGAAGCGCGCGGCGCGCGTCGCGGAGCTCCTCGCGTTCGTCGGGCTCGCCGACAAGGCGAAGGCGTACCCGCGCCAGCTCTCGGGCGGGCAGAAGCAGCGCGTCGGGATCGCCCGCGCGCTCGCGGCGCAGCCCACGATCCTCCTCGCCGACGAGGCGACCTCCGCGCTCGACCCCGAGACGACCCGCGAGGTCCTCGCGCTCCTGCGGCGCGTCAACGCCGAGCTCGGCATCACCATCGTCGTCATCACGCACGAGATGGAGGTCGTGCGCTCGACGTGCCACCGCGTCGCCGTGATGGAGCACGGGCGGGTCGTCGAGACGGGCGACGTGTACGACGTCTTCTCCGCGCCCCGCGCCGACGCCGCGCAGCGGTTCGTCGGCACCGCGCTGCACGACCGGCCGTCGCGCGAGACGCTCGCCCGCCTGCGCGAGCGCCACCCGGGCCGGCTCGTGACGGTCGGCGTGCGCGAGGGCGCGAGCACCGGGACGGACCTGTTCCGCCTGCTGCGCGAGCACGACGTCGACGGGTCCGTCGTCTACGGCGGCATCTCCGAGGTGGGGGAGCGGCCGTTCGGGTCGCTCACCGTCCAGCTCGACGCGCCCGAGGACCGCATCGCGCCGTTCCTCCTCGCGCTGGGCGAGCGCGCCGACGTCGTCGACCTCGGGACGGCGGAGCACCCGCTCGACGACCCGCGCGTCGCGCGCCTCGCCGCGGCTCCGGCCGACGAGGACGCCCCCGACCCGACCGACGACGACCCGGGCGACCCGTACGGCCTCGCCCGCGACACCCTCTTCCGCCACGGCAACCTCGGAGGCCGCTGATGAACCGCGACTGGTCCCAGCTGTGGCCGATCCTCGTCGAGTCGTTCGGCCAGACGCTCCAGATGGTGTCCGTCGCCCTGCTCACGGGCGGCGTCGCGGGCCTCGCGCTCGGCATCGCGCTCTACGTGACGCGGCGCGGCAACCTGCTCGCCAACCGCTGGGTGTTCGGCGTGCTCAACGTGCTCGTCAACATCGTGCGGCCGATCCCGTTCATCATCTTCGTCACCCTGCTCGGACCGGTGACGCTCCAGGTGGTCGGGACGACGCTCGGCACGGAGGCGTTCATCTTCCCGCTGTCGGTGATGACGGCGTTCGGCACGAGCCGCATCGTCGAGCAGAACCTCGTGGGCATCGACCCGGGCGTGATCGAGGCGGCGCGCGCCATGGGCGCGTCGTCGTGGCGCATCATCACGACGGTGCTCGTGCCCGAGGCGCTCGCGCCGCTCATCCTCGGCTACACGTTCCTCTTCATCGCGGTGCTCGACATGTCGGCGATCGCCGGGATCATCGGCGGCGGCGGGCTGGGGAACTTCGCGATCGTCTACGGCTACCAGCGCTACAACTGGGGGGTCGTGGTCGTGACGGTGCTCGTCATCATCGCGATCGTGCAGGTCGCGCAGCTGCTGGGCAACTGGCTCGCGCGCAAGGCGCTGCACCGCTGAGGTGGCCGGGCCGGGACCGGCGGGACCGACGGCGGAGCGACCTCGTGCGTGTGGGTCGCGACGTCTAGAGTGACCGGGGTGAGCACCGCCCTGTACCGCCGCTACCGGCCCGAGACCTTCGCCGAGGTGATCGGTCAGGACCACGTGACCGCACCGCTCATGCAGGCGTTGCGCAGCGGTCGGGTGAACCACGCCTATCTCTTCTCCGGGCCCCGGGGGTGCGGCAAGACGACGAGCGCGCGCATCCTCGCGCGCACGCTCAACTGCGAGCGGAACACCCCCGAGAGCCCGCTGGACACGCCGTGCGGGCAGTGCCCGTCGTGCGTCGAGCTGGCGCGCGGCGGCCCCGGCAGCCTCGACGTGGTCGAGATCGACGCGGCGTCGCACAACGGCGTGGACGACGCGCGCGAGCTGCGCGAGCGTGCCGCGTTCGCCCCCGCGCGCGACCGGTACAAGATCTTCATCCTCGACGAGGCGCACATGGTGACGCCGCAGGGCTTCAACGCGCTGCTCAAGCTCGTCGAGGAGCCGCCGGAGCACGTGAAGTTCGTCTTCGCGACGACGGAGCCGGACAAGGTCATCGGCACCATCCGCTCGCGCACTCACCACTACCCGTTCCGCCTCGTCCCGCCGGACGTGCTCGGCCCCTACCTCGAGGAGCTGTGCGCGGCCGAGGGCGTGTCGATCGGCAGCGGCGTGGTCCCGCTCGTCACGCGCGCGGGCGGCGGCTCGGTCCGTGACTCGCTGTCGGTCATGGACCAGCTCATCGCGGGCGCCGAGGACGGCGCCGTCGAGTACGAGCGCGCGGTCGCGCTGCTCGGCTTCACGCACGCGACCCTGCTCGACGACGTCGTGGACGCGCTCGCCGCGCGCGACGGCGCGAGCATCTTCCGGGTCGTGGACCACGTCATCGCGACGGGGCACGAGCCGCGGCGCTTCGTCGAGGACGTGCTCGAGCGCCTGCGCGACCTCATCGTCATCGCGGTCTCGGGCGACGAGGCGCAGGCCGTCCTGCGCGACCAGCCCGCCGACCAGCTCGACCGCATGCGCACGCAGGCGCAGCACCTCGGGGTGGCCGAGCTGTCCCGGGCCGCCGACCTCGTCAACGCCGCGCTCACCGAGATGACGGGCGCGACGTCGCCCCGCCTGCACCTCGAGCTCCTCATGGCCCGCCTGCTCCTGCCCGGGGCGGACGACGGCGCGGCCGGGTTCGCGGCGCGCCTCGACCGGCTCGAGCGCGGGGGCCTGGGCAACGTCGTGGTCCCCCCGGCCGCGGGGACGCCCGCCTCGGGCGACGGCGCCACGGCCACCGCGACGGCCCCGGTTGCTGCTCCGGCCGGCGCGCCCTCCTCGGGCCTCACCGGTGCCGCTGCCGTCCGCGCGGCGCTCCGGCCCGCGCGACCGGGCCAGCCCGCCGCGGCACCTGCGAGCACGCCGGCCGCGCAGGACCCGACGCCGGTCGGGCGCGTCGCGGCTCCCGCCACGCCGGAGCAGGAGCGCCCGTCCAGCGACGCCTCCGCGTCGCCTGCTGCCGCGTCGCCCGCTGCCGCGTCGCGCGCGGCCGACGGCGCGGGGTCGTCGGCGGTCGACAGCGCCGGGTCGGCCGTCGCGTCGTCCGCTCCCACGCACTCGTCCGCGCAGGGCGAGGAGACCACGCCTGCCGAGGCGTCCGGCCCCGAGCGGACCGGATCCGTGTCCGGTGCGGCGAGCACCTCGCCCCCTACCGCGTCCGACGCGACGTCGGGCACCGAGTCCGGCACGACGTCCGTCGCGGAGTCCGAAGCCCCGGACGACCACGCCCGCGGGACCGCTGCCTCTGCTGCCTCGGCGGATGCTCTCTCCCACGCCCCCGAGGCACGGCACCCCGAGGCGTCGCGCCCGGAGACGTCGCGCCCGGAGGCGTCACGCGAGGAGACCCCGCGGCCGTCGACGCCGCGCGAGGCGGCTCCCCGGCAGGAGGCGGCTGCGTCGTCTGCTCCGGCGGCGGGTGGCGCGAGCCCTGCCCTGACGACGGAGGAGCTGCGCCGGCGCTGGCCGGAGGTCCTCGAGAACCTGCGTGCGAGCCCCGTGACGTGGTCGCTGGTGAGCGCCAACGCGCAGGTCGCGGAGCTCGGCGCCGACGTGCTCTACCTCGCCTTCCCGTCGCCCGGGCTGGCCCGCACGTTCTCGTCGTCCCGGCACACGAGCGCGGTCCAGGACGTCGTCTACCAGACGCTCGGGCTCCAGGTTCGCGTCGAGCCGCGCCTCGACGAGGGTGGTCAGGCGGGCGGTGGCTCGGCGCCGTCGTCCGGCCCTGCGCCGGTAGCGCCCGCGCCGTCCGGCGGCCCCGCGCCGTCGGGACCCGCGTCGCCCGTCGCCACGTCGTCCGGCCCGGCGGCGAGCGCCCCGACGGCGGCCGCTTCCGCCGCGTCCGGCCCTGCGGGGTCCGCCTCGGCGAGCGTCGGGGCTGCCGCCCTCCACGGCTCGAGCGGCGTGCAGGCAGGAGTGCCGGTGGCGACCGTCGCGGCGCCGAGCGCGCCCGGCGCCGCCCGCTCCGCGAGCACCTCCCGCCCGGCGGACGAGGCCGCGGAGGCGCACGAGACCCCGCGCACCGCCGTCGCGCTCCAGGAGCGACCGAGCACCGAGACCGCACCCGCCGCGCCGCGGGCAAGCTCGACCGTGGTGGACGCCGCCGACGAGGCCTGGCTCGCCGGGGCGTCGGTCCCGGCGTCCGCACCGGCGCCCGCACCGCGCGTGGACAGCGCGGACGAGGCGTGGCTCGCGGGGCTGCCCGCGGAGCCGCCCGTCGACCTCGACGACGGCCCCGAGCCGGAGCCCGTGCTCGAACCTGCCCCGCCGACCACCCCGGCCTCCACGCAGGCCCCCGCCCGCACCGCGCCGTCCGCCGCCACCGCGCCGACGGCGCCCGGACGGCCGTCCGCGGCGTCGCCCGCGGCCTCGTCGCAGGGGGCGCCCGCCCGCGCGGCGGCCCCCGCCGCACCGGCGTCCGCAGGCACGTCGGCCGCACCGTTGCGCGGCGTCTCCGCCGCTCGCGCGGCGATCGCGGCGGCCCGCGTCCCGCGGCCCGCCGAGGAACCCGCCCGGCGGGGCGAACCGTCCACGGCCGACCCCATGGACGACCTCCCGTCCGCCGACGACCCCGACATCGTCTCGACGGGCCTCGTCGGGACGGCGCTCGTGGTGAGCCTGCTCGACGGCAAGATCATCGAGGAGATCCAGGACCAGGGCTGACGCCCCTCGAAACAGCGGGCCGGCTGCCGGACACGTACGAGGTATGAGCCCACCTCCCGTGGCGGACCGTGAGGAACGGTTCCGCGACCTCTACCGAGACACGTACGCCGACGTGCTGCGCTTCGTGCGGCGACGCACCGACGACGACCACGCCGAGGACGTCGTCCACGAGGCGTTCGTCGTCGCGTGGCGGCGGATGCGCGACCTCCCACCGACCCGGGACGCGCAACGGGCGTGGCTGTTCGGGGTCGCGCGCGGCTGCCTCCTCAACGACCGGCGGGCGAGCACGCGACGCGGTGCGCTCGGTGTCCGGCTCGCCGCGCAGCCCGAGCCGATGCTCCCGGCCCCCGACGAGCAGACCGCCGCGCGCTCCGACCTCGCCGCGGCGTGGCGCCGGCTCACCCCGGAGCAGCAGGAGGTGCTGTCGCTGCTCCTCTGGGAGGACCTGCCGTCCGCTGACGCCGGACGCGTCCTCGGCATCTCGGCGGTCGCCTACCGGCTCCGCCTGCACCGCGCTCGCACGGCGCTCCGCCGGCTGCTCGCCCTCGACGAGGGAGCCGGCGCGGACGGCGAGGACCACCGGCCCGCCGCCCTCCCGACCCCATCCCTCGACGTCACCGCCCAGGAGGCGCTCCGATGACGCACGACGACCTGACCATGCTCCGCGGGCTCGATCACGCCCCCGCGTCCGACCTCTCCGCCGCCGAGGCCGCGCGAGCGGCGCAGGGCCTCGACCGCATCCTCGCCGGCGAGGAGCCGGGCACGACGGGCGCGCTCGCCGTCGGGCACCTCGCCGTGCAGGCCCGGCGCCGCGCGGCCCGCCGGATCGGCATCCCGGTGGCCGTGGCCGCCGCCGCGGCGGCGGCGTTCGCGCTCCCGTTCGTCGGTCCGGCACCGCACGCGCTCGCGTCGTGGACGCCCGAGCCGGACGCCCTCTCCTCGCAGGACCTCGCCGTGCTCGACGCGGCGTGCCAGGCGCGGCTGGGCTCCGAGCGGGCGGTGACCGTCGACGACGTGGTGCTCGCGGAGCGTCGCGGCTCGTGGGCGGCCGTGATGTACCTCCACGACGACGCGCAGGGGCAGACGCTGCAGTCGTCGTGCGTCGGCTACCTGCCCCCGGGCGCGGACGAGGCGAAGGACGTCTCCGCCGGGTCCGCGGGCGGTGGCGACCTCGTCCCCTCCGCCCGGGGCGTCGCGGAGGGCGCGATGTTCCAGTCGGGCGGCAAGGCCTACCCGTGGAGCCGCGAGCGTCCCGTCCTGTCGATGACGGGTGGCCGTGCCGGCGCCGACGTCGTGGCGCTCACGCTCCGGCTCGCGGACGGGACCGCCGTCGAGACGACGCTCGAGGACGGCCGCTTCGTGGCCTGGTGGCCCGGGCCGATCTTCGACCCGGAGACGGTGGACGGTCCCGACGGCGAGGGCGGCCCGCTGCCGACCCTCGCTTACGAGGCGACGTACACGGACGGCACCACGCGGACCGTGACGCCCGAGCTCCCGGACTGACCCCGGTGCCCGGGCACGGACCCGGCCTGTCCGCGACGGCGGCGGGCCGGGTCCGCCGTGCGGGCCGCGCCCCGTAGGCTGGGGGCGTGTACGAAGGCGCTGTCCAGGACCTGATCGACGAGCTCGGCCGGCTTCCCGGCGTCGGGCCCAAGAGCGCGCAGCGCATCGCGTTCCACCTGCTCGCCGCGGACGCGGTGGACGTGCGCCGGCTCGCCGACGCGCTCACCGAGGTGAAGGCGCGCGTCCGCTTCTGCGAGACGTGCGGCAACGTCGCGGAGTCGGAGCAGTGCCGCATCTGCGCGGACCCGCGCCGCTCGCCCGAGGTGATCTGCGTCGTCGAGGAGCCCAAGGACGTCGTCGCGATCGAGCGCACGCGCGAGTTCCGCGGCCGGTACCACGTGCTCGGCGGCGCCATCAACCCGATCGAGAACGTCGGGCCGGGCGACCTACGGATCGCGGAGCTCATGAGCCGGCTCGCGGACGGGCAGGTGACCGAGGTGATCCTCGCGACCGACCCGAACGTCGAGGGCGAGGCCACCGCGACCTACCTCGCGCGCATGCTCGGCCCCATGGGCCTGCGCGTGACCCGCCTCGCGTCGGGCCTCCCGGTCGGTGGAGACTTGGAGTACGCGGACGAGGTGACGCTCGGCCGGGCGTTCGAGGGCCGCCGCCTCGTCGGCGGCTGACGGGAGGTGACGAGCATGGGGGAGATCCACAACGACCCCGACCTGCGGGAGATCGCCGAGGGCATGGCGGAGCAGGCCCGCGCCTACCTCACCACGACGACGCAGGTCGCGTCCGGCGCGGCCCCCGGCGCGGTGCTGCCGCTCCTGCTCCTCGCGCTGTCCGACGCGCTCGCCGCGGGCGCCCGCCTGGGGGCCGTGGGCGACGTCGTGCCGGTCGAGCGCTTCGAGCCCGACGCCGGCCGCGACACGGACGTGGACCCGCTGCGGACGGCGCTCGCGCGCCTCTTCGACGGGTTCGACGACTACGCCGAGATCACCGACCCGCTCGTCGGCGCCGAGGTCGGCGCGGCGTCGCTCTCGGGCGACCTCGCGTGCGTGGCCGAGTGCCTCGCGAAGGGCCTGCAGCACTACGACGGCGGCCGCGAGCTCGAGGGCCTGTGGTGGTGGCAGTTCTCCTACGTCTCGCTGTGGGGGGAGCGCGCCGCGAGCGCGCTGCGCGTCCTGCAGCTCGCGCTCGCGCACCTGCGTCTCGACGTGGAGGACGACGTCGCGACCGAGGCGGAGTACGACGCCCTCCAGTCCTGAGCCGTCGCTCCCGGCGTCCCCGGCGCGGCGGACGTCCCGCGGTCAGACGGCGCCGGCCGCCCGGCCGTAGTGGTCCGCCAGCCCGGCGAGGTACGGCTCCCACGGCACGGTGGCGGCGTCGCGCCCCTCGCGCACGGCGACGAGCCGGTCGAGGTAGTACTCCCACCCGGGCCCGATGTTCCGGGCGTCGTCGCCGGGGCCGAGGAGCTGCCGGAAGGTCAGCGTCGTGACGCCGTCCTGCTCGGTGAGCTCGAAGGACAGGTGCCACGTCTGGTCGCCCGAGGACGTCACCCCGGCGAAGCGGTGCGGCGGCTCGCACCGGGTGATGCGGTACTCCTCGGGATCGGGGTCGTCGCTCTCGGCCGTCATGAAGAACTCGACGCGGCCGGTCGCGGGGTCGCCCTCCCAGTAGCCGATCCACCGCGCGAGCCGGTCGGGATCCGTGAGGCTCGCCCACACGTCGTCGGCCGGCGCGCGGAACGTCCGCGTGACGACGAGCTCGTCGCCCGCGGCCCCGCGCTCCACCGTCCCGCCGGGTGTCGGCAGACCGGGTGCCGCCGGGACGGGCGCTGTCGAAGGGGTCGTCGGGTCGCTCATGCGCTCTCCTCGTGACGGGTCGTGCCGCGCCCGGCACGACGTTCTCGGGTCGTGCGGCGGACCTCGAGGTCGAGGCCGTCGAGCGCCCGCGCCGGGACGGGCGGGGCGGGTCTGGTGAGCGCCGCGACGAACGCGGCGAGGGGGTCGAGCGCGGCGGGCCGCAGCGAGTAGACGCGACGGCGTCCCGCGACGACGGCCTCCACGAGCCCCGCCTCGCGCAGCACGCGCAGGTGGCGGCTCACGGCCGGGCGGGAGACGTCGTCGCGCACGCGCGCGAGCTCGCCCGCGCTCAGCGACCCGGCCCGCAGCGCGCGGAGCAGGTCGCGGCGGACGTCGTCGGCGACGGCCTCGAACACGTCCATCCGTCAAGCGTAACCGCACGGTTACGCATTGGGAAGGGTCGCGGCCTCCTCCGCGCCCGGGACCGGCCGTGGACCCGGCCCGGGCGCGCCCCGTGGGCGTGGTACCACTGGGGGGTGCTTCCCGCCTTCTCCCTCCCGGTCTCCGGCGGGCTCGAGATCGACGGCGTGACCGTCCTCCTGCTCGTCCTCGCCGCGCTCACGGCGGGGTGGATCGACGCCGTCGTCGGCGGGGGCGGCCTCGTCCAGCTCCCGGCGCTCCTCCTGGTCCCCGGCATCAGCCCCGTGCAGGCGCTCGCGACGAACAAGCTCGCGAGCATCATGGGGACGTCGGTGAGCGCCGCGACGTACTACCGGCGCGTCGGGCCGGACCTGCGCACCGCCGGGCCCATGGCGCTCGCGGCGCTCGTGGGCGCCGTCGGGGGAGCGGCGCTCGCGTCGCGCATCCCGGCCGACCTGTTCAAGCCGATCATCCTCGTGGTGCTCGTCGGCGTCGCGGCCTACACGATCGCGAAGCCGAAGCTCGGGCACACGACGAACCTGCGCTGGGAGGGAAACGGCCACCGCTGGGCCGCGGCCGGGATCGGCCTCGTCATCGGCACCTACGACGGCCTGCTCGGCCCGGGCACGGGGACGTTCTTCGTCATCGCGCTCGTGAGCATCCTCGGGTACGCGTTCCTCCCGGCGTCGGCGCTCGCGAAGATCGCGAACTTCGCCACGAACGCCGGCGCGCTGATCTTCTTCGTGCCGTACGGCGCGGTGCTGTGGGGGCTGGGCCTCGTCATGGGCGCGGCCAACCTGCTCGGGGCGTACGTGGGCGCCCGGATGGCGGTCGCCAAGGGCAGCGCGTTCGTGCGCGTAGTGTTCGTGGTCGTCGTCGGCGCGCTCATCGTCAAGCTCGGGTACGACGTCGTCCACGACCTCACGGCCTGAGATCCCGGCGTCTCGAGGCGGGTGCCACCCGTGGTGTCATCATGTTGTCAACAAGGGGTTGCGGTGACACCACTCGTGGTGCCATGATGGCGTCATGGACCTCACCCCGTACGTCGACGACCTCCAGGACCGCCTCGCCGCTGCTGCGGACGCCGCCGGTGACGACGGCCGTCGGCTCGCCGAGCGCCTGACCGCTCCGCTGGACGCGGCCGTGCGCCTCGTCCTCCTCGACGCGCTCTCCGCCGCGGCGGGGGAGATCTCCGCGGAGCTCGCCCCCGGGTCGGTGGACGTGCGGCTGCGCGGTGGTGCCCCTGAGTTCGTGGTCGCCGTCCCCGCCGTCGCGCCCGCCCCGACCGAGGCGCTCGTCCCGGCGAGCACCCCGGCCGCGCCGGCCGGCCCCGCGCCGGCCGACGTGGAGGCGGGGGCCACGACCCGCACGACCCTGCGCCTGCCCGACCACCTCAAGACGCAGGCCGAGACCGCCGCCGCGCGCGACGGCGTCTCCGTCAACACGTGGCTCGTGCGCGCGGTCGCCGCGGCGCTCGAGCAGTCCACCGGACGCCCTGCCGCGCAGGCCCGCCCGCAGCAGCGCGGCTCCGCCCGCGTCACCGGCTGGGTGCGCTGACCGCCTCGGTCCCCGCCCCCGCCTCCTCCGACCGCACCTGACACCACCACGACACCACTCCTGGAGCTTCGTCATGCCCACTTTCCCCGCCCCCCAGCCCCTGCCCGTCGTCGTCGACGTGCCGTTCGCCCAGCTGCACGTGGTCGCCGGGGACCGCGACGACGTCGTCGTCACGGTCCTGCCGACCGACCCTGCGAAGTCCGGCAGCGTCCGCGCCGCCGAGGCGGTCCGCGTCGACGGCGACGGCAGCGCCCTGACGATCTCCTACCCCGGGTCGTGGAAGCAGTACGTGCTGCCGTTCGCGTCCGGCACCGCCGACATCACCGTCGAGCTGCCCGCGGGCTCCGACGTGCGCGGCAAGGCGGGCTCGCTCTACGCCGAGGGCAGCCTCGGCACCGTCGAGATGGCGCTGTCCGCCGGGGACGCCCGCGTCGAGGACGTCGACCGGCTCGACGTCAAGGCCTCGGCGGGCTCCGTGGCGGCGCGTCGCGTGCGGGGCTCGCTGGACGCCCGCGTCAGCGCCGGGTCGGTCCGCGTCGAGGAGGTCCGTGGCGAGGGCACCATCAAGGCGACCAACGGCACGACGACGGTCGGTGCCGTCACCGGCTCGCTCGCCGTGCACGGCGCGCACGGCGACATCGCGGTGGCGCGCGTGAGCGGCACGCTCACGGCCAAGTCCGCGCACGCCGGCATCCGGGTCGAGCGCCTGGAGTCGGGGAGCGTCACCCTCGCGACGTCGTACGGCTCGATCGAGGTGGGCGTGCCCGAGGGCACCGCCGCGTTCCTCGACGCGAGCTCCGAGCACGGCAGCGTGCGCAACCACCTCACGCCCACGGAGGGCCCCGTCGAGGACGAGGCCACCGCGGAGATCCACGCCAGCACCGGGTTCGGCGACGTCGTCGTCCGCCGGCCCTGACCACACCTGAGAGAGACGGAGGCCTGGACATGTCTGTCGACCAGACCCTCGCACCCGCGGTACGGGTACGAGACATCGAGAAGTCGTTCGGCGACCTGCACGTGCTGCGAGGGGTCGACCTGGACGTGGCACGCGGGAGCATCTTCGCGCTGCTGGGGTCCAACGGGGCGGGCAAGACCACGCTCGTGCGGATCCTGTCGACGCTGCTCGCGCCCGACGCGGGGACCGCGAGCGTCCACGGGCACGACGTCGTCGAGCAGCCCGGGCAGGTCCGGGAGTCGATCTCGCTGACCGGGCAGTTCGCCGCGGTCGACGAGGTCCTCACCGGACGGGAGAACCTCGTGCTCGTCGCGCGCCTGCGCCACCTGAAGAACCCCGGTCAGGTGGCGGACGACCTCCTCGCCCGCTTCTCGCTCACCGACGCGGGCTCGCGTCGGGCCGGGACCTACTCGGGCGGGATGCGCCGTCGCCTCGACATCGCGATGAGCCTGATCGGCGACCCGCCGGTCATCTTCCTCGACGAGCCGACGACCGGCCTGGACCCCCAGGCTCGCATCGAGGTCTGGGCCACGGTGCGCGAGCTCGCCCAGGGCGGCACGACCGTGCTGCTCACCACGCAGTACCTCGACGAGGCCGAGCAGCTCGCGGACCGGATCGCGATCCTGCACCGCGGCACCATCATCCAGAACGGCACCCTGGCCGAGCTCAAGGCGCTCCTGCCGCCCGCGCAGGTCGAGTACGTCGAGAAGCAGCCGTCCCTGGAGGACGTGTTCCTCACCCTCGTCGGCGAGACCGGCGACGACCCCACGACCCCGACGACCCCCGAGGGCACCCAGCCCGCCGGAGAGGAGCTCCGATGACCACGCACGTCCTGGCCGACACCCGTGTGCTGACCGGCCGCTCGCTGCGCCACATCCTGCGCAGCCCGGACACGATCATCACGACCGCAGTCACCCCGATCGCGCTCATGCTGCTCTTCGTCTACGTCCTCGGCGGCGCGATCGACACCGGCGCCGCCGGGTCGTACATCGACTACATGCTGCCCGGCATCCTGCTCATCACCGTCGCCTCGGGCGTCGCGTACACGTCGTACCGGCTGTTCCTCGACCTGCAGGGCGGCATCTTCGAACGCTTCCAGTCGATGCCCGTCGCGCGGTCCAGCGTCCTGTGGGCGCACGTGCTGACGTCGCTCGTGGCGAACCTCGTCTCCGTGACGATCGTCGTGGGCGTGGCGCTCCTCATGGGGTTCCGCACCGGGGCGTCGGTGGGCGCGTGGCTCGCGGTGCTGGGCATCCTCGTGCTCTTCACGCTCGCCCTGACATGGCTCGCGGTGGTCGCCGGGCTCTCGGCCAAGACGGTCGACGGAGCGTCGGCGTTCAGCTACCCGTTGATCTTCCTCCCGTTCATCAGCTCCGCGTTCGTCCCCACGGACACGATGCCGGGCCCGGTCGCGTGGTTCGCGGAGAACCAGCCGGTCACCGCGATCGTCGACACGCTGCGCGCGCTGTTCGGCGGGCAGCCGGTCGGGTCCGACATCTGGGTCGCGCTCGCGTGGCTCGGCGGGATCCTCGTCGTCGCCTACGCGTGGGCCGTCGCGATCTACCGGCGCAAGATGCGCTGACCCGAGGGACGCGGACGGTCCCGGCACGGGTGGAGGCGTGCCGCCCGCGCCAGGGGCGTGGCGCGGACGGCGTCCCGTGCCGGGACCGGCTGCCGGTGAGGGGCCGCGGCGCGGCCCCTCACCCGTCTGTGCGGCGTCCGCTACGCGGAGCGCTCGGGCCGACCGGCCGGGATCACGTCCGGGCCGTCGGTCGCCTGGTCCGCCTCCACGACCGCACCGATGTCGTCGCCGTGCACCGGCGCGCCCGGGAGGTCGACGGGCGGCGAGTCGGGCGGGGGAGGGGTGACGCTCCCCGCGAGCAGGTCGGGCCGGTCGGCGACGGTCGTGATCCCGCTCGACGCCGCGTAGCCCTTCTTGCGCAGGGCGCGCGCACGCTCGCCGGCCGAGCGCAGGCGCGGGTTCACGTACTCGTCGATGCCGAAGTTGACGAGCGACAGGGCCGTGCCGAGCAGCGCGATGCACAGGCCGGCGGGGACGTACCACCACCAGTAGTCGGGGAAGGCGCCGTTCTGCTGGGCCCAGAAGAGGATCGTGCCCCAGTTGAGGTTCGTGATGGGGATGACCCCGATGAAGGCGAGGGTCGTCAGGCCGAGGACTGCGGCGGTCACGGTGCCGACGAAGCTCGACGCGATGATCGCGGTGAGGTTCGGCAGCATCTCGACGGCGATGATGCGGTGGATCGGCTCGCCGTTCGCCCGCGCGGCCTGGATGAAGTCCCTGTTCCGCAGCGACAGGGTCTGCGCCCGCAGGACGCGCGCGCCCCAGGCCCAGCCCGTGATCGCGAGCACCGTGGAGACGAGCAGCAGGCTCGGGTTCTCCTGCTGCGACGCCACGATGATCATGAGCGGCAGGCCCGGGAGCACGAGGAACACGTTGGTCACGGCCGAGAGCGACTCGCTCCGCCACCCCGCGACGTACCCGGCGGTCACCCCGACGACCACCGCGACGAGCGTCGCGATGATGCCGGAGACGAAGCCGACGACGAGCACGCCGCGCGTGCCGTAGATGATCTGGCTGAGGACGTCCTCGCCCATGTGCGTCGTGCCGAGCAGGTGCTGGGCGGACGGCGGCTGCTTGAGCGCGGTGAAGTCCTTCTCCAGCGGGCCGTAGGGCGCGAGGAGGTCGCCGAAGACCGCCACGAGCGCGAACACGCCGAGGATGATCAGGCCCGTGAGCGACTTGCCGTTGCGGAACATCGCGAACGACGCCCCGGCACGGCTCGTGAGGCCGCGGCCGGAGGACGTGCCCGGGTCGGGCGGGGTCGTCGCGGGCGTGGGACCGCTCGCCGCGGTCGTGGTGGTGGACGTCATGGCTCAGGCCTCCGTCTGGCGCGTGCGCGGGTCGAGGGTGGCGTAGGCGACGTCCGCCAGGATGTTCGCCACGAGGACCGAGAGCGTGATGACGAGGAAGAGCCCCTGCATCAGCGGGTAGTCCTTCGCGTTGGTGGCGTCGAGCAGCAGCTTGCCCACCCCGGGGTAGGAGAAGACGAGCTCCATGACGAGCGTGCCGCCCACGATGAAGCCGAGGGAGAGGGCGAAGCTCGACAGCTGCGGCAGCACCGCGTTGCGCGACGCGTAGCGCGTGAGCACCTTGCGGGGCGGGAGGCCCTTGGCCTGCGCGACCGTGACGTAGTCCTCGTCGAGGACGGTGATCATCATGTTGCGCATCCCGAGGATCCAGCCGCCGAGCGACGCGACGACGATGGTCAGCGCGGGCAGCGTGCCGTGCTGGACGACGTCCCACGCGAACTCCCACGACCACTCGGGCGACGCGCCCTTGCTGTACGCGTGGGAGGCGGGGAACCAGCCGAGCGTGCTGGAGAAGACCGCGATCGCGATGAGCCCCATCCAGAAGTACGGCACCGTCGAGAAGAACGTCGAGACGGGCACGATCGCGTCGGCCCTGCTCCCGCGGCGCCACCCGATGATCGCGCCCAGCCCGCTGCCGAGGAAGAAGCTGAGGATCGTGGCGATGCCGACGAGCCCGAGCGTCCACGGCAGGGCAGCGGCGATCACGTCGCCGACAGGAGCGAGGCCCTTGGAGAACGAGCGCCCGAGGTCGCCGCGGAGCATGAGGCCCCAGTAGTCGACGTACTGCTGGACGAGCGAGCGGCCGTCGTCGAGCCCGAAGAGGGTGCGCAGCGACTCGGCCGCCTCGGGGCTGATCTTCCCCTGGTTCTTCGCGAGGTACGCGGAGACCGGGTCGCCCTTCATCATGCGGGGCAGGAAGAAGTTGATCGTGATCGCCGCCCAGGCGGTGAACAGGTAGAAGGCGGTGCGGCGGGCGAAGAATCGCAACGGGATCAGCTCCTCGACGATGCGCGGCCGGCGCCGGAGAAGTGGACCTCCGGGTTGGGCGAGGCATCGCGTAGCGCGCGGGTGTAGGGGTGCTGGGGGGCGAGGATCACGTCGTCGGCCGGGCCGTGCTCCACGACCTGGCCGTGGTGCAGCACCATGATCTCGTCGCTGAAGTGGCGCGCGGTCGCCAGGTCGTGCGTGATGTACAGGACCCCGAGGTTCGCCTCGCGCTGGAGCTCGGCGAGGAGGTTGAGGACGCCGAGGCGGATGGACACGTCGAGCATCGAGACCGGCTCGTCCGCGACGAGCAGCGCCGGTCGCGAGGCGAGGGCGCGCGCGATCGCGACGCGCTGGCGCTGGCCGCCGGAGAGCTCGTGCGGGCGCCGGTCCACGACCCCGCCGTCGAGGTGGACCCGGTCGAGGAGGCGGTGCACCTCGGCGTCGACCTCGTCCTTCGGGACCACGTGGTCGAGGCGCAGCGGGCGCTCGAGGTGGTGGCGGATCGTGTGGTACGGGTTGAGCGACGCGAACGGGTCCTGGAAGACCATGCGGACCTGCTGCCGGTAGCGGCGCAGGGCGCGTCCGCGACGGGGGACCGGCGCGCCGTCGAGCAGGATCTCGCCCGAGGTGGCGCGCTCGAGCTGCGTGAGGATCTTCGCGATCGTCGACTTGCCGCTGCCGCTCTGCCCGACGAGCGCGACGGTGCGGCCCGAGGTGAGCGTGAAGCTGACGTCGTCGAGCGCGAGCAGGTCGCCGGAGCCCCGGACCTTGTACTTCTTGCTCACGTGCGAGAGCTCGAGGGTGGTCATCGGGCCTGGCCTCCTGCGCTGGTCGTGGCCGTGCTCGCGACCGTGGCCGCGGGCTCCGAGCGGCCGCGCACGAAGCCGCCCCGGTCCCCGGTGAGGCTCGGGAACGAGCCGAGGAGCGTGCGCGTGTACTCGTGCCGGGCGTGGTAGTAGATGTTCGACGCCGTGTCGAGCTCGACGATCCGGCCCTGGCGCATGACCGCGATCCGGTCGGAGATCTCGAGGAGCAGCGGGAGGTCGTGCGTGATGAAGATGACCGAGAAGCCGAACTGCTTCCGCAGGTCCGAGATCTGCTGGAGGATCTCGCGCTGCACGAGGACGTCGAGTGCCGTCGTCGGCTCGTCCATGATCATGAGCTGCGGCTTGAGCGCGAAGGCCATCGCGATCATGACGCGCTGGCGCATGCCGCCGGACAGCTCGTGCGGGTAGGAGCGCAGCCGGTCGCGGCCGACGCCGACGAGGTCGAGGAGCTGGGCGCTCTCCTCGGTCCGCTCGGCCTTGCTCATCCGGGGGCGGTGCGTCTCGAACACGTCGCCGAGCTGCTTGCCGATGTTGGCGACCGGGTTGAGCGCGTTCATCGCCCCCTGGAACACCATCGACGCCTTGTCCCACCGGAACCGGCGCATCGCGTCGTCGTCCAGCGCGTTGAGGTCGACGTCCTCGCCCGACTCGTCGTGGAAGACCGCCGACCCCGAGGGGATGACGGCCGGCGGCTTGAGCAGCCGCTGGATGCCGTACGCGAGCGACGTCTTGCCGCAGCCGGACTCGCCGGCGAGACCGAGGATCTCCCCCCGGTGCAGCGTGAGGGAGACGTCGCTGACGGCCTCGACGGGCGGGTCGACGTCGTAGACCACGCTGAAGTGCGAGACGGTCAGCAGGGGTTCGCTGTTCACTCGTCCTACCTGTTCCTGTGCTGGGGGCCGGGCCGCACCGAGGCTCGCGCGGCAGGGCCGCGCGAGCCTCGGGGTCTCACTCGGCCGGCTTGAGCTGGGTGAGGATCAGCACCGCGGTCGGCTGCGTCGGGTCCGCGTTGATGTACGGGTCGTCGTCGCTGGGCCAGCCGACGTAGCTGCGCGTGTTGAACTCCGTGATGAACGGGCGCGTGCCGATCGGCATGACCGGGACCTGCTCGACGAAGATCTTCTGCGCCTCCGCGATGGCCGTGGCGCGGTCCTCGTCCGTCGTCGCGGCGAGGTACGCGTCGAGGGCGGCCGTGGCCTCCGGGCTGTCGAAGCGGCCGAAGTTGTAGTCCGCGGCCTCGCCGACCGGCTTGAGCCAGCGGGCGTCCATCGTGTCGCTGTAGATGTCGTACGGGGTCGCCCCGGTCTCGGTCCAGTGCAGGATCGCGTCGAAGTCGCCCGTGCCCTTCGCGGCCCACCAGGAGTCGGAGTCGGGCGTGTCGACCGTGGCCTCGACGCCGATCGCCTTGACCGACTCCGCGATGAGGCTGATGCCCGTGACGTAGTCGTTCCAGCCCTGCGGGACGCTCAGCCGGAACGTGACGGGCTCGCCGTCCGGGTCGACGAGGGAGTCGCCCTGGAACGTGTACCCCGCGTCGGTGAGCACCTTCTTGGCGCCGTCGACGTCGACCTCGTACTCCTCGCCCGCGTACTCGTCCGAGATGAACGGGTCGCCGGCCGGGGTGGGCAGGCCCGTGACGGAGGTCAGGAGCGGCACGCCGCCCTCGCGGGCGATCTGCTGGTGCTGCTCGCGGTCGATCACCATGTTGACGGCCTGGCGGAACGCGACGTCGTCGAACGGCTTCTTGGTCGTGTTGACGAACATCGCGTCGATGCCGAGACCGGCGGGCGCCCAGTACACGTTGTGCTCCGGGTCCTTGTCGACGAAGGCCGACTGCACGTTCGGCAGGAACGCCTGGGCCCAGTCCGCGTCCCCGTTGGCGAGGGCGGTCGTCAGGGCGCTGTTGTCGTTGTAGGAGACGTAGTACAGCGTCGGGACCGCGAGCTCGCCGCCCCAGTAGTCGTCGCGCGCGTCGAGCTGGACGCTCTCCGTGCTGAAGCTCGTCAGCGTGTACGGGCCCGTGCCGACGGGGTCGGGGTTCGTCTCCGTCGTCGGGTCGGCGATGCCCTCCCACACGTGCTTCGGCACGACGAACCGGTGCAGCACCTTGTCCTGCTTGGCGAACATCGGCGTGCCGAACGAGACGGTGACCGTGTCGCCGTCGACGGCGACGTCGGTGATGTCGAGCGCCGCGGTGTTCAGCTCGGGGGTGTCGACGAGCATCTGGTACGAGTACGCGATGTCGTCGGCCGTGAGGTCCTGGCCGTCGCTCCACTTCACGCCCTCGCGGGTCGTGAGCGTGACCGACGTGTAGTCGTCGGACCACGTGATCTCGGACGCCAGCCACGGACGGACCTCGTCCGACGGGTCGACCACGTTGACGATGCCGACGGGCTCGTAGATCGCGTTGACGTAGCCGAGCTTGAGCGCGGACGAGTCGCCGATCCAGGGGTTGTTCGACTCGGTCGCGATGGCGCCGTCCGGCTTGGCGATCGTGAGGGCTGCGCCCCCGCCGGAGCTGGTCGTGCTGTCGTCGTCGTTGCCGCCGGACGACGAGCAGCCGGTCAGCACGAGTGCTGTCGCGATGCCGAGGGCGATCGCGGAGGCCTTCAACCTCATGAATCTCTCTCCTTCGAGGGAACGACGTCCCCGGCGCGCTGCCGGGGCGGTGGAGCGTGGGGTGTGACGGAAGGTGCGGGGCGCTGGGTCGCCCCTCGGCTGGACCGCGGTCCGGGCTACTCCTCTTCGGTGGTGCTCTCCTGCACCCGGACCGCGGTGTCCAGGCGGAGGTCGTGGACGGAACGCCCCACCCGCAGCCGGTACGTCCCGGCCGGGAGGTGCCAGCGTCCGCCGTCGGCGTCCCACACCTCGAGCTGACGACGGGGGACGGTCACGGTGACGTCGGCGGAGGCGCCCGCAGCGACGTCGACGACGGCGAACCCGCCGAGCCAGCGGACCGGACGGTCGCGCTCGGCGACCGGGGCCGACGCGGGCACGACCGGGGGCTCGACGTAGACCTGGACGACCTCGCGGCCGTCGCGCGGTCCCGTGTTGGTGACGTGGACCGTGAGGACGGTGTCGCCGTCGGGCGTGCGGGCCGGCCGGCCTACGCGGTCGTACGACCACGTCGTCCAGCCCAGCCCGTGGCCGAAGGGTGCGGCGGGGACGGCGCCCGAGCGCTCCCACGCGCGGTACCCGACGTGGACGCCGTCGTGGTACTCGACGATCCCGCCGGCGGGCACCGCGTGCGGGACCGGGACGTCCGCCTCGGCGGCAGGGAGCGTCCAGGGGAGCCGGCCGGCCGGCTCGACGGCGCCCGCGAGCACGTCGGCGATCGAGTGCCCGGCCTCCTGGCCGGGGAACCAGACCCAGAGCACGGTGCGCGCGCGGTCGAGCCAGGGGAGCAGCACGGGCGCGCCGGCGTTGACCACGACGACGGCGTCCGGGTCGGCGTCGAGGACGCGCTCGACGAGCTCGTCCTGGCGACCGGGGAGCGCGAGGGACGTGCGGTCCCAGCCCTCCGACTCGACCTCCTCGTTCGTCCCGACGACGACGACGGTGAGGTCCGCCGCGCGGGCGGCCTCGACGGCGTCGGCGATCTCTCGCTCGACGCTCGGGGCGGGCACCCGGTGGCGCAGCTCCGCGCGCACGAGGTTGCCGTACCCCTCGGCGCGCGTGACGAGCAGCGCGGCGCTGATCCGCACGCGGCGCGGAGCGTCGACGTGGACGGTCGCCGGGACCCCCGCCGGGTTGTTGATCGAGGAGTCGAGGATGACCTCGACGCCCGACCGGTGCTCGTCCTTCGCGACGACGGCCCCGTCGATCTCGATCGAGTGGCCGGGGACCGTCCCGACCTCGAGCACGTGGTCCCCGGGCTCGTCGAGCAGCACGTCGACGTCGAGCACGACGGTGTCGACCTCGTCGGGCAGGTCGCGCAGGAACCCGTCCCAGCGCGGCAGGACCTCCTCGTGGAGCGTCGCGCCCTCGGCGTCGAGCCAGGTCACCGAGACGGCGGCGCCGTCGGGGCTGCGCCCCTCGACGTCGAGCCGCGGGGCGAACCGGCGTGCGTCGCCGCCGCGGGCCACGGTGAGCGTGGCGTCGGGCCAGCGGGCGGCCAGACCCTCGGCGGGCGTGACGACGTGCGCGGGGTTCACGGTCGAGCTGCCGCCGCCGAGCACGTGCGGGCGCACGGCGTTGGGGCCGACGAGCGCGATCGAGCGCGGCGCGGGGCGGTCCCAGACGGGGTTCTCGGCGTCCGACCGCAGGACGACGGTGCCGGTCGCGGCGGTGCGGCGCACGAGCGCGCGCAGGTCGCCGTCGTGGGTGACCGGGCGGCCGGGCTCGTCGAGCGCACCGACGCGGCGCGCGAGCAGGAGGATGCGGGCGACCTTGTCGTCGATCTCGCTCCGGGGGACGCGACCCTCCTCGACCGCGCGGACGAGGGCGTCCTCCCACGGGCCGCCGGGCCCGGGCATGACGACGTCGAGGCCGCCGTTCGCCGAGAGCTCGGTCGTGCGCGTCGCGACCCAGTCGGAGACGACGGCGCCGTCGAACCCGAGCTCGTCCTTGAGCACGGCGGTGAGCAGGTGCCGGTGCCCGGTCATGGGTCCGGACTCGACGCCGTCGTCCACCTGGTTGTAGGCGGCCATGACGGACCAGGCGCCGGCTGCCACGGCGTCCTCGAACGGCGCGAGGTAGACCTCGCGCAGCACGCGCGGGTCGACGTGCGACACGTACGACGTGCGCTGCGTCTCGGAGTCGTTCGCGACGTAGTGCTTGACGCACGCCGCGACGCCCTGGTCCTGGAGCCCGCGCACGACGCCGGTGCCGATCTGCGCGGTGAGGTACGGGTCCTCGGAGTAGCACTCGAAGTGCCGGCCGCCGACGGGCGTGCGCTGGATGTTGACCTGGGGTGCGAGGACGACGTCGACGCCGTGCGCACGCGCCTCGCGGGCGAACGCCTGCCCGGTCTCGCGGGCGACCTCTCGGTCCCACGTCGCTCCCACCGCGCTCGGCGACGGGAAGAGGACGGAGGTCTCGCCCTCGACCTCGCTCGTGCCCCGGACGCCGACGGGCCCGTCCGACAGGACGACAGGCCGCAGCCCGAGCGCGTCCGACGCGTGCAGGCGCCACATGGACTGCCCGGTGAGGAGGCGGACCGCGTCGCGGAGGGGCAGGCCCTGCGCGGTGGTGCGCAGCGTGGCGAGCTCCGCGGGATCGCGCTCTCCCGCCAGGGACTGCGATGTCACGTTCGTGCTCCTCGTCGTCGAGTCGGCTGTCGATCCGTGAACTTACCGTGCAGTCAGTAAGTGCGCAAGAATCTGCGTTTGCGCAGGTCAGATCGATATCTGTCCGTGATCTTCGGCGCGGTGGGGACTCGGACGCGGTGCGGCGTGCGTAGGATCGCCCCGGACGGTGACGGACCGAGGACGTGCTCGGCGCCCGCGAGCCCGCGTCGACGCCGACGGCGGCGCACCGGGCACCACGACGAGAAAGTGACGAGGCGATGACCACGAGCAGGCGGCGTCCGCGGGTGCGGGAGGAGACCCTCCGGCGCCGTGAGGAGATCCTCAAGGCCGCCATGGCGACCTTCGGGAGCAAGGGCTACCACAACGGCCCGCTCACGGAGATCGCGGAGCAGGTCGACATGACCCACGCCGGGATCCTCCACCACTTCGGGTCCAAGGACCACCTCCTCCTGGAGGTGCTCCGCTACCGCGACGAGAGCGACGTCGCCGGCCTCGACGGGCAGCACATCCCCGGCGGCATCGACATGTTCCGCCACCTGGTGCGCACCGCGTTCCTCAACGCGCAGCGGGCCGGGATCGTGCAGACGTACGCCGTGCTCTCCGCGGAGTCCGTGACCGACGCCCACCCGGCGCGAGAGTTCTTCGAGGTCCGGTACCGGACCCTGCGGCGCGAGGCGGTCGAGGCGTTCGAGGCGTTGTGCGCGGAGCGGGGCGTCACGGTGCCGACGACCGTCCGGCACGCGGCGGCCTCGATCCTCGCGGTCATGGACGGGCTCCAGGTGCAGTGGCTCCTCGACCCGACCCAGGTCGACCTCGGCGAGGCGAGCGAGTTCGCGATCGAGGCGATCGTCTCGGCGGTGCTCGACCCGCGCCCGTCCCCGCTGGGGGGCCGTGCGCCGGCCCCGGCGGAGGAGGACGGCGTCGCGGACCCGGCCCCCACCGGGGAGACGGGGGCGCCGGTCGAGCCCGCGGAGGCGGCGAAGGCCTGACGCGCGCGGGCCGGGTCCGGACCTTCGGCCCCGCGGCGTCGCGACGACCGGCCCTGTCCGGGGGGCGGCCCAGCTGCGAGGATCGAGGGTGTGCAGACCCTCGCCCAGGCGGTGACCACCCAGTCGGAGGCGGCCCGGGAGAAGGTGCTCCTCGCCAGACGCCCCGGGCGCTACCTCGTCGCGGCGATGCTCGCGGGCGCGTACATCGGCGTCGGCGTCGTGCTCATGGTCGCGACGGCGGGACCGTTCCTCGCCGCCGGGGCGCCGGGCGAGCGGCTCGTCGCCGGCGGCGTGTTCGCCGCGGCGCTCACCCTCGTCGTCTTCGCCGGGGCCGAGCTCGCCACGTCCGCGATGATGGTCCTCACCCAGGGCGTCGCGACGCGCGCCGTCCGGGTGCGCGACGCCGTCGTCACGCTGGGCCTGTGCCTCGTCGGCAACCTGGCCGGGTCGATGCTCTTCGCCTGGGCCGTCACGCAGGCGGGGGTGCTGCGCTCCAACGCGGCGGCGGGCGAGATGGTCGCCTCGATGCTGCGGGCCAAGGCGCACGAGACCGGGGGAGAGCTGTTCTTCCGCGGCGTGCTCTGCAACGTCCTCGTGTGCGCCGCGATCTGGGCCTGCGGGCGCCTGCGCTCGGAGGCGGGCAAGGCGGTCATCCTGTTCTGGGGGATCCTCGCGTTCATCGCGTCCGGGTTCGAGCACGTCGTCGCCAACATGACGACGTTCTCCCTCGGGCTCTTCGGCGGCCTCGGCCCGACGACGTGGGCCGACTTCGGCCGCAACCTCACCTGGGTGGGCCTCGGCAACCTCGTCGGCGGGGCCGTCGTCGTCGGGCTGGCGTACGTCGTCGTGGCCGGTCCGCGGGCGCGCGTGCTGCCCGAGGTGTGACCCCGGGCGTCGGTCGTCACGGTCCGCAGGGCGGGACGGGCTTGGCCGGGGCGTGGGACTCGTGCCTATCATCGACCGACCCACAAGCACCCGGCGGGCCGTTGAGAGAGACGGAGGCCGGCGACAGATGGAGCAGCACGTGGCACTTGTCGTGCAGAAGTACGGCGGTTCGTCCGTCTCGGACGCCGAGAGCATCAAGCGGGTGGCCAAGCGCATCGCCGAGGCGAAGCGGGCCGGGAACGACGTCGTCGTCGTGGTCTCGGCGATGGGCGACACGACCGACGAGCTCATCGACCTCGCCCAGCAGGTCAGCCCCCTCCCTCCGCAGCGCGAGATGGACATCCTCCTCACCGCGGGCGAGCGCATCTCGATGTCGCTGCTCGCGATGGCGATCACGAGCCTCGGCGTGAAGGCGAAGTCGTTCACCGGGCAGCAGGCCGGTCTCATCACCGACGCGGTGCACGGCAAGGCGCGCATCGTCGACGTCGTCCCGACGCGCGTGCGCGAGACCCTCGACCGCGGCCAGGTCGCGATCGTCGCGGGGTTCCAGGGCGTGACGCAGTCGACGAACGACGTGACGACGCTCGGGCGCGGCGGGTCGGACACGACCGCCGTCGCGCTCGCGGCAGGTCTCGACGCCGACGTGTGCGAGATCTACACCGACGTGGACGGCGTGTTCACGGCCGACCCGCGCATCGTGCCGTCCGCGCGCAAGATCGACCGCATCACGTACGAGGAGATGCTCGAGATGGCGGCGAGCGGCGCGAAGGTCCTCGCGCTGCGCTGCGTCGAGTACGGCCGCCGGTACGGCGTCCCCATCCACGTGCGCTCGTCCTTCAGCGGCAAGGACGGCACGTTCGTCAGCGCGGACGCGTACACCGCGCGCCCCGGCGCGAGCGCCGGCTCCCCGGCCGGCACCGCCGGCAGCACCGCAGACCTTCCCGAGGAGACCGTCATGGAAGACCCGATCATCTCCGGCGTCGCGCACGACCGCAGCGAGGCCAAGATCACCGTCGTCGGCGTGCCCGACGTCCCGGGCACGGCCGCGCGGATCTTCGAGGTCGTCGCGGGCTCGGGCGTGAACATCGACATGATCGTGCAGAACGTGTCGGCGGCCCGCACGGGCCTCACCGACATCTCGTTCTCCCTCCCCGAGGGCGACGGACCCGCCGCGATGTCCGCGCTCTCGGCGCTGCAGGCCGAGATCGGGTTCGACTCGCTCCAGTTCGACGACCAGATCGGCAAGCTCTCGCTCGTCGGCGCGGGCATGAAGTCGCACCCCGGCGTCTCCGCGAAGCTCTTCGGTGCGCTGCGCGACGCGGGCATCAACATCGAGATGATCTCCACCTCGGAGATCCGCATCTCGGTCGTCACGCGCGAGGACTCGCTCGACGACGCGGTGCGCGCCGTGCACACCGCCTTCGAGCTCGACGCCGCCGACGGCGAGGCCGTCGTCTACGCCGGCACCGGCCGCTGACCCGACGCAGGAGAGGACCCACCATGAGCACCCAGAGCACCCCCGGTCTGCACCTCGCCGTCGTCGGCGCGACCGGCCAGGTCGGCGCGGTCATGCGCCGCCTCCTCGAGGAGCGCGACCTGCCCGTCGCGAGCGTCCGCTACTTCGCGTCGGCGCGCTCCGCCGGGTCGACGCTCCCGTGGCGCGGGACCGACGTCGTCGTGGAGGACGTCGCCGCGACCCCGACCGAGGACCTGCGCGGGATCGACGTCGCGCTCTTCTCCGCGGGCGGCGCGACGTCGAAGGCGCAGGCCGAGCGGTTCGCCGCCGCGGGCGCCGTCGTCATCGACAACTCCTCCGCGTGGCGCATGGACCCCGACGTCCCGCTCGTCGTCTCGGAGGTGAACCCGGGCGCGCTGCGCGAGGCGCGCAAGGGCATCATCGCCAACCCCAACTGCACGACGATGGCCGCGATGCCCGTCCTCAAGCCGCTCTCGGACGAGGCCGGGCTGGAGCGCCTCGTCGTCGCGACGTACCAGGCCGTCTCCGGGGCCGGGCTCGCCGGTGCGGAGGAGCTGCGCGCCCAGGCCGTCGCCGGCGCGGCGGCCGAGGGCACGGGCGCCGGGCTCGTCGGGCTCGTGCACGACGGCGGCGCGGTCGCCTTCCCCGAGCCCACCGTCTTCCCGCGCAACGTCGCGTTCAACGTCGTCCCGCTCGCCGGGTCGATCGTCGACGACGGGCAGGAGGAGACGGACGAGGAGAAGAAGCTCCGCAACGAGTCGCGCAAGATCCTCGGGCTGCCCGAGCTCGCCGTCGCGGGCACGTGCGTGCGCGTCCCCGTGTTCACCGGGCACTCGCTCGCGATCCACGCGGAGTTCGGCGCCCCGATCACGCCCGACCGGGCGCGCGAGATCCTCGCCGCCGCCCCCGGCGTCGCGCTCGCGGACGTGCCGAACCCGCTGGAGGCGGCGGGCAAGGACCCGTCGTTCGTCGGTCGCATCCGCACCGACCAGTCCGTCCCCGGCGGGCGCGGCCTCGTGCTGTTCGTCTCGAACGACAACCTCCGCAAGGGCGCCGCGCTCAACGCGGTGCAGCTCGCCGAGCTCGTCGCGCAGGACCTCGACGGCGTCCGCGCCGCGTTCGCCCCCGCCCTCGCGAGGTAGAGCCCCGGTCCCGCGAGGTAGAGCCCTGGTCCGCCGAGGTAGAGCCCTGGTCGTGACCAGGGCTCTACCTCGCGAGCCGGGGGTGTCAGCGGGCCGCGTTCAGCCCTCGACGAGCCGGGCCATGTCGTCCCCGTCCGCGAGGCCCACGATGTTGCCGGCCGGGTCGGTGAACCAGGCGCCGTCGCCGCCCTCCATGAAGCCGCGCGCGATCCCCTTCTCGTCCTGGTCGAACCCGTCGTAGCGCTCGAACGTCACGCCCTTCGCGGTGAGCTCGTCGACGACCTGGTCCACGTCGTCGACGGTGAGGTGCATGACCGTGAAGGCGGCCGGCCGATGGTCCTCCTTCGGGTAGACGAACACGTCCGAGCCGCCGCCGAGGTGGAGCACCAGACCGTTCCCGCCGTCGAGTGCCGTGACGGGGAGCCCGAGGGTTTCCCCGTAGAACGCGCGCGCCGCGTCGAGGTCGTCCGCCGAGAAGCTGGAGAACCCGCGCTTGATGGTGACCATCGTTGCCTCACTCCTTCGGGACCGCCGGCGGTCGGAGGGCGGGGCCCGCCGCGGACGCCGGATCCTCCCAGCGTCCCACCGCCGGCCCGCGGTGGGTACCGCCCGGGGCGGGTGAAGGGAGCGGGTCAGGGCGAGCGTGCGGGCGCGGGGCGGGTCCCGAGCGTCGGTGCGAGCACCCACAGCGCCGTGGCGGCGAGCACGTGCCAGACGGCGTGCCCCTGGAGCGTGACGCCGAGCGCGCCGTCGGCGTCGCACAGCGGCCAGCCCGGGCGGGTCAGGGTCCCCGCCGTGCCGCCGACGGCGAGCAGCACGAGCGCGGCGACCGTGCGGCGTCGGACGGCGGGCCGTCGCCACGCGCGCGCGGCGCTCGCAGCCACGGCGACGCACGCCGCGACCACCTGGGCGGCGGTGGACGCCGGCACCGAGACCGCCGCGAGCACGACCCCGAGCAGGGTCGGCGCGAGCCACCACCACGTCCGCAGGCGGCGCCCGGTGAGGTCCGCGACGGCGTCGGCGGCGACGAGCGCGAGCGTCCCGAGCAGCGGCGGGTCGTGCACGACGGGGTTCCACGACGGCGACGGCCCGTGCTGCACCACGGAACCCACCCCGATGAGGGCGACCAGCACCCCGAAGGCCACGCGGAGCCGCGACGCCGCACCCACGGCGTCGGCCACGCCCGGGGCGGGGCGGGGCCCGGGTCCGGACCGCCGCGCCGCCACCACGACGGCCGCGCCGGCCACGACGAACGCGAGGCTCGTCCACGTGCTCAGCGGCTCGGCCCAGGGCGTCCCTCCCGCGAGCTCGCGCGCTCCGCCCACCCCGCCTCCTCCGCCTCGCAGCCAGTCGGACCCGGCCTACCGGGACGGGCCTCGGCACCGATGTCCCCATCGTTCCGCCCGGCGCCGGTCGCCGCGCGTCCGGACGAGGGGTTGCGCCGGGCAGGCCATCTGTGGTTCATTACTCAAGTAATGAACCACAGAACGCGCGAGGCGGGAGAGGATGGGACCCATGTTCGACGGACCTGAACCCATCTACCTCCAGATCGCGCAGATGATCCGTGCGCAGGTGCTCGCGGGGGAGCTCGCGGAGGAGGAGCAGGTCATGTCCACGACGCAGTTCGCGACGACGTTCCGGATCAACCCGGCGACGGCGGCCAAGGCGTTCGCCGGGCTCGTCGACGAGGGCGTCCTCTACAAGCGGCGCGGGCTCGGCATGTTCGTCGCACCGGGCGCGCGCGAGCGGCTGCTCGCCGAGCACCGCGCGCGGTTCTTCGACGAGGTCCTCGACCCCGCGCTGGCGCAGGCGGACCTCCTCGACATCCCGGCCGCCGAGATCGTCGAGCACGTCCTCGGCCGCCCGCGGCCCGCCGGTCCCGGGACCGGCGACGCACCCCGTACCGGCCCCGACACCGACCCCACCCCGAGGTGAGACCCGTGACCGCCCGGCCCACCAGCCATCCCACCGACCACCCCGCCGCGACCGCGCCCTTCGGCGCCGAGGTGCGCGACGTCGTCGTGCGGTACTCCCGCGGCGACGACCCCGCGCTCGACGGCGCGACCCTGACGATCCGCCCCGGCGTCATCACCGGCCTCCTGGGCCGCAACGGCGCCGGCAAGACGACGCTCGCGGCCCTGCTCGCCGCGTTCCGGCGCCCGACGTCGGGCACGGTCCGCGTCGGTCCGGACGGCGAGCTCGAGGACCCGTTCGAGAACGTCTGGGCGACGATGCACACCCAGCTCGTGCGCGAGAGCGGCGACGTGGGGGAGTCCGACAAGGCGCGCGACACGCTCGAGTACTACGCGGACGTGCGACCGCACTGGGACGCCGACCTCGCAGGGCGCCTCCTCGACACCTTCAAGGTGGACGTCCGCAAGAAGCCCAACGAGCTCTCGCGCGGCAAGCGCTCGGCGCTCGGCGCGGTCGTCGGGCTCGCCGCCCGCGCGCCCCTGACGATCTTCGACGAGGTCTACCTCGGCATGGACGCCCCGAGCCGCTACGCGTTCTACGACGCGCTCGTCGCGGACTACGCCGAGCACCCGCGCACGATCCTGCTCTCGAGCCACCTGATCGCCGAGGTCGAGCGGCTCTTCGAGGACGTCGTGATCATCGACCGCGGGCGGGTCCTGCTCGCCGAGAACGCCGACGACGTCCGCGCGCGCGGCGTCAGCCTCACCGGGCCGGCGGACGTCGTCGAGCGCCACACCGCGGGCCGGGAGGTGCTCGCCCGGCAGCGGCTGGGCAGCACGGCCCAGGTCACGCTCTTCGGCACGTTCGCCCCCGACGAGCGGGCCGCGGCCGCCGCGGCCGGGCTCGAGGTCGGGTCGGTGCCCGTCCAGGACCTGTTCGTCCACCTCACGCGCACCGACCGCACCGCGGACGGCGCGCCCGCCCGCACCCGCACGCAGGAGGCACGATGACCGCCACGATCCCGCGCTCCGCGGAGCGCCGCGCGCTCGAGAAGGCCGCCCACCGGCGCGGCGTCCGCGCCGTCGCCTGGTACTTCATCGGCGGCACCTGGTACGTCGGCGTGTGGTTCTGGCTCATCGCGCTCGCCATCGGGGCCCTCGTCCTGTGGATCATGCTGCGCAACGACGACGTGAGCATCGAGGGCGTGGGCGGCGTCGCGGGCTCGGCGAAGTTCTTCCTCTTCGTCATGGGCATCCTCCTGCCGCTCATGACCATCGCGCTGCACGTCGCCGCCGGCGGCACGCGGCGGTCGTACACGCACGGCCTGTGGATCGGCGCCGCCGTCTCCGGGCTCACGTTCGGGATCGCGACCGCGCTCGTGCGGTGGGCGGAGTGGGCGCTGTTCCGCCAGGCCGGCTGGCCGACGGAGCAGGACCTCACGCAGCTCTACGCGGACGGGTCCGAGGTCGGGCTCATGATCCTCGTCGAGGGCACGTTCTGCGTCGTCTACTACCTCGCGGGCATGGTCGTCGCCGCGGGCTTCTACGGCTTCGGGTTCCTGCGCGGCGTGCTGCTCGTCGTCGCGTCGCTCGCGACCGTCCTGGTGAGCGAGGTGTTCCTGCGCTCCGGGTTCTTCGGCCACGCGCTCTCGCGCGTCGTCGGTCTCGACGGCACCCCCGTCTGGCTCGCCGTGCTCGGCGGGCTCGTCGGGGTCGTGCTCGCCGCACTGCTCCTGCGCGTCGTCCTGCGGGGCGTCGCGATCCGTCCGGTCGAGTTCGCGGGCACCGCGAGCGCCTGACCGGCAGCACCCTCCCACCGCACTCCCACCCGTCCGGGCGGCGCACGGCGCCGCCCGTGGGTGCCGCACACCCTCCTGGAGGTCACCATGAGCACCGCAGCACCGCCCCCGGGCGGCACGACGGCGACGTCGCCCGCCCCGCCCGCCGACCGCACGGCCGGGCCCGCCCCGGTCGTCGAGATCCGGAACCTGCGCAAGACGTACCCGGGACCGCAGGGTTCCGGCACGCGCACCGTCGCGGTCGAGGACGTGAGCCTCACCGTCCGGCAGGGCGAGATCTTCGGCATCCTCGGGCCCAACGGGGCCGGCAAGACGACGACCGTCGAGTGCCTCGCCGGGCTGCGCCAGGCCGACGGCGGCACGGTGCGCGTGCTCGGCGTCGACCCGCAGGCCGACCCCGCCGCGGTGCGCGACGTCGTCGGCGTCCAGCTCCAGGAGGCCGCGCTCAACGAGAAGATCACGGTCGAGGAGGCGATGCGGCTCTTCGCGTCGTTCTACGCGTCGCCCGGCGACGTGGAGGAGCTCCTCGACCTGCTCGACCTCGCCGCGCACCGGCGCGTCGCGTTCGCCAAGCTCTCGGGCGGGCAGAAGCAGCGCCTGTCGATCGCGCTCGCGCTCGTGGGGAACCCGCGCGTCGCGGTCCTCGACGAGCTGACCACCGGGCTGGACCCGGCGGCCCGCCGCGCGACGTGGGAGCTCGTCGAGCGTGTGCGCGACCGCGGCGTGACGATCCTGCTCGTCACGCACTTCATGGACGAGGCGGAGCGCCTGTGCGACCGGCTCGTCATCATCGACCGCGGCCGGGTCGTCGCGCAGGGCACGCCCGCGGAGCTCGTCGACTCCGTCGACACGTCGCGCACCGTGCGCCTGCGCGTGCCGCCCGCGGACCACGACCTCGCGCTGCACACGATCGCGGGGCTCGCGGACGTCGAGCGCGTCGAGGCGTCGCCGACCGGCGGGCGCGAGATCGAGGTCACGGGCTCCCGGCGGGTGCTGCCCGCCGTCGTGCTCGCGCTCGCCGAGCACGAGGTCGTGCCCGACGACGTCCGGACCGTCTCCCGCACGCTCGAGGACGTCTTCGTGGCCGTGACCGGCCGCACGTACGACCCGGACGCGACCGACGCCTCGGACGCGACCGACGCCCGACCGACCCGAGGGGAGTCCCGATGACCGCCACGACCCTGACCCCGTCCGCCGTGCCCGTCCGCCGCGGCAGCGGCTGGCGCGGGTTCGGCGTCCTGCTCGCCACGGAGGCGCGGCTCTGGCTGCGCGACCCGGGGACGGTGTTCTTCGCGCTCGTGTTCCCGACCGTCCTGCTCGTCGGGGTCGGGTTCGCCATCCCGGGCATGCGCGTGCCGATCGAGGACGCGCCCCCGCCGTGGGGCGGGCTCACGCCCGTCGCTCTCTACGCGCCCGTGGTGCTCGCCGCGGCGATCGCGACCCCGGCCCTGACGACCATGCCGGTCTACTTCGCCACGTTCCGCGAGAAGGGCCTGCTGCGGCGGCTGTCGACGACGCCCATGCGCCCGCAGGGGATCGTCGTCGCGCACCTCGTCATCAACCTCGTGGCCGTCGTGGTCGCGTCGGCCGTCGCGCTCGTCGTCGGGCAGCTCGTGTTCGGCCTGCCGGCGCCGCAGAACGCGGCGACGGTCGTGCTGGCGTTCGTCCTCGGCGTCGCGTCGATGTACGCGCTCGGCACCCTCGTCGCGGCGCGCGCGCCCAAGGCGAGCACGGCGTCCGCGATCGGGACGCTCATCTACTTCCCGCTCCTGTTCCTCTCCGGGCTGTGGACGCCGGGGCCGATGATGCCGGAGGCCGTCGCGCAGGTCGGCAGGTTCACGCCGCTCGGCGCCGCGTCGCAGGCGATGACGGCGGGGTGGTTCGAGGAGGGCTTCCCCACGGTGCAGGTGGTCGTCATGGTCGTGTGGACGGCCGTGCTCCTGCCGCTCGGCATCCGGCTCTTCCGCTGGAGCTGAGGCGGGACGGACCGCGGGGCCGGGCCCTCGGCCCCGTCCGGGCCGCTGCTCTGTCTGCTCCGGGCCGGGGCCCGGCGCCCGCGGGCGTGGCTGCCGGAGCGCCCCTAGCCTGACCGGCATGAAGCCCTTCCTGCTGCTGGCGTCCCGGGCGGAGGACCCGGCCGCGGACGGCGAGCACGCGGCGGTGCTGCGTCACTCCGGCCTCGCGCCGCACGAGCTGCACCGCGTGCGGATGGAGGCGGGCCCGCTGCCGGCGATCGACCTCGACGCGTACTCGGGGGTGATCGTCGGCGGCAGCCCGTTCGACTCGTCGCGGCCCGAGGCGGAGAAGTCGGCGACGCAGCGCCGGGTCGAGCGCGAGCTCGCACCGCTCCTGGACGAGATCGTCGAGCGCGACGTCCCGTTCCTCGGGGCGTGCTACGGCGTCGGGACCCTCGGCCTGCACGAGGGCGCGGTGCTGGACGACACGTACGCCGAGCCCATCTCGCCAGTGACGATCCGGCTCACCCCGGAGGGCCGGGCCGACCCGCTGCTCGCGGGCCTGCCCGACGCGTTCGAGGCGTACGTGGGCCACAAGGAGGCGGTGCGGGAGCTGCCGCCGCACGCGGTGCTGCTCGCGACGTCGGACGCGTGTGCGGTGCAGATGTTCCGCGTCAAGGAGAACCTCTACGCGACGCAGTTCCACCCGGAGCTCGACCTGGAGGGCATCCTCACGCGCATCGGCGTCTACCGGGACTACGGCTACTTCCCGCCCGAGGCCGCGGGCGACGTCGAGGCGGCCGTCCGGCGCGGCGACGTCCGGGAGCCCCACCGCATCCTCGCAACCTTCGTCCGCCGCTACGCGAGCAACTGAGGTCGAGCAGGTGGTCGTGGTCCGTCCTGCCGCCAGGACGGACCACGACCACCTGCTCGGCGGAGCGGGTCAGCGGGTGGCGGGGGCCGGGTGGGGGGTGTCGGCGGGTGTCGGGTCGGCCGCTGCCTCCGCCGCTACGGCGCGGCGGTGCGCCCGCACCGACCAGACGACGGCGGCCGCCCAGACGACCGCGACGAGCGCCAGCACGACGCCCTGGACCGCGCCGCTCGCGTCGACCCAGTCGGAGCGCAGCAGCGTGCGGACGTTGGTGAGCACGATGACGCCGCCCACGGCCGAGCCGAGGATCCGGGGCGGGAGCATCCGCACGAGCCAGGCCGCGATCGGCGCGGCGACGAGCCCGCCGAGGAGGAGCGCCACGACCCACGTCAGGTCGATCCCCTGCGAGCCGAGCGACCAGAGGAACCCGAGCGACGCGGCGACCGCGACGAGGAACTCGCTCGTGTCGACGGACCCGATGACCTTGCGCGGCTCGATCCGGCCCGACGCGAGCAGGGCGGGCGTGCCCACCGGGCCCCAGCCGCCGCCGCCCGTGGCGTCGACGAAGCCCGCCACGAGACCGAGCGGCGCGAGGAACCGCTTGCGCAGCGGCAGCCCCAGGCGGCCCGTCGGCAGCCCGGCGAACGTGAAGCGCGAGAGCACGTAGACGCCGAGCGCGAGGAGCAGCAGCGACATGACAGGGGCGGCGACCTCGGTCGACAGGTTCGCGAGGAACGTCGCGCCCGCGAACGCCCCGAGCGCGCCCGGCACGCCGATGCGCAGCACGACCTTCCAGTCGACGTTCCCGAACCGCCAGTGCGCCGCGCCGGACGCGAGCGTCGTCCCGATCTCCGCGAGGTGGATCGTCGCGGACGCCGCCGCGGGGTTGGTCCCGATCGCGAGGAGGAGCGTCGTGGACGTCACGCCGTACGCCATGCCGAGGCTGCCGTCGACGAGCTGGGCGCCGAGGCCCACGAGGGCCAGCAGGACGAGGGTCCGCACCGGGGCCTCCTTGCTCGGGCGCCGGGAGGGTCCCGACGTGTCCTGACAAGGTTGACCGGGCGGGTCCACTATGTGAAGCGCCGCCCGCATCGTGGGCCAGTGTTAACGGGAGCGTCCCGTCAGGGGTTCTCCCACGCGTCGGCGCGGGCCGCGAGCGCGTGCACGTCGTCGGGCAGGTCGCGGCGCACGACGTCGTCGATCGTCACGCGGTCCAGCACGTCGCGGACGCTCGCGCGCAGGGCGATCCACACCTCGAGCAGGCCCGCGGCGGAGCCGTCGTACTCGAGGCTCGGGGGGCGCTCGTCGCGGACCGTGACGAGCGGGCCGTCGACCGCGCGGAAGACGTCGGCGAGCGTCACCTCGGACGCCGGGCGCGCGAGGCGGTGGCCGCCGGAGCGCCCGCGGACGCTCGCGACGATCCCGGCCCGGCGCAGGTCGCCGAGGATCCGTTCGAGGAAGCTCACCGGGAGGCCCTGACCCGTCGCGAGGTCCTCCGCCCGTACCGGGTCGCCGTGCGGCGACGCCGCGAGCTCGGCGCACGCCCGCACCGCATAGTCCGCCTTCGCCGAGACACGCATGAGGACATTGTGCCGTGCGCGGGTCTCACCCCGGGGCGCCGCTGCCCCTCGCGACCCCTTCCCCCCTACGCTGTGACGCGTGGACGTGCACGAGCGCAACAACGTGCGGGTCATGGGGGCGCAGGACGGCCCGACGATGGTCTTCGCGCACGGTTTCGGCTGCGACCAGTCGATGTGGCGCTTCGTCGCGCCCGCGTTCGCGACGGACCACCGGGTCGTGCTGTTCGACCACTCGGGGTGCGGGGCGTCGCACCCGACCGCGCACGACGCCGTCCGGCACGCCGACCTCGCGGGCTACGCCGCGGACGTGGTGGAGATCGTGGAGGCCGTCGGGCCGGGGGAGGGGCGCGGGCCCGTGGTGCTCGTGGGCCACTCGGTGAGCGCCGTGATCGCGCTGCTCGCGGCGGCCGACCGCCCGGACCTGTTCGACCGGCTGGTGCTCGTGGGCCCGAGCCCGCGGTACGTCGACGACGACGGCTACCGCGGCGGGTTCACCGCCGAGGAGATCGACGAGCTCCTGGAGACGATGGACGCGAACTACCTCGGCTGGACGCAGGTCATGGCACCCGTGATCGCCGGGAACCCGGACCGCCCGGCGCTCGGCGACGAGCTCGCCGCGGTGTTCCGGCGCAACGACCCGGCGGTCGCCCGGCAGTTCGCGCGCGCGACGTTCCTCGGCGACAACCGGGCGGACCTGGCGCGCGTGCGCACCCGGAGCCTCGTGGTGCAGAGCCGGGAGGACGTCATCGCGCCGCCCGAGGTCGGGCGCTACGTGCACGAGCACCTGCCGGGCAGCGACCTCGTCGTCATCGACTCGGTGGGGCACTGCCCGAACCTCTCGCACCCGGACCTCCTCGTGCGCGCGATGCGCGACTGGCTGGGCGCCGCCTGATGGCGATGTCCCGCGCCGAGCGCTGGGCGCTCGCCCCCGTCGCGCTGCTCCTCCTCGACACCGAGGCGCGCGTCCTCGACGCCAACGACGAGTTCCTGCGGACGATCGAGGTCCCGGACGTCGAGGCGGTCGCGGGCCGCCGGCTGGCGGACCTGCTCACCGTGGGCGGGCGCATCTTCTGGGAGACGCACGTCGGTCCGCGCCTGCACATCGAGGGCCGCGTGGACGAGGTCGCGGTGGAGCTCCGCACGCCCGGGGGCCGCGAGCCCGTGCTGCTCACGGCGATCGAGCGCGAGGCGCGCGGCGAGCGGCTGATCGAGGTCGCGATGCTCGGCGCGCGCGAGCGGTCGCGCTTCGAGCACGAGCTCGTCGAGGCGCGCCGCGCGGCGGAGGAGGCGGAGCGCCGGGTGCGGCTGCTGCACGGCGTCGCCGCCGACCTCGCGAGCGTCGCCGGTCTCGACGGCGTCGCGTGGGTCCTGCTCCGGGCGGCCGTCACGATGCTGGGCGCGGGCGACGCCGCGCTGTGGACGGCGCAGGAGCGCGGCCCGCTGCGGCGGTGGGGCGGCGCCGTCGGCGTGCTGGCGCCGACGATCGACGAGCTCACCGAGGCGACCGTGCGGGACGACGGGACGGTCGTCGTGCCGCTGCGCACCGCGGGCGCGCTGCTCGGCGTGCTCGCGCTCGAACCACGTCGCGCCGCGGGCTCCGACCCCGTCGACCTGGGCACCGCCGCCGCCGCGGGCCAGCTCGCGGCGCTCGCGCTCTCGCGCGCGCGGGTCCACGAGCAGAGCGTCTCGGTCGCGAGCGAGCTCCAGGGCGCGATGCTCTCGGACGGGATCGTCACCGACCCGCAGGTCGAGGTCTCGGCGTGCTACCGCCCGGGCGTCCACGACCTCCAGGTCGGCGGCGACTGGTACGACACCTTCCGGGTCGCGCCCGACGTCGTCGCGCTCAGCGTGGGGGACGTCGTCGGCCGCGGGCTCAAGGCGGCGACGTCGATGGGGCAGCTGCGCACCGCCGTCCGGGCCGCGTCCGACACGGGGCTGCCGCCGGAGGAGGTGGTCGAGCGCGTCGACCGCTTCGTCGACCGGACGGGCACGGGCTTCATGGCGAGCCTCGTGTACGGGGAGCTCGACCTGCGGGCCGGGGTGCTGCGCTACACGTGCGCGGGCCACCTGCCGCCCCTGCTCGTGCGCGCGGGCGGCTCCGCGGCGTACCTGTGGGAGGCGCGGTCGACCCCGCTGGGCGTGCGGGGCACGACGCCGCGCGTCGCGAAGGCCGTGCGGCTCGCCCCGGGCGACCTCCTGCTGCTCTTCACGGACGGCGTGGTCGAGCGCCGCGACCGGCCGCTCGCGCTCGCGCTCGACGAGCTCGCGGACGTCGTCACGCGCGCCCTCGACGTCGGCCTGCGCGACGACCGGCTGCTGGAGGCCGTCGTCTCGCGCGCTCCGGAGGACGACGACGCGTGCCTGCTCGCGGTGCGCTGGCTGGGCCCCGCCACGGACGGGAGGGCGCCGGTGCCCGACGCGCCGGCCGCCGCGTCAGCGGACGAAGAACGGGCCGGCTGAGGGGTCGGCGAGCCGCGCGAGGGCGTGGCCGAGGCGCTCGGTCGACGAGCGCGCGACGTCGTCGGGCAGGGCGTCCGGGGCGAACCACGCGACGGCGAGGGACTCGTCGTCCGCGACGTGCGCCGCCGCGGCGGCCGCCGGCGACGCCGGGCGGCACAGGAACGCCAGGTCGAGGTACTGCGACCGGTCGCCGTTGGGGTACTCCATCGGCTCCGTGACCGTCACCGCGACGAGCGCGTCCACCACGACCTCGACGCCCGTCTCCTCGAGCACCTCGCGCGCGAGCCCGACCGCCGGGTCCTCGCCCGGCTCGAGGATCCCGCTGATCACGGCCCACTGGCCGGAGTCGGCGCGCTGCCCGAGCAGCACCCGGCCGGCGTCGTCCACGACGACGCCCGACACCCCCGGCATCCACAGCAGGTCGGTCCCGACGTGGGACCGGAGGGCGGCGACGAACTCGGGGATCGGCATGCCCCGAGCGTAGGCGCTGCCCGACCGGCCCGTGAGACGGGCCGTCCGCCCCTCGGAGGCGCTGTGCTACCGTCGGCTCGTGACTTCTCAGTGGTATTGGCGCTTTACGCAGGCTCCCGGTGGGGCCGTGCGGGCGTCAGCCTGACCACAGATCACCACCCGGAGCCAGCACAGGGCCTTGGACGCGGACCGCGTCCGGGCCCTTCGTCGTGAGACGGGCCGCTCCGGGACCACGGGCGGCAGCAGGCCGGTGGAGCGCCGCTGGGCATCCCGACTCACGGCGTTCCCAGACCCCGCCGCACAGACCAGGAGCCCCCCGTGACCAGCACCACCACCTCGCCCGAGACCGCGACGACCGACGGCGCGACGAGTACCGTCGACCTCGTGGACAGCCCCGAGCTCCAGGCGCGCACGAGCGACCTGCGGGTCCGCGCGCTCGACGCCCTCCCCGCGCCGCGCGCCATGCTCGCTGACCTGCCCCTCGGTGCGACGCGCAGCGACCTCGTGACGACGTCGCGCCGCGAGGTCCGTGACGTTCTCGCGGGCGACGACGACCGCCTCCTCGTCATCGTCGGCCCGTGCTCGGTGCACGACCCCGAGGCCGCGCTCGAGTACGCGGGGCGCCTGGCCGCCGTCGCGCACGAGCTCGCGGACGACCTCATGGTCGTCATGCGCGTCTACTTCGAGAAGCCGCGCACGACCGTGGGGTGGAAGGGCCTCATCAACGACCCGCACCTCGACGGCTCGCACGACGTGCACCACGGCCTGCGCCTCGCGCGCGAGGTGCTGCTCGGCGTGCTGGACGCCGGCGTCCCGGCCGCGTGCGAGTTCCTCGAGCCGACGAGCCCGCAGTACATCGCCGACGCGGTGTCCTGGGGCGCGATCGGCGCGCGCAACGCCGAGTCGCAGGTGCACCGCCAGCTCGCCTCGGGCCTGTCCATGCCCGTCGGGTTCAAGAACGCGACCGACGGCGACGTGCAGATCGCGGTCGACGGCTGCATCACCGCGGCGAGCGAGCACACGTTCTTCGGCATGGACTCGCTCGGCCGGGCCGCCGCCGTGGAGACCGCGGGCAACCCCGACTGCCACGTCATCCTGCGCGGCGGGCGCTCGGGCCCCAACTACGGGGCCGACGACGTCGCGGCGGCGCTCGCGGTCGCGCGCACCTCGGGCCGCGGCGGGGTCACGGAGCACGGGCTCGTGGTCGACGCGTCGCACGGCAACTCCGGCAAGAGCCACGTGCGCCAGGCGGAGGTCGTGCGCGAGGTCTCCGCGCGGCTGGCCGAGGGCGAGCAGGGCATCACGGGCCTCATGATGGAGAGCTTCCTCGTGGCGGGCGCGCAGAAGCCCGCGCCGAGCGGCCTCGTGTACGGGCAGTCCGTCACGGACGCGTGCATCGACTGGGACACGACGGCCGACCTCCTGCGCGAGCTCGCGGGCGCGGTCCGCGCCCGACGCGCGCTCTGAGCGGTGCCCGCGGGGCGGGGACCCATCCGTCCGGGCGTCGGCGCCGAACCCAGGGTGTCCCGGACGGACCGGGACGGCGCTGGCGACGGGAGGTCGGGTGCCGAGAGCCGTGGTCGACGCGCCGCAGCGCGTGCGGGAGGCGCCCGTGCTGCACACTGACCGGGTGCCACCTCCCGTGACGACGAACCCGGCGGTCGACGCCGCCCTCACGGCGTGCGCCGGCGGCGACCCCGCCGCGTTCGCGCCCGTCTACGACGCGCTCGCGCCGGTCGCGTACGGCACGTGCCTGGGGGTCCTGCGGGACCCGGACCATGCGGCGGAGGTCGTGCAGGAGGTGATGGTGGAGGTGTGGCAGACGGCGGCGCGCTACGACGCGACCCGCGGCTCGGCGCGGACCTGGGTCGCCACGCTCGCCCGGCGGCGCGCGGTGGACCGCGTGCGGGCCGAGCAGGCGCGCCGCGACCGCGACCAGCGCGACGTGGACGCCTCGACGGCCGCGGCACCGCGGGACGTGGTGGTGGAGGACGTCGAGCGACGTCTCGAGGGCGCGGCCGTGCGGCGGTGCCTGGACTCGCTCACGGCGACGCAGCGGGAGGCGGTCGTGCAGGCGTACTACGGCGGGCTCACCTACCGGGAGGTCGCGGAGCGGCTCGACGCCGCGCTGCCGACCGTGAAGTCCCGCATCCGGGACGGGCTCCTGCGGCTCCGCGACTGCCTGGGGGTGCGTCGTGGCTGACCCGACCACGCCCCGCAGTGACGGCGCGGACGACCGTCCGGACGTCCGCGACCTGCTCCCCGCCTACGCGCTCGACGCAGTGGACGACGTCGAGCGGCGCGCCGTCGAGCGCCTGCTCGCGGCCGACCCCGACGCGCGGCGCGAGCTCGACGAGTACCGCGACGTCGTGGCGGCGTTCGCCGTCGAGAGCGCACCGCCGCCCGCGCTGCGCGACACCGTCCTGGCCCGGGTGGCCGCGTCCGCGGCCACGGTCCCGGCCGCCGGGGAGAGCACCGGCGGTGTGGTCGTCGACCTCGCGGCCGCGCGTCGCGCCCGCCGCCGACGCTGGACCGGGCTCGCGGCGGCGGTGGCCGCGGTGGTCGCGGTGGCCGTCCCGACCACGGTCGCGGTCCGCGCGACGCAGGAGCAGTCCCGCCTGGAGGCGCGGGCGGACGCGATCGAGCGCATGCTCGCCGACCCCGACGCGACGATCCTGCACGGCGACGTGGCGGGCGGCGGGCAGGCGTCCGTCCTCGCGGCGGGCGACGACATGTACTTCCGCGCGTCCGACCTGCCGGACGCGGGCGACGACCGCGACTACCAGCTCTGGGTGGTCGAGCCCGACGGCGCCGTCGTCTCGGCGGGCGTCCTCGACGTCCAGGACGGCAGCACGTCGCGGCTCGTCCAGGGCGAGCCGGGCGTCGGCATGGCCGTGACGGTCGAGCCGGCGGGCGGCTCGGAACAGCCCACGACGGACCCGGTGGTCGCGCTCGTCGGCTGAGCGCAGCGGCCCGGAGGGGTCGGGACGCGCGCGGGAGAAACTCGTGCCGATCCCGACCCATCCACCCGGGGCGGCGCTCCGAACCCTCGGCATGACGCCCCGCACCGGCGGGGCGACGACCCGAGGAGAGACCGATGAACGTTCGCACCCGCACGTCGTACGCCGTCGCCGGCATCGCCACGCTCGCCGTGCTCGGCCTGTCCGCGTGCAGCTCGGACACGGACACGGGGTCCGACTCGACGACGACCGATTCGCAGTCCGACACCATGACGGACGACTCGACGTCCGACGACATGACCGACGACTCGACCGAGGGCTCGGACGACATGGCGGCCGACCCCGCCGCGAACCTCGTGGGCCCCGGCTGTGCCGCCTACGCGGAGCAGGTGCCCGACGGCGCCGGGTCGATCACCGGGATGTCGACGGACCCCGTCGCCGTGGCGGCGTCGAACAACCCGCTGCTCACGACGCTCACCGCGGCCGTCTCGGGTGAGCTCAACCCGGACGTCAACCTCGTCGACACGCTCAACGGCGGCGAGTTCACCGTGTTCGCCCCCGTCGACGACGCGTTCGCCAAGATCGACGCCGCGACGCTCGAGTCGCTGAAGACGGACTCCGACACGCTGACGAAGATCCTCACGTACCACGTGGTGCCCGGCCAGCTCACGCCCGACCAGGTCGCCGGCGAGCACGAGACCGTCGAGGGCGGCACGGTCGAGGTCACCGGATCGGGCGACGAGCTCATGGTCAACGACGCGGCCGTCGTGTGCGGTGGCGTGATGACGCAGAACGCGACCGTGTACCTCGTGGACACGGTGCTCATGCCGACGATGTGATCCTCCCTGCGCGTCCAGAAGCGGGCGCGCGGTGGACCCGCGAGAGCGGGTCCCGACGGCCCCGACCGGACGGTCGGGGCCGTCGTCGTGCGCCCGGCGACGTCCCCTCGGCGCGCGGCGGACCCATCCGCGAGGGCCGCCGGTCCGAACCCCGGGCATGGAGACGCTCATCGTCATCGGCCTGCTCGGCGGACTCATCACGGGGATCTCGCCGTGCATCCTGCCCATGCTGCCCGTCATCTTCTTCGCGGGCGGCGTGCAGGGCGCGCGCACGGGGGCGACGCCGTCGGGCACCGCGGAGACCGGGACGGGCGGCGTCTCCCCGGGGCTGTTCGCGGGCGTCCCCGACGCGGTCCGCGTCGGCGGTCGCCCGGCCGCGGGGCTGCGTGGCCGGGGTGGCCCGGTCGGCGCGCCGGAGGCCGCCGGGTCGCGGGAGGTCGCGGCGCGTCCGACGCGTGGCGGGGCGCTCGCCCTCGACCTGTCGACGGGGGACGCGGAGCCCGCCGCCCCGGCCGGCGGCGGGCCCGGGCCCCGCGCGACGCGGCGGACCACGCGCCGCTCGTGGCGCCCCTACCTCGTCATCGCGGGCCTGGTCCTCAGCTTCAGCGTCTTCACGCTCCTCGGCTCCCTCCTGCTGACCGCGCTCGGGCTCCCGCAGGACCTGCTGCGCTGGGCGGGCATCGTCCTCCTCGTCGCGATCGGCGTGGGGATGATCGTTCCGCGCGTCGAGGAGGTCCTGGAGCGGCCGTTCCGGCGGGTCGCGGCGCTCGGGGCACGACGCGGCGCCGCCCGCCAGGACCGCGGGGCGTTCGTGCTCGGCCTCGGCCTCGGCGTGCTGTACGTGCCGTGCGCCGGGCCGGTCCTCGCGGCGATCACCGTGGCCGGGGCGACGGGGAACATCGGCCCGGGCACCGTCGCCCTCACGGTGTCGTTCGCGGTCGGTGCGGCGATCCCGCTCCTGGTCTTCGCGCTCGCGGGGCGCCGCGTCGCGGAGCGGGTCCGCGGGTTCCAGCGGCACACGCGCGGCATCCGCGTCACGGGCGGCGTCGTGATGATCGCGCTCGCGGGCGCGCTCGCGCTGAACCTCCCCGCCGCGCTCCAGCGCGCCCTGCCCGACTACACGGGTGCGCTCCAGCAGCGGGTCGACGAGAACGACGCCGTGCGCGAGGCGCTCGACCTCGGCGGGCTCGTCACCGACGAGAACCGCGAGCTGTCGAACTGCTCGAACGGCGCGCCCGTGCTGGAGGACTGCGGCACCGCCCCGGAGCTGCGCGGCATCGACACGTGGCTCAACACCCCGGACGGCGAGGCGCTGACGCTCGAGGGGCTGCGCGGCAAGGTCGTGCTCGTCGACTTCTGGACCTACTCCTGCATCAACTGCCAGCGCGCGATCCCGCACGTCAACGCCTGGTACGACCGCTACCGCGACGTCGGCGCGGGGTTCGAGGTCGTCGGGGTCCACACGCCCGAGTTCGCGTTCGAGCGCGAGACGCGCAACGTCGTCGCCGGCGCGCAGGACCTCGGCGTCACCTACCCCGTGGCCCAGGACAACGCGTACGCGACCTGGACGGCCTACCGGAACCGTTACTGGCCCGCGCAGTACCTCGTCGACGCCGACGGGACCGTGCGCCACATCCGCTTCGGGGAGGGCGGGTACGAGGACACCGAGCGTCTGGTGCGCGAGCTCCTCGAGGACGCGAACCCGGGCGTCGAGCTGCCCGAGCCCACCACCGTCGGCGACACCACCCCGCAGGACGAGACGACTCCCGAGACCTACTTCTCCATCAAGCGCGTCGTGAACTACGCCGGCGAGCCGCGCTACGCCGCGGGGCAGCAGGACTTCACGCTCGCCGACGACCAGCGGCAGGACACGTTCTCGCTCGGCGGCACGTGGGACGTCGACTTCCAGGGCGCGACCGCCGTGTCCGACGACGCGCGCGTGCGTCTCGCGTACCGCTCGACCGACGTGTTCACGGTGCTCGGCGGCGAGGGCACCGTCACGGCCCGTGTCACGACGGACGGGCGGACCACGACCCGCGAGATCGACGTGTCCGGCAGCCCGACGCTCTACCCCGTCCTGGAGGGCGACGGCCCGACGGACGGTCTCGTGGAGCTCGACGTCCCGCCCGGCGTCCAGGTGTTCACCGCGACGTTCGGGTGAGCACGGGCCGGTCCGCGACCGGACGACGGCGCCGCGCGCCGCGGTGTCGCAGGGCGGGTGTACATTTCCGGCATCTGCCGTGGGACGACCTGGTCGAGGACGACCGGAGCATGCGGCAAGCACCTCGCCGACGACGGCGAGCGGGTGATCGGGGGAGACGTGGGACGAACGACGCGGAGGACCGTGGGCGCGCTGCTGGGCGCCGTGCTGGCCCTCTCCGGTCTGACGGCGGGCGCCGCCGCGGCGAGCGCAGGACCGCTGCCGGCCGGTGCGCTCGCGGAGGACGGCGCGCGCGTCGTCCTCGCGGGGGACGGCGCCGCGCGGACGGTGCTGCGGTCGGCGCTGCCGCGGTCGGCGTCCGGGTACGGGTTCACGGGCGGGCAGGCCGTCGGCGGGTGCGACTCCGGTCTCCTGTGCGCGGTGCTGGGCGAGACCCGCGTCGCGTGGGACTTCACGGACGCGATCGGCTCGGCGGTGCCCGCGGGCGCGACCGTCACCGGGGCGACGCTCCGGACGTCGGGCGTGCAGGGCGCGCAGTGCCGTACCGCGCCGGTCACGGCGCACGGGGTGGGCGCGGTGGTCCGGTCGAGCACGTGGGCGAACCACGCCTCGACGTGGGGCGCCGCCGTCGCGTCGGCCGCCTCGGCGGGGCGCTGCGACCGCTGGGGCGCCGTGTCCTGGGACGTCACCGCGCCCGTCGCGGAGGCGGTCGCGTCCGGCGGTCCCGTCGCGCTCGGCCTCTCCGGTGCACGGTCCGGGCTGGCGGTGCTCGGTGCGGGGACGGCGCTCGAGCTCGAGCTCGCGCCTGCCGCAGGGGCGACCGCGACCGCGCTCGGGACCGCGGAGCCCGAGAGCGCGTGCGTGACGGGCGAGGCCCGCCCGGCCGTGCGGTCGGGAACGCCGACGCTCCGGGCGGAGCTCTCCGGCGAGGGGTCCGGGGCGCTCCTCGCTCGGTTCGCCCTGCAGGACGTCGCGACGGGCGCCGAGCTGTGGACGGCGGAGACGCCGCCGCAGTCCCCGGGGACGGTCGCGTCGGTGGTGGTGCCGTCGGGTCTGCTGCAGCACGACGGCGTGTACTCGTGGGAGGCACGAGCGGCCACGGCGGACGGCGGGACCTGGAGCGAGGCGAGCAGCTGCGAGTTCGTCGCCGACCTCGTGCGGCCCGAGCGGGAGCCCGTGATCACGCCCGTCGAGGGTGAGCCCGCGGTCTACCGGGAGGGTGCGACGACCGGGGGTGTCGGCGTGCGCGGCGCGTTCGTGCTGTCCACCGACGAGCCCGGGGTCGTGGCGATCCGCTACTCGTTCGACTCGGACGCGCTCGACCGTTCGGCGGTGCCGGGCGAGCGGGTCGAGTTCACGCCGACGGCGAGCGGGAGCCATCGCATCTCCGCGCAGGCGGTCGACGCCGCCGGGGCGACGGGCCCGGTGCGCCTCTACCGGTTCTCCGTGGCGAGCGCGGCGCCGGTGCGCTGGGCATTCTCCGAGGGCGCGGGGCCGGAGGCGCGGGACGCCTCGGGCAGCCGCTCGCTCACGCTCGCCCATGGCGGGATGTGGGGTCGCGGTTACCTCGCGGACTTCGAGATCGACCCGTCGGACGGCGCGCTCGTGATCGCCGACGACGCGTCCGCCGCCTGGTCCGCGACTCCCGTGGCGCCGACGGGCGGGGCCTTCTCCGTGGGCGCGACGGTGCGGGCCGACGCGACCGGGGCGACGCGTGCCGCGGTGAGCCAGGCGGGCGACCGGGCGAGCGCGTTCTCCCTGGGCGTGCGGCACGACGCCGCGTGCGGGACGGCGTCCGGCACGTGCTGGGCGTTCTGGACGGCGGACGCCGACGCCGACGGCTCGGCGTCGACCGTCGCTCTCTCGGGCGTCGACGTGAAGCCCGGGGCGTGGGTGCGGCTGACGGGCGTGCGGGACGCCGCCGCGGGCGAGCTGCGCCTCTACGTCTGCGAGATCGGCTCGGTGGACGATCCGGGCGCGGGCGAGACGACGCTCGCGGGGACCGCCACGACCACGAGCCCGGGCTGGCCGTCGAGCGGTGCGCTCCAGGTGGGTCGGGCACAGCGCGACGGCACGTGGACGGACCACTGGCGGGGCGCGGTCGACCGGTTGTCGGTCGTCGACGGTGTGCAGTCGGTGAGCCAGATGTCCAGGGAGTGCCTGAGCTGACGCTCTCGGGGTCCGTCGGCGGGCCGCCGACGGGCCCCGCAGCCCGCGTGCGTTCTCGTCACCCCGCCCGCGCGGGCGTCCACGACCCGACCGTCGCGGTCCCGCCGCCGAGCAGGTCGAGGCCGTCCCCGACGCCGGGGATCCCCGCGAGCCCGACGACCGACTCGGGGTCGCCCGGGTGCGGGGCCACGAGCAGCGTCGTGACGAGCGGCGGGTCGTCCGCCGTCGACCCGCCGCGCCACGAGAGCGCGGCCCAGGCGGTGGCGCCCGGCGCGAGGGTGATCGGGGCGAGACCGTCGTCGTCCGGCTCGAGGAGCACGTCCGTCTCCGAGCCGTCGTCGGCGACGAAGCGGACCACGGGCGCGCCCGCGAGGACACACTCCGCGGCGCCGTCGTTGCGGGCCGTGACGGTGAGGAACCGGCGCCCCGCCGCGGCGTCGAACCCGAGGGCCCCGAGCGTGAGGTCGCCCGGGGCGCACGCGCCCGCGGGGGGCGTCCCGGTCGTCGGTGCGGCGGCTCCCGCGACGAACCCGGAGCGCGTCGCGGACGCGCCGCCGTCGGTCGAGCCGTGGACCTGGTACGCGAGGGTCGGGCCGGCATAGGCGGCGCCGTCGAGGGTCCGCGCGACCACGGCGGCGTCGCCCGAGGTGATGACGGTGAGCAGGGGTCTCGGCGGGAACGTGTCCCGCGCGGTCTCGTGCACGACCTGCGTCACGCCAGGTTCCGCGGCGACCTCTCCGAGCAGGGTGAGCAGCGCGTCGTCGGGGACGGACTGCCCGCCGTCGTCGTAGGTGCCGACGGCGCCGCCGGCGACACCGAGGCTCGTCAGCCCCCGGCCCTCGGCACGGACGAGCGCGGCGGCCGCGACGAGGTCCCCGGCCGCGCGGACGTCGACCGACGCGGACCCCGGGGACAGGAACACGCGGCGCACGGGGTCGTGGGCGACGAGGCGCACGGCGTCGGCGACGGCGTCGGCCCCGAGGAGCTCGGGGCGGGGCTCCCCGGTGGCCGGGTCGATGCCGCGGTCGGTGTCCGCGCCCGGGCCGTGCGCGACGGCGAACGTCCCGCCGCCCGCGCCCGTGCCCTCGACGCGGAGCGACCAGGCACCACCGCCGGGCACGGCGGCGACGATCGCGCTCGCGTCGTCGGCGGTGCGCTGCGCCTCCTCGGGTGTCGGCAGCGGGCTGACCAGCGTGACGCGCGCGGACTCGCCCGCGGTCCCCAGGGCATCCACGGCCGCGACGCCGGGCAGCGCCCGCAGCCGCGCCGCGACGGCCTCGTGGTCGCTCTCGGGGGAGGTCGGCGCGGGCGTCGCACCGGGTGCGGGGGTCGTCGGGGCGACCGACGAGGTGGTCGGGGCGGGCTGCTCGGCCGCGGTGCGCAGCGCCGCCAGCCCGACGACGGCGGCGACCACCGCGAGAACACCGCCCACGCCCGCGGCGGCCACCGCGACGAGGGGGCCGCGCCGTCGTGCCCGTGGCGGGACCGTCCCGGTGCCGGTGCCGGTGCCGGGGTCGGTGGCGGGCTCGGGGGAGGGTGTGCCGTCGTCGTCCACGGCCGTGACCGTACCGGTCACCGCGACCGTGCGGGGTGGCGCGCCGACGTCCTCCCCAGGGTCCGCCCGGCGTCTTCACCGTGCCAGGGCCTACCCGGGCCGCCGCGCGGGGGAACCGGTCTTTTCGGCGCATCGACGGACGAGCCGGGCGCGTACCGACCCCGCGCTTTTACCAGGACTCCTGCTGACGGGCAACATCTGGCATGATCCGGCCATGACAGTGCGGACGGCTGCGGAGCTCGCTGCGGTCGACGACCCGGCGTGGCCGACGCTCTCGCGCATGCTGGGTCGCGGCGGCGTCGAGGTCGTGCCCGCGCCCGCCTGGTCGCTCGAGGTCCTCTACCGGCTCCAGGTCACCGTCCGCTCGACCCTCGGCGCGCTCGCCCTGCACACCGGCGGGGTCCTCGTCGACGGCGGGTGGCTCCGGATCATCGGCGGGGGCGGGGCCGGGCTGCCGGACCTCGCGACCGTCAACGGCCTCGGGGAGCCGGGGGAGAACAGCGTCGCGCCGTCCGTCCTCGTCGTCGCGTACGACGTGCTCGGCGGCACGTTCGCGATCAACGGCGGCGGGCTCCCCGGCCCGCTCGGCAACGTCCACTACTTCGCGCCGGGCTCGCTCTCCTGGCTCGACCTCGGGTTCGGCCAGGCGGCGTTCCTCGAGTGGTCCGTGAGCGGGGGGACCGCCGAGTTCTACGCGCCCGTGCGCTGGCCCGGCTGGTACGACGAGATCGGCTCCGTGCGCCTCGACGAGGGCCTGAGCGTCTACCCGCCCCTGTGGTCGGAGGAGGGGCGCGACGTCGCCCGCTCGTCGCGCACCCCGGTGCCGCTCGGCGAGCTCGTGGACTGGCACTTCGAGATGGCCGAGCGCATGGCCCCGGTCGACGACTACGTGCGCGACGCCGACGAGCACCTCGACGGCTACGGCGCCTGGCCCACGGACGGCTACCGCCCCTGAGCCCCGGTCACGCCCTCGTCATGCCGGGTCCGCGTCGAGAAGGTCGGCGCGCACCGTCCCGAGCTTGTCGGGGTTGCGCACGACGTCGAGCGCCGCGACCCGCCCCCCGACGACCGTGAACGCGATCACCGTGAGCACCCCGGTCCCGTCGCGCAGGAGCAGCCCGGGCGCGCCGTTGACGTCGACCAGGCGCATCGCTTCGGGCGGCGTGCGCAGATAGCTGAGCAGCACGGGACCTGCCGTCCCCGCCCCACGCACGGTGTGCCGCAGCGCGCGGACCTTGCCGCCGCCGTCGCCCCGCAGCACGACGTCCGGGTCGAGCACCGCGAGCAGGGCCGGCAGATCGGCGTCCGAGCAGGCCGCGACGAACGCCTCGACGGCGCGCGCCTGCTCGGCGCGCGTCGCGGTCCCGCGCGGCCGCCCCGCCTCCACGTCCTTGCGGGCGCGCGCCGCGAGCTGGCGGACGGCGGCCGGCGAGCGCCCGACGACGTCGCCCACCTCGTCGAACGGCAGCCCGAACACGTCGTGGAGCACGAACGCGACGCGCTGCGCGGGGGAGAGGCGCTCGAGCACGACGAGGAGGGCCATGCTCACCTCCTCGTCGAGCGTCACGCGGTCGGCCGGGTCCGCCGCGTCGACGACGCCCGTCGCGACCGGCGAGGCGGCGCCCGGGGTCGTCACGACCGGCTCCGGCAGCCACGTCCCGACGTAGCGCTCGCGGCGCGCCCGCGCGCTCCCGAGCACGTCGAGCGCGAGCCGCCCGACCGTCGTCGTCAGCCAGGCCGCGAGGTTGCGGATCGAGCCTGCGTCCTGGGTGCGCAGCCGCAGCCACGCGTCCTGGACGCAGTCCTCGGCGTCGGACCAGGAGCCGGTCGTCGTGTACGCGAGCCGCAGGAGGCGCGGGCGCTCGGCCTCGAACGCGCGCGCGAGGTCGTCGGCGGCCGGGCCGGTCACCGGGCTGCCGCCCGCTCGGCGCGCTGCGCCGCGAGCCAGTCGCGGAACGTCGTGGTGCCGCGCACGTCGGGGTGCGGGTCGGTGAGGCCGCCGGCGCGCAGCGCGCGGCCGAGCGCGCCCGGGAGCGGCACCCGGACGGGGACGGCGCGCGAGCCGGTGACGTCGCGCCAGGCGCGCGCCAGGTCGCGCAGGTCGACCGCCTCGGGACCCGCGACGGTCGTGGTGCCGCCGAGCGGGTCGCGCTCGGCCGCGTCCGCCACGGCGGCGCCGACCTCGGCGGCCGCGACCGGCTGGACCGGGGCGCGTAGCAGCGGCACGACGCCCCGGCGCGCCGCGGCCCCGAGCGTCGCGGCGACGAGCTCGTGGAACTGGGTCGCGGCGACGACCGTCGACGGCACGCCCCCGTCCGCGACCTCGCGCTCCTGCGCGACCTTGGCGGCGTAGTAGGCCATCGGCACATCGTGGCACCCGACCACCGACAGGAGCACGTGGTGCCGCACCCCGGCGTCGCGCTCGGCGGCGAGCAGGCGCCGCGTGCCGTCGACGACGGCCGCGCGCACGTGCCGCAACGACGTCGCGGTGTTGCTCGCGTCGACCACGACGTCGACGCCGTCGAGCGCCGCCGCGAGACCTGCGCCCGTCGTGAGGTCGACGGGGTGCTCCCGGGCGTGCCTGCTCAGCGCCCGCACCTCGTGGCCGCGCGCGGCCAGGCCCGCCACGACGTGCCGACCGACGGTCCCCGTCCCACCCACCACAGCGATCCTCATACCCGGACGACGACGCGGCGCCATCCGATGTGACATCTCCAGCCTCCTCCCGAGTTGTATACAAGTGCGCAGGACGTGTGGCACGATGGCCGGGTGACGACGACGCCCGAGCTGCGCACCGCCGTCGGGCCGTCCGCGGCGCCTGGCGACGCGGGCCTCGCGCGCCGCCAGTCCGGGGCCCGCGCGGTCTACGACCTGCTGCGCGGCCGCATCATCGACGGCTCCCTCGCGCCCGACGCGCGGCTCACCGAGCCCGTGCTCTCCGCCGAGCTCGGCGTCTCGCGGACCCCGGTGCGCGAGGCGCTGCGGCTGCTCCAGGCCGAGGCGCTCGTCGTCGAGCTGCCCACCGGGGGAGTGCGCGTCGCGCCGCTCGACCTCGCCGACGCGCGGCGCGTCTACGACGTGCGCGCCCGCCTCGAAGGCCTCCTCGCCCGGGACGCGTGCGAGCGCGCCACGCCCGACGACGTCGCGCGGCTCGCGCGCCTCGTGACGCTCATGGACGCGGTCCGCGACCACGAGGACGAGGTGCTGCGCATCGGCGCCCAGTTCCACGGCGAGATCGAGGCGCTCGCCGACAACCGCTGGGGCTCGGCGCTCCTGCGCCAGATCCGCGGCCACGTCGACCGGTACCGCGCGCTCGCGGCTCGCCGCCGCGTGGGCACCACCGACCACGTCGACGAGCACCGCGCCGTCGCCGACACCATCGCGAGCCGCGACGCCGCCGCCGCCGAGGCGGCGATGCGCGCCCACATCGAGCGCAGCGCCGCCCTCGCCGAGCAGTCGCTGCGCGGCGCGGGGTCGGCGACCGACGACCTCCCCTGACCACCGCCCACCGCACGACGGAGACACCGATGCCGTACACCCACCACCTGCGCGTCTACCCCAGCGCGGAGCCGCTCGACCGCACCGACCAGCTCGCGTGGAAGCTCGCCGAGCTCGCGACCGACCCCGTCGAGGTCACGCCCGAGGTCGTCGACATGGTCGTCAACCGGGTCATCGACAACGCCGCGGTCGCCGCGGCCAGCCTGACGCGCGGCCCCGCGGTCGCGGCGCGCGGCCAGGCGCTCGCGCACCCCTACACCCCGGGGTCGACGGTGTTCGGCTGCGGCCTCACCACCCGCACGAGCCCCGAGTGGGCGGCCTGGGCGAACGGCGTCGCGGTGCGCGAGCTCGACTTCCACGACACGTTCCTCGCCGCCGAGTACTCCCACCCGGGCGACAACATCCCGCCGATCCTCGCCGTCGCGCAGCACGCCGGGTCCGACGGCGCCGCCGTCGTCCGGGCGATCGCAACCGGGTACGAGGTCCAGGTCGACCTCGTGCGCGCGATCAGCCTGCACCGGCACAAGATCGACCACGTCGCGCACCTCGGGCCGTCGGCCGCCGCGGGCATCGGGACGCTGCTCGGCCTCGACACCGAGACGGTGTTCCAGGCGATCGGGCAGGCCCTGCACACGACGACGGCCACCCGCCAGTCGCGCAAGGGCCAGATCTCCACGTGGAAGGCGCACGCCCCGGCGTTCGCGGGCAAGGTCGCGGTCGAGGCGGTCGACCGCGCGATGCGTGGCCAGACGTCGCCCGAGCCGATCTACGAGGGCGAGGACGGGGTCGTCGCGTGGCTGCTCGACGGCCCGGACGCGGCGTACGACGTCGTGCTCCCGGCCCCCGGCGAGCCCAAGACGGCGATCCTCGACACGTACACCAAGGAGCACTCCGCGGAGTACCAGTCGCAGGCGCTCATCGACCTCGCGCGGGCACTGCACGACGAGCACCCGTGGCTCGCCGACCCCGAGAACGTCACGTCGATCGTCATCCACACGAGCCACCACACCCACTACGTCATCGGCTCCGGCGCGAACGACCCGCAGAAGTACGACCCGACGGCGTCGCGCGAGACGCTCGACCACTCGATCCCCTACATCTTCGCGGTCGCGCTGCAGGACGGCGGCTGGCACCACGTCGACTCGTACGCCCCCGAGCGCGCGGCCCGCCCCGACACCGTCGCGCTGTGGGCCAAGGTCACGACGGCCGAGGACCCCGAGTGGACGCGCCGCTACCACTCGACCGACCCGGCGGAGAAGGCGTTCGGCGGGCGCGTCGAGATCGAGCTGGCCGACGGCGGCCGCCTCGTCCGCGAGATCGCCGTCGCCGACGCGCACCCGCTCGGCGCGCGGCCGTTCGGGCGCGAGCAGTACGTGCACAAGTTCCGCACGCTCGCCGCGGGCGTCCTCGAGGACGCCGAGATCGAGCGCTTCCTCGACCTCGCGCAGCGGCTCCCGGAGCTCACGCCCGCGGAGGTGCGCGAGCTGACGATCGTCGGGCGGCCCGGTCTGCTCGACTCCGTCCCCACCCCGACCGGCCTGTTCGAGCTCGGTCGCGACGACGCCCCCGCGCACCCCGAGGTCGAAGGCGACGGGTTCACCATGCACGAGGCCGACGCGACCACCGAGGGAGAGGCGCGCTGATGCTGTACAGCCAGGTGACGCCGTCGGACAAGCGGCGCGCGTTCCGCGCGGCGCTCGACGCCGCGGCGACCACGGGGGAGCCGCTGCGGCTCCCGGGCGCGTTCAACCCGCTGTCCGCGCGCCTGATCCAGGACAAGGGCTTCGAGGGCGTGTACGTATCGGGGGCCGTGCTGTCGGCCGACCTCGGCCTGCCCGACATCGGCCTCACGACCCTCACCGAGGTCGCGGGGCGATCGCAGCAGATCGCGCGCGTCACGGACCTGCCCGCGCTCGTCGACGCCGACACCGGCTTCGGCGAGCCGATGAACGTCGCGCGCACCGTCCAGGCGCTCGAGGACGCAGGCGTGGCGGGCGCGCACGTCGAGGACCAGGTCAACCCCAAGCGGTGCGGCCACCTCGACGGCAAGGAGGTCGTCGGGCTCGACGAGGCGGCGAAGCGCGTGCGGGCGGCCGCCGACGCGCGCCGCGACCCCGGCTTCCTGATCATGGCGCGCACCGACGTCCGCGGCACGATCCCCGGCGACGCCGGGCTGCGCGCCGCGATCGACCGCGCGAAGGCGCTCGTCGACGCGGGGGCCGACGCGATCTTCCCCGAGGCGATGAAGGACCTGTCGGAGTTCGAGGCCGTGGCGTCGGCCGTGGACGTGCCCGTGCTCGCCAACATGACCGAGTTCGGCAAGTCCGAGCTCTTCACGCGCCGTCAGCTCGGCGACGCCGGCGTGCGGCTGATCATCTACCCCGTCACGCTCCTGCGAGTCGCGATGGGCGCCGCCGAGCGCGCGCTCGACGAGATCTCCGCGACCGGCACCCAGGCAGGCCAGGTCGAGGGCATGCAGACGCGCGCACGCCTCTACGAGCTGCTCGACTACGCCGCCTACAACACCTTCGACGAGGGCATCTTCACCTACCGGCCCTGACGACCGGCCGGTGCCGCGCGCCCGTCGGCCGCGGCACCGGCATCTCCCCGCGACCCGTGCTGCACGAAGGAGTGACCGCATGACCACCACCGCACCGACCACCGACGCGCCCGAGATCCGCAAGGGCCTCGCGGGCGTCGTCGTCGACGTCACCGCGATCTCGAAGGTCAACCCCGAGACGAACTCGCTCCTGTACCGCGGCTACCCGGTGCAGGACCTCGCCGCCCGCCGCAGCTTCGAGGAGGTCGCGTACCTCCTGTGGCACGGCGAGCTGCCCACGCCGGAGCAGTTCGCCGAGCAGACCGCCGTCGAGCGGGCGCACCGCGCGCTGCCCGGCCACGTGCGCAACGCGATCCTCGAGCTCCCGACGACGTGCCACCCCATGGACGTCGTCCGCACCGCCATCTCCCAGCTCGGCGCGCACGACCCCGACGCCGAGGACTCCTCGCCCGAGGCCGAGCAGGCCAAGGCGGTCCGCCTGTGGGCCGTGCTGCCCGCCGCGGTCGCGCTCGACCAGCGTCGTCGCCGGGGCCTCCAGCTCGTCGAGCCGCGCGACGACCTCTCCTACGCCGAGAACTTCCTGTGGATGACGTTCGGCGAGGAGCCCGAGCCCGCCGTCGTGCGCGCGTTCGAGGTGTCGATGGTGCTGTACGCCGAGCACTCGTTCAACGCGTCCACGTTCACGGCGCGCGTCATCACGTCCACGCTGTCCGACCTGCACTCCGCCGTGACGGGCGCCGTCGGCGCGCTCAAGGGGCCGCTCCACGGCGGCGCGAACGAGGCCGTCATGGCGACGTTCGCCGAGATCGGCACCGCCGACCGCGCCGCCGCGTGGCTCGACGACGCGCTCGCCCACAAGCGCAAGATCATGGGCTTCGGGCACCGCGTCTACAAGCACGGCGACTCGCGCGTCCCCACCATGCGCGCGACGCTCGACGACCTCGTCGACCACTACGGCCGCCCGGACCTCCTCGAGCTCTACACCGCGCTCGAGACCGCGATGACCGAGCGGAAGAACATCCTGCCGAACCTCGACTACCCGGCCGGCCCGGCGTACCACCTCATGGGCTTCGACACCCCGATGTTCACGCCGCTGTTCGTCGCGTCGCGCGTGGTGGGCTGGACCGCGCACGTCATGGAGCAGCGCGCCGCCAACGCCCTCATCCGCCCGCTCAGCCAGTACGTCGGCCCGGAGCAGCGCGACCTCCCCTGACTCTGCCCCTGCCCCTGCCCCTGCCGCTGGCCCCCCGCCCCTGCGCCGAACAGGTGGTCCTGGCGCGTCCCGTCCCCCGGACGAACCGGGACCACCTGCTCGGACCGCTGGGATCGCGTGGTCGGCCGGCCGAGGGCGTCAGGCGACGAACGACTCCAGCTCGGCGCGGTCGGGCGGGCCGTCGCGGTGGATGAGGGCCTTGATCTCCTCCGTGCGGTCCCAGACGTTGACGGCCATGCCGGCCTCGACGCGGCCGTCCTCGAGCCAGAACGCGACGAGCTCGCGGTCCGGGACGGAGCCGGAGACCACGACCTCGTCGTAGGCGTCCGGGCCGGCGACGAAGCCGAGGTACTCCATGCCGACGTCGTACTGGTCGGAGAAGAAGTAGGGCAGCTCGGGGTAGGGGTCGGTCGCGCCGAGCATCGCGCGCGCGGCGTGCGGGCCCTGGTGGAGGGCGGTCGCCCAGTGCTCGACGCGCAGCGACCGCCCGTAGCGCGCCGAGGGCACGCTCGCGACGTCGCCCGCGACGAAGACGTCGGGGTCGGTGGTCTGGAGCGTCGCGGACGCGACGACGCCGCCCGTCGCCGAGTCGAGGGCGAGCCCGGCGTCCCGCGCGAGCCCGACGTTCGGGACCGCGCCCACGGCGACGAGCACGAGGTCCGCGTCGACATGGGTGCCGTCGGCGAGGTCCACCCCCGTGGCCCGACGACCGTCGCCGGAGATGCCGGTGACCTGGGCGCGGCGGTGGAGGTGCACCCCGTGGTCGGCGTGGACCTGCCCGTACAGCTCGCCCATCTCGGGCCCCAGCACGCGCTCGAGCGGGTGGGTCCCGAGCCCGATCACGGTGACGTCGAGGCCGAGCGTGCGGGCGGATGCCGCGACCTCCAGGCCGATCCAGCCGTCGCCGACGACCGCCAGCCGCCCGACGCCGTCGTCCCGGGCCGCGCGCACCGCCGCGCCCAGGGCGTCGCTGTCGTCGAGCGTCCGCAGCTCGTGCACCCCGGCCAGGTCGCCGCCGGGCAGGGGGATCCGGCGCGGGTCCGAGCCGGTCGCGAGCAGCAGCTTCTCGTACGACAGCGCGCGGCCGTCGTCGAGCGTCACGCTCCGCCCGGCGAGGTCGAGCGCGGTTGCCGCCGTCCCGGTGAGCAGCTCGACGTCGTGCGCGGCGTACCAGTCCGCCGGGAGCGGGAACACCGCGTCGCGCTCGGCCTCGCCGCGCAGGTAGTCCTTGGACAGCGGCGGTCGCTCGTACGGGCGGTACGGCTCGCGCGCAATGACGGTGATCCCTCCGTCGTAGCCCTCGTCGCGAAGGGTCTCGACCGCCTTCGCGGCGGCGAGACCGCCTCCGACGACGACGTGACGTCCAGCGCTCATGGCGACCTCCGCGGTGTTTCGGGACAGCGGACGGCCTCAGTCTCGCGCGAACCGACGGACCATGCCGGGGGAGCGGGGAGCGGGGAGCGGGGAGCGGGGAGCGGGGAGCGGGGAGCGGGGAGCGGGGAGCGTAGCGCATGTACCAGTCCTTCAGGGTGGTGTCGGTCATGGGTCCTTCTCCTGCGGTGGGTATGTGGGGTCGATGCGGGCGAGCGGGGGCCGGGCCGACGCACCCCTCGGGGCGTCGGCCCGTGCAACGGCGTCTCCCGGACGTCATCCGCGGTACGGGTACGGGATGCGGCGTGCTCTCGCGAGGTTGGCCGCCAGCTCCTCACGGGTCTGGTGCGCGTGCGCGAACCAGGCGGGCTGGCCGGGTCCGCTCCGCCAGGACTCGCTCAGCGGGCTGTTGTCCACGGTGTCGAAGCCGAGCTCGTCGTACAGCCGGGTGACGAGCTCCACCGCCTCGGGGTGGTCGCTCGAGACCGAGAGCGCGTGGCGTCCGGGCGTCCCCGCGGGCCGGGCCGAGCCGAGCAGCCGGGGCGCCTGGATATGGCTGAACGCCTTGGCCACCATCGACGTCGGCAGGTGCTCCTGGCGCAGCTCGTGGACGGTCTTCTCGCCCGTGTCGACGGCCGGGAAGCGTCCGTCACGCCAGGGCATGTAGTTGTTGGTGTCCAGCACGATCTTCCCCGCGAGCTCGTCGACCGGAAGCGTGTTCACGAGCCGTAGCGGAGCGGCGACGATCACGAAGTCGCCCGCTTCCGCGGTCTCGGCGGCGGTCGCCGCGCGTGCCGAGCTCCCGAGGGCGCCGACCAGGTCCCGCAGCGTCTCGGGTCCTCGCGAGTTGGCGAGGACCACCTCGTGGCCGTGGGCGATCACCGCGCGGGCGAGCTGGCCGCCCACCTCGCCCGCGCCGATGATGCCGATGGTGGTCATGGCTGTCTCCACGGTGCGACGTCGGGGGCCGGGTGGGTCACCACGGGAGCACCCCGTACCGGTCGATGATCCGGCCCGTGCCGGCGCCGGGCTTCTCGGTGGCCAGGGTGATGATGGCGTCGGTGCCCTCGGTCACCGTCTGTGTGCCGGTGTTCCCGTTGAGGTCCGTCGCCGTGTACCCAGGGTCGGCGGCGTTGAAGCGGACGTCCGTGATCGCCTTGGCGTACTGCGTGGTCAGCATGGAGACCGCCGCCTTCGAGGCGGTGTAGAGGGGCGCGATCACCTGCGACTCGACGCGCTCGGGGTCGAGGGTGAGGGCGATCGAGCCCAGTCCGCTCGTGACGTTGATGACGGCGGGCGCGGCGCTCCGGCGCAGGAGGGGCAGGAACGCGCTGGTGACCCGCACGACGCCGACGACGTTGGTGTCGAGCACCGCGGAGGCGTGCACACCGGTCAGGTGATCGGCCGGGGCCGGCTCGCCTGCGATGCCGGCGTTGTTGATCAGGAGGTCGAGGCTGCCCTCGTGGGCCGCGACGTCGGCGGCCGCGGCGGCGACCGAGGCCTCGTCGGTGACGTCGATGTGGACGAACCGGGCACCGAGCTCTGCGGCGGCCCGCCGCCCGCGCCGAGGGTCGCGGGCGCCGACGAGAACCGTGTGGCCGAGTGCGGTGAGGCGACGGGCGGCCTCGTAGCCGAGGCCTTTGTTGGCTCCGGTGATGAGAGTGGTCGTGGACATGACCCCAGGCTCCGGCAGCGGCGGGGCGACGACCAGGGAGGGGCGCTCCCTGGGAACGCCGGTACCACCCACCGCTCTCCCGCGCCCGACGGACCCGGCGGCACAATGGCTCCGTGCACGCCGACGAGAACCGCCTGGGAACGACGCTCCGAGCCTGGCGGGACCGTCTCTCGCCGCAGGTCGCAGGCCTTCCTCGGCGTGCCGGGACGCGCGCACCGGGTCTGCGGAGAGAGGACCTGGCCGAGCTCGCGGGAATCTCCGTCGACTACGTGGTGCGGCTGGAGCAAGGGCGGGCCTCGACGCCCTCCGACCAGGTCGTCGCCGCCCTCGCGCGCGCTCTGCAGCTCGACCCGGACGAGCGCAGCCACCTGTACCGGCTGGCCGGCCTGTCCACGCCGTCGCCGGGCCACGTGGTGGACCGCATCCCGCCCGGGATGCACCGGCTGCTCACCCGGCTCGACGACACCCCGGTCGCGGTCTTCGCCGCCGACTGGAGGTTGGTGTGGTGGAACCAGCCCTGGGCCGGGCTCTTCGGCGACCCCTCCCACCTCGACCCGGAGGTCCGCAACCTGGTCCGGCTGCGGTTCCCCGTGGCCGACGACCGCGGGAGGCTCACGAGCTGGCCGGTGATCCCGGCCGATGCCGAGGCCTCCGACCGTGCGCTCGTAGCGGACCTCCGCCGGGCGTCGGCGCGCTATCCGGACGACCCACGACTGGGCGCGCTCGTGAGCCGCACGCTCACCGGGAACCCCCGGTTCGCCCGCTTCTGGGCCGACGGCACCGTCGCTCGGCACGCCGAGGACCAGAAGAGGATCCGGCACCCCGAGGTCGGCGAGATCGTGGTCGACTGCGACGTGCTGACCGACGGTGACACCGACCTGAAGGTGATCGCCTACACCGCGGCTCCCGGGAGCGAGAGCGAGCGCAAGCTCAGGGCGGTCGCGTCGTCGTCGGAGCAGCAGGCTGGTGCGGGAGGCCGACGCGACGCCGCGGTGTCGTGACCTGCGCGACCGACGGCCCGCCGTGATCGCCTGCCGGACGGCGGCCCGGCTCCGGGAGCCGCGGAGTGCCGGGGGAACGAGGGGGCGTGGGGCGGCCGCCCATGGTGCCCGGCGCCTGCGGGAGCCGCCGGTGACGAGCGAAGGGCCCTCCGGACCAGCGTTTCCGCTGGACCGGAGGGCCCTCCTGATGGTCGGGGTGACAGGATTTGAACCTGCGACCTCTTCGTCCCGAACGAAGCGCGCTACCAAGCTGCGCCACACCCCGGTTGCTGACCCACGTGACGGTCCGACGGGAAGCTTCCCGTCTTCCCCGCGGGAAGCCTGCCCAGAATAGCCGACGAAGTGCCGTGCCACGAAACCCGATCCCCGTGACCCCGACGACACCCGCCAGCAACCGCCCCCAACCACCCGCCGAGCACGGGGTCGGCGACCGAGAACCCGGGATCGCGGTCGCTGACCCCGTGCTCGGTGGAGCGGTGGGGAAGGGGGCGTCAGCGCGACGTCAGGGTGAGCAGCGTGGCCTCCGGGCGGCACGCGAACCGGACCGGCGCGTAGGGCGACGTGCCCGCGCCGGCGGAGACGTGCAGCCACGTCGAGTCCTCGCCGCCCGCGGCGTCGGGGCGAGGGCCCGGCCAGCCGTGCAGGCCCTTGGCCCGCCTGCGGTCGATGTCGCAGTTCGTCACGAGCGCGCCGAACCCGGGCACGCAGAGCTGCCCGCCGTGGGTGTGGCCCGCGAGGACGAGCTCCGCGCCGTCGTCGTGCATCTGGTCCAGGACCCGCAGGTAGGGCGCGTGCGTGACCCCGAGCCGGAGCACGCCGCCCTCCGGCGGGGTGGCGGGAGCCTGCGACGCGGGCGCGGGGAAGACGTCGCGGTCGAGGTGCGGGTCGTCGACGCCCACGAGGTCGAGGCGGACGCCGCCGACGTCGAGGACGTCACGACGGTTCGTGAGGTCGACCCACCCGGCGTCGCGCATCGCGCCGGCCATCTCGGCCGCGGGCAGGAGGCGGGCCTGCGACGCGAACGGCAGCCGGGCGTCGGGCAGGAGGTAGCGCGCGGGGTTCTTCGGGACCGGCGCGAAGTAGTCGTTCGAGCCCAGGACGAACACGCCCGGTCGCGCGAGGAGCGGGGCGAGCGCGTCGAGCAGGGGCCCGAGCGCGTCGACGTGCGCGAGGTTGTCCCCGGTGTCGACGACGAGGTCGGGCTCGAGCTCGGCGAGCGAGCGCACCCACTCGATCTTGCGCCGCTGGGTCGGCACGAGGTGCAGGTCGGAGACGTGCAGCACCCGGAGGTCGCGCGACCCGGGCGGCAGCACGGGGACGGTCGCCTCACGGAGCGTGAAGAGCTTCGTCTCCACGTGCGCGTACGCGACACCCGCCACGCCCACGGCGGCCAGCGCCCCGAGCCCTCGCAGGGCCCGACGCGCCCCGTCGGCGCTCAGCCGTTCCTCCCGCCGAGGCCCTCCAGCCAGGCACCGAGGTCGCTCTCGCGGCCCGCGCCGTTGCCGCGGTCGCCGCGGTCGCCGCGGTCGCCGCCGTCCGCCTCGCTGTCCGGCTGGTCGGCGCCGGAGTCGTCACCACCGGGCTGCGCGGCCCCCGGGTCGCCTCCACCCTGGTCGCCCCCCTGGCCGCCCTCGGGCGTCGAGGGGGTGCTGGGCGGGGGCGTCGGGGCGTTCACGCGGCCCCAGTCCGGGTCGGCGAACCCGGGAGCGGGCTGTCCGGCGAGGATCTGGTTCATGTAGTCGCGCCACGTCGGGGCGGCGAGGCTCGAGCCGTACCAGTACGGACGCGTCTTGCCGTTGATGGTGAAGCGCCCGTTCATCGGGACGTCGCTCTCGGCGTTGCCGATCCACACGGCCGTGACGACCTGCGGGGTGTACCCGATGAACCACGTGTGCGTGTTGTTGTTCGCCGTCCCGGTCTTGCCGGCTGCGGGGCGCCCGTCCGCGAGGGCGTTGCCGCGCCCCGAGCCCTGCGTGAGGACCTGCTGCAGCGCGTAGGTGACGGTGTTGGCGATGTTCGGGTCGATCGCTCCGGGCTGGCAGCCCGCGGAGGGCACGGGGAGCTCCGTGCCGTCGCCCGCGACGACCCTGGTGATCGCGATCGGGGAGCAGTAGGTGCCGCCGCTCGCGAAGGTCGCGTACGCGGCCGCCATGTGCAGCGGCGAGGAGTTCTGCGTGCCGAGGATCATGGACGGGCGCACCTTGACCTCGCCCGCGTCCGCGAGCATCGACGGCTGGAACCCGGCGGCCTTGGCCGTGTTCGCCACGCCGCACAGGTCGAGCTGGCTCGCCATCGTCGTGTACGCGGTGTTCACCGAGTTGAACGTCGCCTGCAGGACGGACATCGAGCCGCTCCCGGGACCGTCCGAGTTGGCCGGCGTCCACTGCTCGTTGCCGAAGCGCGCGCAGCTCGCGCGGAAGTCGCGACCCAGCGTCCACGTGCGCTTGTTGGCGCTCACCGTGTCGTAGAGCGAGTGGCCCTCCTTGAGCCACTCCGCGAGCACGAACGGCTTCCACGTCGAGCCGGGGGAGAAGCCGTTCGACGACCCGTGGGCCTGGTCGACGCTGTAGTTGACCGCGGTCGTGTTCGGCGCCGGGTCCTGCGTGTTGTCGAACGCGCGGTTCTGCGCCATCGCGAGGATCTTGCCGGTGCCGGGCTCGATGGTGACGATCGAGTCCTCGATCTGGCTCGGGTCGTCCGCCGGGACGGCGGCTGCCGCGTGCTGCTCAGCGGCCGCCTGCATGGTCGGGTCGAGCGTCGTGTAGATGTCCAGCCCGCCGCGGTACAGCAGGGCCTCGCGGTCGGCCTTCGTCTCGCCGAACACCGGGTCGGACATGATGATCTTCGTGACGTAGTCGCAGAAGAACGCGGAGCCGCCGGACGCCTGGCAGCCCGCCTCGAGCGGCTGGATGGCGAGCGTGTCCGCGATGGGGGTGGCCAGCCCGGCGTCGTACTCCTCCTTGGTGATGTACCCCTGCTGGTACATCGTGTTGAGGACGACGTTGCGGCGGTTCTGGGCCTTCTCCGGGTCGGCCGTCGGGTCGTACGTGGACGGCGCCTTGGTGATCCCGGCGATCGTGGCCGCCTGGAGGTAGTTCAGGTCCTTCGCCGAGACGCCGAAGTAGTGCCGCGCCGCCGTCTCGACCCCGTAGACGGAGCGCCCGAACTGCGCGATGTTGAGGTAGCCCTGGAGGATCTCCTCCTTGCTCATCTTCTTCTCGAGCGAGATGGCGAGCTTCGCCTCGCGCGCCTTGCGCCCGAGCGTGTCGGCCTTGGCCTCGTGCTGCGCCATGACGTCGCCGTCACGCACGGCCTGCTCGATGAGGACGTTCTTCACGTACTGCTGCGTCAGGGTCGAGGCGCCCTGCGTCGAGCCGCCCGTCAGGTTGTTGACGAACGCGCGCGGGATGCCCTCGACGTCGACCCCGCCGTGCTCCCAGAAGCGCTTGTCCTCGATCGCGATGACCGCGTTCTTCATGGGCTCGGAAACCTGGTCCAGAGGGACGACGATGCGGTTCTCCGTGTAGAACGTCGCGAGCCGCGTCGTGCCGTCGTTCGCGTAGATGCGCGACTGCTCGGACAGCGGGCCCGGCTCGAGGTCGGCCGGCAGCTCGTCGAACACCTCGACGGCGGTGTCGGTCGCCGTGTTCGCCCCGGCGGCCAGCGGCACGAGGAGTCCGGCCGCGAGCACGCCGCCGACGCCGGAGACCAGCACGAACGCCAGGAAGAGGGCGACGAGCTGGTACGCGTTGATCTGCCGGCCGCGAGGACGCACAGGGGAAGCCATGGTGCCAACCCTACGGGAGCAACCCCGGGAGAGGCCCGGAAAGCCGCCTCTCCCGGGTGTGCGGGTTGTGTAAGCATCCCGGGACGGCGCGCCCGTCCGGCCGCGCCGCGGCCCGCGCCGTCCGACTACGCTCGCCCCATGGCAACCACGTGGGAGTACGCGACCATCCCCCTCATCATCCACAACACGAAGGCCGTCCTCGACCAGTGGGGCTCCGACGGCTGGGAGCTCGTCCAGGTCGTGACCGGCCCGGACGGCAACGGCCTCGTCGCCTACCTCAAGCGCCCCACCGGGGAGAAGTAGTGACGGGCGTCCCCGCCGGGACGGTCGCCGCGCGCCTCGCGGAGCTCGGGATCACCCTCCCGCGGGTGGCGGCGCCGGTCGCCGCCTACGTCCCCGCGGTGCGCTCGGGCCGGTACGTCCACACCTCGGGCCAGCTCCCGTTCGTCGACGGCGCGCTGCTCGCGACCGGCAAGGTGGGCGACGGCGAGGGCCTCGTCGCGCCCGCCGATGCCGCGGGCCTCGCGCGCGTGTGCGCGCTCAACGCGCTCGCGGCCGTGCACGACGTCGTCGGCAACCTCGACGACGTCGTGCGGGTCGTCAAGGTGGTCGGGTTCGTGGCGAGCGACCCGTCGTTCACGGGCCAGCCCGGGGTCGTGAACGGTGCGAGCACCGTCCTCGGCGAGATCTTCGGCGAGGCGGGGGTGCACGCGCGCAGCGCCGTCGGCGTCGCGGTCCTGCCGCTCGACGCACCGGTCGAGGTCGAGCTCGTCGTCGAGCTGGCGGACTAGCCCGCACGCCCGCACGAGAACGGGGTCGGCGACCGGGTCCGTGAGGATCCGGTCGCCGACCCCGTTCTCGTCGGCATCTCGTCGGTCAGCGTGCGCGGCGCTCCAGGCGGTCCATGTCGAGCAGGACGACGGCCCGGCCCTCGCGGCGGACCCAGCCGCGCGTCGCGAAGTCGGCGAGCGCCTTGTTCACGGTCTCGCGCGACGCGCCGACGAGCTGCGCGAGTTCCTCCTGCGTGAGGTCGTGCGCGACGCGGACGCCCTCGTCCGTCTCCTCGCCGAAGCGGGTCGACAGGTCGAGGAGCGCCTTGGCGACACGGCCCGGCACGTCGGAGAACACGAGGTCGGCCAGCGTCTCGTTCGTACGACGCAGGCGGCGCGCGAGGGCGTTGAGCAGGTGCTTGGCGACGCTCGGGTGCTTCTCGATCCACTCGACGAGCTGGTCGTGGCCGAGCTCGTAGATCACGGAGTCGGCGACGGAGCTCGCGGTGGCGGTGCGGGGGCCCGGGTCGAAGAGCGAGAGCTCGCCGAACATCTCGCCGGGGCCGAGGATCGACAGGAGGTTCTCGCGGCCGTCGTTGGAGCGGCGCCCCAGCTTGATCTTGCCGCTCGCGATCACGTAGAGGCGGTCGCCCGGCTCGCCCTCGCGGAACAGCACGTCTCCGCGCGAGAGCTCGATCTGCTGCATCGACTCGAAGAGGGTGCGCGTCTCGTCCGCGTCCATCGTCGCGAACAGGGGGGCGGAGAGCACAACGTCGTCGTCCACGCGGGGTGTCCTATCGTCTCGTCCTCGGAAATGTTCCAGGACAAGTCTGCCCTACCGCTGCAACTCGGGTGTCAGGGGCGGCGGCTACGGTGGGTTTCGTGACCACCACCGAGCAGGCCCGCGCGCGGGCCCCGAAGCCCGAGTCGCACCTCGCGCTCGTGCGGCGCGCGCGCCGCACCAACCGTGAGCTCGCGGTCACCTACCCGGACGCGCACTGCGAGCTCGACTTCACCACGCCGCTCGAGCTGCTCGTCGCGACGGTCCTCTCGGCGCAGACGACGGACAAGCGCGTGAACCTCACGACGCCCGCGCTCTTCGCGCGCTACCCGGACGCCGCGGCGTACGCGGCGGCGGACCGCGCCGAGCTCGAGGAGATCCTGCGGCCCACGGGCTTCTTCCGGGCCAAGGCCCAGTCGGTCATCGGGATCGGCCAGGCGCTCGTCGAGCGGTTCGACGGCGAGGTGCCCGCCCGACTGGAGGACCTCGTCACCCTGCCTGGCGTGGGGCGCAAGACGGCGAACGTCGTGCTCGGGAACGCGTTCGGCGTGCCGGGGCTCACCGTGGACACGCACTTCGGCCGCCTCGTGCGTCGCCTGGGGTGGACCACGGAGGAGGACCCGGTCAAGGTCGAGCAGGTCGTCGGCGGGCTCATCGAGAAGTCGGAGTGGACGATGCTCTCCCACCGGCTGATCTTCCACGGCCGGCGGGTGTGCTTCGCGCGCAAGCCCGCGTGCGGCGCGTGCTCGATCGCGCGGTGGTGCCCGTCCTTCGGCGTCGGCGAGGTCGACCCGGTCAAGGCGGCCGCGCTGGTCAAGACGAGCTGAGGGTCTCGCGCGGACGGTCGGGCGAGGGCGCGGTCAGCCCGCGGGCCGCTGCGTCGTGGGGAGCCAGTCCAGGAGCAGGTCCGTCACGGTGCCCGGGGCCTCCTCGGGGAGGAAGTGCCCGGCGTCGTCCACGACCTCGAAGCGGAAGTCCCGGGCGAGCGCGGCGCCGTCGGCGTCCGCGAGGTCGCGCCGCAGCAACCCGTCGCGCGCCGCGTGCACCTGGAGGGCGGGGACCTCGACGGGGCGGCGGAGCGCGGCGAGGAAGCGGCGCCCGTCGGGACGGGGGGTGGAGCGCACGGCCCAGCGCAGCGACTCCATCGCGGTGTGCGCCGCGAACGGGATGCGCATGACGGTGCGGTACGTGTCGACGACGTCGGGCGCGAAGGGCTGCGCGGCGCCCGTCGCGAGCACGTCGGCCACGAGGTCGCCGCGGACGAGTGCGCGCTCGGGCAGCGTCGGCACCTGGTAGAACGCGAGCTGGCGCTGCGCGGCGGGCGTGAGGAGCCGCCGGGCCGACGTGTGCAGGCGTGCGGGGTGCGGCGCGGAGAACGCGGCGACCCCGGCCGTCACGGCGGGCTGGAGCGCCGCCATCGCCCAGGCGAGGCTGCCGCCGGTGCCGTGGCCCACGACGACCGCGCGCCCCGACCCGAGCGAGCGGATCACGCCGGCGATGTCACGCGTGCGCGTCGGGGCGTCGTAGCCGATCGGCGGCTTGTCGGACGCCCCGACGCCCCGCACGTCCATCGCGGCGACGCGGTAGCCCGCGGCGGCCAGCGGCTCGAGCTGGTGCCGCCACGCCCACCAGAACTGGGGGAACGAGTGGAGCAGCACGACGAGCGGCGGGCCGGGGTCCCGCACGCCGCGGTCCTCGGGACCGGCGAGCGCCACGTGGAAGCGGGCCCCGTTGGCCGGCACGAACTCGTGTCGCCAGGGGCCGTCGAGGAGGGCGGACGTGAAGTCGGAGGGGTCGGGCGTCACCCGGACGAACCTACCGGCGTCCCGGACCCGCTGTCGGCCGACGACCCGGAGCCGGCGCCGGCGGCGTCCGCTCCGGACGTCTCCGCGGCCGCCGCGGGCCGGCGGTCCTTCGGCGGGTCGAACCGGTAGCCGACGTTGCGCACCGTGCCGATGAGCTGCTCGTGCTCCGGCCCGAGCTTGGCGCGCAGACGGCGCACGTGGACGTCGACGGTGCGCGTGCCCCCGTAGTAGTCGTAGCCCCAGACCTCCTGGAGGAGCTGCGCGCGCGTGAACACGCGGCCCGGGTGCTGGACGAGGTACTTGAGGAGCTCGAACTCCTTGTACGTGAGGTCGATCGGGCGGCCGCGCAGCCGGGCGGTGTAGCCGCTCGCGTCGATCGCGAGCTCGCCCGCCGCGATCTCCTGCGGGCCGTCCTCGGCCGGACCCCGCGCGGAGCGCTCGATGACGAGGCGGAGGCGAGCCTCGACCTCGGCCGGTCCGGCACCCTCCAGCAGGAGGTCGTCGGCACCCCACTCGGCGGTCACCACGGTGAGCCCGCCCTCGGTGAGCACGAGCACGAGCGGGACCGTCAGGCCCGTGGCGTGCAGGAGCCGGCACGTGGTGCGGGCCGCGACGAGGTCGCGGCGCGCGTCCAGCAGCACGACGTCGGAGTCCGGTGCGTCGACGAGCGCCGACGGCTCCATGGGCAGGACCCGGATACGGTGCGAGAGCAGGCCGAGCGCGGGCAGCACCTCGACGGAACCGCCAGTGGCGGGGGTGAGGATGAGCAGGTCGGCCATCCGGCACCTCCTTCCGGGTCGCGGGGCGCGGGCGGCGCCCCCGGGCGTCGACGCGTGGCGACCGGGCGGGACGGACCTCTACGGGGCACGCCACGTCGTCGGCCACGTCCGCGGTCCGTGGACGGTTACCGTATCGCGTGCCGGCCGCGCGCACGGTGCGTGTCTCACATCGCGCGCGTCCGCACTCCCCGGCCGGTGACAGCGCTGCCCGGCAGCGACGCCGCGGCTCGCTCGCGAGACCGCCGCCCGGCCGCCGACGGGCAGCCGGTGAGCGGCCCGCGGCGAGTCTCTGCGACACTCTGAGGCGTGCTGCACGACCCGACGCCCTCCCGCGACCCCCGAACGGGGCGCTGACCGCGTGGACCTCTCGACCCGTGCCGTCGTGACGGCATGCCTGGCGGCGGTCGTGGCCGTCGCCGCGTTCTTCGGCCCGCTGCCGCTCACGATCGCGTCGGGCGCGCTGGCGCTGAGCGTCGCGATGGGCTGGCCGCGGCTGCTCGACATCCCCGTCCACGGCGGGACCCGGGTCGTCATCGCGATCGCCGGGCTCGGCGCCGTGGCCGCGACCGCCGCGACGCGCGGGGAGCCCGCGCTGCGCCACCTGCCCGTCGTGCTCGCGCTCTCCGTCGTCCTCGCGTTCGTCGCCGAGCTCCTGCGGCGCGACGGCCGCCCGCGTCTCGTCGAGTCGCTCATCGGCACGGTGAGCGGGATCGTCGTGGCGACGTCGAGCGCGGGCTGGATCGCCGCGGGCCGCACCGACGCGGGCGAGTCCCTCGTCGTCACGACGGCGGTCGCGCTCGCCGTGGCGTCCGCGGTGTCCGCGCTGCCGCTCGGCGGCTGGCTCAACGCCGCGCTGACGCTCGGCCTCGCGGTGCTCGCGGGCGGCGCCGTCGGCTACGTCATGCCCGACCTCGAGCTGCTGGGCGGCGTCTGGGCGGGGGTCGTCGCGGGCCTGCTCGTCGCGTCGCTGCACGCGCTCTTCGACCAGCTCCCCGAGCTGCGCGGCCGGCTGGGCGCGTTCTCCGCGACGGCGCTGCCCGTCGCCGTCGGCGGGACCCTGATCTTCGTCGTCGGCCGGGTGATCGTCGGGTGACCCCCTCGCCGCTCGCCGTCGTGCTGCTCGTCGTGACCCTCGTCGCGACGGCCGCGCTCGGCGTGTGGTGGCAGCGCCGCCAGGGCGTCGTGCGGGCCGCGCGGGAGAGAGGGCCCGCGTCGCCCGCGGCTGCCGTCGCCGGGCCCGCGCCCGTGGACTGGGCGGCGCACGGCGTCGCGCTCGCGGAGCGCCGCACGTTCGTCCAGTTCTCCGCCGAGCTCTGCGCGCCGTGCCGCGCCACCGCCCGGGTCCTGCGCGACGTGAGCGCCGCGCACCCGGACGTGACGCATCGTGAGATGGACGTCGACGACCACCTCGACCTGGTGCGAGCATTCGGCATACTGCGCACGCCGACCGTCCTCGTGCTCGACGCGGAGGGCCGCGAGGTCGCCCGCGCGAGCGGGGGCATGAACCGCGCCCAGGCGCTCGCGGCGCTCGCCGTCGCGGACCCGGGCGCGCGGCCCGCGAGCGTGCCAGGCAGCTGACCGCCGTCTCCGACGGCCCGACCGGAGGAGACCCGAGTGAGCGACCAGGCAGGCCCGGAGGCCACCGTCACCGAGCCGGGCGGCGCGCCCGCCGGCATCGACCCGCGCGGGCCGCGCGCGGGGGCGGGCATGACGGCCGTCCTGCTCGCCGTGGTGATCCTGCTCTGGACGTCGCCCGCGGCGCTCGTGCTGCTCGCGGTCGTCGCGGCGAGCTTCCTGCTCGGCACCGTCCGCGGCGCGCAGGGCACGTGGCAGGCGGCCGTCTACCGGCTGGTCCTGCTCCCGCGCATCGGCCCGACGACGGAGCGCGAGGACCCGAGGCCGCCGCGGTTCGCGCAGGCGGTGGGCCTCGTGATCACCGGTGCCGGGGTCGTGCTCGGGCTGATCGGCGTCGCGGGCGCCGTGCCGGCCGCGGCGGCGCTCGCGCTCGTGGCCGCCGTCCTCAACGCCGCGTTCGGCCTGTGCCTCGGGTGCGAGCTGTACCTGCTGCTGCGCCGGGTCGCGCCGGCCCGCTGACGGCCCGGCGCGCGCCCGCCCGGCAGGCGAGCGCCCGCGGGCGCGGCTCGCTCAGTAGACGAGCGCCTGGGCACCCTCGCGCAGCGCCTCCTCGACGAACACCGCCGCCCCCGCGATGCGCACGCCGGGCAGGACGTCGTCGGCCGTGATCCCGCGACGCGCCGCGCACTGCGTGCAGACGGTCAGCGTGCCCGCGGCGAGGACCGCGTCGAGCAGGTCGGGCAGCGGCGCCGCGTGCTCGAGCTCGAGCTCCGCCGCGCGGCCCGGCACACCGAACCACGCCGCCTCGCCCGTGAGCCACACGCTCACCTCGACGCCCGCCGCGACCGCGGCGGCGGCGACGGTGAAGGCCTGGTTCGCGGCCTCGGGCCGGTCGAGCCCGGAGGTCGTCTTGACGACGAGCGAGCGGGAGCGGGGGGCGGCGGCGGGGAGCGTGGAGTCGGTCACGCGGCCGAGCGTAGCCCCGCGGGTGACCACGGCCACGGCGTGCGGGCGCCGTCCGGCCGGTAGGATCGCCCGCATGAGCCCGCACACTCTCGAGCTGATCTTCCTCGGCCTGCTCCTCGCGGCGACGGTGACCATCACGTGGTTCGCCGGGTACGTCGTCTACAAGCTCTTCAAGGGCCAGCGCTGACGTCGCCGCGCGGGGCCCGTCCCCGCGCGGGCGCCGCGCGCCGCCCGACTCCGAGAGGTGGTCGCTGATGCCGTTCGAGTTCCCCGAAGGCCTCGCTCCCGAGGTGTACCCGCTCGCCTGGCTCGTCGGGAGCTGGCGTGGCGAGGGCGTCGTCAAGTACCCGGGCATCGAGGAGACGCCGTTCGTCCACGACGTCGTGTTCGACCACGACGGCGGCCCCTACCTGCGCTACGAGTCGACGCTGCGCGTCCTCGACGCCGCGGTCCCCGAGACGGTGCCCGCGGAGGGCGAGTGGCCGGAGCGTGACGAGGCCACCCTCGACGCCGCGGCCGCCGCGTCGCCCGTCTGGTCCACGGAGACCGGCTACTGGCGCGTGTCGACCGACCGGCCCGAGGGCCTGGAGGACGACCGCCACCCCCTCGAGGTCCTCGTCGCCGACCCGGCGGGTCGCGTGTCGGTGTACCTCGGCGCCGTCGGCAACGGCCGCGTGGACCTGGCGAGCGACCTCATCGCGCGCACGTCCACGGCGTCCGAGGTCACGGCCTCGAAGCGGCTCTACGGGTTCGTCGAGGGCCAGCTCCTGTGGGTGTGGGAATTGGCGGCCTTCGGTCAGCCGTTGCAGTCGTACGCGTCCGCGAAGCTGACCCGGCGCCCGTCGGCCTGACGCAGGCCACCGGGCGGCCCGAGGGCCCGCCCGGTCCGGACGCGTCGACGAAGGAGGACCACCCGTGACCACCGGTTACACCAGCCCGCTCCTGTCCCGCCACGGCGCCGTGCCCGCGACGGGCCCCGACGAGGGCGTCGCCTGGCACTACGGCGACCCGACCGGGGAGCAGCGGGCGCTGCGCACGGGCGGCGCCGTCGTCGACCAGTCGCACCTGGGCGTCGTCACGGTCACGGGCCCGGACCGGCTGAGCTGGCTGCACTCCATCACGTCCCAGGACCTCACGGACCTCGCGCCGCGCACCTCGACGGAGCTGCTCGTGCTCTCGCCGCAGGGCCACGTCGAGCACGCCGCGTCGGTCGTCGACGACGGCACCACGACCTGGCTCGTCACCGAGCGCTCGCACGCGGCCGACCTCGCCGCGTGGCTGGACCGCATGAAGTTCATGCTCCGCGTCGAGATCGCCGACGCCACGGACGAGTGGGCCGCGCTCGGCGAGCCGGTCGACGCCGAGGGCGCCGAGGACGAGCCCGTGACGTGGCGCGACCCGTGGCCGCGCGTCCTCGCGGGTGGCACGCGGTACGGCCCGCCCGAGGACGAGCACCCGGGCCGCGAGCGCCCGTGGCGGCTCGTGCTCGTCCCGCGCGCGGAGCTGGCCGACGCCGTCGCGGCGCGCGAGGCCGCCGGGTGGCGCCTCGTGGGCACGTGGGCGAGCGAGGCCGCTCGCGTCGAGGCCTGGCGCCCGCGCCTCGCGACGGAGGTCGACCACCGGTCGATCCCGCACGAGACCGACTGGCTGCGCACCGCCGTCCACCTGCACAAGGGCTGCTACCGGGGGCAGGAGACCATCGCGCGCGTGCACAACCTCGGGCGTCCGCCGCGGCGCGTGGTCATGCTGCACCTCGACGGGTCGGGCCATCTGCTGCCCGCGCCGGGGGCCGAGGTCACGCTCGACGGTCGCGCCGTCGGGGCGGTCACGTCGGTCGCGCGCCACCACGAGCTCGGGCCGATCGCGCTCGCGGTCCTCAAGCGGAGCGCGCCGGTCGACGCCGAGCTCCTCGTCGACTGCGACGGCGGCGCGATCTCCGCGGCGCAGGAGGTCGTGGTGCCCGGCGAGGGCGTCTCCGTCGACCGTCCGGCCGCGCGCGGTCCCGTCGGGCGCGGCGTCACGCCGCGCGGCGAGGGCGCACCCACGAGCATGCTGTGACGTCGGGGCCGGCGCGCGGGCAGTCCCCGGGGGCGGTCCACGTCGCCCGGACGGCGTGGCGCCGGCTCCTCCTGCGGGCCCGGGTCCGTCAGGGCGCGTCGCGCGTGCGCGTGGCGCTGTGGCCCATCCTCCAGGCGTCGGCGGCTGCCGGCCTCGCGTTCGGCATCGCCCGGTACGGGCTCGGGCACACAGCCCCCTTCTTCGCGCCGGTCTCCGCGTGGATCTGCCTCGGCTTCAGCCAGGACCGTCAGCTCCGCCGCGTGCTCGAGCTCGCGGTGGGCGTCGCGATCGGCGTCGGCCTGGGGGACCTCGTGGTCCACGCGATCGGGTCGGGCTGGTGGCAGGTCGCCGTCGTCCTCGCGGTCTCGGCCCTCGCCGCACGCTTCATCGACCGGGGCGCGATGCTCACGACGCAGGCGGGCGTGCAGGCCATCGTCATCGTCGGGCTGCCGGCCGCGCAGGCGGGCGGCCCGCTCGGGCGGTGGACGGACGCGCTCGTGGGCGGCGCCGTCGCGCTCGCCGTCGCGGCCCTCACGCCGGGCGACCCCCGACGACGACCCCGCCTGCTCGGGTCCGAGGCGACGTCGGAGCTCGCGGGCGTGCTCGACGTGCTCGCGCGCGGTCTGCGAGCGCGCGACCCCGCGGACCTCGACGCGGCGCTGGTCAAGGGCCGGGCGTCCGAGGGCGCGCTCGAGGAGTGGCAGTCGTCCGCGACCTCCGCGCGCGAACTCGCGCGCGTGAGCGCCGCCGGGCTGCGGCACCGGGACGAGCTTGGCGGGCTCGAGCGGCAGGCGGTGCTCGTCGACCGCGCGATGCGCAGCGTGCGCGTCCTGGCGCGGCGTGCGCGGCCGGTCGCGAGCGGCCCGGACCACCACGAGCTCGACGCCGTGGCGGACCTCGTCGCCCGGTTCGGCGCCGGGGTGCACGTGCTCGCCGAGGCCGTCGGCGCGGGGCGCGACCCGGCGGTCGCGCGAGAGGTCCTCCTCGAGGTGGCCCGCAGCGCCGACCCCCACGCGCTCGGCGACGGCGACTGGCAGGTGCAGTCGCTCGTGATGCTCGTGCGGTCACCGATCGTCGACGCCCTGGAGGCGGCGGGCGCGACGCCCGAGCAGGCGCGCGACGCGCTCCCCGAGCTCTGAGAGCGTTCGCACCCGGGACGACAGACCCCTGCACAGCGGTACCGCGGGCCGGTACGGTCGGGGCATGGAGGTCCCTGTCAGCGCGCTGCGCGCCGAGCTCAAGTCGTGGATCGAGCGGGCCAGGGACGGTGAGGAGGTCGTCATCACCGAGCGCGGCGTCCCCGTCGCCCGGCTGACCGGCGTCGCGACGGCGGACCTCGTCACCGAGCTCGTGCGCGACGGCGTCCTGGTCCCTCCGGCGGGGGAGCGCCCCGTGCACGCGGTGCCCGCGCCGGTGCTCGCCGCGGCGACGGACGGGGCACGTCCGGCGGGTCCCGACGGCTCGCGCCCGTCCGACGGCGCCCGGGTCGCCCGCGGCGGCGGGGTCGCGGCGCTCGTGCGCCGGATCCGGCGCTGAGGGGCCCGCGGTGGCCCTCGTCTACTTCGACGCGAGCGCGCTCGTGAAGCTGTGCGTCCCGGAGGCCGGCTCCGCGCTCGCGAGCCGCCTGTGGAACCGTGCGGACGTCGTCGTCACGAGCCGCCTCGCCGACGTCGAGGTCCGCGCCGCGCTCGCCGCGGGGGCCCGCGGCGGGGTCATCGACGGCCCGGCGCACGCCCGCGCGCTCGGCACCTGGGACACGCTGCGACCCGCGCTGCACGTGGTCGAGGTGTCCGGCGCCGTGACCGACCGCGCGTCGCGGCTCGTCGCCGCCGGGTCGCTGCGCAGCAACGACGCGGTGCACGTGGCGAGCGCGCTCGCCGTCGCGCACGACGACACGGTCGTGGCCGCGTGGGACCCGCACGTCGTGACCGCGGCGCGTGCCGCCGGGCTGCGCGTGGTGCCGTGGCCGCTCGCCAGACCGTAGGCTCGTGCCCGTGGGAATCTTCGGGTCGCTGCAGTGGATCGTCTACCTCCTCCTGTCGCTGGTCGTGTTCGGGACGCAGCTCTTCGCGCTCGTCGACGCGATCCGGCGGCCCGCGAGCGCGTTCACGGCCGAGGGCAAGCTGAGCAAGCCGATCTGGCTCGCGATCCTCGGCGTCGCCGCGGCGCTCGGCTTCCTCTCCATCCCGCTCGGCGGCGGGATCAACCTCGGCTTCATCGGGATCATCGCGGTCGTCGCGGCGATCGTGTACCTCGTCGACGTGCGTCCCCGCCTCCAGCCGTACGGGAACGGGCGCGGCAACGGGTCGTCCGGCCGGCCCGGCGGCTGGTGAGCGCCGCGGTGACCGACGACGTCCGCACCGGGGTCGCGCGCGCCGCCGTCCCGCTGGCCGAGGTCGTGCGCGGCGACCTCGTGGAGTCCGTCCACACGGGGCACCTCGTGCTGCTGGAGCCCGACGGCGGCACGCTCCTCGAGCGCGGCGACGCCGGCACGGTCGTCTGGCCGCGCTCGAGCGTCAAGCCGTTCCAGGCCGTCGCGATGCTGCGGCACGGCCTGCGCCTGCCGCCGCGCCTCCTGGCCCTCGCCGCCGCGAGCCACAACGGCGAGCCCGAGCACCTCGCGGGGGTGCGCGAGATCCTCGCGGGCGCCGGGCTCGACGAGTCCGCGCTGCGCAACACCCCGGACCTCCCGCTGCACCCGCCGGCCGCGCTCGCGTGGCAGGAGGCGGGGAACGGCCCGTCGTCGATCACCCAGAACTGCTCGGGCAAGCACGCGGCGATGCTCGCGACGTGCGTCGTCGCGGGCTGGGACCCGCGCACGTACCTGGAGCACGACCACCCGCTGCAGGTCGCGGTGCGCGAGACCGTCGCGGCGGCGACGGGCGTCGCCGTCGAGCACGTGACGGTCGACGGCTGCGGGGCGCCGCTCTTCTCGACGACCGTGCGCGGGCTCGCGCGCGCGTTCGGGCGACTCGCCGCGGCCCCGCAGCACGACCCGGGTTCCCCCGAGGCGGAGGTCGCGCGCGCCATGGCGGCGTTCCCCGAGATGGTGGGCGGCACGGGACGCGACGCGACCCTCGCGATGCGCGCCGTCCCGGGCCTGGTCGCCAAGGACGGGGCCGACGGGGTGTACGGGGCCGGGCTGCCCGACGGCCGTGCCCTCGCCCTCAAGGTGCTCGACGGCGCGTCCCGGCCGCGCCCGGCGGTGCTCGCCGCGGCGCTGCGCCGTCTCGGCGCGCTCGACGTCGCGGGCGCGGACGGGCCGGCGCTCGACGCGCTCGGCGACGTGCCCGTGCTCGGCGCCGGGCAGCCGGTGGGCGCCGTGCGCGCGGTGCTCGACGAGCCCGGGACGGACGCGGCGTACGACGCCTCGCAGGACCTCTCGTCCGACGCAGCGCGGCGCGACGACAGGGGACGGCCGTGAGGGCCGTCGTGCAGCGCGTGACTCGCGCGAGCGTGAGCGTCGTGGCCGACGACGGGACGGCGGAGGTCGTCGGCGCGATCGACCGACCGGGCCTGCTCGCGCTCGTCGGCGTCACGCACGACGACGGCGACGCGCAGGTGGAGACGATCGCGCGCAAGATCGCCGAGCTGCGGATCCTCGCGGGGGAGCGGTCCGTGCTCGACGACGGCGCGCCCGTGCTCGTCGTCTCCCAGTTCACGCTCTACGCGGACACGCGCAAGGGCCGTCGGCCGTCGTGGAACGGCGCGGCGCCCGGTCCTGTCGCGGAGCCGCTCGTCGACGCGGTCGTCGAGGCGCTGCGCGCCCGCGGGGTCGAGGTGGCGACCGGGCGGTTCGGCGCGCACATGGCGGTCGACCTCGTCAACGACGGCCCGGTCACGCTGATCCTCGAGGCCTGACGCGGCGTCGTACGGGCTGTCCCGTACGGGGCCTGCGTACGGAGGACCGCGTACCCCGCGCGGCGCGCGTGACGCGAAGAGTGTGGGAAGCACGTAGTCCCGCGGGCCCCGCCCACGGCTACGGTCGCTCACGTCAGCCGGTCGCTCAGGCCCCGCAGGAGGCCGCACCGCCGCGCGTCCGCGCGGGTCGGCGACCGACCTCGTCGACGAGAGGTCCTCTCGATGCACCGTCCTCGCCCGTCCGCCCCGCGCCGCGCCCGCGCCACGCGCGCGGCCGCCGGCCTCACCGCCCTCGCGCTCGCCGCGAGCGGGGCCGTCGCCGCCGCGACGACCGCCGCCGCCGCGCCGACCGCCCACCTGACCGCCACGACGGCGGCCACCACCCCGACGCCCGACTCGCCGAACGGCGACGCCGCCCTCAACGGGTACCGCAACGTCGGCTACTTCATGTCCTGGGCCCCGGAGAACTACGGCTACACCGTGCGCGACTTCGTCGAGTCGGGCCAGGCCGAGCAGATCACCCACGTGAACTACGCGTTCGGCAACATCCACCCGACCGACCTCACGTGCTTCCTCGCGGACGCCCCGGGCACGCCCGAGCCGGGCGGCAACGACGGCGCCGGCGACGCGCAGGCCGACTTCGTGCGAGCCGTCTCCGCCGAGGACTCGGTGGACGGCGTCGCGGACGAGCCGGGCCAGGCGCTCGCGGGGAACTTCAACCAGCTCCGCAAGCTCAAGGAGGAGCACCCCGACACCAAGGTCCTCATGTCGCTCGGCGGCTGGACCTGGTCCAAGTTCTTCTCGAAGGCCGCGGCGACGCCCGAGAGCCGCGAGAAGTTCGTCGCCTCGTGCATCGACCTCTACATCGACGGCAACCTGCCCGTGATCGACGGCCGCGGCGGCCCCGGCGCGGCCGCGGGCCTGTTCGACGGCATCGACGTCGACTGGGAGTGGCCCGGGGCCCCCGACTGGTCGCAGCACCCCGAGAACCACGTCGACCCGGTCAACGACAAGGCGAACTTCACCGCCCTCCTCGCCGAGTTCCGCAAGCAGCTCGACGAGCGCGGTGCCGCGCAGGGCAAGGACTACCTGCTCTCCGCCTACATCCCGGTGAGCCCCACCGTGGTGAACGCCGGCTGGGACGCCCCGACGATCTTCGACTACCTCGACTACGGCAACATGCAGGGCTACGACCTGCACGGTGGCTGGTCGCCGAACCTCGCCGGGCACCAGGCGAACCTGCACGACACCTCGCAGCCCGGCACGATCTCGCTCGAGGACGGCATCGACCTCTACCTGTCGCGCGGCGTCGACCCCGCCCAGCTCACGCTCGGCATCCCGGCGTTCGGCCGCGGCTGGTCCGGCGTCGAGGCCGGCGACTCGAACGGCGCCTGGCAGCCCGCCGCGGGCGTCGCCCCCGGCACCTACGAGGCCGGGAACAAGCAGTACTTCGAGCTGCGCGACCACGGGACCGAGTACTTCGACGAGGTCAGCGGAGCCTCGTGGCGCTACGACGGCGACCAGTGGTGGAGCGTCGACACGCCGCGCGCCGTCGAGTTCAAGGCGTCGTGGATCACGGAGAAGGGCCTCGGCGGCTCGATGTTCTGGGACCTCGCGGGCGACTACGAGGACGAGCTCGTCGGCACGGCGGCCGACGTCTACCGCGCGGCCCCGGCCGGTCCGGTCGACCCGACCGCGCCCGGCTCGTGCTTCCCGGGCTGGGACCGCAGCACCTCGTACGTCGGGGGGCGCGTCGTCGCGCACGAGGGCGTGAACTACCGCGCCGCGTGGTGGGTCCGCACGAACGTCCCGGGCACGGAGAAGTGGTACCCGGCCTGGCGCGTCGTCGGCACCTGCGCCTGACACCCTGACGGTGCGGTGCGCGGCCTCTGCCGCGCACCGCACCGTCCGTCGCTCAGCGCAGCCAGCCGCGGCGCTTGATGTACGCGAGCGGGATGACGGCGGCGACGAGCGTCACCAGGACCGTGAGCGTGAACCCGTACGGCCGGTCGAGCTCGGGCATGTGCGTGAAGTTCATGCCGTAGAACGACGCGATGAGCGTCGGGGGCAGGAACACCGCCGTGATGATGGTGAAGACCTTGACGATCTGCGCCTGCTTGACGTCGAGCGACGTCATGATCGCCTGCTGCAGGTAGCGCACCTTGTCGTGCTCGAACCCGGCGTGCTGCTTCACGCCGTCGACGTCCGCGACGAGCGTCTCGACGAGCCCCGCGAGCACGGGGTCCGAGTCCGCGATCTCGCTGCGCAGGTGCCGCGCGGCGCGGGCGAGCGAGAGCTGGGACTCCTGGGCGCGCGACACGATCTCCTCGGCGCGGTTCATGCGCGTGATCGTGTCCTGCATGTCGCTCACCCCGATCTCCCGGCCGCGCGAGTCGACTCCGCGCGTGGCCTCGTCGATCTCGTCGGACATGTCCTCGAGCAGGTCGCTCGCGTAGGACACGACGCGGTCGGCCGCCTCGTTGAGCGCGTAGAGCAGCGCGTACGCGACGCCGTACGACGAGCCGATGAGCCACGGCGTGCGGCGCATGCGGGCGATCGCCTTGTCGAAGACGGCGTAGTGCCGCTGCGGCTGGGCCGTCACGACGACGTCGGCGGACAGGGCGAGCACGATGCGCTCGTCCACCACCCGGTCGCCGTCGCGCCGGGTCGCCGTCACCGGCAGGTAGACGTGCGCGTCCGTCTCCCAGACACGTCCTCCGGCAGCCGCGAAGTCGACGCCGTGCTCGGCCGCGCGGGCCGCGGAGTCCGGGTCCCCGACCGCGACCTGCACCCAGCGCGAGCGCAGGACGCGCGGGTCGAACCGGGGCGAGCCGTCGCCGTGCGCGCGGGCGTGCAGGTCGAGCCCGCCGCGCGCCGGGGCGGGCAGGCGGGTCTCCGTGCCGGGGGCGAGGCCCGGGGTCTCGGGCAGCATCGTCGTCATCACGCACCGCCGGCCGTGAAGTGCGCGGTGAGGAGCGCGGCGCAGATGAACAGGTAGAGCCCCACGGTGAAGGAGATCGACTGCCGTTCGAGGTTCGGCCGGCGCGCGCGGCGCCGCTCCTCGCGCGGGGCGCGCAGGGGCGTCCGGGCGGGGCGGGCCCGCACCGGGGTGGCAGGGGTGGTGGTCGGCGCGGTCGCAGGGGAACGCTGGGTCATGGTGGTCGTCCTTTCCGGCGGGCGGACGGCACGGGCGCGGCCACGGGTGGGCGGCGCGGGTGCGTCGGCGGGGGAGGTCCGGCGGCGCGCGCGAGGCGCGCGCGGAGCGCACTGGCGACCTCCCCGCGCGGGACGGACGACGGCCGGGGACGCAGGGACCTGCGTCGGCCGGGCTCAGGCGTCGGGTCGCGAGCCACGGGGGGTGAGCGCGCAGTGCACGGATCTATGACTGCTGCCGTCAGGCATGGGGCTCACCTCGCTCTCGTGGCGGCGGCGCCGTGGGCGCCGCACCCGGGTCGGGGCGCACGGGGGTCGTGGCCGCGACGGGGATCGAGGCCAGGCTAGCCCTCCGGGCAGCGGGCAGCAACCGTCGAGGTGCGAGCGTCGGCCCAGGTGGCGACCGTGTGACGAGCGGGAAACGATGAGGTGATCCCTTGTTTACGGAGGGTTGTTAACATTTCATCCGGTCGACGGGCGACGAAGCCCCCGGACGGAGGGTCCCGACATGTCAGAACAGCAGGACTACATGGTTCCCGAGCCGGTCCGTCGCGCGGACTCGCGGTTCGCGCGACGGCTCGAGCGGCTCTCGTCCCGCGCGCAGGAGGTCGACCGCGCGCTCGCCGCCGTGAGCGAGGGCAAGGGCGGTCTCGTGTGGACCGCCGAGCACGGCATGGGCGCGAGCGCGACGCTCGAGCTCGTGTGCGAGGCCGTCGCGACGCACGAGTTCGCGCAGCCGACCGTCACGCTCCGCTGTCGCCCGCCCGCGGGCGTCCCCGCTCCCGGGTCGGCCGTCGTCTCCGTCGTGTCGCAGGTGTCGCAGCTCGCGGGCGGCGTGGTCCCCGAGCGGCTCACGCGGGTCCTCGAGCCGGTCGACCCGGGCTTCGGCCACCTCCCCGAGGTGGCGGCGGTCGCGCTCGCCGAGCTCCTCGTCGCGACGTTCGACGGCGCGACCGTCGTCCTCGTCGCCGACGACCTGCACCTCCAGGACGAGCTGAGCCGGTCGGTGCTCGCGAGCCTCGTCGCGCAGCGGCACGCGCCCGTCGTCCTGCTGGGGACGGCGCCCGCGGGCGCGCTCGACCCGTCCGCGGGGCCGTTCGAGCTGCGCGCCGTCCCGCCGCTCGCGCCGGCCGACGCGCTCCACCTCCTGCTCGTCGAGCGGCGGCTCGCCGTCGCCCCGCACGTCGCGGCGCGGCTCGCGCACCTCCTCGGCGGCAACGCCGCGGCCATCACGCAGACGGCGGCGCTCCTCACCCCCGAGCAGCTCTCGGGCGGGTCGATCCTGCCCGACCCGCTGCCCGCCGTCCCCGCCGTCCGGTCGCTCTTCGCCGACCGGCTCGCCGCGCTCAGCGAGGCGGAGCGCCAGGCGCTGCTCGTCGCGGCGGTCGCCGTCGTCGACCGCACCGAGCTGGTGCTGTCCGCGACGGGGCTCGCGATGGAGCAGGTCCTCGACGGCCCGCTCGCGGAGCACCTCGTCCTCGCGGGGGGCCGCTTCGCGTTCGTCGACCCGCGCATGCGCTCGCTCGTCCACGCCGACGCCCGCCTCGCCGAGCGCACGGCGGCGCACGTCGCGCTCGCCGAGGCGCACCGGCGGGCGGGGGAGGAGGACGTCGCGGTGTGGCACTCGGCGCTCGCGACCCTCGTGGGCGACCCGGCGCTCGTCCCGGGCCTCCTGCGCATCGCGCGCCGCCACCTCGACCGCGGCGACGTCGTGTGGGCGCACGAGGTCGCGCGCGAGGCGGCGAGCCAGGCGGGTGCCGAGCACCGCGCCGAGGCGTTCGCGATCGCCGGGGTCGCGGCCCTGCGCTCGGGCCACGTGCAGGACGCCGCCGACTGGCTGCGCAAGGCCTCGCGGAGCGGGGACGACGCGCTGCGCGCGTGCACGCTCGGCCCGCTCGTCGCGGCGCTCACGCTCGCCGAGGGCCAGGTGCCCGACGACGTCCTGTCGCCCTACCTGCGCGGGGGCCGTCCTGACGGCCTCCCGTCGGACGCCGTCGCCGGGGTCGTGACGGGCGTGCTCACGGCGGCGCGGCTGCACGCCGAGCGGGGCGACGGCGTGAGCACCTCCCAGCTCCTCGACACCGCGACGTTCCTCGCGTCGTGGTGCGAGGACGACGCGACCCCGGCCCGTCTCGCCCTCGCGCGCTCCTGGGCCGCGGTGTTCGGGGTGGGGGAGCGCGGCGTCGTGCCCGACGTCGACCTGGGCCCGGACCACGAGGCCGCGCTCCAGGTGAGCCGGGCGCTCGGGCTCGCCGCCGACGACCGGCTGGACGACGCCGCGCAGACGCTCGCGAGCGTCGTCGCCTCCCTGGCCCCGGTGCGCGACGGCGGCCGGTGGTTCGACGGTCCGGACGCCGCCCTCACGCCGCTCGCCGAGGCGCACGTCCGGCTCGCGCAGGCGCTCGTGCACCTGTGGCGCGGCACCCTCACGCGAGCCGCGGACGAGCTCGCGGAGGCCGCGTTCCGCCTGCCGCTCGGCCTGCCGTTCGCGGGGATGGGCGTGGCCGCCGCGCGCCGCCTCGACATGATGACCCGGGGCGTCGTCGGGCCCGTCGCGACGGCGCTCGAGGAGACGTGCGCGAGCCCGACGTCGCGACCCGTGCGCCTCGGCCTGCTCGTGGACCGCGCCATGGGTGCGGCGTTCGCCCACCACGTGACCCAGGCCGCGACGCTGCTCGAGCTCGCCGCGGAGCGCGAGCGTCCCGACAGCGCACGCATGCTGCCGCTGCCCGGGCTGGACGACGTCGAGGCGTGGGTCGTCGCCGGGCGGCACGACGCGGCGCAGCGCGCGCTCGCGCGCCGCCGGGTCGACGCCAAGGAGCTCCCGCCGTCGCTGCGGTCGGCGACGCTCGTGCGCGCCGACGTCTCGCTCGCCGCGCCCGAGGACCTCACCGCGCCGCTCGAGCGGGCCACGCGCGTGAACCGCACGACCGCGTCGCCCTACGAGCACGCGCGGACCGACCTGTGCGCCGCGCGCGCCCTCGTGCGCGCGGGCGAGCTGCAGCGCGCCCACGGCCTGTTCCTGTCCGCGATCGAGCTGTTCGACGACGCGGGCGCGGACGCCTGGACGACGATCGCGCTCGACGAGCACGCCGAGGTGGTCCGCCTCCTCGGGGGCCCGGTGCCCGAGGACCTGACCGCGGTCGTGCCGGGGGTGCCCGGCGTCCTCGGCGGCGGGGCCGTCGTCCCGGGCGGCACGTGGCCCGCGGCCCCGCGGGCCGGGAGCATGCACGCCGCCCTCGGGGTCGCGCGCGCCGGCGTCGAGGCGCAGGCCGCGCTGCGGCCCGCCCCGCCGGACGCGTGCCGGCTCGCGGTGCGCGAGAGCGACGTGACGGACGAGGCGCTCGCGGAGCTGCGGGGCCGGTGGGCGGACGAGCTCACGGAGCGCGAGCTCGACGTCGCGCTCCTCGTCGTCCAGGGCGCGTCGAACCGGGAGGCGGCGGACCAGCTCTACCTGTCGGTCCGCACGGTGGAGGTCCACCTCGGGCGCGTGTTCCGCAAGCTCGGGGTGCGCTCGCGCGTCGAGCTCACGGTCCTGGCGCACCGCGTGGGGCGCTGAGCCGGGGTCGATTCGGGGCCTCTCGTCAGCATCTGTCCGCTTTTGTCCTACGGGTCTTCCCCTACGCCGCCGCGCGGAGGAGCCGCGAACACTGCGGGAAGCGCGGATCACGCGCGGGTCCCCTCGTGGCTACGTTCGGGGTGACCTGAGGGCAGGGCGGTCCGGAGCACGGAGCCGCCGCAGCTCCCCGTACGAGCACGAGGCAGGACCCATGGACGTGTCCCTCTCCACCCGACCACCGCGCCCGGCCCGGCGGCGCGGCGCGCGCCTCGCGGCGCTCGCGACGGCGGCCGCCCTCGTCGGCGGCCTCCTCGCGGGCGTCGCGCCGGCGCAGGCGGCGCCGACCGCCACGACGGCGGTCGGCAACCCCGGCGACAGCGACGTCAACGGCTACCGCAACGTCGGCTACTTCACCCAGTGGGGCGTGTACGGCCGCGCCTTCCCGCTCAAGAAGGTGCAGGACTCCGGCGCGGCCGCGGACCTCACCCACATCAACTACTCGTTCGGCAACATCCACCACCAGAACCTCACGTGCTTCATCGCGAACAAGGCGCAGGGCACGGGGCCGAACGGCTCCGACGGCGCGGGCGACGCGTGGGCCGACTTCGGCATGGGCTACACGGCCGCGAACTCCGTCGGCGGCGTCGCCGACGCGTGGGACCAGCCGCTCGCGGGCTCGTTCAACCAGCTCAAGCAGCTCAAGGCGAAGAACCCGCAGCTGCGCGCGCTCATCTCGATCGGCGGCTGGACCTGGTCGAAGAACTTCTCCCGCGCGGCGGCGACGCAGGCGTCCCGCGAGAAGCTCGTGTCGTCGTGCATCGACCTCTACATCAAGGGCAACCTGCCCGTGATCGACGGCCGCGGCGGGCCGGGTGCGGCCGCCGGCGTGTTCGACGGCATCGACATCGACTGGGAGTGGCCGGGCTCGAACAACGGCGAGGTCGGCAACTCGGTCGACCCCGTGAACGACCGCGAGAACTTCCGGCTCCTGCTCGCCGAGTTCCGCAAGCAGCTCGACGCGTACGGCGCGCAGACCGGCAAGCACTACCTGCTCTCGGCGTTCCTGCCCGCCAACCCGGCCGACATCGCGGCCGGCGGCTGGAACGACCCGCGCATCTTCCAGTCCCTCGACTACGGCAACGTGCAGGGCTACGACCTCCACGGCGCCTGGGACCCGGCGCTGGCCGGCCACCAGGGCAACCTCTACGACGACCCGGCCGACCCGCGGGCCGCGAGCCGCCAGTTCAGCGCGGACAAGGCCGTCCAGGAGTACCTCCGCGCCGGCGTCGCCCCGAGCCAGCTCGGCCTCGGCCTCGCCATGTACGGCCGCGGCTGGAAGGGCGTCACGTCGTCGCAGCCGTGGTCGGCCGCGAACGGGGCGGCCCCCGGCACGTGGGAGGCGGGGAACGAGGACTACGACAAGCTCCGCACGCGGGGCCAGGACTACTACGACCCGACGACCGTCTCCGCCTGGCGGTACGACGGCGACCAGTGGTGGAGCTACGACAACGCCCGGTCGGTGGCGGCCAAGGCCGAGTACATCGACCGGCTGAACCTGGGAGGCGCCATGTGGTGGGACCTGTCCGGCAACCACGACGGCACGCTGCTCGGTGGCTTCACGGACAAGGTCCGCACGCTCCCGGCCGGTCCCGTCGACGGCGCGAGCGGCCCGACGAACCCGCCGACGAACCCGCCCACCAACCCGCCGACGAACCCGCCGACGAACCCCCCGACCACCCCGCCGACGGACCCGACGGCCTGCGTGGCCGCGTGGTCGGCCGCGACGGTCTACACGGGCGGGGCGACGGCGTCGTTCGAGGGCAAGAACTACCGCGCGAAGTGGTGGACCCAGGGCGACCGGCCGAGCGCGGGCGGCCCCTGGGAGGCGACGGGCGCGTGCGGCGGGACCACCCCGACGACCCCGCCGCCCACGAACCCCCCGACCACGCCGCCCACCACGCCGGGCACGTGCACCGCGCCGGCCTGGTCCGCGACGGTGGCCTACACCGGGGGTGCGACGGTCTCCTACCAGGGCCAGTCGTACCGCGCGAAGTGGTGGACGCAGAACAACGTCCCGGGTGCGGAGCAGTACGGCCCGTGGCAGGCCCTCGGCGCGTGCTGACGCCCGGCCGCCCCTCCTGACGGGGGACCACCGGGGCGGCCCGCGGGTACGGGGAATCCCGTACCCGCGGGCCGCCATCGTGTGGTTCTCCCGCATCTCGACCAGCCCTCGCGCTCGTTAGCGTGAAGGGGCCGACGAGGAACTCCGCAGCCCTCCCCAGTGGGTTGCGGGGCTCCTCCGACCGTGAAAGGCGGTCAGCGTGCCCGTGCGTCACCGAACGACCCGACCCCGCACCTCCCGTCCCCTCCCGCCGTCCGTGGCCTCCGCCCTGCCCGTGGCCCTGACGGCCGTGCTCGGCGCCGCGCTCCTCGCGGGCTGCACGAGCGGCTCCGACGACGCCGGGGCGACCGTCGACGGCGGGTCGGGACCCGCCCAGGCCGAGGATCACGGCTCGCACGGCGACCACGCCGACGCGGGCAAGGTACCCGTCGGCCCCCTCCAGCTTCCCGGTGCCGACTACTGGTCGGTGCTCCAGCCGGCCGACGGCGTCACGCAGGTCCGTGCGGGCGGGTGCCCCGAGGACGCCGCGTGCCCGAGCTTCGAGGTGCTGACCGGTGCGGCGCTCGACGGTGTCGACCCCGCGACGGCGCTCCTGCCCGACGGCGCCACGTGCCCCGGGGCGGACGCGCTCGCGGCCCGCGCGGTCGGCGACCCCGCGGAGTCGGACGTCGAGGTCGCCGGCACGCCCGCGACGCTCGCGCGCTGGACGCTCTCGTGCGTCGACGCCGCCGGGGCCGAGGTGCGGACCGTCGAGCAGCTCCAGTGGTACGTGCCCGACGCCCCCGGCGGTGCGGTGCTCGTCGTCGACCGCTGGGCGTTCGAGGGGCTCGAGTCGCGCCTCGCCGCGGGAGGCTGGGCGTCCGCCTGACCGACCCCGGCCCGCACCGACGACGGCCTCGCACCCGGGAGGGTGCGAGGCCGTCGTCGTGCACCCGGCCGTGCCGGCGGCCGGGTCAGCCCTTGCGCGTGCGGCGCGTCAGCAGCACGACCGCGGCGCCCACGGCCGCGAGCCCCGCGGCGACGGCGGCGTACAGGCCCACGGTCGCGCCCGTCGTCGCGAGCGACGAGGACGACGAGCCGGTCGCGACGGTGCGCGAGACCTGGGACGCCGTCGTGGTCGTCGTGGGGTTCCCCTGTCCCGGCGGGTTCGTCGCGCAGCTCGGCGACGACGGCGGGTAGTCCACGCTGACGACCGTCTCGGGGTTGACCTGGAAGAGCACCTGGACGCTGGGGCGCACCCAGTCGAACTCGTCGCCCTCGACCCACTGCCCGTCGACCAGGCTCCAGCCGGGCCAGTCGGCGCCGCGGCCGTCCGCCCCGACGACGGCGCCGGGCCACAGCACGCGGCCCTGCAGGGGGAGGCCGGACTGGACGACGTCCGCGCCGCCCGGGTTGAGCCACGTGATGGTCGCGGTGTCGTTGTCCGTGCCGGTGACGGCGATGGCGTACTCGAGGTACGGGACGTCCCCGTCGCAGACGGGGGACAGGGTGGTGAGCTCGATCGTCGGCTCCGGCACGTACGTGTCGTCCTCGGCGGCTCCCGCGACCGGCGCGGTGAGCAGCACCACCGTCGCGGCTGTAGCGGTGACGGCCAGCGCGCGGCTCCCGGCGCGGCGTCCTCCCGACGTCTTCATGGTGAATCCTGTCCGTGGGCGGGAAAGGCTGTTCGTGGAGAGGGAGCCGTGCCCCGAGGTCCCTGATACGTGCAGGTGCCACACGTGCGCGAGGTGTTTCCGTCCTGCCAGGCTAGCGAGGCGGACGCCCGAGTTGGACGCTTGTCCAGGGTGAAAAAGCGTCGGTGCGCGGGATCGTGACCGCGCCGTGACGCGACCGGACGCGGCTCAGCCGCAGGGCGCGACGTCGACCGTGCGCAGGCCCGGCTGGGTGGTCGTGGGCGTGCTCCACACGTCGAGCGAGGTCGCGGCGGCGGTCCCCGCGTCCCGCGGCGTCGTCGTCGTGAACGACAGGGTCGCGGACTGCCCGGGCGTGAGGTCGACCATCGCGGAGAGCGCGCCGCGGCCCGCGACGTCGCCGGGCTGCGCCGGGAGCGGGGCGTCGTCGCGGCGCAGGCCCGAGACCTGCCCGTCGCGCGGCGGGTAGAGCACGACGAACGTGCGCGTGACGCCCGGCTCGACGCCCGCCGTCCCGCCGCCGGTGACGTACCAGGGCAGGCTCGTCGCGGCGTCGGCCGGGGCGGACGACGCGAGGTCGACTTCGAACGTGTCCACGCGGCCCGCGGCCGTGCACGTGCTGCCCGCGAGGCGCACGTCGCTGCCGAGGTAGACGCCCATCTTGCCGCCGGTGCCGTCGTTGAGGAACACGCCGACCGAGCCCGCGGCCTGGTCGGCGGTGTCGATGTCGCCCGCCACGACCGTGCCCGCGAGACGCTCCTGCTCCGCCTCGTGCGCCGACCACAGCAGCACGCGGTGCTCGTCCGCGCCGCGCACGAGCGCGTCCCGCGCGACGGCCGGGTCGGCCCCGCCCGCGAGGAACTGCTCCAGGACCTGGGCCGCGACCGCCGCGAAGAACGTGTCCGTCTGCTCGCCGGGCTCGAGCTCGCCGTACGCGTCGGAGAGGAGGGTCTGCACGACGTTGCCCGCGTCCAGGTCGACCGCGCCGCCGTCGACCGGGACGGTCACCGGACCCGTGGCCTCGAGCAGGTAGGAGAGGGCGACGGGGTCGGTCGCGACCACGCCGTCGACCTGCTCGCCCTGCGCGCGCTCCCACATCGTCGACGCGAGCGCGGCGGTCGTGGGGAAGTCCGGCGTCAGCGGGGTGTCCTGGAGGTAGCGGCCCACGCGGTCGGTGAAGAGCTGCTCGACCCCGGGGTCGAGGGGCAGCACCGGCTCGTCGAACGACGGGAAGCCGACCGTCGAGGCCTGCCGCTCCAGCGTCACCCTGCCCTGGTCCGCCGAGATCACCGCGAGCGCGCCGGGGATCCCGCCGCCGGCGCGCAGCTCGGCGTTGTTCAGCGCGAGGACGAGGTAGCGGCGCGGGCCGTCGGCGCCGAGCATCGCGGGCGCGAGCGCCGTGAGCCGGTCGGCGGTGCGGACCACCGGGCGCAGGTCGTCGGTGCGCGCGACGAGCGCGGCGTACGGGTCGGCGACCTCCGCGTGCAGCGCGTCGCGGTCGACGGTCGCGAGGCGCGCGTCGATCGCGTCGAACGCGTCGGCGGCGCGCGCGACCGTCGGGGCGGCCGCGACGAGCGGTGCGAGGTCGACGCCGTCGCCCGTGAGCGCGAGCCCGTCGCCCTCGACGCTGCCGAGGGTCTGCGTGAGGGACGGCAGCACGACGGCGGCGAGGTCGTCGGCCGTCGCGGCGGCCACGGAGAAGGCCCGCACGTCCTGCCCGTAGACCGGCAGGTGGGCGGCGAGCGACCACAAGGGGCCGTCGGTGTGGGCCCGTGCGGACGCGGTGAGGGGCTGGACCCGCTCCAGCGCGGCGTCGGCGGCCGCGACGTCGCCGTCCCGGAGCGCCTCCTCGGCGGCGGGGACCTCGTCCAGCGCGCGCGTCAGGGCGTCCCGCGCGGCGAGCGCGTCCCGGGCGAGGAGCCCGGCGCACACGACGAGCGCGACCGCGAGCAGGATGAGAACCCAGCCCAGCCAGGCCGCCCGGCTCCGCCGACGGCGGGGGTGGCGCGGCGGGGCGTCCCGCTCCGTCGTCGTCATGCCTCTCAGCGTAGGGGCCGGGGATGGCAGGATCGGGGCCGTCGCGGGTGAGGTTCGGGTGAACCGCGGGGCGTGCAAGGAACGCGGGCCCCGGGACACAGAGCGGTTGACAGCCCGCCCCGCCGACGAGGAGCCGCCGTGACGACCGACGAGGGCAGTGACGAGACCACCGAGGCCGCCGTCCACGACGAGGCCTGGTTCGCCGCGCTCTTCGCCGCGCACGCGACACCGCTGTACCGCTACTTCCGCCGGCGCCTGCCGAGCGCCGTCGGGGGCGTCGCCCCCGACGCCGACGACCTGACGGCCGAGGTCCTCGCGACCGCCTGGCGGCGTCGCGCCGACGTGCCCGACGGCGCCGAGCTGCCGTGGCTGTACCGCACGGCGGGGTTCCTCCTCGCCAACCACCGCCGCAAGGCGCGGGCCCTGCCCGTGGCCGAGGTGCCCGAGCGCCCGGACGACGGCGCCGACGTCGAGCACGTCGTCGTGCAGGACGACGAGGTGCGCCGCGCGCTCGGCGCGCTCTCCGACCGCGACCGGCGCATCCTGCTCCTGCACGCGTGGGAGGGGCTCGGTGGGGCGGACCTGGCCGCCGTCCTCGGCACGTCGCGCGGGGGCGCGGACGCCGCGCTGTCCCGGGCCCGCGCGCGCCTGCGCACGGCGTGGGCGGAGCAGTCGGCGCTCGCGCAAGAGACCGGCGCCTGAGCACACATCACGGGTAGACCCGACCGGCCGCACCTGCGCGGTACGGCCCCTGCGGTACCTGGAGGGCGACATGACCACCCGAACCCCCGAGCAGCCCGACGACGCGGACCTGGAGCGCCTGCGCGCGGCCGACCCGGCCGCGGACGCGACCCCGGACGCCACGGTCCTGGAGGCCGCGGTGCGCGACCGCGTCCCCGAGGCGTTCGCCCGTCCCGCGACGAGCGGCCCGGGCGCGGCTCCTGCGAAGCTCCCGGACGCGGCCGGCCTCGCCGGGGCGGACGGCCCGACGGCCGCGCTCGTCGACGAGCTCGCCGAGCGTCGCGCCCGCCGGCTGCGCCGTCGGGCGCCGCTCCAGGTGGCGGCCGCCGTGGTGGGCGCGCTCGTCATCGGGACGGGCGGCTACGCGCTCGGCGCCGGCGAGTGGAGGACCACTGCGGGCGGCTCCGCCGCGGAGAGCACGGCGCTCGCCCCGATCCGGCTCGGCAGCGCGGACGCACCCGCGGGGGCGGACGCGTTCGCGGGCGGCGCCGCCACCGAAGGGGGCGCTGTCGATGCGTCGCGCGCGGCGAGCGTCGTCCCGGGGTTCGCCGGGGGGTTCTGGGGAGCGCGCACGGTGTTCCACCAGGACGGCCTGCCCACGCAGGGCGCGAGCGCCGAGGCGTGGGCCTACGACGCGGCGGGCGTGTTCTCGCAGGAGACGGTGCGCCGCGTCGCCGACACCCTCGGGGTCGCGGGCGAGGTGCGCGAGGAGTACGGGTCGTACGCCGTCGGCTCGGCCGACTGGACGGGACCCAGGGTCTCGCTCCAGCCGGACGGTCTCGCGAGCGTGAGCTTCACCGACCCGGCCAAGGACCCGTGGGGCTGCGTCGCCGTGACGCCGATGCCTGCTGACGGTGCGGACGGCTCAGGGCCGGCGGGCTCGTCCACCTCGTCAGCGGAGCCAGGGGAGTGCGCGGAGGAGGGGCACGGGGCGCCGCCAAGCCCCGACGCCGCCGTGGACCAGCTTCGCGAACTGCTCGCGCGACTCGACGTCGACGTCTCGGGATACGAGGTCGTCGCGCGCGAGATGACGCCGGAGCAGGGCGCCCGGGCCACGTTCCTGGCGGCCTACGAGATCGTCGACGGTCAGCGCACGGGAACCACGTGGGAAGCGACGTACTCGGGTGCGGGGCTCGCGTCGCTCTCCGGACCGCTTGCGCCGCGGGTCCCGCTCGGCGCGTACGACGTCGTCAGCCCGGCCGAGGCGGTCGAGCGGCTCGGCGACGCACGGTTCGGGTTCGGCGGCGGGGGGATGATCGCGTGGGCCCGCGAGGACGTGCAGCCCCTCCCGGAGACCGCGTCCGAGCCCGAGGCCCCGACGGTCCCGCCCACCGTGGGGGAGGGTGCGCGGTTCGCCTGGCCCGTCACGGACGTGACGATCACGGACGCGCGCCTGGGCCTGGCGGTGCAGCACCAGCCGGACGGCGCGGCCGTCCTGCTGCCCGCCTACGAGCTGTCCGACGCGGACGGGAACGTCTGGTCGGTCGTGGCCGTGGTGGACGACGAGCTCGACTTCACGCCCGCTGCCGGATGACGGAGCACGACCCGGCGGTCGGTATCGTGATACCGACCGCCAGGTCGGCTTCGCCTGCGCGCTTTTGCACGTTGCAAGCATCCGAGGTCGCGAAAGTGGCCACGCTTTTGATTGACCACCGACAAAAGTGTGGTTAGGGTCGCAGCAGACCGAGCGCCACCGGGTCGGAGAGCGAGCAGAGCGACCCTCTCCCGGGGCGTGCGGTCCGACGGTGGCAGGGAGGCCATCGTCGTCGTGATCGGCGGCGCCGCGGCGTCCGCCGTCGGAACGGGAGCAACGATGCACCACTTCGCCCCTGACGGATCGTCGGACCGCCCCGCCCCGGACGCGCGCACCGGGCTGTGGCTCGTCGGCGCCCGCGGCTCGGTCGCCACCACCGCCGCCCTCGGCCTCGCGGTGATCGCCGACGGGCGCGCGGAGCCGACCGGGTGCGTCACCGCGGGCGAGCCCTTCGCCTCCGCCCCGCTGCCCGCCTTCGGCGACCTCGTCGTGGGCGGCCACGACATCTCCGACGTGTCGATGGTCAAGCGCGCCGAGCTGCTCGTCGAGGCCGGCATGATCGCGCCGCGCCTGCTCACCGCCGCGCACGCCGCGCTCGAGCGGGCCGACGCCGAGGTGCGCCCCGGCTACTCCGCCCACCCCGCGGAGGGCAGCGCGCGCGAGTCGCAGCAGGCCGCCGCGGAGCGCCTCGCCGCGGACATCGTGGACTTCCGCGAGCGCCACGGCCTCGCGCGCGTCGTCGTCGTCGACCTCGTGTCGACCGAGCCGCTGCCCGAGCCCGCGCCCGAGCTCTCCGACCGCGACCTGCTGCGCGCGGCGCTCGCGGACCCGGAGCGCGCGGTGCTGCCGCCGAGCTCGGTCACCGCGTACGCCGCGCTGCTCGCGGGCGCCCCGTTCGCCGAGTTCACGCCGTCGGCGAGCATGCACCTCCCGGTGCTGCTCGAGCTCGCCGAGGAGCGCGGCGTCCCCGTCGCGGGCCAGGACGGCAAGACCGGCCAGACGTGGCTGCGCACGATCCTCGCCCCGGCGTTCGGGGCCCGCGGGCTGCGCGTCCTGTCGTGGGCGGGGGCCAACCTGCTCGGCGGCGGGGACGGCGCCACGCTCGCCGACCCGCAGGCGGTGCAGAGCAAGCTCGTGTCCAAGTCGCGCGGGCTCCAGGACCTCACGGGCAGCGACGTCACGCCGCTGCACATCGACAACGTGCCCGACCTCGGGGACATCAAGGTCGCGTGGGACCACGTGCACGTCGAGGGCTTCCTCGGCTCGCGGCTCACGCTGCAGACCACGTGGTCGGCGTACGACTCGATGCTCGCCGCGCCGCTCGTGCTCGACCTGGCGCGCCTGCTCGCGCTCGCGGACGCGGCCGGGTACGCGGGCCCCGTCCCGGAGCTCGGGTTCTTCTTCAAGGACCCCTGGGGCAGCGGCGTGCACGACTTCGCCGCGCAGACCGTCGCGCTGTCCGACTGGGTCCGCGCGGCGACCGCCCGGGTGGGCGGCGACGCGACCGCCGCGGCCGACCGGTCGTGACGGGCTCCCTCCACGACCACCTGGACCTCGTCCGCGCCCCCGCGGTCCTCTCGGTGGTCGGTGACACGCTCGCGGGCGCGGCGGCGGCCGGGCACGCGCTCACGCCGCGCCGCGCGCTCCTGCCCCTCGCCTCGGCGTGCCTGTACGCGGGCGGCATGGCGCTCAACGACTACGCGGACCGGCACCTCGACGCGGTCGAGCGGCCCGAGCGGCCGATCCCGTCGGGCCGCGTGACGGAGCGGCGCGCCCTCCAGGTCGCCGTCGGCCTCACGGCCGCGGGCGTCGGTCTCGCCGCCGCGGGCGGGGGAGCGCGCGCGCTCGCCGTCGCCGTCCCGCTCGCCGCGAGCGTGTGGACGTACGACACGGTCGCCAAGGAGCGCGCGGCCGGTCCTCTCGTCATGGCCGCGTGCCGCGGGCTCGACGTGCTGCTCGGGGCCGGCGTCGGGCACCTGCGCGCCGCGCTGCCGGCCGCCGCGGGGATGGCCGTGCACACCGCGGGCGTCACGTACCTGTCGCGCGGCGAGGTGCACGGCACGACGTCGTCCCTCGCCGCGGGCGTGGCCGCCGCCACCGCGGTGGGCGGGGCGGTCGTCGGCACCGGGGTGGTGCGCCGCGCCCGGGTGGCCGACGGCGGCGCGAGCCACCGGACGCGCGTCGCGACGGCGGTCGCCGGGGTCGCGGCCGCGGGCGCCTACCTCGCGACGTGCCTGCCCCGGCAGGTCGACGCCGCGATCACGCCGTCCGCGCAGAACGCGTTCGCCGCGACCAAGGCCGGGATCCGCGCGATGCTGCCGCTGCAGGCGGCGTGGTCCGCGCGCGGGGGGAGCCTGGCGTCGGTGGGGGTGCTCGCGGGCGTCGAGGTCGCGGGCCGGCTGCTGCGCCGCGCGGGGCGGGCCCCGGGCCGCGCCGAGATGAGCGAGACGTGAGCGCGCCCGGCACCGCCGGGGGCGCGATGCCCTTCACGCTCGGGTACGGCACCAACGGCTTCACCGACCACCCGCTCGACGTCGCGCTCGACGTGCTCGCCCACGAGGGGTACGGCGCCGTCGCGCTCACGCTCGGCTTCCCGCACCTCGATCTCTTCGCGGACGGCTGGGAGGACGAGGCCGCGGCGCTGCGTGCACGGCTCGCCGCAGCGCACGAGGGTGCGGGGATGCGCGTCGTCGTCGAGACGGGCACGCGGTTCCTCCTGGACCCGTTCCGCAAGCACCGCCCCACGCTCGTGGACGTCGAGGCCGACGCGCGGCTGCGGTTCCTGCGCCGCGCGGTCGAGATCGCGGCCGTGCTGGACGCGGAGTGCGTGTCCTTCTTCTCGGGGGTCCTGCCCGACGACGTGACCCCCGCCGAGGGCTGGACGCTCCTGCGCGAGCGCCTGCCCGCGCTCGTCGAGCACGCGCGCGACCACGGCGTGCGGCTCTCGCTCGAGCCCGAGCCCGGGATGCTCGTGGAGACGGTGGGCGACGCGCTGCGGCTGCGCGAGGAGCTGGGCGGCGACGGCGGCGACCTCGCGGACCTCGGGGTCACGGTCGACGTCGGGCACTGCCTCGTCGTCGAGCCCGACGGCGTGGTGGGCGCGCTGCGCGCGGCCGCGCCCTACCTCGCCAACGTGCAGCTCGACGACATGCCGCGCACCCACCACGAGCACCGCCCGTTCGGCGAGGGCGAGATCGACCTCCCGCTCGTGCTCGGCACGCTCGCCGACGTCGGGTACGCGGGCGTCGCGGCGGTCGAGCTGCCCCGCCACTCGTACGACGCCCCCGGCCTCGCGCACCGCAGCATGACAGCGCTGCACCGCGCGTGGGACGACCGCCCCCACCACCCCCAGGAGGTGCCATGACCGAGACCACCCGTCCCGACGCCCGCACGGCGGACGGGACCGCCCCGGGCGAGCGCTGGCTCGCCGAGGCGCGCGCCGCCGTCGCGCAGGACCCCGCGGCCGTGACGCGCGCGTTCGCGCTCGCGGGCCGCCAGGTGGGCCGCGCGCCCGTCCGCCCGGACACCGACCCCGCGGGGGTCGTGCACGGGACGGTCGACGACGCCGCCCGCGCCGACCTCGTGGTCGCGCTCGCCGAGGGCGCGGGTCGCGGCGGTGCCGACGGCGAGGCCGCCCTCGCGGCGCGGCTCGCGGACCTCTATCAGCACGGCGACACCGCCGAGCGGCGGGGCGTCCTGCGCGGTCTCGACGCCCTCACGGCGCGAGGTGCGCTCGCGGAGGACGCCGCGCCGTCGGTCGTCGCGGTGGGCCGGGACCTCGCCGCGGACGCGCTCCGCACGAACGACCAGAGCCTCGTCGCGGCGGCCGTCGGGCCGTTCGCGGCCGCGCACCTCGACCCGCACGCGTGGCGCCACGCCGTGCTCAAGCTCGTGTTCATGGGCGTGAGCCTCGACGCCGTCGCCGGTCTCGACGACCGCGCGGACGACGAGCTCGCCCGCATGGCCCGCGACTTCGCCGCCGAGCGCCGCGCCGCGGGCCGCGTCGTGCCCGACGACGTCGCCCGCCTCGCCCCTGACGTCACCACCGGGAGGACCGCCTGATGCGCATCTTCGACCCCCACATCCACATGACCAGCCGCACGACCGACGACTACGAGGCCCTGTACGCCGCGGGCGTCCGCGCGCTCGTCGAGCCGGCGTTCTGGCTGGGCCAGCCGCGCACGAACGTGGGGTCGTTCCTCGACTACTTCGACGCGCTCCTGGGCTGGGAGCGGTTCCGGGCCGCGCAGTTCGGCATCCGCCACCACGCGACGATCGCCCTCAACCCCAAGGAGGCGAACGACGCGCGGTGCCGCGAGGTGCTCGACGAGATCCCGCGCTACCTGCTCAAGGACGGCGTCGTCGCCGTCGGCGAGGTCGGGTACGACTCGATGACGCCCGAGGAGGACGAGGTCTTCTCGCGCCAGCTCCAGATGGCCCGCGACGCGGCGCTGCCCGTGCTCGTGCACACCCCGCACCGCGACAAGCTGTCGGGGACGCGGCGCACGCTGGACGTCGTGCGCGAGTCGGGGATCGCGCCCGAGCACGTGCTCGTGGACCACCTCAACGAGACCAACGTCGCGCTCGTGCTCGACGCGGGCGCGTGGGCCGGGTTCTCGATCTACCCGGACACGAAGATGGACGAGGACCGCATGGTCGCGATCCTCCAGGAGCACGGCACCGAGCGGATGATCGTGAACTCCGCCGCCGACTGGGGCCGCTCCGACCCGCTCAAGACGCTCAAGACGGGGCAGGCGATGCTCGCCGCGGGCTTCACCGAGGACGACGTCGACCAGGTGCTGTGGCGCAACCCGGTCGAGTTCTACGGGCAGTCGGGCAACCTCGTGCTGGACCCGGTCCCCGGGTTCGTCGAGGGCGACCTCCCCACCCCGGGCGTGGAGTTCGAGGGCTCCTCCGTGCTGCGCGGCGCGCGGGCGTAGCGCGGGAGGGCACCACGATGCTGCTGTCGTACTGCACCAACGTCCACCCGGCCGAGCACCTCGACGGGGTGCTCGACCAGCTCGTGCGCTACGCCGCGCCCGTGCGCGAGGCCGCGGGGCTCGACGTGCTCGGCGTCGGGCTGTGGATGCCGGCCGTGCTCGCGCACCGCCTCGCGGGCTCGCCCGACGACCGCGTGCGCCTGCGCGCCGTGCTCGACGAGCACGGCCTCCAGGTCCACACGCTCAACGCGTTCCCGTACGGCGGCTTCCACGCCGACGTCGTCAAGCTCGACGTCTACACGCCCACGTGGGCCGACCCGGAGCGGCTCGCGTACACGCTCGAGTGCGCCGAGGTGCTCGCGGAGCTCCTGCCCGACGGCGTCGCCGGGTCGATCTCGACGCTCCCGCTCGCCTGGCGCGAGCCGTGGACGGACGCCGACGACGACGCCGCGTCGCGCGCGTTCGCCGCGCTCGGGGAGGGCCTGCGCGACCTGCGCGAGCGCACGGGCAAGGTCGTGCGCGTCGCGGTCGAGCCCGAGCCGGGCTGCGTGCTCGACACGGTGGACGACGTCGTGGCCTGGCTCGCGGCGCGCACCGGGCCGGACGTGCCGGCGGACCGGCGCATCGACCCCGAGCACGTGGGCGTGTGCCTCGACACGTGCCACCTCGCGGTGTCCTTCGCGGACCGCCGCGCGGGGACGGCCGCGACGGTGCGCCGCATCACCGACGCGGGCCTGCGGGTCGTCAAGGTGCAGGCGTCGGCCGCGCTGCACGTCGCGGACCCGGCCGACGACGCGGCGCGCGCCGCCGTCGGCGCGTTCGCCGAGCAGCGGTACATCCACCAGGTGCGCGAGCTCACCGCGACGGGCGACGTGCTCGCCGCCGACGACCTGCCCGACGCCCTGGACGGCGCGCTGCCCGCGGAGGGACCGTGGCGCGTGCACTTCCACGTGCCCCTGCACCACGAGCCCGCCGCGCCGCTCGCCGCGACGACGGACGTGCTGCGCGCGGCGGTCGACGCCGTCCGCGCGGCGCCGCACGGGGACGAGGCCCACCTCGACGTCGAGACGTACACGTGGGCCGTGCTGCCCGAGGGGGCCGCGACCGACTCGCTCGTCGCCGGCATCGCGGCCGAGCTGCGCTGGGCGACGAACCACCTCGCCGCGACCCACCTCGTCGCGGCGCACGACGTCGCTGCCGCCGGGACGGCGCGCACCGAACCACCCTCGGGACCGACCGCGGACGACGCCGCCGCCGACCCGGGCACGACCAGGAGGACCGCATGAAGCCCGTGCTGCTGCTCGACGTCGTCGGGCTCACCTCGACCGCGCTCGCCCACATGCCGCGACTGCGCCAGCTCGCCGCGAGCGGCTGGCAGTCCGAGCTCGCGACGGTGCTGCCCGCCGTGACGTGCAGCGTCCAGTCGACGATGCTCACGGGGCTCAGCCCGGCCGAGCACGGGATCGTGGGCAACGGCTGGTACTTCCGCGAGCTCGGCGACGTCTACCTGTGGCGCCAGCACAACCGCCTCGTCGAGGGGGAGAAGCTCTGGGAGGCCGCGCGCCGGGCGCGCGGCGAGTACTCGTCGGCGAACGTCTGCTGGTGGTACGCGATGGGCATGACGACGGACGTCACCGTCACGCCGCGCCCGATCTACCACGCGGACGGCCGCAAGTCCCCGGACGCCTACGTGCGCCCGGCGGCGCTCCACGACGACCTCGTCGGCCGGTTCGGCGAGTTCCCGCTGTTCACCTACTGGGGCCCGACGGCGGACATCACGTCGTCGCGGTGGATCGTCGACGCGACGCGGCACGTGCTGCGCACGCACGCGCCCGACCTCACGATGGCGTACGTCCCGCACCTCGACTACGACCTGCAGCGGTTCGGGCCCACGTCGCCGCAGGCCGACGCCGCGGCGGCCGAGCTCGACGCGACGCTCGCGCCGCTGCTCGACGACGCCGCGAACCAGGGCGTCACCGTGCTCGTCGTCTCCGAGTACGGCATCGCGGACGCCGACCGGCCCGTGCACCTCAACCGCATCCTGCGCCGGGAGGGCCTCCTCGAGGTCTACGTGCAGGACGGCAAGGAGCAGCTCGACCCGTGGACGTCGCGCGCGTTCGCGGTCGCGGACCACCAGGTCGCGCACGTGTACCTCGGCGACCAGCAGGACCCGGCGCTCCGGCGGCGGGTCACGGACCTGCTGCGCGGCGTCCCCGGCGTCGACGAGGTGCTCGACCGCGAGGCGCAGGCGCGGTACGGGCTCGACCACGAGCGGTCGGGCGACCTCGTCGTCGTCGCGGAGCCCGGCGCGTGGTTCACGTACTACTTCTGGCTCGACGACGCCCGCGCGCCCGAGTACGCGCGCGGCGTCGACATCCACCGCAAGCCCGGCTACGACCCCGCCGAGCTGTTCTTCGACCCGGCGGACCGGCTGGCGAAGGCGAAGGCCGGCCTCAACCTCGTGAAGAAGAAGGTGGGCCTGCGGTACGCGATGAGCACCGTGCCGCTCGACGCGTCGTACGTGAAGGGCTCGCACGGGCGGCTCCCCGACTCCTCGGCCGACACGCCGCTCGTGATCTGCTCGGACGCGGAGGTGCCGGCGTCGGTCGCGGGTGTGGTGGAGAGCGGGTCCGGGCAGGTCCCGGCCGCTGCCATCAAGGGCCTGGTGCTCGAGCTGCAGGGCCTCGGCGTCCGGGTCTGACGGTCCCCGCACTACCGGGCGAGGCGCTCGTCGAGCCAGTCGAGAACGCGCTGCTCGACGAGCGCCCGCCCGAGGGGCTCGCAGTGCCCGCTCGCCCCCTCGTCGTCGCTGAAGGTGACGAGCGTCGCCCCGGGGACGAGCCCGGCCAGCCGCTCCGGCTGGCCGGGCCAGAACTGCTCGTCCTCCGGGCTCGTGACGAGCAGCGGCGTCGTGACCTGAGCGGCGACGTCGGAGGCGTCGTACCGGCGGACCTCGCGCAGCGTCGCGGCATACCCCTGCTCGCCGTACGGGCGCGCGCGGAAGCGCCACGTGCGGGCGGCGCCCTTCGACAGGCGCAGGCCGAGCGCCATGTCGCGGTCGAACGCGTGGTCGTCGCCCTTGTCCAGGAGCTTGAGGAGGCTCTTCGGCACCTCGCGCTCCCACGAGGTGGCCACATCGACCACCCCTGGGTCGACGACGGCCGCGGCCGGGCGGTGCTCGAACGCGAGCGCGCGCGTGACCCAGTAGCCGCCCTGGCTGATCCCGTAGACCGCGACGCGGCCGGGGTCGACGTCGGCCCGCGCGACGACCGCGTCGAGCACGGGCGTGAGGACCGCCTCGAAGTCGGGACGGAACGGGACCCCGTGCTCGAAGAGCACCGACTGCTGGCCCGGGCCGTCGAACACGAGCGCGTGGTACCCGCGGCGCACCGCCCCGGACACGACGGCCGACCACAGCGACGGCAGCGAGCCGTCCGAGCCGTTCACCGCGACGACGACGGGCCCGCGCACCCCGGGGTCGACGCCCGGGGCGCGGAACAAGTACCCCGGGAGCGTCGTGCCCTCGTAGGGGATCGGGAGGCGCTCGACGTCGAGGTCCACGAGGTCGACCCAGCGGTCCCACGCCGCACGGTGCTTGCGGAACGTCGGCAGCAGCGGCGCGTCGTCCTCGAGCCCGGACACCGCGTTCACCGCGACGCCGAGGTAGGTCGCCGCACGCAGGTACGCGGAGGCGGCGCTCACGCGGTGCCCGCGCGCCGCGCACGACTCGCCGGTCGCGGCCAGGCGGTCGCCGAGCGCGTCCCAGGCGCGGAACCACGCACGGTGGTCCGTGCCGACGTCGGCCACGGCCGCGAGCACCTCGCCGGCGTCGGCGGCGCCGCTGAACGCTCCGCCGAGGACCGTGCGGATCTCGAAGTCGAGGTCGGGGTCGTGGGAGAAGCGTCCGGAGAGGCTGCTCCGGTGCGAGCCGTGCCCGGTCATGGGGTGCCCCTGCCGTCCTGGGAGGTACGGAACGCTCTCCAGGCTAGGAGCGTCGGCGCACGGGCGCGCGGCGAGCGAGGGGTGCGCACGGCCGTGCGCCGTCGGCGAGTCGCGCGGGCGGTCGGTCAGGCGCGGGTGACGGCACCCACGACGAGCGTCGCGACGACGCCCAGCACGAAGACGGCGGTGCACACGCCGCCCACGACCCGCGCTGCGCGCAGCCCTGCGGGGGCCGGCGCGTCGCCCGGGTCGAGGAACCCGACGAACGCCGACCCGGCGTACGAGGGCCGGATCGGCACGTGGAACTGACGGACGTCGTGGTCGGTCAGCGCCGGCGGCGGCTGGTGCGCGAGCGCCGCCTCGACGCGACGGCGGCGCAGGCGACCGACCTGCAGCACGTACCCCGCGAGGACGCCGTACTGGCTGAGGTAGAACAGGCCCAGCGCGAGCACCGTCGTCCCGAGGCAGACCCCCGTCGCGGACCGCATCGACACCAGCAGGGCCACCCCGCCGGCGGTGAGCGCCGCCCCGAGGAGCAGCCACAGGGGCAGGACGGCCCAGGAGCCCGAGCGGTCGTCGGCGTACGGCGAGGCGGGCTGCGCCGGACGGCTCGAGTCCGCGAGCTGGTCCGCGAGCCGGCTCGCGGACGGCTTCTCGTCTTCCCACCAGGCCATTCGGCCCCTCCTTCGTCGCGGGTCGTCACCTGCCCCGGAACGCTAGCCGCCCGCGCGCCACCGCTCCATGGGGAGCGGTGCCCGCCTAGTCGTCGTCCTCGTCGTCGGGCAGCGCGACGAGCAGGTCGAGGTGCAGCCCGAGCACCGTGCCGTCCGCGGCGACGGTCCGCACGAGCGGGTAGAAGCCGTCGCCCCAGCCGGAGTGTGCGAGCACGACGTTCTCGCCGTCCTGCGCGCCGGGCAGCAGGATGTTCGCCGACCCCTCGCGCAGGTGGTCGGGGGAGTCCGTGAGCGCGAACCAGCTCGTGTCGGTGCCGTCGTCGAACACCTCGTCGTACCAGTCGCCCTCCGGCATGAGCCGGGCGACGGCGTCGGCGTCGGCGAACGCGACCGTCCCGGCGTCCACCGGCACGCCGTAGGCGGCGCCGGCCTCCGGCGGGCCGTCCGCACCCTCGGGGACCACGGGCTCGACGGCGGCGACCTCGCCCTCGGCGAGCACGACGCTCAGGTACGCCTCGCGCAGGTGGGAGCCGTCCTGCTCGTCGGAGACGTCGGCGACGGTGACGCGCACCGGGTACCGCCCCGGCTCGACCGGCACGACGAGCCCGTGGCCGAGCAGCGTGAACGGGTCGGACGCCTCCAGGCGCCCGCTGGGGAGCACGAGCTCGCCCAGGTCGTGGACCGTGAGGGTGTAGTCGGGGCCGTCGGCTGCGCCCGTGCCGACGGCGGGGCCGGGGCGCAGGGCGAAGAACGTGTCGGGGGAGGGGAAGTCGCTCACGCCCGCGAGCGTAGCGGGCCGCGCCCACGCGGACGGCGGGGCCACCGCGCGGCGGCCGGCATACCCCGGCGGCGGCGGGAACCACGACGCGGCCCCGGACATGCCGACGGCGCCCGGTCCGTGGGGACCGGGCGCCGTCGGGGGGTGTCGCTCGAGCGTCCGCGAGGAGCGCTCAGGCGGCGGGCCTCACGAGCAGCTCAGCGCCTCGTAGTCGGCGTCGTAGGTCGTGGTGACCTCCTCGCCGTCGATCTCGGCGGTGAGCGTGGCCGTCACCGAGCCCGCGTCGAACGACGCGGCGCGCGACGAGAACGACCGGTAGGCGTTCTTGCCGTCCTTGACGTTCGGGAACGTCTTCTCGCCGTACGGCGTGGTCACGACGACGTCGGCCGTCGCGCCCGACTCGTTGAGCACGCGCACCGCGACGTGGGCCTTCCCGCCGAGGCAGCGGGCCTCGGCCGTGACGGTCGCGTCGACGACGGCGGACGTCGTGACGTCCACGGTCTGCCAGCGCGAGGTCGGGGTCGCGTTGTGCAGGTGCAGCAGCAGGAGCTTGCCGCTGCCGGCCTCGACCGCCGACTCCGAGCGGTGCACGGTGATCGGCGCGTCGTCGGCCCCGACGTAGACGAGCTCGCCCTCGCCCCCGAACCAGTAGGCCGGGTCGTACGGGTCGGCCGTGAACGTCTCGCTCGCGTCGACGAGCTGGTCGGCGGCCTGCGAGTACGGCGAGTACGTGAGGACCTGGAAGGTCGGCACGTCGCCCTCCTCGATGCCGAGCGACCCGATGCCGACCGGGATGACGACGACGTTGTTGTCGAACACCGAGGTGTCGACGTCGCCCCACACCGAGTTGACCGGCTGGAGGTCGACGTTGTCACCCGCCTCGTACTCGGTGCCGTCGGGAGCCGTCCAGTCCTTGAGCGTGTACGTGGCGGCGAGCGTGAGGTCGGTCTCGGCGTTGTACTTCACCGCCGCGACCTCGAAGTCGGCCGAGCCGTCGGAGTCGACGTCGATCTCGACCGCGGGGATCGAGACGGAGCCGAGGCTCGCCCACTCCCCGTCCATCGCGACGCCGATGCCCATGACGCCGTCGGCGGGGTCGCCCCCGGCCGCGGCCTCCTGCGGCGCCGTGGACGCGAAGCCGACGGCGCGCACGTCGGCCGCCGCGATGGCCGACGCCGAGGCGCCCACCGCCGCGTCCGCCTCGAGGCGGGGGCTCGTCGTCTTGAGCTCGAACGGCGCGACGATCGACGTCCAGCCGCCGGAGGCGACGCCGCGGCCGTCGAGGTCGAGCTCGGCGGTCGTCGCGGTGCCCGGGAAGGCGACAGGCTTGCCGGACAGGTCGCTCACGAGCCGCGGCGACGCCTGCACGGGGACGCGCAGCTCGCTGCCGCCGTCCGTCGGGGTGAGGACCACGCGGCCGCTCACCGAGGACACGAAGTCGCGCGGCACGCCGACGCCGGAGTCGGCCGACGACGTCGGGTCGAGCTCCTTGGCGAGCGTCGCCGGGTCGGCCGTGAGGGTCACGGTGACGACGGTGCGCTGGCCGGCGGGGACGGTGATCGACGCGGGCGCGACGGAGACGGTGGCGCCGCCGGCCGTGCTCGACTGCGTGAATCCGGTCGAGTACGTCTTCGGGGTGTCGCCGGTGTTCTGCACCGTCACGGTCTTGCGGACCGTCACCGGGTCCGCACCCACGGGCACGACGCCGAACGCGACGGAGACCTGGTCGGAGTCCTGCGACGCGTAGGCGAGGGTCGTGTTCGTGGCCGCGTCGACGGCGTCGACCCGGCCGGAGCCCACGCGCTCGGGACCGTACGCGGTGCCCGTGCCCGAGGGGCCGGTGAAGACGTCGTGCGTCGCGGTGTTCATGACCGACGCCTTGACCTCGGCCGGAGCCCAGCCCGGGTGGGCCTGCTTGACGAGGGCCGCGATGCCCGCGACGTGCGGGGTGGCCATCGAGGTGCCGGACTTGATGCTCGCGCCGACCAGGCGGCCGGACGCGACGGACGCGATGCCGGTGCCGGGCGCCGCGACGTCGGGCTTGGCGACGCCGAGCGAGCCGTGCACGCCGCGCGACGAGCCGCCGTTCAGCGTGTCGCCGATCTCCGGGATCGAGACGAACGACGACAGCGCGAGCGACGGGCCGACGGTCAGCGTGACCTCGCCGGCCTCGATCGCCGGGCGCAGCGCGGCGTGGCTCGGGCCCGTGAGCTGCGCGCCGGGGATGCCGGGGTTGCCCGCGATGCCCGCGACGAACGACGACAGCTCGGAGGACAGCAGGACGCCGACGGCGCCCGCGGCCTCCGCGTTGTTGAAGCGCGCGGCGCTGCCGCACGCGCGCGTCGCGTCGTCGTCGTCCCAGTAGAGGAACGCGATCTTGCCCGCGACGGCGGCCGCCTGCTCGGGCGTGAACGCGGTGCAGCCGGAGAAGTCGTCCGCGACGAACGCGACCGGGGCGGTCACGTCCGCGGTGCCCGCGTACGCCTGCGAGTTCTGCGCCGGGTACGTGCCGGCGAGGGACTCCGGCGCCTCGACGCGGACCGCGTCGAACGTCTGCGTGTCGCCAACCGAGTTCGCGACCGTCAGCGCGGTGCGCGCGTTGCCGGGCGAGCCGCCGACGTCGGTCACGTCGCCCGCGTTGCCCGACGCGATGACGGACAGCGTGCCCAGGCGCGAGAGCTGGTCGATGAAGAGGTTCTCCGGGTCGTCCGCGGGCGAGCCGTCGGAGCCGAGGGAGAGGTTGACGATGTCGAGGCGGTCGGACAGGTCGCCGTCGCCGTTCGGGTCGGCCGCCCACTCGAGCGCGTCGACGACGACGCCCGTCGAGCCGCCGAGGTCGCCGAACACCTTGAGCGCGTAGATGCCCGCCTCGGGCGCGGAGCCCGGGCCGACCTGCCAGTCGGAGATGTCCGTGAGCGTCGAGTAGTCGCCGTCGAACGTCTCGCCGTCGGCCGTGACGCCGTACGCCGCCGTCGTGCCGGCCACGTGCGAGCCGTGGCCCGAGCCGACCGAGTCGAGCGAGTCGATGGGGTTCTCGTCGGGCGTCGGCACGAGCGTCGTGCCGGGGACGGTGCCGCTCGCGTCGTAGTCGTACCCGGCGAAGTCGTGGCCGCCGAGGAACTTCAGCTCGTCGTACGTGCCCTCGGGGACCGGGCCGGTGCCGCGGTCGCCGTAGGCCTCGTCGAACGCCTCCTGCGTGCCGGGGCCGCCGAACGCCTTGTGGGTGTAGTCGACGCCGGTGTCGATGATGCCGATCCGCACGCCCTCGCCGGTGAGGCCGGTGCTCTGCCACGTCTCGAGCGCGCGCGTGAACACGTCCGTGCCCTTGTTCGCGGGCTTCTTGGGGATGATCCGGTAGACCGTGCGGACGGAGGCGTCGCGCGCGAGGTCGCGCACGCGGGCCGCGTCGCCCGTGACGACGACGCCCGCGACGAGCGTGCTCGTGACCGACACCTGCTGCGGGTTCCGCGCGCCCGCGCTGCGGGCGGTCGCCTGCTGCGGGACGACGTCGTCCGCGAGCTGCGCGACCTCCTGCGCGTTGGCCTCGACCTCGTCGGGGCTCGCGCCCTGCGCCGTGAGGTCGACCGCCGACGGCGCGTCGAGCTCGACGAACGCGGTGACCGTGCCGGTCGCCTTGGCGAGCGACGGCGCGACCTTCTCGGTCGGCTCGAGGGACGCGCCCGACTGCACGCCGAAGGCGTTGCCGGGGTCGGGCGGCGGGTCCGCGGCGGCGGGCGCGGCGGCGGCCGCGACGACCGCGAGGCTCGCGGCGGCGGCCGTCAGTGACACGGGTAGAGAACGGTGCTTCATCGACACTCATCTCCCCGGCAGTGCCGGTTCGGCGAAGGGTTCGTGGATGGGTCCTTCCCAGCGGTCTCGCCCGGGTGGGACCGAGGCCACCCGAGCACGGTAACCAACGACCGCCCGACCTGCCCAGCGGCAGGGGACCTCCGCCGGGCCCCGGGGGTCCGTCCGCCCTAGGATGCGGGCGGGGTCACGGGACGTGGCCGTCCTGTGGGAGTCCCCTTCCCGCGTCAGGTCCACGGGGTGCGAACCCGGGGGCGTGGCCCACGCAGAAGGAGAACCATGACCAGCACTCCGCTCCGCGCCCTGTCCGCCGGCCTCGTCGCCGGTCTCGTGCTGGTGGGCGCCGTCGCCGGCCCGGCGCTGGCCTCGCCGTCGGGCGTCCGGGCCGCCCCGGGGGATGACCTCGCGGCAGTCCCGCTCGCCGACCAGCCCGTCGCGACCGGCGAGAGCTGCGCCGTCGAGGCCCGGCCTCTCCTCCCCGGCGAGGACCCTGCCTCGCTGCCCGCCGCACCCGAGGTGTGCTTCGGCTCGCTGGAGGAGGCGCTCGAGTTCGTCTCCGGGGACGAGGTGGCGCCGTCGCGCCTCGCGCGCGCCACGCGGGCCGACGTCGACGGCCTCGTCGGCGAGCTCAACGCGACGACGACGGCGGGCCCGCGGGCCGCGGCGGAGCGGGCGACGACGGCCGCGGCCGGGTCGATCGTGCTCGGCGTGCTGTGGCGGGACCCGAGCTACAAGGGGGCGTCGAAGGTGCTCTACGGGTCGGGCACCAACGGGTGCCACACCGGCTCGACGTACGGGTTCCCGAACCTCGCGAACCTCCTCATGAACAACGTCGTCTCCTCGGCGTCGACGTACGCCGGGTGCTGGGTGACGCTCTACGACTCGTACTCCTACGGAGGGACGAAGAAGAACTGCACGCCGCACTGCGCGAGCCTCGGCTCGTTCGACGACCGCGCGTCGTCGGTCGTCTACCGCCCGGCGGGCACGCTCGGCTGAGTGCGCCGCGTGACGCAGACCTCACGCACCCCGTCCCGGCGGGGCGCGGCGCGGCGGGTTACCGTCGGGGCACCGGGTCCTGCCCGGGACCCACGACGTCGAAGGAGATCTCGCATGCCCACCCGTATCGCACGCACCGCCTGGAACGGCGGCCTCCAGGACGGCCAGGGCCAGGTCGAGCTCACGAGCTCGAAGGTCGGGACGTACGACGTGTCCTTCCCGCGTCGCGCCGCCGACGACGCGGGCGGGGTCACGAGCCCCGAGGAGCTCATCGCCGCCGCGCACTCGTCCTGCTACGCGATGCAGTTCTCCGCGCTGCTCGGCGAGGCCGGCGCGACGCCCGTCTCGCTCGAGGTCACGGCGGAGGTCACCCTCGCGCCGGACCCGGCGGGCGGCTTCCGGATCCCGGAGATCGCGCTGACCGTCCGCGGCGAGGTCGAGGGCATCGACGCCGCCGGCTTCCAGCAGGCGGCGGAGGCGGCCAAGGCCACGTGCCCCGTCTCGAAGGCGCTCGCGGGCGTGCCGACGATCACGCTGGACGCCACGCTCGAGAGCTGACCCCGGCACCGACGACGGACCCCGGACCGCGCACCGCCGGACGGTGCGCGACCCGGGGTCCGTCGTGTCAGGGGCGTGGTGCCGCGAGCGGGTCCGGTCAGCGGGGGAGGAGCGGGGGCGAGGACGTCCCCGCGCCCGCCCGGATGCCGTCGACGAGCTCGGCGAGCGTGTCCTTCGCGCCGTGCACGGGGCGCCAGCGCAGCAGCTCCGTCGCGAGCTCGGTGTCGAGCACGGGCACGCGCATCGCCATGTCGAGCCAGCCCTCGCCGACGGGCGCGAGGCGCGCGCGCCACGCGACGGCGACGGCGGTCCGCGCGGTCGCGTAGGGCACGGTGCGCAGCGAGCCGTCCGCGACGACGTCGGCCACGTCCTGCGCCGTGAGCACCGTGGGGTGAGCGACGTTGAACGGCCCGGGGTGCCGGCCCACGACGATCCGCGCGTACGCGTCCGCGAGGTCGTCGGCGTGCACGACCTGGAGCCGTAGGCCGTCGGGCAGCGGGACCGCCGGGAGCGGGTCGCGACGCAGCACGCGCGTGCCGAGCGGGCCGAGGAAGTACCGCGCGATCTCGGAGCCCGCGTCACGCTGGAACACGAGCGCCGAGCGGACGCGCGAGACGACGATCCCCGTCTCCCGGTCGAGGTCGTCGAGCAGCGTCTCGACGGCCGCCTTGTCCTCCGAGTACGACGAGCCCGGGACGCCCTCGACGGGCCAGCCCTCGTTCACCGGGGTGTCGCGCGCGTCGCCCGCGTACGGGGCGGGGGAGTAGGCGCCGACGGACGACGCCACGACGACGTGCGCGACGCCCGCCCGCTGCGCCGCCTCGACGACGCGGCGCGTGCCCTCGACGTTGACGCGCCGCAGCCGCTTGCGGTCGTGGCTCGGCTGGATCGCCCACGCGAGGTGCACGACGACGTCCGCCCCGGCGAACGCGGCGTCGAGCCGCTGGTCGGCGTCGGAGGCCGCGACGTCCGCGTACCGCCAGGTCGCGACGTCGTGCGGGAAGCGCACGGTGCTCGACCCGTCGGCGCGCGGCACGCGCCGAGCGACCGCCACGACGGACGTCACGACCGGCTCCTCCGCGAGCCGGCGCAGGACGGCCGTGCCGACGTTCCCGCTCGCTCCGACGACCACCACGCGCATGCGTTGCCTCCCGACCTCGTCCGCTGCCCGTCGCCCCGACGCTAGCCCGCCGCGGGCGAGTTCGCCCGGGCGATGGCCAGGACGGCGCCGCGCGCGGGCTCGGGGAGCTCGGGCACGAGCACGACGGCGCTCGAGAGCACGAGGCTCTCGATGTCCGCGCGGCTCAGGTCCCCGCCGCCGAGCCACGCGGCCGTGACGTTCTCCACGAGCGCGACCCAGCCCGCTGCGAGCAGCCGGAGGCGGGGCGTCGTGGGCAGCGCGTCCGTGGTGGTGGCGCTCACGGTCGAGGTCAGGCGTGCGACGAGGCTGTCGCGGACGCGCGCGAGCGCCTCCTGGGTGGCGTCGTCCTCGGCGAGCACCCCGCGCCACAGGTCCTGCCAGACGAGCCGGCGCGCCTCGACGGCGTCGAGGTAGGAGGCGACGGCGAGCGCCGGGCGCTCGACGAGGGGACGATCGTCCGGTGCGACCGTCGCCGCCTCGAGCTCCGCCACGGCCTCCAGCGCGACGGCCCGGCGCAGCCCGGCCGTGGACGCGAAGTAGTGGAAGACGAGCGCCTTCGACGCCCCCGAGCGGGCCGCGACGGCCGCCGGGGTCAGAGCGTCGAGGCCGTGCTCGTCGGCGTGGCGCGCGGCCGCGTCGAGCAGCTCGCGCCGTCGGTCGGCGGGCTCGCGCCGTCGGCGGGCGCCGCCCGGCCGGGCGCGCACGGAGCCGTCGGCGCCGGAGGGGCCGGCGGGGGTGGGCGTGCGAGGCATGACACCGTTCTACGCTGTTGTTGACCACGAGTCAACAAGAGGCGTAGCGTTGTTGACCGTGAGTCAACGGCGCCCCGGGGCAGGCCCGGGACGCCACGGAGGGGAAGAACCGGATGCAGATCACGCTGACGGACGTGCGCGTCGACGGGCGGCGCGAGCCCATGCTCGAGCCGATGGACCTCGCCTGGTCCACGGGCGAGTGCGTGCTCGTCGCCGGGGAGCCCGGGCACGGGCACACCGCGCTCGCCCTCGTCGCCACCGGCCGCTTCGACCCGTCCGCGGGGGAGGTCCGCCTCACCCCGGCGAGCACGCCGTCGCACCGCTCCGGCCGCCCCGCGCGCGGCGCCGCCGCGACCCTGCGCGACGTGACCGCCGTCGTCGACGTGCCCGGCATCAGCGAGCCCGACGACGCGCTCACCGTGGCCGACGTCGTCGCCGAGGGCCTCGCGCTCGCCGGCCGCCGCTCGCTGCCCACCGACGTGACCCGCTGGCTCGCGGACCACTCCCTCACCACCGACCGTGCGCGGCGCCTCGACCAGGTGCCGGGGGTCGTGCGCACCGCGCTGCTCGCGGCGCTCGCGGCCGAGGACCCGGACGTCCGGTTCCTCGTGCTCACGCTCCCCGACCGGCACGGGGGAGAGCCGTCCGGCTGGTGGGAGGTCGCGCAGAGCCTCGCGGGCGCCGGGTACGGCGTGCTCGTGCAGTGCACGCGCGCCTCGGCCCGCGACCTCGGCGTGGACCTCCCGCCCGCGCGCGGTGCGTCGATCCACCAGCCGCCGGCCGTCGTGCTGCGCACGCGCCCCGAGCCGCCGCGCGACCCGGACCCTGCGCCGGACCCGGACCTCGCGCCGGACCCAGACCCTGCGCCGGACCCCGACCCCGCGCCGGGGCCGGACCCCGCGCCCGGGCCGGACCCGGCTCCCGAGCAGCCCGTCCCCGCCGCCGCGCCCACCACGATCGACGAGCCCGCCGCCCCGCACGACCCCGAGGAGGACCGATGACCGCGATCCGCCTCGGGCTGTCCGAGCTGCGCCGCCTCGCCGCGGGCACGCTGCCCCGCCTCGCGATCCTCGCGATGGCGCTCATCCCCACGCTCTACGCGGGCCTCTACCTGTTCGCGAACCACGACCCGTACGACAAGCTCGACGAGATCCCCGCCGCGCTCGTCGTGCTCGACGAGGGCACGACGACCACCGACGCCCAGACGGGCGCGACGACGCGGCGCGACTTCGGGCGCGACGTCGCCGACCAGCTGCTCGACGACGGCGGCTTCGGCTGGGTCGAGACGAGCCAGGTCGACGCCGAGTACGGCGTGCGGTCCGGGCGGTACGACGCCGCGCTCGTCATCGGCCCGACCTTCTCGGCGGACCTCGCGTCCGCTGGCGAGTTCGAGCCGCAGCAGGCGAGCCTCACGCTCATCACCAACGACGCGAACAACTACCTCGCGCGGACGATCGCGGACCAGATCGTCGGCAAGGTGCGCGACTCGATCGCCGAGCAGGTGGGCACGGAGGCGGCCGACACGTTCCTGCGCGGCTTCGCGTCCATCCACACCAACCTCGCCGACGCCGTGGACGGCGCGGACCAGCTCCTCGACGGGTCGACGCAGCTCCGCGACGGCCTCGTCACCGCGGACGACGGCGCGCACACCCTCGCCGACGGCGCGGGCCAGGCCGCCGACGGCGCCGAGCGTCTCGACGCGAGCACCGGGACGCTCGCGGACGCCGTCGGGCAGCTCGACGACGGCGCGGAGGCGCTCGCGTCCGGGCTCGGCACGCTCCGGGGCGCGACGTCGTCCCTGCCCGCCCAGACCCAGCAGCTCGCCGACGGCGCCGCGCAGGTCGCGGACGGGAACGCGCAGGTGGCGCAGTACGGGCAGCAGGCCGCTGCCGCCGCGGGCGAGGTGCTCCCGACGCTCGACACAATCCGCAGCGACGTCGACGCGCGGCTCGACCAGCTCGTCGCCGACGGCGTCATCGACCGGGCGACCGCGGACCAGGTGCGGGCGCAGGTCGGGCCCGTGCTCGACCAGCAGCGCGAGCAGGTGCAGGGCGCCGTCGACCAGGTGACCGCCGCGTCCGGGAAGCTCGACCAGCTCGCGGACGGGTCGCGCCAGGTGTCCGACGGCGCGGCCCGGCTCGCGGGCGCGACGCCGCAGCTGACCTCCGGCATCGCGAGCGCCGCCGACGGCGCGGACCGCCTCGCCGACGGCACCGGACAGCTCGCCGCCGCGACCCCGCAGCTCGTGGACGGCGTCTCGCAGCTCGCCGACGGCACGCGCCAGGTGTCCGACGGCGCGACCTCGCTCGCGGACGGCACGTCGCAGCTGCGCGACGGCTCGGGCGAGCTCGTCGACGGCGTCACGCAGCTCCGCGACGGGCTCGCCGAGGGTCTCGGGCAGGTGCCGGACCTCGACGAGCAGACCCGCCAGGACACCGCCGAGACCATCGGCAACCCCGTGTCCGTGAAGAGCGACGCGCTGTCGTCCGCGGGCACGTACGGCGGCGGCCTCGCGCCGTTCTTCCTGTCGCTCGCGACGTGGATCGGCGCCTACGTGCTCTTCCTGCTCGTGCGCCCGCTGTCGTCGCGGGCCCTCGCCGCCGGGAGGTCGGGCCTGGCCACCGCCCTGGGCGGGTGGCTCACCCCGGCCGCGATCGGCGTCGTGCAGGTCGCCGCGATGTTCACCGTGACGAAGTTCGCGCTCGACATCGACCCGGTCCACGGGGTCGGGACCGCGCTGTTCCTCGTGCTGGTGTCGGCGACGTTCGTCGCGATCCTCCAGGCGCTCAACGTCTGGCTCGGTGCCGCGGGCCAGTTCCTCGGGCTCGTGCTCATGCTCGTCCAGCTCGTCACCGCGGGCGGCACGTTCCCGTGGCAGACGATCCCCGAGCCGCTGCGCTCCATGCACCGGTTCCTGCCCATGACGTACGCGGTCGAGGGTCTGCGCCAGCTCCTCTACGGCGGCAACATGGCGACGGTCACGCGCGACGTCACGGTGCTCGTCGTCGTGCTGGTCGCGGCCCTCGCCCTGACGACGCTCGCCGCCCGCAAGCAGCGCGTCTGGACCATCAAGAAGCTCCAGCCGGAGCTCGTCCTCTGACTCACGGGATAGAGCCCAGGTCTGCCGAGATAGAGCCCTGGTCTACCGAGATAGAGCCCTGGTCTGCCGAGGTAGAGCCCTGGTCTGCCGAGGTAGAGCCCTGGTCTGCCGAGGTAGAGCCGTGGTTCTCGTGCCCGACGGCGTGTGGTTGCGTCGGGTGGTCGGGGTGGGTGGTGGTGCCGCGTCTACCATCCGCGCCGCTCGTTCCTCGCGTCGCTCCCCCCTTCTCGGTCGGGATCGTCCTGCGTTCGCAAGCTCACTCCGGACGATCACTCGTTCCAGGGCCGCCACGACGCGGCACCACCACCCACCCCGCCCGGCGTCGTCTCGCCGTGGTCTTCGCTCACCTGGGCGAACCACCCGCGGCGTCGTTCGCTCACGTCGGGCAGCGGCGACCCGCCCGCCGTGGGCGACCGGCCGCCGTCGGGCATCAGGTGCCCATGCCGGCCGCAACCTCGGCCGTGATCGGTGACCCCGCGCCGTCTGGCATGACCAGGCCTCTACGTCGGCGGACCACCCTTCTACCTCGACGGACCACGCCTCTACCTCGGCAGACCAGGGCTCTACCTCGGCAGATCGGGGGTCAGGGGGCGGACGGCGCGGAGGGTCCGGGGGCAGGGGGTGCGACAATCGCGACGTGTCCGCTGAGATCGACGCCACCACGACCCCCGCCTCGCAGCACGGGAACGGCTCGCGGCGGTCCGGCTCCCGCGCGACGACGTCGCCGGAGGCTGAGCGCGCCGCTGCCGTCCGCGAGGCGGAACGGGCGGCCGACGCCGCGCGCACGGCGCTCGCGGACGCGCTGCGGACGGTCGTGCGCGGCACGGTCGACACCGCGACGCGTCGCCGCGCGGAGTACTCGACCGACGCGTCGAACTACCGCGTCGTGCCCGAGGCCGTGGTCTACCCGCAGGACGCGGACGACGTCGTCGCCGCGCTGGACGTGCTGCGCGAGCTCGAGGTGCCGGTCACGGCGCGCGGGGCGGGGACGTCGGTCGCGGGGAACTCGATCGGGCCGGGCGTGGTCCTGGACTTCACGCGGCACGTGAACCGCGTGCTCGACGTCGACCCGGAGGCGCGCACGGCACGCATCGAGCCGGGCGTCGTCATGTCGACGCTCCAGCAGGAGGCGGCGCCGCACGGGCTGCGGTTCGGCCCGGACCCCTCGACGCAGAACCGCGCGACGCTCGGCGGCATGATCGGCAACAACGCGTGCGGGCCGCACGCCGTCGCGTACGGGCGCACGGTCGACAACGTCCTCGCGCTCGACGTCGTCGACGGCCGCGGGCGCCGCTTCACGGCCGGCAAGGGCGACCCGACGTTCGCGGCGGTCCCCGGACTGGCGGAGCTCGTCCGCGAGAACCTCGCGCTCATCCGCACGGAGTTCGGGCGGTTCGGGCGCCAGGTGTCGGGCTACTCGCTCGAGCACCTGCTGCCGGAGAACGGGTCGGACCTCGCGAAGGCGCTCGTCGGCACCGAGGGCACGCTCGTGACGATCCTCGAGGCCACGGTGCGCCTGGTGCCCGTGCCGTCCAAGCCGACGCTCGTCGTGCTGGGCTACCCGGACATGCCGTCCGCGGCCGACGACGTCCCGACCTTCCTCGGTCTCAACCCGCTCGCGGTCGAGGGCCTCGACGCGCGGCTCGTCGACGTCGTGCGCCGCGCCAAGGGCGACGCGTCCGTGCCGCCGCTGCCCCCCGGCGCCGGCTGGCTCATGGTCGAGGTCGGCGGCGCGACCCCCGAGGAGGCGATGGCGAACGCCGAGGCGATCGTCGCGGCGTCGGGCAGCGAGGCCACGATGATCCTGCCCGCGGGCCCCGAGGCGACCAAGATGTGGCAGATCCGGGCCGACGGCGCGGGGCTCGCCGGGCGCACGCCCGCGGGCGAGCAGGCGTGGCCGGGCTGGGAGGACTCCGCCGTCCCGCCGGAGAGGCTGGGCGACTACCTGCGCGACCTCGACGCGCTCATGGCGCGCTACGGCGTCGACGGCCTGCCGTACGGGCACTTCGGCGACGGGTGCGTGCACCTGCGCATCGACATCCCGCTCGAGGCGTCGGGCTCGGTGCTGCGCACGTTCATGCTGGAGGCGGCCGAGCTCGTCGCCAAGTACGGCGGCTCGCTCTCGGGCGAGCACGGCGACGGCCGCGCGCGCTCGGAGCTGCTGCCGGTCATGTACAGCCCCGAGGCGATCGCGCTCATGGAGCGGTTCAAGGCGCTGTTCGACCCGCAGGACGTGATGAACCCGGGCGTCGTGGTGCGCCCGAGCGCCGTCGACGAGGACCTGCGCCGCCCGCACGCGCACCCGCTGCTGTCGAAGGTCGGCGCGCCGGGGACACCCGGGACGAGCACGGCCGCGCCCGCGAAGGTCACGAAGATCTCGCGCCGCGCCGGCTACCAGGGCTTCTCGTTCGCGCACGACCACGGCGACATGACCCAGGCCGTGCACCGGTGCGTCGGCGTCGGCAAGTGCCGCGCCGACACCAGCGCCGCGGGCGGCTTCATGTGCCCGTCGTACCAGGCGACGAAGGACGAGAAGGACGTCACGCGCGCCCGCGCCCGCGTGCTCCAGGAGGCGGTGAACGGCACGCTCGTCGGCGGTCTCGCGGCGCCCGAGGTGCGCGAGTCGCTCGACCTGTGCCTGTCCTGCAAGGCGTGCTCGAGCGACTGCCCCGCGGGCGTCGACATGGCGCAGTACAAGTCCGAGGTGCTGTACCGGACGTACCGCGGCAGGCTGCGCCCCGTCGACCACTACTCGCTCGGCTGGCTCCCGGTCTGGGCGCGCCTCGCGACGGGCATGCCCCGCCTGGCCAACAAGCTGCTCGGGTTCCGGCCGCTCGCGAAGGCGGTCCTGTGGGCGGGCGGCATGGACACGCGCCGCTCCATGACGGAGTTCGCCGAGGTGCCGTTCCGCACGTGGTGGAAGCGCGGCGGCGCGACCCAGGGCGTGCCCGGCCTGCGCATCGGGCAGCAGCCCGGCCGCCCCGTGCGCGACGAGCGCCCGAAGGTCGTCCTGTGGACCGACTCGTTCAGCGACAACATGTCGCCGGGCGTGCCGCAGGCCGCCGTGAAGGTGCTCACCGCGGCCGGGTACGACGTCGTCGTGCCCGACGAGCAGGCGTGCTGCGGCCTCACGTGGATCAGCACGGGCCAGCTCGACGGCGCGCGCAAGCGCCTGGAGAACCTGCTGTCCGTGCTCGGCCCGTACGCCGTGAACGGCATCCCGATCATGGGGCTCGAGCCGTCGTGCACGGCCGTGCTGCGCTCCGACCTCGTGGACCTGTTCCCCGACGACCCGCGCGCCCAGGCGGTCTCCGCCGCGACGCGCACGCTCGCCGAGCTCCTCACGTCGGTCGACACCGCGCCCGGGCGCGAGTCCGGGTGGCGCGTGCCCGACCTCTCGGACGTGACGGCCGTCGTGCAGCCGCACTGCCACCAGCACTCGGTGATGGGCTTCGCCGCCGACGAGCGGCTGCTGCGCGACGCGGGCGCGACCATCAAGGTCCTCGCCGGCTGCTGCGGCCTCGCGGGCAACTTCGGCATGCAGAAGGGCCACTACGAGACGTCGGTCGCCGTCGCGGAGAACGCGCTGCTGCCCGCGCTGCGCGACGCCGCCCCCGGCGACGTGTACCTCGCGGACGGCTTCTCGTGCCGCACGCAGGCCGACGACCTCGCCGGCGTGCAGGGCAAGGCCCTCGTCGAGCTGCTCGCCGAGCGGCTCTGAGCCCGTCGGGCGGCCGACCGCCCGACGGCGCACGCCGCCCGACGGCGCACGGCCGCCCCGGCCCCGCACGGGCGCACGTCCCCTGGGGTGCGTCCGGGCACCGAGGTGCGGTCCGTCGACCCCGGCGTGAGCATGGCAGGGGAGCACCACCGCGGGCGGTGCTCCGTCCACGTCGTCGGCGGTGAGGGGCAGGCCATGTACTACTCCAGCGGCAACTACGAGGCGTTCGCGCGGCCGCGCAGGCCGGAGCGGACGGACCGGCTCGGGTCCGTCCACCTGGTGGGGGCGGGCCTCGCGTCGCTCTCCGCGGCGGGCTTCCTCGTCCGCGACGGCCAGGTGCCGGGGGAGAAGATCACCGTCTACGAGCGGCTCCGGCTCCCCGGCGGCGCGCTCGACGGCATCAAGGAGCCGCGGCGCGGGTTCGTGATCCGTGGCGGGCGCGAGCTCGAGGACCACATGGAGTGCCTGTGGGACCTGTTCCGCTCCGTCCCGTCGATCGAGACGGAGGGCGTCTCGGTCCTCGACGAGTTCTACTGGCTCAACAAGGACGACCCGAACTTCTCGCTCCAGCGCGTCACCGAGGACCGCGGGAAGGACGCGCACTTCGACAACCTCTTCCGCCTCGACGAGAAGGCGCAGAAGGAGATCACGAAGATCTTCCTCGCGCGCCGCGAGGACATGGAGGGGAAGTCGATCGAGGACGTCATGTCGCGGCACTTCCTCGACAGCCAGTTCTGGCTCTACTGGCGCACGATGTTCGCGTTCCAGGAATGGCACAGCGCGCTCGAGTTCAAGCTCTACCTGCACCGGTTCATCCACCACGTCGGCGGCCTGCCCGACCTCTCGGCGCTCAAGTTCACCAAGTACAACCAGTACGAGTCGATGGTGCTGCCGCTCACGCGCTGGCTCATGGACCAGGGTGTGACGTTCCGGTTCCACGTCGAGGTCACCGACGTCGACTTCGACCTCGCCCCGGACCGCAAGGTCGCCACGCGGCTGCACCTGCTGGACCACGCGGCGGCCCACGAGTCCGGCGGGGCCGCCGTCGAGCGGACGATCGACCTCGGCGAGGACGACCTCGTCATCGCGACCATCGGCTCGCTCACCGAGAACTCCGACAACGGCGACCAGCACACGCCCGCGCGCCTCGACACGGGGCCCGCGCCCGCGTGGGACCTGTGGCGGCGCGTCGCGGCCAAGGACCCCTCGTTCGGCCGGCCCGACGTCTTCAGCACCGACATCCCGCTCACCAAGTGGCAGTCCGCGACCGTCACGACGCTCGACCGGCGCATCCCCGAGCACATCGAGCGCATCTGTCGGCGTGACCCGTTCAGCGGGAAGGTCGTCACGGGCGGCATCGTCACCGCGCGCGACTCGGCGTGGCTGATGAGCTGGACCGTCAACCGGCAGCCGCACTTCAAGGCGCAGTCGCCCGACGAGATCGTCGTGTGGGTCTACGGCCTGTTCGTGGACACCCCCGGCGACTACGTGAAGAAGTCGCTCCAGGAGTGCACGGGCGAGGAGATCACGCAGGAGTGGCTCTACCACCTCGGCGTGCCGGAGGCCGACATCCCGACCCTCGCCGCCGAGGCCGCGAGCTGCGTGCCCGTGATGATGCCGTACGTCACGGCGTTCTTCATGCCCCGGCACGCGGGCGACCGGCCCCAGGTCGTGCCCGACGGCGCACGCAACTTCGCGTTCATCGGCCAGTTCGCCGAGACGACGCGGGACACGATCTTCACCACCGAGTACTCCGTGCGCACCGGCATGGAGGCGGCCTACCAGTTGCTCGACCTGGAGCGCGGCGTGCCCGAGGTCTTCAACAGCACGTACGACGTCCGCAAGCTGCTCGCCGCGGTGAGCGCCCTGCGCGACGGCGAGGAGCTCGACATCCCCGGGCCGCGGATCCTGCGCGACCGGCTCCAGAAGAAGGTGGACGCCACCGAGATCGGCGAGCTGCTCGCCGAGTTCAGCCTCCTGTCCCACGACGAGTAGCGGCACGCACCGCGTCGGCGAGCCGGGCGACCGCCTCGTCGACGCGGGCGTCGGCGAGGTTGCCGTACCCGAGCACGAGGGTCGTCGACCGCTCGGCGGGGCGCACCTGGTAGCGGCGCAGGTCGACGACGGTCACCTCGCGCCGCGCGGCCTCGCGCACGACGTGCGCGGCGTCGGGCGCGGGGTCGTCGGGCGAGCCCGGCAGGGACAGCAGCGCGTGCATCCCCGCCGCGATGCCGCGCACCGCGGCGCCGGGCAGCTCGCGGGCGAGGGCGTCGAGCACGGCGTCGCGACGGCGGCGGTAGCGCCCGCGCGCGGCGCGCAGGTGCCGGTCGTAGCCGCCGGACGCGACGAGCCGCGCGAACGCGAGCTGGTCGACGGTGGACGGGGCCGCCGTCGGGCCGTGCGGGGCGGCCGCGCGCGCGACGGACTCGCGCCAGCGGGCGGGCACGACCATCCACCCGACGCCGAACGCGGGGCTCATCGTCTTGCTCACCGAGCCGAGCAGCACGACCCGGTCGGGGTCGAGCTGCTGGAGCGCGGCGACGGGCCGGCGGTCGTAGCGGAACTCGGCGTCGTAGTCGTCCTCGACGACGACGCCGTCGACGTCCCGCGCCCAGGCGAGGACGGCCTCGCGCCGCTCGGGTGCGAGCGCGGAGCCGGTGGGGAACTGGTGCGCGGGCGTGAGGAGCGCGGCCCGCGCGCCCGTCCGCCGGGACGCGTCGACGAGCGCGCCGACGTCCGCGCCCCCGGCGTCCACGGGGACCGGGACGGGGGTGAGACCGGCGCGCGCCGCGATGTCGCGCAGCACCGACCAGCTCGGGTCCTCGACGAGCAGGTGCGTGTGGCCCGCCTCGACGAGCGCGGCGGCGACGCGCGCCATGCCGTCCGTCGCGCCGCGCGTCAGCACGACGGCGTCGTCCGGCCCGGTGACGACGCGCGCCCGGCGCAGGTGGCCGGCGACGACGGCGCGCGCGTACGGGTGCCCGGCGGGGGCGGGCTGCCCGAGGTCGTCGTTCGACGCCGTCCCGCCGGACGTGCCGAGCGCCTCGCGTGCCGCGCGGAGCCAGGCGTCGCGCGGGACGTGCCGGAGATCGGGGACGCCCGGCGCGAGGTCGAACCGGGCGCGCGCGGCGTGGGTCCTGCCGGTGTCGGTCCGCCCGGCGTCCACGACGGCGCGCGCGGGTCTACCGTCCGGCGCTCGTTCCTCGCGGCTCCCGCCAGGCCCGCCACGACCCGCGCACACCGTCGTTCCCACCAGGCTCGGGGGCCGCTCGCCCAGCGCGCTCGTTCCCCTCGGGCTCGTCGAGCGGGCGCCGGCTGCGGCGGAGACGCGGGTCGCGGAGCCGGTGCGCGCCTCGAGGAAGCCCTCGGCGACGAGCTGGCCGTACGCCTCCGTGACGACCCACCGCGACACCCCGAGCGACTCGGCGAGCTGTCGGCTCGGCGGCAGCGCCGCGCCGACGGGGACGCGGCCGGCGTGCACGGCGTCGCGGACCGCGCGCTCGAGCCGCTCGACGCGCGACCCCGGCCCCGCGCCCAGGTCGAGCAGGGCCTCCCAGGCGAGCGCCGCCGTCGGCCCGGGGCGGTCGGACGGCAGATTGGTCTGGTCGACGGCCATGGCATCGGACCGTACACCCGTGCCGATGCCTCCCTAGCGTGGAGCACGTCACCGAGACCACGGTCCGCCACGGACCGCTCGGACCACCGGCAGACCCAGGGAGACCACCATGCGGTACCGCACCATCGGCGACGGACGCACCTCCTTCGAGGTGTCGACCCTGTGCCTCGGCACGATGAACATGGGCACGCGCGTCGACGAGGACACGTCGTTCGCGATCCTCGACCGCTACCGCGAGGCGGGCGGCACGTTCGTCGACACCGCGAACAACTACAGCTTCTGGGCCGGCGGCCACGGCCGCGACAGCGAGGACCTGCTCGGCCGCTGGCTCGCGAGCCGCGGCGCGCGCGACGAGGTCCGGATCGCGACGAAGCTCGGCGCGGCCAAGAAGGACCCGGCCCTGCCGCTGCGGAACGTCGAGCCGACGAACTTCCAGGGGCTCGGCGCCGACGTCGTCGCGGACGAGGCGCACGAGAGCCTGCGCCACCTCGGCGTCGACCACCTGGACGTGCTGTACGGGCACGTCGACGACCACGGGACGCCGCTCGCCGAGACCGTGGGCGCGTTCGGCAAGCTCCAGGCGGAGGGCGTCGTCGGCATCACGGGCATCTCGAACGTCGCGCTGTGGCGCGTCGTCGAGGCGCGCGAGGAGGCGCTGCGCCAGGGCGTCGCGCCCTACGGGCTCGTCCAGCAGAACTACACCTACGCCTACCCGACGCCCGAGCCCGGGCGGCACAACTGGGCGTCGTACGAGCTGCTCGACTACGCGGCGTCCACAGGCGTCGAGGGCCGCCCGCCGCTGGCCGTCACCGCCTACTCGCCGATCCTCCAGGGCGCGTACGTGCGCCGGGACAAGCCGCTCTGGGACGGGTTCGACCACCCGACCACGCGCGAGCGGATCCGCCTCCTGCACGAGGTCGCGGGCGAGCTCGGCGCGACGCCGAACCAGGTCGCGCTCGCGTGGCTCCTCGGCGGCGAGCACCCGGTGGTCCCGGTCGTCGGGCCCAGCACGGTCGAGCAGCTCGACGACCTCCTCGGCGCGGTCGACCTGGAGCTCGACCCCGAGCTGCGCGCGCGCCTCGACGCGGCCTGAGCCGGCCGAGCGGCCCGGCCCGGCGCATCCACGCCGGGCCGGGCTGCCACGATGGGCCGATGCCCACCACGCTCGTCGAGCGCACCCGGCCGGACGACTGGCGCGACCTGCGGGACGTCCGCCTGCGGGCGCTCGCGGACGCGCCGTCCGCGTTCGGCTCGACCCTCGCGCGCGAGGTCGCTTTCCCCGACGACGTGTGGCGAGAGCGCGCGGCGCAGGGGCGCACGCTCCTGGCGCGGACGACGTTCGACGGCGGCCCGCCTGGCGACCGCGGCAAGTCCGACGACGGCGCCCCGCCCGGGAGCGGCCGGTCGCCCGGTCCCGTGGTCGGGGTCGCGGCCGTCGTTCCCTCGCCCGACGACCCGACCGTGGCCGAGCTCGTGTCCGTGTGGGTCGAGCCCGGCGCGCGGGGGAGCGGTGTGGCGGCGTCGCTCCTGGCGCGCGCCGACGACCTCGCGGCCGGGCTCGGCGCGCGCACGCTCGCGCTCTGGGTCACCGCGACCAACGCTCCCGCGCTCCGCCTCTACGAGCGCGCAGGCTTCGCGCCGACCGGCGAGACCCAGCCCCTCCCGAGCGACCCCCGCCTCCTCGAGCTGCGGATGACGCGGCGCGTCGCCGGATAGGGTGCGGGGACCTGATCCCGGACCGTGCCGAGGGGGCCGCGTGGAGTTCCAGGACGTCGTCCGACGCCGGCGCATGGTGCGCCGGTTCACCGACGAGCCGGTCGACCCGGACGCCGTCGACCGCCTCGTGCGCAACGCCGTCCGCGCGCCGAGCGCGGGGTTCGCGCAGGGGTGGTCGTTCCTCGTGCTCACCGAGCCCGACGACGTCGCGCGCTTCTGGTCCGCGACCTCGCCCGAGCAGCCCGAGCGGAGCATGAGCGCGTGGCTCGCCGGGATGCGCACCGCGCCCGTGCTCGTCGTGGTCCTCACGTCGAAGGACGTCTACCTCGATCGGTACGCCGAGGACGACAAGGGCTGGGCGGACCGCGACGAGAACCGCTGGGCCGTGCCGTACTGGCACGTCGACGCCGGGATGGCGGCGCTGCTCATGCTCCAGACCGCCGTCGACGAAGGGCTCGGCGCGTGCTTCTTCGGCGTCGCGCCGGGCGAGGTCGGGCGCCTGCGCGCGGCGTTCGGCATCCCCGACGCGTACGCGCCGACGGGGGCCGTCGCCGTCGGGCACCCCGCCGACCGGGCGGCCACGGGCTCGCCGCGCCGTCGCGCGCGCAAGCCGCTCGACGACGTCGTGCACCGCAGCCGCTGGGGAGGCCGGTCGTCACCGCGGTGACGACCGCCGTCAGGCGTCGTGGTCGCGCAGCGCCGGGACGTGCAGCCCGACGGCGGCCCGCACGGGCGGGGGCAGCTCGCCCCAGTCGTCCAGCGTGTCCAGGTCGACGGCGGTCCCGGGCCGCTGCACGACGACGGCCCGCAGCCCGAGCCGCTCGGCCTCCGCGACGTGCGCCGCGCGGCTGCCCGGCCCGAACCGGAACCGGAACCCCCCTCCGCCGGGACCGCCGTCGGGCCGAGCGCGAGGTTCCTGGCGTCCTGCGCCGGTTCCCGAGACCGCGGTCGTGCTCGACGGCGCGGAAGCCGGGGGTCCGAGGACGAGCAGGTTCGTGCCCGCGCCGACCCGGTCCGTCGCGACGACGACGGGGGCGTCCTCGGCGAGCAGCGCCGCCACGTCCGCGGTCGTGAGCGCCGGGAGGTCGGCGTGCGCGACGAGGAGCCGCACCGGGCCCGGGGCCGCCGCGTCCTGCGCCGCGGCCTCCTCCGCGATCTCCCGGCCCAGCTCGACCGCCGCGTCCAGACCGGGCCGGTCCGCGGGCTGGAGCACGATGCGCAGCCGGTCGGCGTCGGCGGTCAGCAGGGGCAGGTCGTCGGACGCGGCGTGCGCCGCGTCGGCGGACTCGTCGACCACGACGTCCCGCAGCGCCCGCCACGTGAACCGCGGGTCGGACGTCACGACGACCACGCGCTCGACGCCGTCGCTCGCGAGCAGCGTCCCCACGACGTGCCGCGCGAGCACGCCGATCAGCCTGCTGCGCGACGCGGGGTCGAGCACGTGCGCGAGCCGCGACTTCCCCGACGACCCGTCGCGCAGCGGCACGACCGCCACGACGCGCCTCGGGCCCGGGGCGCCCGGGCGAGGGCCGCCGTCGGGCCGCACGAGGTCACCCACGTACGACCGCCGCCGACCGCAGCAGCGTGCGCGCCAGGCGCTCGCGGCCCTCGGCGCCGCCCATGACCGTGTCCGTCACGACGACGTCCATCCCGAGCGCGCGGACGGCGTCCGCGAGGTGCGCGTCGTGGTCGTCGATGACCATGACGTCGACCAGGCCCACGTAGAGGCGCGCGACGCCGAGCGCGGAGACCTCGTGCCCGAGCGTCGTGAGGATCTGCGCCGCCGGGCCCTTGAGCGCGCGACCGCCCACGATCGGGCTCACCGCGACGCGTCGCGCCGACGTCCCGGCGAGCGCCTCCCGCACGCCCGCGACGCCCAGCACCGGCTCCACCGACAGGAACGGGTTCGACGGCGCGACCACGACGACGTCGGCGCCGGTCACCGCGTCGAGCACCCCGGGCGCCGGGCGCGCGGCGTCGATGCCGTCGTAGACGAGACCGAGCACGTCGTCCGCGTGCCGGCGGCCCACGAAGTACTCCTGGAACCCCAGGCGCCCGGCGGGCGTGTCGACGAGCGTCGCGACGCGGTCGTCGGTCACGGGCAGCACGCGCCCCCGGACGCCGAGCGCGGCCGTGAGCTGCGCCGTGACGTCGGACAGCGGCGCGCCCGCGCGCAGCCGGGCCGTCCGCACGACGTGCGTCGCGAGGTCGCGGTCGCCGAGCGTGAACCACGTGTCCTCGCCGAGCCGGCCCATCGCCTCCAGGGCCGCGTACGTCTCCCCGACGACGCCCCAGCCGCGCTCCTCGTCCGCGAGACCGGCGAGCGTGTACGTCACGGTGTCGAGGTCGGGCGAGATCCACAGCCCGTGCAGCTCGACGTCGTCCGCCACGTTGACGACGACCGTGAGGTCCGTCCCCGCGAGGTCCAGACCGTGCGCGAGGCGGGCCCCGCCGACCCCGCCCGCGAGCACGGTGACGCGGTCGGTGCGGTGTTCTGCTGTCACGACGACGAGCCTACGTCGGAGCACGGTCCCCTCGGGGAGTCCCGGTGCCCCGGCCCGTGGCGCGGCGCCGTGCCACGATGGACCCATGGCCGTCTTCGCCTTCTCCGTCGCCCCGCTCGGTGCCGGCGAGTCCGTCGCGGACTCCGTCGCCGAGGCCGTCCGCATCGTCCGCGAGTCGGGCCTGCCGAACCGCACCACGTCGATGTTCACCGAGATCGAGGGTGACTGGGACGTCGTCATGCCCGTGATCCAGCGTGCGACCGAGGCCGTCGGCGCGGGCGGTCACCGCGTGTCGCTGGTTCTCAAGGCCGACATCCGCCCGGGTCGCACGGGCGAGCTCACGGGCAAGGTCGAGCGCGTCGAGGAGCGGCTCGCGGCCGAGTCGGAGGACACCGGCCACGCCTGACCGGCGGGTGACGCCCGGGCCGGAGGGCGGGGCCGGACGGCCCTTGCGCACCGGTTCGCCCGCTTCGAGGGACTTGACCCGCCCCCGTAGGCTATGGCGCATACGCCCCCGCCCAGGTCGCGTTTCCGCTGCTGCAGGAGAACCCCCGATGCCCCTCTTCGAGGTGGACGCCGAGCGTCCCGTACTGGTCCAGCCGCCCCAGCAGGCAGGAGCATTCGGGACGGACGCGCAGCGGGTGGTGGACGGCAACCTCGAGGGACTGCTGGGCGAGCAGATCTTCCCGGTCGCGCAGGGCACGTCCGACGACGAGCCGCACCTCCTCGCGCTCGACGCGGCGGGGCTCCCGGTCGTCATCGAGGTCACGGCCGAGCTCACCGAGGAGGCCCTGACCGCGGCGCTCAACCACGCGGGCCGCGCCGGTCGCCTCACGCGCGCCGAGCTCGCCGCGCGCTACACGGGCGGCGCGTCGCGCTTCCAGCAGGACGTCGCCGCGTTCTACGACAACGTGCCCCTCACGCGCTCGCAGGCAACCGCGCGCGCCACGGGCGCGCGCCTCATCGTCATCTGCTCGAGCGCCGCGCCCGGCATCCAGGACGCGCTCGACTTCCTGCGCCAGCCCGGCTCGCCGGTCGCGGTGCTGCGCCTCGGCGTGGTCCACGGGGCCGACGGCCGCCGCTTCGTCGACGTGTCCCCGCTCGCGATGACGCGCGACAACCCCGCGCCACCCGCGGCACCCGAGCCCCCGCGGGGCCGTGCCGTCGCCCCCGGTTCCGACTTCGCGGACGGCGTCGCCGTGGGCCGAGCCCTGACCGGCAAGTTTCCCGTGGTGACGCGTCAGGCCGCGAGGTCCCGGGCGGAGCGCCGCCGGGCCGCCGAGCTCGAGCCCCGCACCACCTACGGCGTCGCGCCGACGTCGGCCGACGAGACGGGCCAGCTCGCCCCCCTCGCCGCGACGGACGAGCCGCGCCGCGCCGAGCCGCCCGTGCTCGACTTCGTGCCCCTGGACGACCCGCTCACCGCGCGCACGGCGCCCGAGCCCGCGCCGACGGCCTGGGCCGACCGCCGCCCGGTCGAGGGCGCCGACGAGGCGCCGGCCCCGCGCACCTCGATCCTCACGCGCGAGTCGATCCGTACCCGGGAGTCGATCCGGACGCGCGAGTCGTACCTCACGCACGAGTACGGCGACCAGCGCAGCCCGGCGCAGGAGCGCCCGTACGACCCGCTGTCGTACCACCCGCCCGTCGACCTCGGCACGGGGCCGGACCTCCCGTCGAGGAGCCGCGACGTCGCGCCGGTGCCGTCCCCGCCCGCGGCCGACCTGCCGCTCGGCCCCGAGGACGACCCGGACCTCGTCGCGCTCGCCCGCGCGTTCGGCGCCCCGCGCCAGCTCGTCTGGTCGCGGCCCCGGCGCGGGCAGCGCTTCGAGGCGGTGCTCCAGCCCGACGGCTTCATCGAGCTGTCCGACGGCGCCCGGTTCCGCCACCCGGACCTCGCCGCGGTCGCGGTCTCCGGCACCCACACCGCCGACGGCTGGAGCGTCTGGCGCCTGGGCACCGACGACGGCCCCACGCTCACCGACGCCTTCCGCGAGCACACCGCCTGAGCCCGCCGGCCGGGACCGCTCCTGGCGTGAGACGGGAGAAGTGGCCCCTGACGGACTCGCCGCAGGGGCCACTTCTCGCATCTCGCCCCGGCGACGACACAGTCCCCCGGGTGACCCGGGGCTGGAGGGCCGGGCCGAAGCGCTCCCGTGCTCAGTCGGTCGTCCGCACCATGGTCCGGATCCCGACGGCGAGCCCGACGGCGGCCGTCACGACGGCGGCGACCCACCCCCACGCGACGGCGGACGCCGTGAGGTCGCCCGCGAAGAGCGCCCGCTCGGCGTCGACCACGTAGCGCAGCGGGTTGACGTCGGACGCGACCTGCATCCAGCGGGGTCCGGTCTCGAGCGGCAGGAGCATGCCGGACAGGATCATGAGCGGGAAGACGAGCGTCTGCTGCACGACCCAGAACATCCAGTCCTGCTTGCGGACGGCGAGCGCGAGCGCGTAGCTGAGGGAGCCGATCCCCACGCCGAAGACGGCGAGCAGCACCAGCCCCACGACGGCGCCGGCGGGGTGCAGCTCGAAGCCGAACGGCAGCATGACGAGCACCACGACGACGGACTGCGCGACGATCGGGACCATCTCCTTGAGCGCGCGCCCGACGAGGAGCGACGCGCGCGACAGCGGCGCGACGAGCATCCGCTCGTGCGCCCCCGTCTGCAGCTCGACGAGGAGGTTCGCGCCCGTCGTGGACGTCCCGAACAGCGTCGTCATGACGAGGATCGACGGCACGAACCACTGCCAGACGTTGCCGCCCAGGACCTCCTGGCCGGTCGTCGTGCCGCCGAGCGACCCGACGAGGAGCGGTCCGAACAGCGCGAGGAAGACGATCGGCTGGACGAGCCCGAAGAGCACGGAGAACGGGTCGTGCAGCACGGGCCGCAGCTCGCGCACGAGCACGATGCCGGTGTCGCGGGCGAAGGCGGCGAGGCCGCGGCGCGGGGCGTGCGCGCGGCTCGGTGCCGTGCGCGGCATGGTCGGGGTCGTGGTGACGGTGCTCATGCTGCGGTCCTCTCGGTGGGGTGGGCGTCGGCGCCCGTGGTGGCGCCCGTCTCGCGCAGGCTGCGCCCGGTGAGGGCGAGGAAGACGTCGTCGAGCGTGGGCCGGCGCACCTGGGCGGTGTCGACGGCGATCCCTGCGGCGTCCGCCGCGCGCAGCAGCCGGGGCAGGTAGGCGTCGCCCCGCTCGGCGCGGATCTCGAGCGCGGGTGCGCTGCCGGGCCGGGCTTCCGGCCCGGTGTCGGGCTCGGCGTCAGGCCCGACGGCGTCCGCGCCCTCGGGCGTGCGGGCCACCTCGCGGAAGCCCTCGACGCGGCGGGCCAGCGCGGTGAGGTGGGCGGCGTCGTCGCGCGCGCGACCGCCCGACGGCGCGAGCGTCACGAGGACGCGGTCCCCGGCGAGCTCGGCCTTGAGGTTCGCGGCCGTGTCGTCGGCGATGACGCGCCCGTGGTCGACGACGACGACCCGCTCGGCCATGGTGTCGGCCTCGTCGAGGTAGTGCGTCGTGAGGACGATCGTCATGGGCTCGCCCGTCGTCGCGCGGGCGCCGTCGCGCATGCGCAGGACGTGCTCCCACAGGTTCGCGCGGTTGTGCGGGTCGAGACCCGTGGACGGCTCGTCGAGGAAGAGGAGCGACGGCGCGTGCACTAGGCCCATGGCGACGTCGAGCCGGCGGCGCTGCCCGCCGGAGAGGTCGGACACCTTGCGGGTGCCGTGCGCCGTGAGCTCGAGGGAGTCGAGCAGCTCGTCGGCGCGTCGCCGGGCGGTCCGGCGGTCCAGGCCATGGATGCGGCCCTGGCTCGCGAGCTCGTCGACGGCCCGCTGCGCGTGCCCGGCCCCGTTGCCCTGCCCGACGTACCCGATGCGGTGGCGGACGGCGTCCGGCTCGGCGACGACGTCGTGTCCCGCGACGGTGGCGGTGCCCGACGTCGGCCGGGTCAGCGTGGTGAGCATGCGCAGGGTGGTCGTCTTGCCGGCCCCGTTGGGGCCGAGGACGGCGACGAGCTCGCCCGGCGCGACGTCGAGGTCGATGCCCCGCACGGCGTGCACGGTGCGGCTCTCGTCCCGCCCGACGGCGAAGTCCTTGGTCAGTGCTCTGGTCCGGATCACGGTGCTCCTCCTGGGTGCGGTGCGTGCGTCGGGGACGACTCTGCTCCGGGTAGCGGACAGGTCCGGTCCTCTACCTCGTGCGACGCTGGAGTCATGCTCGAGACCTCAGGACGACTGCTGCGGCTGCTCTCGCTGCTCCAGGCGCGCCGCGACTGGCCGGGGGCCACGCTCGCGGAGCGCCTGGAGGTCAGCCCGCGCACCGTGCGGCGCGACGTGGACCGGCTGCGCACGCTGGGCTACCCGGTGCGCGCGACCAAGGGCCCCGACGGCGGGTACCGGCTCGACGCCGGGGCGGACGTGCCGCCCCTCCTGTTCGACGACGAGCAGGCCGTCGCCGTCGCGGTCGCCCTGCGCACGGGCACGCTGCCCGGCGTCGAGGACGCCGCGGCCCGGGCGCTCGCGACCATCCGACAGGTGATGCCCGCGCGGCTGCGCACGCGGATCGACGCCCTGGAGGTGACCGCCGTGCCGGGGCGCCGGGAGCAGGAGCTCCCCACCGTGCGTCCCGACGTGCTCGTCGCCGTCGGGACGGCGGCGAGCGAACGACGCGTGCTCCGGTTCGACTACGACGGCGGCACCGGTGAGGTGCTCCACGCGCCGGGTGCTCCGGAGGGCGCCGGGTTCCGCGCCCCGCGGCGCGCGGAGCCGCACCACCTCGCGACGTGGGGCGGGCGGTGGTACCTCGTCGCGTGGGACGTCGACCGGGAGGACTGGCGCACGTTCCGCGTCGACCGGATGGTCCCGCGCGAGGGCACGGGGGCACGGTTCGCGCCGCGCGCGCTGCCGGCGCCCGACGTCGCGGCGTTCGTCGTCGAGCGGTTCGCCACGACCAGCTACCCGGTGCGCGGGACGGTCGAGCTCCACGCGGACGCCGCGTCGGTGGCGCGGTGGGCGGGCGCGGACGCGGTCGTCGAGCCGGCGGGGGAGGGACGGTGCCGCCTGACGACCGGTTCCTGGTCCTGGGGCGGGCTCGCGGCCCGGTGCGCGATGTTCGACGTGCCGTTCGACGTCGTCGGGCCGCCCGAGCTGCGCGACGCCGTGCGCGTCCTGGGGGAGCGCGCGCGAGCGGCGGCGACGGGTGAGCCGGGTGAGCCGGGTCACGAGGGAGCGAGTTGACCTCCTGGCCCGCGACCCCGTAATGTTCTCGAGGTCGCCCGGCAGGGAGGAACAGACACCACGGCACAGCTCTTCGGAGCAGATGCGAAGTGGCTGGTCCCCCGGGCGAAACTCCCACCAGATTTCTCGGAGCACAGTGCTGCGCCGTGAGTACGGTGAGGGTGTCTGGATCAGGTACATTTCTGAACGGAAATCCGGTTTTCACCGGTCCGGGACGAACGGCCGGGTCTGGTAGGATTCAGAACGAAGGAAGCGCCCCGCGCAAGGGCCTCGGGAACGAGGTCGGAGGCGGTGTGTGTCGGTTGTTTGAGAACTCAACAGTGTGCTTGTTAGTCAATGCCAATTTTCTGTCCCTGTGGCATGGCTGGCCTGGTTGCCCGTCCGGGTGGTTGGGTTGGTTGTGTCTGGGATTCCTTTGGTTGATTTCGGAAGATGATGTCATC